>OY781976.1:1360000-2010000 GCA_963677465.1 uncultured Desulforhopalus sp. | reverse complement strand
GTCTCCTCAAAGAACTCGGCACAATGTCCGGCAAAGTCAGTCGTGAAACTCTGCCCAAGATAGATAAGTCGCTGGATGAACTGAGTACAACCTTGCAGGGAATCAGTTCAACGATTGGCCCGGATTCGGCCCTCAGTTATAATTCCCGTGCAGTTATGGATGAGCTTTCGATGGCGATTCGTTCACTCAAATCCCTGCTAGATTACCTTGAAAAAAATCCACAAGCTTTAATCCTCGGCAAAGAGGGAGATAAAAAATGATCAGATACAAAGTATGGGCACTGGCCGGATTTCTCATGGTGAGTACTCTTTTGGGGCTTAGTGGCTGTGTCAGCCGCAGTTCGCCAACGGTGCATTACTATAATTTGTTAACCATGGAACAATTGGATGAATCCAAGCCCATAGCTAACCATCCAAATATTATTTTGGGTCTGGGCCCGGTATCCATTCCGGATAGTTTGAAGCGGTCGCAAATTGCCACCAGCCAGCATGGCATTCAATACGAATTTGATGAGTTCAACCGTTGGGCTGGAGTGCTGGACAAAAATTTTTCCGCCGTAGTGGGCGAAAACCTCAGCACCCTGCTGGGCATCAAAAACCTTGGCTATTTCCCATGGATGCCACATTTCACGCCCACCTACCAGATCGTTATCAATATTCAGCGTCTGGACGGATATCTCGATGGCGAGGCGGTACTCGTAGCTCGGTGGACTGTGATCGATGCTGAGGGTAAGGAACTTCTCGCCAGTGGTAGCAAGAGCTTCCAGCAACCGGTAGCAGGAAATTCTTTTACTGCTCTGGTTAAGGCGGAGAGTCTCCTTGTGGCAGAACTCAGTAAAAAAATAGCTCATGAGATTAATAGCTTAATCGGTAATCAATCGTCCTGACTTTGAGTTATGGCGGTAGCGGTCGATGCAAAATGGAAATATGACGTTTAACAAGCTCTAAAAACCTTAGGAAAACAGTTCTTGGTTGGGATACTTTTTAACGAATTTCCAGGAAAATTTTTAATCAATTTTTACCCCAAAGAGGTGAGAACGATGAAGAGTCGTATAATAAAACCGATAGTCAGCTTAATTTTCCTGGGCCTTGCCAGCCAGGCTAATGCCGGTGGTCTTTATCTGTATGAGATGGGCACCGAAGATGTCGGTCTGGCCAATGCCGGTAGTGCGGCTCGTGCCCAGGATGCCTCGGTTGTGGCCAACAATCCCGCCGGGATGACACGTCTTCAAGGCAATCAAGTGACCTTTGGCCTGCAGGCCCTATACGGAGATGTTGATTACCACCTGAACGACTCCAATGAAAACGACCCAGGAAATGTCATCGGCTGGCTGCCAGGAGGAAGCGCATTTTACAGCCATAGTTTTACTGATGACTTAAAATTAGGTTTGGCCCTGTATGGCACCTTTGGTCTCAGTCTGACTTTTGATGATAATTGGGCGGGCAAAAATCTGATAACAGAGACGACCTTAACGGGCCTGACCCTACTTCCTGCCCTTGCGTATCGATTAAACGATCAATGGTCACTGGGGGCGGGCGTGGGAATCAACTACGGTATATTCAAGCTCAAACGCGAACGTTTAGAAATAAATGGCGGTGACACTATCAATCAGGATGACACCGATGTTGCCGCCAATGTGAAGCTAGGCATTCTCTTTGAACTGTCTGACAAAACCCGCTTTGGCCTGACTTACACCAGCAAAGTTGATTATAAATTTAATGTTGATGCCAGCGGCAGTTTGCGGGATGGTCGTCCCTGGTCGCTCCCGTTTGACCTTGGAACAAATGCCCCGCAACAAGTCATGTTCAGTGCAGTGCAGGTTCTCAACGATAAATGGTCGCTTCTCGGTGAAGTTGGCTGGCAGGACTGGAGTACTTTCAGCGAGTCGGATGTCACCGTCAATAATGTTACCCGGTCTTCTGCTCTGAAACTACAGGACACCTGGCATGGTGCCATCGGCACCCAGTATCAGCTCACAACAGAGACTCGTTTGAATTTCGGCGTTGCTTATGATTCCAGCATGTATGACCACCAGAACAACACTTCGCTGGCTCTCCCTTCCGGCGCTGCCTGGCGTTTTGGCACCGGTGTACAGCACCAGCTCAATGAACATTCTTCTCTTGGTGCAGCGTTCGAATTCTTAACTTCCGAGAACTCGTCCGTGTCTCAGCCTGATCTGCTGGCGGGCAGCTACGACAACCCTAAAATGTATTTTATCTCAGCTAATTACAGCTATCGATTTTAACTGACTAAAAGGAAAACAGTATGAATTGGCAACACTCTCTCCTCAAGAAACACATTATGAATTGCAATAAATTGCTCACTATTGCTCTGTCCATGCTGACGTTGCTTGTGATCTTCGGCTGCGCTTCCACCCAGATTAGCGACCGGGAGCAGTTGGCGTTTGGGGAGCTTCCCCAGCCTGGTAACATTCTGGTTTATGATTTTGCTGCAAGCGCCAATGATTTACCGAGCAACTCCGTCTTGCATGGCCATCCAGATATTGACACGACCCCACAGACCAGCGCGCAAATTGCAGAAGGGAAAAAGCTGGGCTTTCTCATTGCCACCAATCTGGTCAGCGATATCCGCACATTGGGAATGCCCGCAGAACTCGCCGCAGCTGATACCGCACCACAGCTGAACGATTTGGTGATTCGGGGGTATCTTATTTCAGTCAAAGAGGGCAGTGAAGGCAGGCGCGTGATCATCGGCTTTGGTTCAGGCTCTTCCGACCTAAAAACGGCGGTGGAGGTCTTCCAAATGACTGCCAATGGACTGCGTAAACTGGGTTATGGTGACCTTAACGCTCTTGGAGCCAAAACTCCGGGCGGAGTTTTAGGCCTTGCCACCCTGATTGCCACCCACAACCCGGCAGGACTCATCATCAGCGGTGGCATACATGCCTATGGCGAAATAACCGGCAGCAGTAAAGTTGAAGGCCGGGCCAAACAGACGGCAAAGGAAATCAGTGATGTACTCAAGAAACGTTTCGAGGAACAGGGCTGGATCTAGCTGAAGTTGAAGATTATCTCGCTGAATTTCTCTCCGGAACGGGTCTTGGTAAAATCACCACCGAGACCCGTTCTTCATTATAGTAATAGCAGGAGATGGGAAGACAGCTCGACCGCCCATATCACCCCATCCCGCCATCATCTTTCTTGTCATCCTTGGCCAACATCTGCTGGTCCATTTCCGCAGCTATTGCCGTAGCCGCACCGGCTTCAAGCATCTTGGCTTTAGTTTCTTCGTCAACGTTTCCCTTCTTCTCGTCATGGGGAAAATCTACAATAACTTTACGATGTGCGTAATAGATGCCCTTTTTATTGAGGGCTTCAGTAATAAGGCGAAACGCTTCCCGTTTAATAACAAACTGCTTGCCCGGTTTGGCTGTAAATTTGACTCTGATCACCATCACAGAGTTAGCAATGCCATAAACCCCCTGAGACTTGACCGGCTGAATAAAACCGTCTGCGAGTTCTTCATCTTCAAGCATTGCCACACCGACTTTCTTGATGATCCTTCTGACGAGATCAATGTCGGTGTCATAAGGAAATTCGAGTGGGAATTTAATAACTATGCCGCCGCGCATATAGTTGGTGATCGCTTTGAGGTCGCTGTGTGGAATGATTTGCAGCATGCCAAGATGATGCCGAAGCATAACATTCCTTAGGGTAATATTTTCTACAGTTCCACGAATCGAGCCGGCCTGAATATATTCACCAACCCGAAAGGCATCATCAAGCAGAAAGAAAAATCCTGAAAGTATGTCAGAAACCAGTGTTCTGGCCCCAAAACCCACCGCCAGTCCAACGACTCCCGCCCCGGCCAGGAGAGGAGCGATATTGACACCAAGAGAAGACAAAACGGTCAAAACCACCATAACCACCAGAAATGAGCCAAGTACCTTGCGAACCATTGGCAAAAGTGTGTGGCTTCGGCCTGCAGGGGCACCTCCGCCAAATTCATTATCGTCATCCTCTCCACCTTCTGGCACCTCCGGCGTTGCCTCTTCAATCTTTCTTGCTATATAAGATGAAGCCACCCGCCAGACCATAAGTGCCAGTCCAATGGTGACCAGTGACTCAAATATAGCTGAGATGGCACGGGTGGCGAAAGGAATATCACAGCCCCACAGGGTCAATGTCCAGGTGATGAGAGCGACAGCAAGTACTATTCTGAAAACGAAATAGGTTCTTGATACAAGAGCATTTCTGCGAAGCTTCATTTCTTCGGCTGCGGCGGCTTCCTCTTCAGTCGAAAGACTCTCAGGATCTGGTATTACCTGAAGGCCGAGGGAATCGACAACAGCTTTGATCACTGCATGCCCCGCATAACTTAAGACAATAAAAATAGGCACAATAAACAAGCTGATCAGGAAATATCCGGATCTCACTCTCAATCCGGTCATTTCCTGACCAATCCAAATAATCCATAAAGCAAGCAGATAGAAGAAAACCGGAATGTGCCAGTAGACGGCAAGTTGTTCCTTGATCCAGTGACCGCCATCCTTGGCAACTCCCATCTGCAATGCATTTGAAATTGGCGTCTTCAGTTGTACAACCTGATAGGCAAAAATTGCGATAAGAACCGTGCCCAGGATCATTGACATCCATGAAACTGTTTGCACAAAAGCACCCAGTTCCTTGATGAAATAGAGAAACAGCAGGCCAGAGAGAATAAAGGAAAATAAGGTAATAAGAGCATGATGCAAGGGTTTTGCGATAGAATCGCTGAGAGCAATTGGCCGCACGCTGGCATCTTTTGGAGCAAAAATGATGCGACTGAGAATTGAACTTAACCGCACAATAATGATGATACCAAGGAAGAGTTGGAAAAGCATACGTCCCTTGATTGACACATTTTCCGCAAAAAAGACAAAAACAACGGTTGACGATACTGCCAACAGGATCAAACTTGCCAAATCAGGAATGCTCCGCAAAAGTCCGGCCCAAAGACACGCCACGCTGTTATTGTCAGGAGGATACATCTTTTCCAGTTGAGAAATCTTGTTCCTGACGCTGCGTCTTATCCCATAAACAAAGAGAAACCCAAGGCCGATCGAGCCAATAGTGAGTAAGAAGACATATAATAATCCTGCACCATTTTTTTCTCCACCAATTGACTTTATAGCCCGAACCAGATCACCGGCAACCTGCGGAGCAAATGCCATAACGCTGCTATTTTTTATTTCTGCCATCTCATTTTTATCAAGCATATGTAACCACTTGTCTAAAACTGGATGTTGAACAGCATTAGTATTTACCGTGGCAGCAACTGCTTCATGGCTTGCAGGACTGTTCTCTATATTTTTTCCATAGGCAACTATGGAAAAAAAAGATACACCTAGAATCAATGCCGAAACCGATAAAAACAAGAGTTTTTGCTTCATACAACCTCCTCCAAGCGAATTGAACATGTCAACGAGAAGTCTCTAACAAAATTGTGGCGCGACATTAGTTACAGGTTGACATTTCGGCGTAAATTTCACCAAAGGCCAAAACAAAAGCCACAATCAGCAAGAAAGGCTTCTGCTGATTGTGGCTTTGTTACTTCTCGCTCAAAATGATGTCTCAACTTGATGAGTTCTATTTATCGATCTCGATTTCCCGCTTAGAAGTATAGAGCATGCGGATCATCTCATACTCAAACGGCGAACCAGTCCGATAATAGCGGAACGATTGACGATGACGTTTGTCAACCGCCGAAACGCCAGTGAAAATCAAAGTCACGTCATCATCGTCAACCCAGGCCGGCGGTCCGGCAAAACTAAAGGCGACGGAGTCGGTGACCAGGCCTGCAGTATCACGTAGATTGGAAGGCCCAAAAATAGGAAGGACAAGATATGGTCCATTGCCAACCCCCCAATTCCCCAAGGTCTGACCGAAATCTTCCGGCTGGCGTGGAAGTTCCAAAAAGGTTGCCGGATCCCAGAGACCGCCAATACCGACTGTCGTGTTGAAGACAAAACGGGCCAGGGTTATGGCCGCTTCATTGAATTTGAACTGCAGAATATTGTTGGTGAAGTTGCTGAACTCAAAAACGTTGTCGACAAAATTAGACACTCGCTCCTCAACATAATCAGGAGTGATAAACTCATAGGTGTTCACTATTGGCAGGAAAATAAACTTGTCAAAATAGTAATTGAAGGTATACAAACGCCTATTCATGCCTTCCAGCGGATCATAAACATCCACGGCATAAACCACGTTCTTTTTAAGAGTATTCTCAGGTGTGTGTAAAGGCGGCTGAAGATTGGTCTCTTGTTGCTTGGCGCAACCTGCAGCAAATAGTACTGCCAGCAGGATCAAGGTAAAAAAGGTCAGACGTCTGGTCTTGTTTTTCGATATCATCATCCCCTCCCTTATTTCTGTTGAGTGCTCTGGAAAAATCCGATCATGGCGTTAACGTTGTCCGGGTATGCCATGTTGCCGCAGTGACCGCCGCGCGGGAAAATAATTGCACGGCTACCGAAAACGTCTCGCAGATAATCGATCTCGCCGGGAGCAAGGATGATATCGTCTTCATTGCCAATCAATCCAATTTTTGGCGAATTACGCAGGTAATCTTCGATGGTATAGAGACTCAACTGTCGGATCATCTCATCCTCGGTAATATTCGGATTCAGCGCCTTAAAGTGCGGCATGAATATTCCCTCGAAATAATCGACGAAGGTCAGTCTTGAAAGTACTTTTAAATATGGGACCGTGTCATCATACCTTCCGAGCTCAAGTCCTTTAGGCACAACGTAACCGGCGTGAGTCATCACGTCGCTGGTAAAAACCATATTTTCGGACGAGATCCGAAAACTGATACCGATAAGTGCCTCCATGGGTTCATCATTTTTGGGCTTTCTGTATTGATAGACCTCATAGAGAAAATTATCATTAAATTCGACATGTTTTCCATGTCTATAGGCATCACCAAAGGCTTTAATCATCCTCTGGTAAAATTCGTCAAAGTGATCCACACCGCCGGGGATATTATTCTCCAGCAAATTATCGAGAATAACCACCGAATTGTAGAGACTGACCGGCGGGTTAATCATCAGCACTTTTGTAAAATTGAACGCTCTCTCCTGCTCATCGATTTTAGCCACAAATGCCGCTTGGGCTGCGCCAAGGCTGTAGCCTGTCAGGTAGAATTCCGTTACATCCATCTTGTCCTGCAATTTCTGCCAGATCGCCTTCATGGTTTTATAGAGGTCTGCCGAGTCTTCCTGAAGATGTCCTGGAACGCTGCTGGTTGAGGCAGTAGAAATGAAGTTGGGATGAGTCGGCGACGACAGGGAAATAACGTTAAAACCGGCATGATAGCAGGCCCTCTGCATATCGATCATCTTGGGACTTTTAAAGCTTGCCCCGGTACCGGCAATCAGGAAAATCACCGGGGCGGGGCCGTCCTGCTGCTGCTGGTAGGAATAATAAAACTGGTCAACGGGCCAGAGCACCCCAGGAATCTTGCGCTCCGGAAACAGGGTAATACTGTCAGTTTGGGTGGGAATATCTTTTGGTAAATTATCAGCAAATTCCGGTGGTGTACCAAGCACCGTCGCAACAAAGCGATCGGCGAAGGGGTAATCGTAAGCATTTGCCAAACTGCAGCTGAGTAGCAGCAAGCAAATACAGACACTCAATAATCTATAAAGTTGATTCAACATCTGTCCTCCTTCAGTGTCAAACAATCCTTTTTCATTCTCTGAGACCCTATTCTTTTATAGAGTCGCAGATATCCATTTATCATTCAAAAACAAAGCGTCTCGTCTAACGTTTACCTCCACTTCAAGAGCCTAAAGCTACTTGTTCATAAAATGTATATTAACAAACAATAATATCCAACAAATCTCAAAGTGCAGTCAACTGCTCTCTGTACTCAATTCCTATAAACCACATAATTTCAGGAACTACCAGAATTACTTCTTATCTTGAAAAAATTTCCCGAAGACAACTTCTTCTGTCACAACAAATGAGTGTAAAACACATTACCTAACCGTTACATCAGGACTATTCCAAGGCAGGACAACTCTAACCTCTGTGTACTCGCCGGGCAGACTACTCACCTCAATCCAACCACCATGTTCCTCTACAATTTTCGACGACATGGCCAGGCCCAGTCCGGTACCATTATTTTTAGTCGTATAATATGGATCAAACACCCGTCCGAGATTTTCAGGCTCTATTCCGACGCCATTATCCCGGATTGTGATCGAAATTGTTTGTTTATCTTTCTGGGCCCAGACCTTCAGCTCACCACCCTGCTCCATTGCCTGGATCGCGTTGAGAAAAAGGTTCAGAAAAACCTGGTTCATCTTGTCTCTATCAATTACAACCTGTGGAAGATCATCATCGATATCGAGTCTGATAGTGATTCCATAAGACTCTGCATCAACCTGCACAAGCGAGACAGTTTTCCCTATGATCTCCTGGATGGACGTTGCCTCTCTTCTGAGTTGCCCTGGCTTGGCATAATCCAGAAGTTCTCCGATACTGCGGTTGAGCCTTTCAACCTCCTTGACAAGAATATCAGCAGTCTCCGCCTGTGTGCTGGGAAGGGAAAAATTGGATTTTAAGATTAGAGCCAGCCCTTTGATAGAACTCAAGGGGTTGCGGAGCTCGTGGGCAACACCTGCGGCCATTTTGCCAAGTGCCGCCAGTCGCTCATTGCGCTGCAGCTCTTTTTCCAGATGCTTCAGCGTCGTCAAATCCCTGATAAGGAGGACCTCTCCGGCAAATTTCTCACTCTCATCGAGCACCACCATGGAGGCAAGTTGTAGAATTCTGCCTTTTCCCGGTACATGCTCCAGATGAATTTCCGCCTGACGCTCCAGATGGCCGCCCATTTCATTGCCCGAAAACATCTGAGCGAGTTTATCCGGCAGGCATATCTCCGGTAGCCCGCCGATTACTTTTTGTTCATCATAACCAATGAGCTCTCTGGCGGAAGCATTGTATATCTGGATTACCCCGCTGTTATCTGTGGCAATTAAGCCAATCGGCAGGGATGAAACCAACATATCAGTAAATGCTCTCATTTTGCCGAGACGAAGCTGGGATCCCCTCAACCCCTTCAAAGTGACAAAGGAAAGTGCACCGCCTATGCCGACCAAAAGGATGACTGCGAGTAATATAATGATCTGCAAAAACTGGCGCTTCAGCGGAGAATCGAACTGCTCAAAGTCCAACTGAACGATATATATGGGCTTCAACTCAAAGAGTCGCGCCATCTCTTGCTTGAACTGATGAAATTGAGGATGCTGGTTAAACCGCCCCATCATCATTCCTTGCCCTGCGCCCCTTTCAAAGGGTCTGTGCATCCCACCACCACCCATATTGGGTGGCCGATACCATGAAGCGATCTGAAACTTCCTTTTGTTTCCTTGATTATCTTTGATGATCCGCGTTACAAATGGACGTGAGGCATCTTGCCGAAGAGTCCTAATAAAAGACAGGCTCGCAGTGTCGATCACACTTGTTTTGGCCAGGTCAGTCCCAGCTGCCGACAACACAGTTCCGTCAGAATCCGTAAGCAAAATAAATTCGACCCCGGGTTGCTCTACTGCCTGCTGCATTGCCGCCTGCATATGGTCAACCCAATTATCCCACTGCTTGGAACTACGCAGATTATCCCGTATCGATTCGCGCACGGAGCTGTCAATAAACCGCATAAGAGTCAGGCCTTTCTGGGCAAGCGCCTCAACGACCAATTCCTTTTCTCTCTTATAGTTGCTGACGGAAAATATTGCCAGAAGCACCAATAACAAGGTGCAGGCGGTTGCCAGAATCCAGGGGGAAAAATTAAGCAGCAGATTCCCTTTGTTATCAGCCTTTTGCAGCTTTGTCATAATTGGCTATTTTCTCTAAAATGACTTTTGATATCATATAGGTGGAGACAATACCCTCATCCCCCATCGGTCCCGAAGCCAGAGTCTGACCCGAAAGAATTGGGTTATCCGAGGCATAATAGGCATAGCGGGTTTTCATGTCTGCGGGGATATGGCCCTTAATTATTGCCCCGCTGATAGCCCGCTGGTAATGCCCCCCTTCCATCTCAAGGCCAATAGCCCGCCAGCTGGACGAATGAAAACGTTCGAGGACATCGCGGTTCTGTAGCGAGGTGCCGAGGACAGTGACCATCGGGCCACGATAAACATCGACTTTATCGTCAAAATCCGTTTCGCAGAGATCATTGGCAACAATATAGTTATCACCTGTCCCTTCGATTACGTGGGCGGTGGCAAGCATGACATCTCCTTTTTTCCCCGGTAAAACCCCTGCTTTGCCCATTATGGAAATCGATTTGACATTTAACGAGCCCTCATCGCCGTTAAGATGAAATGGTCGAAGCAATTCATCCATTATATCAAATGCTTGTGTACCAAAAGCATAGTCTATCACCAGCAAGATCGGTTCTGTTTCCTTGATGAAATGAAAATTAATTTTTAATGAGGGATGGATATGGTCCTGTTCAAGTGCCGCAAGATCAATAATATTAACATCTATATTTGAGCCAGATGTGTCCTGCATATAAATAAAGCCGTGATCATTGGCAAAGGTGTCCATGGCAATCTCTTTATCACGAACTGCTCGTACCATGTCATACAGGTCATCCGGTACCTTTTCCCCGGATTCCGCTAATACCTTTGGCCCAAAGAGCAAATTGCGCATCGAATGCATATTGGCACTGATCACATGGATCGGTCGGTATTGAAAGTGTAACCGAGACAACGATTCTTTTATCTTTTTGGCCCAAAGTGAAGCATATTTCTGATTATCAATCATCTCACGCAGAGACGGGGTAAAATAGACGGTAAGTTGATTTTTCGCCTCGCTTTGCTCATCCATAACCCTCTTGCCGATACCATAAACTATTTGAAACAGACCGTTGTTAGTATCGTTTTCCCATCTGCTTTTTTCCAGATAATCATAAGTCTCCCGGGTCTCTTTATAGGTCCGGCCCAAAATAATTGACAGGTTCCAGATCGCGTGCTCGAGATCTTCATCCTCCAGAATCATATCCTGTTCAACGATCCGTTCCAGCTCGGCCCACTCTGAGCTGAGCCCCTCAACTCTAATCTTGGCCTGCTGATAGATTTTTTGAGCTTCAATATTCAAAAAGGTTATATGCGTCAGAATGTCATAAATTTCACTCTTTCCAGTGGTTATAACAAAACAAATTTCGTTTTTCGAAACGGCATAGGAGACCCGACGCCTTTTGAACGGAACAATTTTCGCAAAAGAAGTTTCATTAAAATCTTCCTGAGCCGTGAGAATGATTCTGGTACAGTTCTCGATACCTTTGGGCATTCTATCAATCACATATTCCAGCCCTTTGAGTTCAACTATTCTACCATCGGTCATAGAACCATAGATTTCAGGACTGAGTTGCTTCAAGGCTTCCGTCAATTTTTCACCAACCATTCCAGATGGCCGGTACGATCCCTGAAGCGACAAGGAATCCGCCAGAATTTTAAATGTTCGTATGGCGTGTCGCGCCTTCTGGGATTTGGACAACTCCTGCATTGCTTCTCCTCGTCATCTGCGGCACAACAACGGCCGTACTGTATAGGTATCTTTAGATCTTTAGGTATCTTTTCTGGGTGCAAAACTAAAAAACAAGCGAACAATGCAGCTTCAAAAGTCATTGTTCGCTGTTATGTTACTATCTTAAACCAGTATGTTAGCAACCGGAACAAAAAAGAGTGCCTGCTTTCTTTCATAAGCAGGCACTCCAATAAGAAAATCCTTTCTGAGCAGAAAGGATTATGAAATTCACAAAACCAGAAAAAGCACCTCTTCAGAGGGGCATTTTTACTCGCTTTGCGTTTACTATGCGGTAAGAAAGCCAGTCAACGCGGCCAGCAATTTATCACGTCCCTGTCCGGTTTTGGCAGAGAACAACACTCTATCCTGAGCGCGGAGGGTATGGCCGGCATCAAGGAGCTGGGCGTTTTTTTCTCGCGAACTGCCGGATACCTTGTCAATTTTTGTGTATACAGCCAGACACGGAATCGACTTCAGTTTTAACCACTGAATCAATTGGGTATCCTGACTCTTCGGTTCGTGCCGAATATCCATGATAACAACAACACAACGGAGGGTTTGCCGCTGCTCAAGGTAGGTAGAGATCAAGGCTTGCCAGCTATCCTGCATAACCTTTGGAACCTTGGCAAAGCCATAACCGGGCAGATCCACCAGAAAAAATTGATCGCCTACCCTGAAATAGTTCAGGCCTTGAGTTTTGCCTGGACGGGCACTGACTTTTACCAGTTTTTTTCTTTCGGTCAGCGTATTTATCAGGCTGGATTTGCCAACATTTGATCGGCCGGCAAAGGCTATCTCCGGCAGTTCTAACGGCGGCAGCTGCTTGAGATGATGAACACTCAGGAGAAACTCGATCTTGGAAAAGTCCATACTATTCTCCTTTAGTATTTTTAGTATTTTGTTCATTTACCGACTTTCTTCTTCATTTTTAGAAAACAATCGATAAAAACACTTCCCCGACTTTCTTTTGGTTGGCCGGGGTAGAATATCTTTTAAGAAATAATTTTATTCAGGGCGTATTCAATGATACCTTCCGCCCCGATTTTTTTCAATTTGGGAATAAGATCCCTGATGATATCTTCAGAAACAACGGTTTCGACTGAATACCAGTCCTGATTATAAAGACTCGCCACCGTCGGGGCATTAAGAGACGGCAGAATAGAAACGATATCATCGAGCTTATCGCTGGAAACGTTCATCTTCAAACCAACAATTCGATCTGCATTCAGTGCCCCCTGGAGCATCAATGCAATGTTTTCAATTTTTTCCCGCTTCCAAGGATCATTCCAGGCGTCCTTATTGGCAATAAGCTGGGTGTTGGACTGCATCAATTCGTGGATAATCCGTAATCCGTGCGCCCGAATTGTACTTTCCGTTTCCGTTACCTCAACAATGGCATCGGCGAGGCCAGCCACAACCTTTGCCTCGGTTGCTCCCCAGGAAAATTCAATTTTTACATTAATGTTTTTATCTGCAAAAAAACGTTTCGTGACATTGACAAGTTCGGTGGAAATCTTTTTCCCTTCAAGATCCTCAATACTTTTAATGGCAGAATCACCGGCCACAGCGATAACCCATCTGGTGGGCCTCCTGCTCACCTTAGAATAGACTAAATCACAAACCACCACCGTGTCCGACATGTTTTCCATGGTCCAGTCTTTGCCGGTTATACCTGCGTCAAGCATCCCATCTTCGACATAACGTGACATTTCCTGGGGTCGACAAATTGAACAATCCAATTCGGGATCATCAATTTCGGGAAAATAGTTCCTGGCGGCCGGTTTAATAAGCCACCCGGCTTTTTCAAATAGTTCAATCGTAGCTTTTTCCAGACTGCCTTTTGGCAATCCCAATTTTAACTGCTCCATCAGTCAGATCTCCCGCAAGTTCAATTCAGTTTTATATAATTTTTTTAAACGTTGATAAAATCGTAATAAGTCCTAATTCAAGATGGCTAAGTAAAAAACTTCAGATGCGAGGCATAAGGTTTTTACAACGCCATCAACGTTATTTTTTCCCGTAAACCAGAGCCGGATCGAATACTTTTTCTTCATGGGTGACAAGCTTGTCACCATCAAGCTGTCGATAAAAGCAGGACCTATGCCCGGTATGACAAGCTGCACCGCCAAGTTGTTCAACCTTATATACGACAGTATCTTCGTCACAGTCCACTAGAATCTGATGAATGATCTGCACATGACCAGAAGTTTCACCTTTCAGCCAAAGCTTATTCCTGGAGCGACTCCAGTAGTGCGCCTTGCCGGTTTCCAGTGTTTTTTCCCATGCCAGCTTATTGACATAGGCGAGCATCAACACCTCATTGGTTTGGTAATCCTGCACGACTGCCGGCAAGAGACCATCGGCCGATTTGTTAAAATTAAGTGGTATCATAGTAATTAACAGATATTATTTGAGGAAGAACAAGACATGGCCATAATTCATGCCGAAAAGTGTGATAAATTAGACAGGTATTCCCGCTTTGTCAAGGAACACTCACTGTTTTTGCAGTTTTTGTGCACTAGGCTTGCATAAAATCGATCAACTCCTATACTATGCAACGCGAAATTTCAAATTATGAACCGTATTTTAATTTTCTATATTTACCTACCATCACAAGGAGTTTCATGATGACAAATCCCCAAAAAAACGACATCGTAACCCTCGCCTTCCTCGGCAAACTCGATAATGGCGATATCTTTATTTCTGTTGAAGAGCAAGACCCTCTCCAGACCCAAATTGGCAGTAGTGATCTTCCACCAACAGTGGAAGGTGCAATCATCCAAATGACAGTCGGGGAGAGCCGGAAAATCCGTATTCCACCAGAGGAAGGGTTTGGCCCCAGACAAAAAGATCTCCTGCAAACGATAGACAGTCAAGCCATGGTTGATAGTTTACAGCCCAAACCAGGCATGATTCTCTCCCTGAAAATAGACAAGGATGGCAGCGAGCAGAAGGTTCCTGCGACAGTCATTTCCGTTGAAGGTTCACAAGTTACTGTGGATTATAACCATCCACTTGCCGGTCACCATTTGACATACGAACTAAAATTACTTGGCATCCAGCAGAGCGCTTAACAACCCGCCCAAAGACGATCCCCCTCGGAGTCCATCAACTCCGAGGGGGAAAGAACCAACAATGGCAATGACAGCCATTGGTTCGAAAAGTCCAAATCGACGTCCCAGCAGACGTCCCAGCCGCCTGCTCTTACTGGTATTTCCTGTCAACTGAACTCTTGCTTTGCAATTTATTTTTTAAATACTCCTGTACATAGCGTTGCGTCTATGTATAACCTTTAATAGAAACATTGGTTATAATTCAAATGCAGGGAGTGGGTTATGGAAATAGAAGACGACGAAATATTGCAGGGATTCATTGAAGAGTCACTGGAGCATCTCGCAGATATAGAGAATGATCTTTTGGCGGTTGAGGAAGGTGGAGCGGATATTGACGAAGATCTTGTCAACAAGGTTTTTCGTGCAGCCCACTCTATTAAAGGTGGTGCTGGTTTTATGGGTCTCACGACGATCCAGGATCTTTCCCATGCGGCGGAAAATGTTCTTGGCTTGATTCGTAGCAAAAAGCTTGTTCCCACACCGGAAATAATCAATGTGCTGCTCATAGCTTCCGACGCGCTGCAGAGCATGATTGAGGATGTCAAAAACAGTAACGATGTTGACATCTCATCGCACCTTACTCCACTGAATGCTATAGCGGACGGAACATTTTCACAGCCTGCTGCTGAGGCCAAAGCTGGTCCGAAAGCAAGCCATAAAGCAGCTGCTGAGAAACCTCAAACGCCAGAACCGGAACTGACTCTTGATATTGAAGATGAGGTGGTGGTCGAGCCACCAGTTGCTGAGGAAAAAAAGGCGGAGCCAGAAGAAGTAACCGTCGAAGAATCCGAAGAGATCAAGGAAATCAGAGAAATACCAAAGCCAAGCCAGGTGCCGGCGAAGAAGCCTCCTGTTGCCAGCGCTCCATCGACCGGTTCTGCGAAATCATCGCAGGAACCACCAGCAAAGGCAGAGGCATCACTCAGAGTCCACGTAAGTCTTCTTGACTCTCTGATGAATCTGGCCGGCGAACTGGTCCTCAGCAGAAACCAATTGCTACAGACCATTGGCTCAGACGATCTTCGCAACGCAGAGGCGGTTGGTCAGCGCATCGACCTCATTACATCCGAGTTGCAGGAAGCTATAATGCTTACCCGGATGCAACCGATAGGGAATGTCTTCAGCAAATTCCCTCGAGTCGTAAGAGACCTGTCTAAAAAACTCAACAAAACTATCGATCTGACCATAGTCGGTAAAGACGTTGAACTCGATAAGACTATTATCGAAGCTATTAACGACCCGCTGACGCATCTTGTTCGAAATTCAGTCGATCATGGTATCGAGATGCCGGCCGACCGAAAAAAAGTTGGCAAATCAGAGACAGGTCTGGTGATCTTAAAAGCCTATCATGAGGCTGGACAGGTGGTCATTGAGATCAGTGACGATGGCAAAGGCCTTGACGGCGAAGCACTTGCGGCAAGCGCTGTCAGCAAAGGACTTTTGACCATCGAACAGGCCCAGGTCATGTCGGACAAGGAAAAAGTCAATCTTATTTTCCTTCCTGGTTTTTCAACCGCAAAAGAAGTAACCGACGTATCCGGCCGCGGTGTGGGCATGGATGTCGTCAAGACGAACCTGGATCAGTTGGGCGGTAATGTCGATATCATATCAGAAGTAGGCACCGGCACCACGATCTCGATTAAGCTCCCTCTGACATTAGCCATTATCCCCTGTCAGATTATTGAAACAGCAGGTGAACGCTATGCGATCCCTCAAGTAAATCTGGAAGAGCTTTTACGTATCCCTGCCGGTCAGGTCAAAGACCGGGTTGAAAAGGTCGGTGACGCGGAGGTCGTTCGTTTGCGTGGAGTTCTGCTGCCCCTCATCCGACTGGCTGATGCAATAGGTATCGAACGAACCTATTTAGACCCGGAAACCAATGAATTGCAACCCGATAGAAGACAAAAGATTTACGATCGTCGCGGCAAAGACTCCCCGCTTTTTAAGAGCGGCAATGAGCCAGATGAAGATTCGTCGTATAATCGTAGCGAACGCCCCCGTTCCATTATTGACCGCAGGTCAGCGGCTTCCAGCGCCCTCAATATAGTAGTGGTCTCCACAGGGTCCATGAAATACGGCCTGATCGTCGATCGGCTTCAGGATTCTGAAGAGATAGTTATCAAACCTCTTGGCAGACATCTACAACAGTGCAAGGGTTATGCCGGCGCGACAATCATGGGCGATGGCCGTATCGCGCTCATCCTTGATGTCAGTAACCTGGCGAGGATGGCCCGGCTTACTTCCATTGACGGTTCCGACCGTGCATCAGAGGTCGCAAGAGCCGCTGAAGATGCATTGAAAGCCCAAAAGGATAAACAATCACTGCTTATCTTCCAAAGCTCCGAGATTGAACATTTCGCCGTTCCACTCAATCAGGTGGAACGAATTGAAAAGATCAAACGATCAGATATTGAAGAACTTGGCGGGAAGCGGGTAATGAAATACCGAGGTGGAAGTCTCAGTCTCATCTGCGTCGATGATCTGGCCATGGTGCAACCGATTGCCGACCATGACAGTCTTCTGGTCATCGTTTTTAATATTGCCAAAAGATCTGTTGGCTTGTTAGCCATTGGGCCCATTGACGCCCTCGAACTAACCGCCGATATTGACGATACCACCCTCAGTCAGCCAGGTATCATGGGCTCGATTATCATCAATAATCAAACGACAATGCTGGTTAATGTCTATGAGATGGCTCAGACACTCTTCCCCCAATGGTTTGAGGAACAGGAAGTATACAATATTGAGGAAGTTGACGCCGGAGAACCTCCCACCATCCTCATTGCCGAAGATTCCAAATTTTTTCGCAATCAGGTAAAAGGCTACATGACCGAAGTCGGCTACAACGTCATTGAAGCTGAGGATGGAATGGAGGGGTGGAATAAATTAGTGGAGCACGGTGATGAAATTTCTATGCTGGTCACCGACATAGAAATGCCTAATATGAACGGCTTTGAGCTCACCCAGAAAATCCGTGCTGATCAAAAGTACTCTAAGCTCCCCATCATTGCCCTGACTACGCTGGCCTCTGCAGAAGATATTGCTAAAGGAAAGTCAGTTGGCGTAAATGAGTACCATATAAAGCTCGATAAGGAACGTCTCATGGTGTCCGTCCATGATTATATCAAGAGGCTTCACTAAATCAGCACTGTAAATATCACAATTGACGGCTTTGCCAACAGACGTCAATCGCTTCTTTTAAATGAGAATTAAATCAGCGGGAAGGACATGACAGAGACTACGACATCATCAGCAAGCAAGAAAATTGTTGAACTTGCGACCTTTTATATTGGTGACGCACTTTGCGGCATGGATATTTTAAAGATCCAGGAAATCAATAAACTTATGCAAATGACTAAAGTTCCCCAGGCTCCCGAGTACGTGCTCGGTATACTCAATCTGCGGGGACAGATCATCACAATTATCGATCTTGGCCTCAAACTTGGCCTGGGGAAAACGGACATATCTCAGGATCCCCGCAACATCATTGTCAATTCAGCAGGAGGTCATGTGGGCCTGCTTGTCAGAAAGATCAGCGATGTTGTGTCGGCAGACATGGCTAAAAAAGAACGTGCACCTGCCAATATGCGCGGTATCCAGGGGGAATATTTCACCGGCGTTTATAAAACCGACAATAACCTCATTGGAATCCTGAATGTCGACAAAGTGCTAAGTATTGAGGATTGAGTGGTAAAATGATTGGAAGAAAAAACCTCCGTGTTCTTGTAGTTGATGATACAATAGTATATCGTAAGGCGGTTTCTGACATTATTGGCGAAATTCCTGGCGTGGAATTGGCAGGTGTTGCCCATAATGGCAAGATTGCCCTATCGAAGATCAAGCTGCTCAAACCGGACATCCTCACCCTCGATATCGAAATGCCTGAAATGAACGGCATTGAGGTTTTGACAGAGATCCAAAAAAACAATCTTGGTGTAGGGGCGATTATGCTCTCCACCTTGACTGCGGAAGGCAGCGACATGACCATGCGTGCCCTCGAATTGGGCGCGTTTGATTTTATCCTCAAACCACAGAGTAAAAATCAAACCCAGGGCAAGTTGGAAATCCGAGCGGCACTCGAGCCAATACTGAAGGCCTTCGCTAATTCCCGGTGGAGTTCGTCGCTGATAAATCGCTCAGGTCGAATTGCCCCGTCGTTCAAACCTCTTCGAAAGAACTTTAATGAACCAACAACAGTTGGCACCGCATCCATACCGCCGACGAAGTCTAAATCTTTGGCAATTAGACGGGGGAAATCGGAAATCGTTGTTATAGGAATATCAACAGGTGGACCAAACGCATTGAATCAGATGTTGCCAAGACTGCCCGGAAATTTAGGAGTTCCTGTTTTAATCGTTCAGCATATGCCGCCGGTCTTCACCAAGTCACTGGCCACAAGCCTTGACAAGAAATGTCAGCTTACTGTCAAAGAAGCGGAAGATGGTGAAAATATACTGCCTAATTTCGTCTATATTGCCCCTGGCGGCAAACAGATGAAATTGGTCGCCGGAACCGATGGTCAACACCGAAAGATAAAAATTACCGACGATCCACCTGAAAATTCCTGTAAGCCGTCCGTTGACTATCTCTTCCGATCCGTGGGGGATTATTATGTCGGCCGAACAACGGCTGTCATTATGACGGGCATGGGGTCTGATGGCACCAAAGGTCTGGCCGTACTGAAAAACAAATCTGCTTATATTATCGGCCAAGACGAATCATCCTGCGTTGTCTATGGGATGCCTAAGGCTCCCGCCGAACTTGGCTACCTTGACGTCGTTACACCTCTCGGAAAGATTGCCGATGAAATAGTCAAGACCATAAGATAAGATGACTTATCTCTTTTTAAATTTCCACAACCGGCCTTCAAACTACGATGATTAAAATCGCGCCAACAGAATTAACGCTGATTTCACAATATATCCAGAGTATCACGGGGATATATCTTGATCAGAGCAAATCATACCTGTTTGAAACCCGGCTCAGTTCCATCGCTGAAGCACACGGTTGTAAATCCTATCAGGAGCTGCATAATAAAGCCCGGCAGGACCCAAGCAAAAAAATTGAAAAGGAAATAATTGACGCCATCACCACCAATGAAACATTATTTTTTAGAGATAAAGGACCATTTGAATTACTTCAGCATAAGATTCTGCCGGAATTAATTGACGCTCGTTCGTCACAATCCGCTATTAAACCAAGAATTAAAATATGGAGCGCGGCCTCATCTACAGGCCAGGAACTCTATTCGATCGCCATAGTGATCAAAGAATTACTTCAAAATTCCACAGATTACACGTTTACACTTTCAGGAACGGATATCTCCGATGCGGCTGTTGCCCAGGCAAGCTACGGCAAATACAATCGGTTTGAAATTGAACGAGGACTGGATCGTAAATACCTGCAAAAATATTTCACACTTTTTGGTGATTCATGGAAAATTAAGGATGAGATCAGGGCCATGGTGAATTTCAAGAAATTCAATCTGATGCAACCTTTAACAAGCCTCGGCAAATTTGACATAATATTCTGTAGAAACGTAGCAATCTATTTCACTTTAGAGGATCGCAAGAAACTCTTTAACAAACTGGCAGATTGCCTTGTTGATGATGGATACCTTGTCATAGGATCGACTGAGTCACTTACCGGGGTATGTCCGAGATTCGTTCCCAAACGACATCTGAGATCAATCTTTTATCAAAAGAAATAACAAAGGTCACCACATGAAAAATTTATCTATTCTGGTTGTCGACGACGATCCTGTTATTAGACATCTTTTACAGCAACGACTGACAAAAGAAAATTACACCGTGCAGGTTGCAGCGGATGGTGCTGTTGCCGCCAAAATGCTCATAGAAAGCCACTATGACATTGTCCTTACCGATCTGATGATGCCAGGAGACATCGGAGGTCTTGAGGTTTTGGAGCTTGCCAAGGAGGTAAATAGCCAGATCGAGGTTATTGTAATCACCGCTCATTCTTCGGTGGATAGTGCCGTAGCAGCGATGAAAAAAGGGGCAAGTGATTATCTGAAAAAACCTATCAACTTCGATGAACTCTTTTTGCGCATTGATAAAATAGCAAACATGCAGACTATGCTGAGAAGCGCTCAGGATCTGCAAATTGCAATGGATACCACTGAGAACGTAGCCTCATCAACAATACAAACACTGGAGATGATGGTTTCAAAGTTGCAACAATCGCTTGATAAAATTGAAGTCATACTCAGGGACAATCAACTCTCAGATGACAACAAGATCCAAAATGCCATTGATATTATAGAAGAAAACTAATTTCAGTTACCATGTTTCATCCTCTTCCATTCCCATGGTGGAATTGGGCGAGAGGTGCTCCACACGCCACTCTTGGCAGTTTTTGCTGAATCCTCCATAATTTCCCATGATTTGCAGATATCCTTTCTGCAATAATAGGGATAGACCCAGGCAAGTCCTGCCCCTACCAGTTCACTGTTTAATATTTGATCCCCATATTCCACAATGGCGACCAATCTTTTATAGGAATCATAGTACTCGGGTCTTATCAGTACTTTTCGGCCATAAACTCTTTTCTTGACCAGGACCTTTGCCTCATTGGAGAAGGGTTGGTTGTACTCCGGGCAATCCACGCCATACAGACGAACTTGAATCTTTTTTTCTCTGTAAACAACGAGCAGAGAATCACCATCTATAATTTTTTTCACAGAAGCATAAAAGGCTTCCTTGGCAATGGCTGGTGACACAAACGCCGTAAGCAGAACCGCCAATATTATGACATTTTTTCTTTTCATAACCCCTTTCCATACAAAAAAAAACAATTAACGGGTTGATATTGTCCTATAAATGATCCTACCCAGGCCTTCATGATAGCGAATTGGCCACAAAAGGTAAAGGAGTACGGATTTTTTAAATCGTTGAAAGGAGACTTCGTTTTTCAAAACAGACAAATTCTGACCGAAATGACAGATGCTTGTAATGACCGAGGCAGGATACAATCAAGAAAACACTATTGTTTTTATCCTGTTTGATGTGATATGCTAATTCAGGAGGAAGTGTCATCTTTATGACAAACCTCACACAGACGATATTCCATATATGAGACTATTTCCATAAATAAATCAGACAATACCATGTTATCTAAGGAAATGAGTGACAGTGAGGAAGAAACCAGATCCTTTCTGATAAATCTTCCGATTTTTTCAAGTTTTAATGTCGATGAGCTGTCAATTTTTGCCAGACATATGAGTTTCGTTCATTTGCGGCGTGGTGAATACCTTTTCGTTGAAGGTGATCAGGGAACCTTTATGGGTTTTGTGGTAAGCGGTATTTTAGAGGTTCAAAAAAAATCTGAAACCGGTGAAAGCATCACTTTGGCCCGTTTGACGAAAGGTAGCTCCATCGGCGAAATGGCCCTTATTGATAAATCGCCAAGGTCAGCAACGGTGATAGCCAGACAGGCGACCACTATGGTAACACTTACCGATAAAGGTTTCGATTTATTGGCAGAAAACCATCCACCTTTGGGGATTAAAGTCATTCAAAAGATTGCCCGATTGCTCAGCCTTAACATGAGAAGAACGACCAGTAAACTCGCGGATCTCATGCAAACCCCTCGCTGATTTAGGGACATTGAACCAAGGTCAGGATAATATTTGGTGTCCCCTTGATGGCGAGGAAGGGGTTTGAGACTTTTTTCTTCGCCAAAACAACTAATCAATAGTCGTTTACCTAGATAATTACATGGTATCTACACCCACAATACTTTTCGCCGATAAAGATATCGAGGGACTTTCTGCAATTTCAGACACACTCGATTTGCAATTCAAGTGCACTATTGAACATGTATTCACCGAGCAGGAACTTGACGCATCATTGCAAAATAACTCAATTGCAATATTGGTCATTGATTTATTCTTTGCCCACAACGACGAGAAACTCACCCTTCTCAACACTCTCAAAAAGAAAAATCCAGAGACGATCATACTACCTATAATTCCAGCAGGTTACCCACAGCTTATAAAAAAAGTACTGGATCTGGACCTTTTCTATTTCATTCACAGGCCAATCGACCCTGGTGAAATATCATCAGCCTTAAAAAGAGCATTCGAAACACTTCCAACTGTCAAGAAATTGTCGACTGTTCATAGCAAGCCGAAACATTTGCCATTTCATGGCATGATCGGATCAAGTGCATCTATTCGACAACTTTTTGACTTGATAACCCGAGTAGCCGAAGATGACATTTCCACCGTTCTCATAAGAGGCGAATCCGGCACCGGTAAGGAGATGGTTGCCAAAGCCATACATGCCCAAAGCAAGAGACGTGATAAAAATTTCGTGCCCGTCAACTGCGCTGCCATACCAGATGACCTTCTTGAGAGCGAATTATTCGGCTACACCAAAGGGGCCTTCACCGGAGCAACCGCCAACAAGCCCGGCAGGATACAATACGCCGATCAGGGGACGCTCTTCCTCGACGAAATCGGCGACATGAAATCAGCGCTTCAGGCCAAGCTTTTACGTGTCATCCAGGAAAAAGAATTTGAGCCGGTGGGTGCTTTTAAAGCCATTCCCGTCAACACCAGAATCCTGGCTGCCACGCACTGCGACCTTGAGCAAATGGTCAAAGAAGGGAAATTCAGGGAGGACCTTTACTATCGCCTCAGTGTCGTTCCCCTCCACATTCCTTCACTGAAAGAACGTCCTGAAGATATTCCTTTATTGATTGATGCCTTTTTTGAAAAATATGCCGACAGCAGGGAGAGACAAAGGTTTACCTTCTCAGATCAGGCCCTTGCCGCGATTACCCATTACGAATGGCGTGGCAATGTGCGTGAACTCGAGAATCTGATTCAACACATGACAATATTATTCAGCGGCAAACAAGTTGAACTAACGGATCTACCCGAAAAATTCCACAATGTCGTCATTCCACCAGAAGCAGAACTTGATATGAACCAGGCGTCCCCACTGGATCAATCAACGAGCCAAGGCAATCAGGAAATGGCTGTACAGCATGTCGCCTGGGAAAATGGCGCAATAGATTTCAACGAATTAATTAATGATTTTGAAACACAGCTCATTATACAGGCATTAAAGCTCTCAGACGGCAACAAGAAAGAGGCGGCTCGTCTGTTAAATTTAAAACGAACTACCCTGCTGGAAAAGATAAAGAAAAAAGATATCGATGGAGATTGGGAGAAATAGGCTTCAAGGCAAACAACTCCCCAAAAGACTTGATCAGGCGGCTAATTCGAGCAAATTGTTGTGCGCATTCTCTTCAATATCTTTTTCTGAGGCTGGTGTCAGCAGTATATCCCGCACACCATATTTTACAGCTTTGATCACCTTCGTCCTGGTCCAGCCAGGTCCGGCGGCAATCAACGGCACAGAACATGCGGAACTGACCTTGATGGCAACACCAAAAGCCTGCTCGTTGACATCCCGCATCACCAGATAAATTGCTTTCAGATTACCGGGAATGTAATTATGCAGGTTGTCTTTAAAAGAAAGTTTTTTAACTGTCTGGCCCGAATTTCGAAGAACATCTGCAATCTTTGCAGCTTCAGCTTCATCGTCGCCAACGACCAGAATATCTATTGATTTTGGATCGACACTTTCATTTCTCTGAGCATTTTCCTTGCCTGTTTTTAGCTCTTCAGTGGCGGCAGATCCAACAGCAGAGGATACTTCGCCTTCTTCACTAAGGTCACTGCCTTGTCTCAGACCGCTGAGTTGAAAGAGATCGGCAGGGATCAGAAAGTTTACCTTACCGAGATCCAGATCTCCCAGAGAGAGATCCATTCTGCTCAAATAGTAGTCCTGATCCAGAATTGGTTCATCAGCATCAATATCCACCTTCATGGGAGCGACCTGTTGCAGGTCACTTTTTACAAAACGAATTTTTTTGGTGTACTGCTCTTCAAAAACTGCGGTATACACTCCAGAGATAATGTTAGCAATCTCTCCATAGGCATCCTGAATATCTTCACTAAACTCTTCCTCAGCAACAACAGACTCCAGCTCTGCGCTAGGAAGCATTATCAATACGCCACCGATTCGAACTGCATCACGCAATCCAACGGACAGATAACTTTTTCCTTCGAGCTCACCGACAACATCCATCTTCGCGATGACCTGTTTCCCTGATACTTCGTCAAAAAAGAATTCTTCTTTACTGACAATAAAGTTATCAGGAGCACTCAACTTAATGTTGGCTCCCAAAAGAGCACTCACCTCGGCCACCATTTTTTCTCGGCAAACAGCAAGAATTTTGTCAACCCGCTTTTGAATGCCTTTAATATCTAGTTGAGATTGAACGGCAGGACCACCGTCCTTAACTTTTTCTTCAGTTGTGGCCGCTACAGTTTGTTCAGTAATGGCTGAGACCTCGGCCACCGCCGGTGATGCTTCAGGTTTAACCTCCTCCTTAGGTGTATTAAGGCGCAACATTTCTGCCGGAAAAAGCATATGCAATTTGCCGAGAGGCTGACCTTCCGCCGTTATGGAAATGCTGCTTGCGTAATAAGATTGGTCCGGGATCGGCTCATCGGAGGCAGCATCGACCTTTGCTGGAACAATTTCCCGAAACTCCTTGCGAATAAATCTTAGTTTCTGGCTATACTGTTCTTCAAAAACAGAGGTGTAAACACCAGAGATAATGTTGGCTATCTCTCCGTAAGCATCTCGGGCATCTTCACCGAATTCTTCCTCTTTAACGACACTTTCCAGCTCAGAAGGCGGAAGCATAATGAGAATGCCACCAAGATGGATGGCATCTTTGACACTCACAGTGAGATAACTCTTCCCCTGGATATCGCCGGTCACTTCCATATCGGTCAAGACCTGCCGTCCGGTAACGTGATCGGTAAAAAAGTCTTCTTTGCTGAGGAACTGGTTCTCGATACCACTCAGGGTGATATCAGCACCAAGAAGTGCTGAGACCTCTGCTGCCATCTTTTTCTGACATTCAGCCAGCAGCAGGTCTACCCTTTTCTTGTGCTTTACTACATCAAACTTTGGCGCTGCTGGTTTCTTATTTTCAATATCGGGTACTTCACTAACCTCGGCTTCAGGTTTTTCCTGCTGAGCATCGGTTTTTTCTTCCTGGACTTTTTCATCGACGGCAGCCTTCGGCTGATCAGCTGATTCACTCGGTGCATCGACATTTTCCTGTGTCCCTAAACCGAAGGTGACAGCAGGCATCAGCATGACCATTTCCCCCATCTGGCGACCATCAAGGACCATTGAGAAAGGCACCTGATAATAGCTCTGGTTTGCTACAGGGCTATCCGAATCAATTTCTACTTTTGCAGGGACAATAATCTCCTGCTCTTTGCGAACAAAACGACAGGATTTTGGGTACATCTCCTCAAAATCCTTGGTGAATGAACCGGCAATAATGTTGGCTATTTCACCATAAGAATCCTCAAGTTCTTCACTATACTCCTCTCTGCCGATTACTTCCTCGAGCTCACCGCCAGGTAACATAATAAGAGTACCACCCAGCCGAATAGCATCTTTGATTCCTATCAGCAAACAGCCTTCTCCGGATACTTCGCCGGTGATATCCATGTAGGCACAGATCTGCTTTCCCTGAAGACTATCAAAGGCAACTTCTTTACTGACTATTTTCCGCTCACCACCGACGACAGAAAAATCAGCGCCAATCAGGCCACCAACTTCGTCTTGTATTCTTGCTTCAACAGCCTCGAGTATCTTATTTATTCGTTTTTGCTGTTTCATGAAAAAATTGGCAAGAGTAGAAGTTCGTTTGGATTACCAGTTGGCATTACTAACGGTTGTTATTTCTTATCGACAGGAAACCCCGATAGAATTACTAAAAAATGAATTTGATGGTTTAGAAAATGATTTTAGATTTTCAAACAATAGTATCTGGTTCAGGTAGTTATCCCGTTCTTGGGATTATTTATTGATAACATACATAAGTTCCACCCAAAAAGTGTCGTCATTCATTTTGAACGGAACAATTATTCGATTTGCATCTGAAATTCCACTTACATGGAACGATTGACCAACAATCGATGTTGGTATCGCCAATTCTACGTTGATATCAAATTTCGCGTAGGAAATCTTAAGATTTCCTGCAACCATATTGGCGATCTCCCCTATAGCATCTTTGACATCTTCGTCCAAATCATCCACATCCATGCCAAGAAAGCCGCTGGTAATAGCTTTAGCCACCGATGCAGGGCAATGAACGGCCAATAACCCACGAAGCCCTCCCCCCAACCCAATCATGCTGGTCAGGTTGGATTGAATTTCGGCCCTCTGATTCTCGATCACCTCTCCACTTTCAAGATCAACCATCAACATGGTTGAAAACACTTCCTGCGTGCCGGTGATTATTTCACTGCCAAGATTTAATATATCGGTCATGATCTTATTCCAACCTGTGCAAAAGAAAAAAAGACAGAATCAAAATTTATCGAAACTGTCTTTTGTTTTTCATCCTAACGAAATTTATTTTTCCAGCTGAAAATCGATGGCAAATTCTCCTGCATCACAACTAAATGGAATAATTAATCTCTCCACTTCGTTGGTTGGCTGAAAGTCATATTGCTGTCCACTGATCGTTGAAGGAAGAGAGAGATCGATGTCCCTGCCGTTTTCCGATAGAATCGCCTTGACATTGCCACCAAGCATATTGGCCAGTTCCCCAACGGCATCCGCGACATCAGCATTGACTTCGTCAACGTCCATCCCAAGGAAACTGCTGGTAATGGCCATTGCAACCTTATTTGGTATATGAATTGCCAGAACGCCTTTATGGGTACCAGCCAAGCCAATAACCCCTGAGATGCTCTCAGTCATAGGGAGAGATTCTGTCATATTATCGCCTTTGGCAGTGATTTCCATCATCACCATGGTCGAAAATATTTCTTTTGCGGACTCTATAATTTTTTCACTTATATCCACGCCCTACTCCTTTATATTTGTTATTTTACAGAAGTGGACCAAGAACCTCATTCACCTTGTCGGGAGAAAAGGGTTTTTTAATTGCGCCAACGGCACCAAGGGACTTTGCCTCTCCAATGATATCGTCACCGGTTTCAGTGGAGATCATCAACACCGGGATGTTCTTGATACCTTCACGGTTCGCTTTTTCCCTCAAGAAGGATATGCCATCCATATTAGGCATGTTGATATCGCTCAACACGATATCAACATGCTCTTTTTCCAAAATCTCCAATGCTTCAAGACCATCGGCGGCTTCAAAAATATTATCAAAATCAAGCCCAGCCTGCCGAAGTGAACGGCCGATGATTTTTCTCATTGTGCTTGAGTCATCAACTAACAGTACATTCTTTCCCATTCTTTTCTCCTATGTTTAGTAAAAAATAATTATTCACAAGCATCTCCCCGTCTACCGGGTCAGATTTATCACAAAATGTAATATGCACAGATCATTCCAAATGGATGTTGTTATTATAGTATCAACAAGTAATGCTAGAAATCAAATACCTAATAGAAAAAAGAGAGATCTCTCGCAGTTTTTTTGCCGCGGCCTCCGTCGTTTGCCATCATTGTGTCATTTCTTTGTCACTGCCATGTTTTTTTCCGCACATTATCTCATACGGTCGTCAATTGTGATAAGATGAGGTATTGGATTGACCAGATGATTAAACACATGGAATGCTTTTTGCTTTAAATCTTATATGAAAATTTTATTTCCCTGCATATTTCTTTTACTGAGCACGTTACACGTTCCAGCTCAGGCATCAGAACTCCTTAAAGTGGCAAGAATAGACACAAAGGATATTGTCCGGTTCTATTTCAGTTTTGATGAAACTCCGCAATTTACCAGCACTCAATTCAACAGACGTATTGATCTTGAGTTCTTTGCAACCCATAAAGCCCCATCAGTGTCTCTCGGTGAGCCCGACAGTGATATTGTCAAAATTTTGTCGCGGCCCGAAAAAGAGAAATACATTCTGTCATTCTTTTTTCGTTATCGCCCACAACAACAGCAACTGACCAAAAGTGCCGATGGGAAACTGGTTTTTGAGGTCCTGCTGGGCAATGAATACAGTAAATCCTACCAAGAGATGGCCGACAAGTTGAAAGGAATAACGGTGTTGGACAGATTTACCCCTGATTTGTCCAACCCTTACTTAAAATCTCCCTACGCCAAAGACTGGATGTCATTTTTTTCTCAATATGAGTCACCAGTAGAGATTAAAGCCCCTGTCAAATTCACTCTGCCTCCCTTTCCCATTATTGACCTGCTTCCCCCCGGCAGGGAAGAAAATCTACGAATAATAAGTGATGAGATATTTGATCTTGCCAGGCAAAATCTTTGGGATGAGGTGGCGGGACAATTACGAACGTCGATTCAGGCTAAACCTGATGAAGAAACATTGAAACTGCTCGCACTTACCTATGGTGAGGTGCTGTCCAGGAGCGGCAAATATGAGGAGGCATACAAACAACTCTATCTGCTGAAAGATAAATACCACGACGAACTTCTGGGGACCTACGCTCAGTACCTCCTGACGTATCTTCGTGCTGCTTTTGAAAATCCATATATCGCTGGCAATGACTTTCGCCTGCTGGAGTCGGCAATTAGCAAGACTCTGCCCCTGGCCCCATACCTGCTTCTTTCGCAAATCGAAACGGCCCTGGCAACCGGGAATCATGAAAGACTCAACCACCTCCTGCTAAGAGATGATATTGCATTTCCACCTGGAATTGCCGACATTGTTGAAATCCGTCAAGCGGATTACTGGTATTCCATCAAGCAGGGGATAAAGGCAAAAGCCTCTTACCAACTCCAGGCCAAATCTCCGGTATTACAAACCCTTCCCTATTCGCTGAACGGATTTTGCAGCGTTTCCTACGACCAGAAGAAATTTGAGGAAGCGGCAATCTGCTACAACACACTGTCCACCCTGGTAACTGACAAAACGACGCAAGGCCTTATCAATTTCAGAAAGGCTATGGCAAAACTTCATAATAACGACAGCGCAACACTGATTGATGAATTTGCCAATATTGAAACGACCCTCCCCGGTACAGAGGCAGGTTATCGGGCCGCAATAAAGAAAAACGATCTCCTCTTTCTGCAAAACAAAACCTGGGGATCACAGGCGATAAAAAATTATGGCACAATAGCGCAGGAAGCCACCTCTCGGCCAATTCGAGAGGAAGCACTTTTCAAACAGGGCCTTCTCCATTCCATTCTTGGTCAAAAAGCTGAGGCACTAAAGCTTCTCCACGACTTCTTGCGGGAGTTTTTGACAGGTGATGTCAGAATATCGGCACAGGCACTGCTCATTGAACTCCTGCCAGGGGAAATCAAGCGGTTGGTAGACAACAAGGAGTATACCCAAGCTGTTGTTTTGGCGAAACAAAACAAATTGCTTTTCCAAAATCAATGGATTGACAATGAACATCTTCTCTCCATCGCAGAGGCCTACCACCAGATCGGTCTCTATAATGAAGCTCAAAAATTTTATCTCTACCTCATTGAGATAATGCCGGTGGATCAAAAGGAAGCGTTATTTTTACCTATGATTCAAGCAACCTTTGACCACGGCAATTTCTCCTTGGTTGATAATTACGCTGCACAATATACCTATCTTTACCCCAATGGCCGCTATGCCGACGAAATTCTTTTTTTACGGCTGCAATCCCTGGTGGCAGATGAACGATTCAACGATGCAGTGGAACTCATTTCAGCCCATCTTCCTGAAAAGGCTGCATTTTATGAATTTGCAGCCTCTCTTTATTTTAGAGTAGATAATTATAAGAAATGTGTTGAAGTATTAAAGAAATTGGCGACCATGAAGCCTACCTTGTCACAGAAAGAACAATTTCTGTATGCAGAGAGCCTCTTCAAGACAGGCGAATTTGATCAGGCAGAACAAGCCTACGTGGCAGTTTCCAACCAGAGTGACTTCTATCAGCAATCTCTTTATAGACTGGCAGAACTTGAGCGACAGAAGGGAAATGAAAAAAAAGCGCTAAGTCTCTTTGAAAAAATTGTCGAAACAGATAAAAACAGTCTTTGGAAGCAATATGCGGAACGGGAATTGCAGTTCGCAAAGGCAGATGCTCGCTTGTAGCCTCCGAAAGGGTCTTGATTATTTCCAGTAGTATCGGAGTTCGATAGATGTTTACACAAATTTCAATATTTAAAGGAAGACCTATGGATTCATTAAAACCTTTTGATACTCAAATGCAGCTTCTCAGCAAGGTGTTGGATCTACGCGCGCAGAATGCCCAGGTTATTTCTGGCAATATAGCTAATGCTGAAACGCCCGGCTTTTCACCATCCAGATTTGAATTTGAAGATGAGCTGGCCCATGCCATAGGCAAGCCTAACTCCCTCAAGCTCTCGACTTCAAACGAAAAACACATATCCCTTGGTCCGACAAACTTTAATTCAGTCAATGGAAAAATAATTGCTGAAAAAGATCTCAGCGGCATAGGAGATGGTAACGGAGTGCAAGTTGACCAGGAAATGCTCAATCTTTCTGAAAATGAATTACTCTATGAAACAACGGCCCAACTCCTGAAGAAGAAAATGACCATGCTCAAACACGTCATATCCGGCGGACAATAATGCCGGTATTTGCTACTCATCATTGCGAGGTATTTTTATGGATATATTGAACACTTTTAAAATCAGCGGATCAGCTCTTCAGGCGCAGAGCGTGCGACTGAACACCATCAGTTCCAATCTTGCCAACGTCGAGACCACCTCAACACCCGAAGGCGGGCCGTATAAAAAGAAGTCCGTTATTTTCCGTTCAGCTCCCCTCACCTTCCAGGAACAGCTCGAAGGGAACATGAAAAAAGGAATTCAAGGGGTAGAAGTAACTAAAATCACCGAAGATGACAAACCGCCAAGACAGGTTTACAATCCTTCCCATCCTGACGCCAAGGAGGATGGATATGTTGAAATGCCAAACATCAGCGTGCTGGAGGAGATGGTCGATATGATGTCTGCCACCCGGTCCTATCAGGCAAATGTGACGAGTATAAAAATGGCCAAACGAATGGCGATGAAAGCACTGGAAATAGGGAGATAACGCATCATGACCACAATAGACAGCCCGAGCAGTATCAGCCTCCACCCCCCTAAAGTTTCAGACACCAGTGCGGTTGCAAAGAGCAGCGCAGGTTTTGGCGATATGCTCACATCAATGATGAGCAAGGTGAATGATTCACAAATTAACGGCGATCAGGCAATTACCCAACTTGAGAGTGGCGACGCAACACACCTTCATGAAGTTATGATTGCTGTCGAAGAAGCAGATATTTCTCTCCGTATGCTTGTACAAATGCGCAACAAGGCTCTCACTGCTTACGAGGAAATCATGCGGATGCAAATCTGATGGACTCTATTACATTTAAGAAGAATTAAACCCTATTTCCACCTAACCCCAGTAAGTGGAAAATAAGCCGGGACTATTTTCGATACCCCTTTGAGGGGTAAAAAACAAGAAATGAATTTCTAAGGTGCTAATTGTCTTGCTACAAAGCCTCAAGAGTACACAAAGGATCCGCTGCTAATGGAAGTTAAAGAAAAGGGAATTGCGACCACGACACAATCAAGTCCCCCTGAGGTCGTACAACCCGAACGAAAGAATGTAATCGAACTCGTTCAGGAATGGCCTCTATCGAAAAAACTTTCGACAGGAGCAGTTCTGCTCATTTCAGTTCTTCTCTTTGCTTTTTTAATTATTCAGGCAAGAACCGCTGACCAGCAACTGCTTTATGCCAATCTTGCGATGAGTGATGCAGCATCGGTATGCGACTGGCTAAAAAATGCCAAAATTGACTATACCCTGAAAAACGGTGGCAAAGACATCTGGGTGGCTGCTGATAAAATCTATCAGACCCGCCTTGATCTGGCGGCTAACGGCTTGCCCAGCGGCGGCGATATCGGTTTTGAGGTTTTTGATAAACAAAATTTTGCTCTGACCGATTATGTCCAAAAAGTCAATTATACCAGAGCATTACAAGGCGAGCTGGCAAGAACTATTACCTCTCTCGCCCCTGTGGAGTCGACCCGAGTACATCTGGCATTACCTGAGAAACGACTTTTTAAGAATCAGCAAAAAAGAGGTACCGCCTCGGTAATCGTCACACTGGCCCCCGGCAAAAAACTTGATCAATCTCAGGTCCAGGGCATAATACATCTGGTGGCCGGCTCGGTTACCGGCCTGGAACCAGATGATGTTAAAATAATTGATTCCAATGGCATCGTGCTCGAAGGCCAGAGCAAGCCAGATAAAGACGATCTTCTGTCCGGTGATATGCTTGTTTTTCAGCAGGAGGTTGAACACAGGATGGAGATACAAGCCCAGGATTTGCTGGACAAAACCATGGGCAAAGATAACGCCATGGTGCGGGTCTCGGCGACTCTGGATTTCTCTAAAGTTGAAAAAACCCAGGAGTTCTACGACGGTGACGAACCCGTTATCAGAAGTGAACAAATCAACCAGGAAAGCAGCGGATCAGAAACGACAGGAGGAGTACCCGGTGTCCAATCCAATTTGCAGGGTAATACACAGGGACAAAGTAATACAACCACACCGTCTAGTAAAAACTCCCGAGTAACCAACTACGAAATAAGCAAGACAATCAGTAAAACCATCAATCCGGTAGGCAATATTACAGGCCTGTCAGTATCCGTACTTGTTGCTGACAAAATTACGCTGAATGCTGACGGGAAACCTGAACCACCAAAGCCACGCACCGCCGAAGAGCTTAAATCCATAGAAAACATGGTCGCTTCTGCAATTGGCATTGATAAACAACGAGGAGATGTTATTAACGTCTTGTCTATGCCTTTTGTAGAACCTCAAAGATCCTCTGCTGAGGATGGGTCTATCACTGGTAATCTACTTTACCAGTACATGCCCCTGATAAAATACGCCCTCATCGGATTTGGTATGCTCCTTATCTATCTCATTCTGATCAGGCCTGTTATAAAAACCTTGAAGAGTGACGTTCAGCAGCATTATAAAACAGTTGAACAGCTTCAGCATGAGCAGCAACTGATGCTCGACGAAGAACCGGTCGAGCCACCACTGCCGGTAGATGATGCAATTGTGGCTATCCGCAAGGAGGTCCGGCAAAACAAGATCCCGACAGCCTTTATAATTAAGAACTGGATCCAGGAAGGTTGATAAAGAATGGCTATTGAAACACTCACCGGAATCAATAGAGTTGCAGTTTTGCTTATATGTCTTGGCGAAGAAGCCACAGCCCAGATTTTTGAGGAGTTATCCGACGATGAGGTACGGCAGGTCACCCGCGCCATGTCGACTATTCAGCATATTCCCAGCGACATCAAGGAAAAGGTTTTTGCGAGTTACCGTGAGTATCAAGACCGTTTTGCCGGGCTTTTTGTCAAGGGTGGGGACTTTGCCAAAAATGCAATTGCCGCAACCCCCGGTGACACCAGATCAAAATTTCTCATGGATCAATTCCTGTCCGGAACCGAGACAAAATCTCTGGAAACAATCGCCTTAATGGCTCCTATGATGGTTGCCGGCCTTCTGGAACGTGAACACCCCCAGACCGTGGCCCTTATCTTATCGACGCAACATATTGAACATGCGGCAGAAATTTTAACCCATCTCCCTGCCGAAATCCGAGCCGACGTTGCTTATCGTATTTCGAAAATTGAAAAGGTTTCCCCGGTTGTTCTCCGGGGAATCGAAGATGCATTACACCGTGAAATTGGTCTGGTCTCAGGAAATGCCCATAAAAAAGTTGGTGGTATTGATGCTGTAGTCGGTATCCTCAACCATATGAAAAACAATCTTGATGCCGATATTCTTGAAGACATGGAACAGACAGACCCGGATATGGCGGAAGAGATTCGCAAGAAAATGTTCACCTTTGAGAACCTTGTTGCCCTTGATGGCAGATCATTACAAATGATCCTGAGAGAAATCAACAATGACTCTTTAACCTTGGCTCTTAAGACCTCGTCCGAACAGATGAGAGAAAAAATATTTGCCAACATGTCTGTCCGCGCTGCAGAAATGATCCGCGATGATCTTGACGCCATGGGACCGGTTCGACTTTCCGAGGTGGAACTTATGCAACAGTCTATTGTCAAAATAGCCATGAAGCTTGAGGAGGAAGGCAAGCTGGTCCTTGGTTCCGGAGGTGGCGATGAGCTTGTCTAAGTACTATACAAACTCTAAATCATTCCAACCAGAAGAGTTGCTCAAACGAGAGGAGAAACGTGCCTCAGGCTGGCAACCGTCGCAAACAACAGAGCAGATTCCCTTTCAACCCCAACAACGTCCTGCTGCCTCTGAGCCCAAAGAAATTCCCCAGGCGTTGACGCCCGACCCAAAGCCACCAGTAGCAGAGAGTACCAGCCCCTCAAAACAACTGGCCGAGACCACTCAACAAAAAGTTGTGGAAGAAAAGCCACCCCCACCCTTACCTGCACAGCAGGCCATTGATTTAAGCAATTATCTGGAGTTGTCTGTTGCCAATACAAAAATAGATGAAGCTTACGAAAAAGGAGTTCAAGCAGGCCTGCAAACTGCAAAAGAGACAGCTGAACAAGACTTTATCGACGCCACAAAAGCGCTATTCATAGCATGTCAACAGCTTGACACCGTCCGGGAGACAATTATCAGTAATAGCCGGGAGGAATTACAGGAATTCGCCCTGTCCATCGCTGAAAGAATACTTCGTTTTTCCGTTCGGGAACAGGACCAAACAATTATCGCGACAATCGAAGAGGCACTACAGCGAGCCGTTAGATCTGACGAATTTGTCGCCTATATCAACCCTGAAGATTATGACACGGTGACGGAAAACGCGGCAGAAATAATTGCCGGCCTCAGTGGACTCAATAAAATTGTTATTAAAAAAGACGCCACCATTGAGCGGGGTGGCGCAAAAATTGAATCTGACAACTGCACTATTGATGCGACTATTACCAGCCAGCTCGACATAATCAGAGAAGAAGTAAGAAAGAACCTGTGATTTTTTTGAATTTCAGATCCCTTTCACACCTCCTTTTTTAAAAGTCTTTTTGATAACACTTTACTTGAACGGAATCATCAGCGAATGCCATTTGATCCTACACAACTCAGCAACCTCAATGTTATCAAGGTATGGGGGAAAATAACTAAAATCGTCGGTCTGGTTATCGAAGGGCACTGCCCCCATTCCAGCATTGGCTCGCTCTGTGAACTGACAACCATCGATGGTGAGCAGAAAATATTTGCTGAAATTGTCGGTTTTAAAGACGGTAAAGCACTCCTTATGCCCTTGGGGGATCTGCGCGGACTGGGGCCGGGCAGCCTTATCAGGGTAATCCGCAACAGTGCTACCATAAAAGTTGGTCAGAGCCTTCTCGGTAGAGTCATCAATGCCATGGAGGTCCCCCAGGATGACCATCCGCCACCGCACCTGACGGAAGAAAAAGACCTCTACTCCCTTCCTCCAGGCCCCATGGAAAGACAAAACATCACCGAAACCCTTGACCTCGGGGTAAGGGCGATCAACGGTCTTATCACTTGCGGCATGGGGCAGAGAATGGGCATCATGGCTGGCTCAGGCATCGGCAAAAGCGTCCTTCTTGGCATGATGTCTAAATATACCAGCGCCGATATCAATGTGATCGCCTTGATTGGTGAGCGTGGTCGTGAAGTTAAGGAGTTTATTGAGCGGGATCTTGGCAAAGAGGGCTTAGCCAGGTCAGTAATTGTCGTTGTGACTTCGGATCAACCTCCCCTGCTCCGTATGCGCGGTGCCTTTGTCGCAACCGCCATTGCCGAATATTTTTGCAACAAGGGAAAAAATGTCCTGCTGATGATGGATTCTGTCACCCGCTTTGCCATGGCAATGCGGGAGATCGGACTCGCCATTGGCGAGCCGCCAACAACGAAAGGATATACCCCGTCTGTTTTTGCGACGCTCCCTAAACTTTTAGAACGGGCCGGCAGATTTCAGGGAAAGGGCTCAATAACCGGTTTGTATACAGTACTGGTCGATGGTGACGATATGACCGAGCCTGTTGCCGATTCAGTTCGATCAATTCTCGACGGTCATATCGTTCTCTCCAGAGCACTGGCGGGAAAAAATCATTTCCCGGCAATTGATGTCCTGAATTCCGCCAGTCGAGTCATGCGCGATATTACCTTCCCCCGACACCTGGAATTAGCAGGTAAAGCCAGAGGGGTTCTGGCCAGTTACAGTGAAGCAGAAGATCTTATCAATATTGGCGCCTATGCAAAAGGCTCCAACCCAAAGATCGACTACGCAATCAGTAAAATTGACGCGCTCAATGATTTTTTACGACAAAATTATACTGAAACAACGAATTTGAAAGACTCTCTCGAACGCCTTGGAAATGTGCTTAGCGATCGCAAGGACGAAGAACCGTTAAAGAAGAATCGCCGCCAAGCCGATAAAATTTAATGAAACCATTTACTTTGCAAGCTGTTCTTGATTACCGCAAACGCCTGGAAGATCTTGCGCAGCATCGTTTGGTTGAAGCAAAAAAAATTCAGGAAACTATTGAGAAAAAACTGGCTGATGAAATAAACGCCTTAGCACTATTTATTGATGAAAGTGAAAAATTGCAAGCAGAAGGAATAGGGATAACTGACTTAATCAGGCATGAAGAAAGAATCACCGCCCAAAAAAAGAACATTTTGGCTATTAAAAAGAACCTGGCCGAAAAATCTTCCCTTGTGGGCAAAGAGCAGCAACACCTTCTCCGCTGCAGTAAGGAACGCCAGATAATGGAGCAACTGAAAGACACACAAAACAGGGCCTGGAAAACTTACTTAAATAAGAAAGAAGCGGCAATGCTCGATGAGATAGCCATAACCCGGCATGAATCTGGGAAATTTTAAACCCGAAAAGCAGAAAGAGAGTACAGATTATATTTAATACCCCCTCAAGATCCAAGAGCTTGTCCAAGATATAAAATTATCTTGAATTGATCTTTTCGGAAAAGACCAGACAATCAGTTCTAAGTCACTTAAAATTCAATACCTCTCAAACCATGATACTACAGCGCAAACACTTTTTTTTATTTCTGGCTCTAGCCCTTCTCCCCCAAAATATTTTTGCAGCGGATACAGATTCTCCCAAGAATTACGGGTCAGTAGAGGAACGAAGAATCGACAATTCCATTTTGCAGGAACGTGCAAATATCCGGGATGAACGAGAAGAATTCGCCCTGCGAAAAAAGGAGCTAAAGACCCTTGAGGAGGGGGTCGATAAGAAACTTGCCGAGATTGACAATAAACTGGAAGAGCTCAAAAAGTTACAAGATAAGATTCAGCTCCTTCTGGCCGCCAAATCGGAAAAAGAAAAAAAACGAACCGAGGAACTGGCAAGTATTTACCAGAAGATGTCGCCTGACAAAGCAGCACTTGCCATAGTTGGTTTAGATCAGCAACTGGCCGCGGATCTACTGGCAAGCATGAAAGTTAAGTCCGCAGCCAAAATCCTGGATCAAGTATCTAAACAGAAAGCAACCGAACTCAGTACGACCTTTACAACTTTACAACAAGAGTGACAAAATTATGCCACAAATGCTGCCTATCCAACCAGTTTCTCCCAAAGCTCAACCTAAATCCGCTGCACCTAAAGCATCCGAAAAAAAAGACCAGACACAGTTTTCATCTCACCTGGACAACGCACTTTCAAGAAAAAAAGCAGACCAGGCATCTGCACCTGCCAAAAGCAGCAATGGTGGCAAGGACAAGTCTTCGTCGACAGGTGCAGATGCAGTATCCAATGATGAGAATCAAAAATTAACGACCTCCCCAAAAAATAAAGAGCTTGATACCAATACGGAAGAAAGTCAGGAACCTTCATTGGCCACTGATCCGACACAACAAACAGTCGATTCACAAGTTTCTGAGACTCAGCAGAATGGGACCTCAACGAATCCACTCCAGCTCCTTTTAGAAGGATCCGCGAACACCGCAGGCAAGGGTTTCGGTAATTTGGAAACGACAACCGAAACGGCAGATAACAATATTGCTGGTTTTAAGATTCAATCAGAATTGTCAACGACACCGGTAGTATCAAAACAGTCAACGACACCGGCAGTCTTTGAACAGTCAACGACACCTACAATCGAAGATTCGACCAATCCTTTGCCGGGAAACAAGCAGGATGCACTCATAAGCCAATTACAAAAGATCATCGATAATTCAAATGAAACCGGTACAGTTTCAATAACTAAGGCTGAGAGCAGCGCCAAAGATAACTCAATTAAAGGAGATACTGCATCAGCTATTGCTGCCACCACATCCAGTGAAACTGCCGCAGCCAATCTCACCGGTTTAGCTGTTAGAGATTTAGATGGCATAGATAAGTCTACCGGCAAACCGACACATCACTTGAACGGAAACAAGCAGGATCTCCAGCAGCAATATTTCAACGCCAAAATTAATCCACAAAATCAGGGTGAAAACCAACAAAACCACGGAGACCAACAAGGAGATCAGCTCTCCCAGCAAAATACAGGTTCTGGCTTACAAAGTGGTCCTTTTACCATATCAGAACAGACCAACACTTTTTCGCAAGTTTCTGCAATAGTACAAAATACACCAATACAGCAGGCAAACGAATCGACACAACCTATCATACTGCCATCAGGAACAGTCGTTAATGAAGATGAAGTGATTCAACAGCTGACAGAACGGTTTCAAATATCCGGCAAACAGACGGATTCTAAAATTAATATAAAACTCCATCCGGCAGAGCTTGGAGAACTGAAAATCAACCTATCGGTGAAAGAGGGTTCTATCCGGGCAAGTGTTGTGGCCCAGAGTCAGCACACTCTGGAAATTTTAGAGAAGAATATTCCAAAATTAAAGACTGTTCTGGAAAATCAAGGGTTTACTGTTGATGAAATATCAGTCACCGCTGAATCAGACTCTGTCGGCAGTTTTGATCTTTTTGATCGACAGCTTTTCAGCAACAATGACAACACACCGCCCCCCCAAAAAGGTCGTCGAAGGGATGACAGTGCTTTTGTCTTAGAAGGCAATGAATATCTATCATCGACATCCAATAACAGTTTAAACGTAACAATTTAGGAGCTTCGATGAGCAGTTATATTGAATCTATAAGTCAGGCTACCACGTCAGCCACAGGAAAGGACACAACGAAATCCTCAGAGACAGTCATGGGCAAGGAGGATTTCTTGAAGTTGCTGGTGGCACAGCTACAAAACCAGGATCCCCTCAACCCGGACGACCCCACAGAATTTACTTCGCAACTGGCTCAATTCAGCTCACTCGAACAGCTCACCTCCTTAAATGAAAGCATGGATAACCTTGTTACATCCAATGCCAATTCTGACCGATTGACAACTCTTAACACGATTGGAAAAGATGTGACCTATAACAGTAGTAGTTTCGATTTCACCGGTGATCCTGTGAAGATTGGCTATGAGTTGGATGGCAAAGCCTCAGAAGTGACATTGTCCTTACAGCTGGACGGAAAAACTGTAGCAACTCTGGATGGTACAGAGCTTGAAGCAGGTAGTCACTTTATGACCTGGTACGGCCTGACGGAAGGCGGAGAAACAGCCGATTTCGGGAACTACAAAATTGTCTTAACAGCAAAATCTGCAACTGAGGATAGTGTGGGAATAGCCCCTCTTATTCAATCAGTGGTAACTGGCGTTGATTTAGGAGGAGAACTTGGCGGCACCCTTATAACCAAAGCCGGTCAAGTAGCCTTCAACTCGATTATCGGAGTATATGAGCCGGCAGTCAACTCAACTACAAGTGATAAATCATAAGTTTTTTATAAGCATTAAACGAGTAGTTTATATCAAACTGACTCTATAAAGAAAGGAGAACAAAATGGGTATTTCCAGCGCATTATATAGTGGAGTCAGTGGCCTGAACACTAACGGCCTGGCAATGAGTGTCATCGGTAATAATCTTGCTAACACAAACACCGTAGGTTTTAAAGGCTCTCGGACGGTGTTTGCCGATCTCCTGTCTTCATCTATTGCTGGTTCGGGAGGATCATCTCAGGTTGGTCGTGGCGTAGGCATGTCCAGAGTAGATCAGATTTTTAGTCAGGGTACTTTTCAATCAACAGAATCAAATCTCGATGTCGCTATTGAAGGAGACGGCTTCTTTATTTTAAAAGAACCTGGCGATGACACCGCATTTTATTCCAGGGGCGGCTCTTTCCGATTTGATCAGGAAGGATTTCTGATTAATCCCGAAGGCTTTAGGGTTCAAGGCAAAGAATTTGATGCTAATGGTAAACTGATGGTCGGTGATCCCGGAGATATTCAGATCTCAGGTAATGGATTAGTAGCAGGTGCTTCCACCTCCACCGTGCAACTTACAACCAATCTCGATTCCACGGAAAATATTATCACTGCTCCTGCGTTTGATATTAACGATTCCAACTCATACAATTATTCTTCCTCAGTCCAGGTTTTTGATAGCCTGGGTAATGATCACCTCATTTTCACATACTTTAGAAAAAGTGCTGCGAATACCTGGGAGACCTATTGGAGTGCTACCGCAGACGATGGCACAACGGGTCTAGGTTGGGCAGCGGCAACGCCTCCGGCAACACCTCTGACAACACTTAACTTTACCACTGAAGGCGTTCTGGCTAATGCAGCTCTGCCCACACCACTAGATACTACCGCAACAATTAACGCCGCTGATTTGCCTTGGGGAAACGGCTCAGCTTCAAGTGATATTGAAATTACATTTGATTGCACCCAATTCAACAGTGAATCGATAGTCCTCGGTCAAGAACAGAATGGCTATGGCGCTGGCAACCTTACAGGAGTGGACATTAACCCTGACGGAATAGCTATTGCTTCTTACTCCAATGGTGTTCAGACAAAAATTGGCCAGCTGGTATTAGGAAAATTTGTCAATCCCGGTGGATTATCCCTTGCCGGAAGTAATTTATATGCCGAAACAACAGAATCTGGAAGCCCTCGTGTCGGGCTGCCTGGGCCGGAACTTGGCAATATCTTTACCAACTCTCTTGAACAGTCAAATGTCGATATGGGTGCCGAGTTTGTCAACATGATTACAATCCAACGTGGTTTCCAGGCCAATTCAAAGATTATAACCACAGTCGATGAGCTCCTGGGAGAACTCATCAACCTCAAAAGATGATGGACTCGTAAAAAGCCCATCAAAAAAACAGTCATTTTTTTGACACGATCCTTTTTCAAACCAGGACTAGCTGCAAGTTAGTTCTGGTTTTCTGCTTCGCCCCTTCCCAATCACTTCACTCTGTACTCTGTTTTAATTCATTAATTTTTATATTTTTTTTATGTGGAATATTATTTGCTTCCTTGAGTTTTAAAAACTCAGAGTCTATGATATGAAGAACAGTCTCAGAGCGAAAAATAGAACTCGATGCTTACTATTGGCAAATACAGGCCGCAGGCCTCGCAAGTTATATAATTAACTAGTATCCATCCTGAAACGAGACATTTTATTCTAAATCAAGTCGTTCGATAAATTTAACCGCAGGCATATAATTGATATTCCGAGGATTAAATTCTGAGAACAACGAAGAGTTAGGGGAAAATGGCCGTTTCAGGATGGACACTAACTACACCCAGTCATGGAGGGGTTTTTGGATCTTTCAACCGTAATCGGCATATGCGCGGCTTTTGGGCTTATGCTTATGGCTATTCTCCAGGGCGGCCCCCTGTCAATTTTCATTAACATCCCATCAATCCTCATCGTATTTGGAGGAACTCTGGGCAATACCTTAGTTCACTATCCTTTTTCAGACGTCTTTGATGCCCTGAATGTTGCCAAGAAAACATTTCTGCACAAAGAAATGTCCATCAATAACCTTATTATTCAGCTGATGGAATTTGCCAACAAAGCTCGAAAAGAAGGCATCCTCGCTCTCCAGGGAGCAATGGACAATGTCGATGACGATTTTCTAAAAAAAGCCATGCAAATGGCGGTTGACGGTCAGGAACCCGAAACCCTGCGGAGCATGCTGAACACAGAAATCGAATATATCCAGATGCGGCACGGCAAAGGCGCTGACATTTTCATCTCAGTCGCCGCATATGCACCGGCCATGGGCATGGTTGGTACTCTGATAGGCCTCGTTCAGATGCTCCAAACCATGGATGACCCATCCTCCATCGGTCCGGCAATGGCGGTTGCATTGCTGACAACCTTTTACGGTGCGGTAATTGCGAATGTTATATGTTCACCAATGGCCGGGAAACTCAAGAACCGATCGGCCTCTGAAGTACTTATCAAGACCCTGATTATTGAAGGTATGCAATCGATTCTCTCGGGAGAAAATCCGAGAATTATGGAACAAAAGCTGCACGCTTTTATTGCACCAAAACTTCGTGCATCCACTTTCAACAAATAAAGACCCAACGACAATGGCTGAAGAAAAAAAGGAAAAAAAAGTTGAATGCCCTGCCGGTGCTCCAGCGTGGATGGTTACATATTCAGACCTGGTTACCTTACTTTTGACTTTTTTCGTCTTACTCGTCTCCATGGCTAATATGGACCCGGTCAAGTTTATTTCGGCCACCAATTCACTAAAAGATGCCTTTGGTATGCACAAAGAGTCTGCTAAAGTTGATTTTACTCTCCCCATCTTCCCTTCTCAACCGATGGCCCCATTTTCTCCGGTCCAGATAAAATCGAGTGAGAAAGTTTATGAAAAAATCAAATCACAAATCGATTCTCTGCGGTTACAAAATGATGTAGGTGTTATAAAGATGGATGATGACTCCATTGTCCTTCGCATCAGAGACTCAATACTTTTCGCGCCTGGTCAATCGGAAGTCTCGCCAAAATCTTATCCAATTTTGAGGGATATTGCCGATATAATCCGTCCTCTGCCGATGGATCTTAGAATTGAAGGCCATACAGACGACATCCCCGTTCAAGGTTCACGATTCGGCAACTGGGATCTTTCGGTCGCCAGATCCGTTTCAGTTTTAAAGTTTTTGTCCCAAAGTGACTTGCTATCCCTCGACCGTATGGCTGCGGTTGGCTACGGTAAAGATCGACCAATAGTCATTAACAAAGATAAAGCGAGTAGAGCGAAAAACAGGCGAGTGGATTTTGTTTTAAAACTAAAAGGAAACGGAGCACAGGCGAGGTCGCCCATAACAAACGACACAATGCCTCTTTAAATAAAATGACTCAAAAGGGTTTTAAATCGCACAACGATTGACTTAAGTAAGGTGTACCGATTATTTACTGGCATTAAGGAAGGAATACATGGCTGAAAAAAAGAGAGAAAACGATGGCAAGGAAGGCAGCAAAAAAAAGTTTTTTATTATAATTGGCGCAGTATTTCTTGTTCTTTTGGTAGTTGGAGGGGGTGGCGCATGGTATTTTCTGAGGGAAAAACCAGTTCCTGAAGAAGCTAAAAATCCAGCCGACCAAGTACCCGTACCGGGGGTGGCACAGCAGACGCAAATCGGCCCCATTGTGAATATTGAAGAGTTTATCGTCAATATTATCAGTGGTGACACAGCCCATTATGTCAAAGCTTCAATGGCCGTCGAACTGACCAACGAAGCGGCAAAAACTGAAGTTGAACAGAGAATGGCACAAATGCGCGATACAATTCTCTTATTAATTAGTAATAAAACATATGAAGAATTACAGGATCTCCAGGGCAAAAAACAGCTCAAGGCTGAACTTTTGAGTAAGATCAATTCGTTTCTTCAAACCGGCAAGGTCGTATCCATCTACTTTACGAACTTTGTGGTACAATAGCATTACCAAAACTCATGGAATCAATTCTAAATAGATCAGAAATAACCAATCTTCTGAATGCTATCAGAGACGGAAAAGTCTCCCTCGATCTCGACGAAAACGAAGAGGATACATTTCTGGCGTGCAGTCCACTCAATCTGTTTCAACTTGCTCGACCGGACAGGGAACAGTTCAGGATTCCTAACTTTGACATTATCCTTGATGCATTTTGTCGATTATATGCAACATCTCTAACCAACCAGCTCCAACGTACTATTTCTATCACCAGAACGGCACTTGACACCTTTGAATTTCAGAAGTTTATGGCCGATAAAAAGCAACCTGGAGGTATCGGAATTCTCAGTATGCCTCCCCTTAAACATGGTGCCCTCATTATTTTCGACCCCAAACTCTCTTTTTCGATGATTGAAATTATGTTGGGAGCCTCCTCCGACCAGGAATCACCTCAATTGGATCGAATGCTCACCACAATCGAACTTACTATTCTTAAAACTTTGCTTACCGATGTCTGCAGGGATCTGGACAAGGCCTTTTCCCAACTGCTCGTGCTGCACACTTCTCTTATCAAGTTAGAAAATAATGCCCGTTTAGTCTCAATCGTCGAACCAGAGGCTGAAATCATTGTCGGAACTCTTATGGTAAAAATAGGTGAATATTCAGGTGAAATTCATCTGGTATTCCCTTTTGCGACACTAGAGCCACTTCGGGATCTTTTGAGAGAACTGGTGAACATATCGACCACAACCAGAGGAACATGGCAGGATGTGCTGGAAGAAGAGGTTCAGGATATCCCGGCGCTTATTACCGCCCAGTCCGGAACCATGACCCTCACCGTTCAACAGATACTGGACATGGAAGTGGGTGATATTCTCAATCTGAACTACGACCCAAGCACTCCACTGAATGTTTTGGTTGACGAACAAGTTAAATTTTCTGCAATTCCTGGAACACACAACGGCAAAAAAGCTATCAGTCTCACCGGCGTTTTTAATTAAGGAAGAAAAATGGACACGACCACCCAAAATAGTCGTCCTGATCCGGACGAAATCAAAGAACTTTTACAAGAGAATCCAAAAGCTGGGCCAACGGCCATCCGACCTTCCACAGACCAAAAATCAGGCCGAGGTCTCAACTTTCTCTACGATATTCCCCTACAAATTTCAGTAGAGGTTGGAAGAAGTAAAATTCTCCTTCGAGACCTTTTGAAAATGGGTGAGGGATATGTGATTGAACTGGACAAACTGGCCGGTGAACCGCTTGATCTCTATGTGAATTCCAAGCTGATTGCCAAGGGTGAAGCGGTAATGGTGGGAGATAAATTCGGCATTAGACTGACTGATGTTGTGAGTACCGCTGATAGAATTGAGAACCTCGGTTCAGAGTGAGATGCTATGCTGCACATCCGAAAATATAGTCTGATTGTGACACTGTCACTTTTTGCGTCGCAATTCCTTTTTCCAACTGGCTCGTTTGCCGGCACTATAACGACAAACGATACCGCCAGTTATTTTCGGGTCATCTGGGGCTTACTCGTTGTTCTCGGTATCATTTTAATTCTATATGCTTTCGTAAAAAAGCGTTTTTCCCTTCTCGCGACCGGAACGGGTCAGCAAATCAAAATTGTCGAAATTAAACCTCTGATGGGTAAAAAAGCTCTTTGTCTCGTGAGTGTGAAAGGACAGGAACACCTGCTGGGGATCAGCGGAGATAATATCACCCACCTCGCGGCACTCACACCACAACCTGCATCGTCCTTTGCTGAAGTTTTGCAAACGACAGGAGTAAATTCTTAGCCATGACGCGCAGGCTACAAGCGTCCCTCGCTATAGTAGGGCTCTTTTCTCTATTCTCCTGTTTCTTTCTTTTTCCAGTACATGCCGCCAATGCTATTGGCCTGCCGACTATCACTTTTGGGGTAGACGATGCAAATACTCCGGCACAGGTGTCGAACGCACTTCAGGTACTCTTTGTCCTGACCATCCTCTCTGTAGCTCCAGCTATCTTGCTGATGACCACCTGTTTTACCAGAATTGTCATCGTTCTTGGCTTTGTCCGGCAAGCAATGGGAACCCAAAATATGCCACCGACCCAGGTTATTCTTGGGCTTTCCCTTTTTCTCTCTTTTTTTGTTATGTCCCCGACAATAAACAGAATAAACGACGAGGCCCTGCAACCATATTTAAATGAACAGCTGGATCAACCGGCAGCACTACAAAAAGCCCTGGCTCCCATGCGGGATTTTATGTTCAGTCAGGTTCGTGAAGATGAACTGACATTACTCACCGAAATCACTATGGACGCGGAACCAGCGGATCGAGTTGATATCCCAACCATGACTCTTATTCCGGCGTTTATGCTGTCTGAGCTGAAGCGCGCCTTCCAGATGGGATTTATGATATATATCCCTTTTCTGGTTATTGATATGATCGTTGCCTCCGTCCTAATGTCCATGGGCATGATGATGCTGCCACCGGTTATAATATCTATGCCCTTCAAACTGCTTCTTTTTGTTCTCGTGGATGGATGGAGTCTTGTTGTGGGCTCTTTAATTAAAAGTTTTGGAACATAAAAGAGAAAGGAAAGAGTCAGCCGATGTTTTATATATTTGAGGTTACCAAAAAATGACCCCGGAACTCGCCATTGATGTCTGTCGCAGGGCTATTCAGACTATTCTCATGTGCGCGGCACCAATGTTGATTGTCGCAATGATAATAGGTCTATTGGTATCAGTCTTTCAGGCAGCAACTCAAATCAATGAACAAACGCTGACCTTTGTTCCAAAAATCGTGGCCGTATTTATTACCTTGCTGATCTTTGGTTCCTGGATCATCAAGGTAGTTCTCGTCTTTACCGTTGGCCTCTTTGATATCATAGGCACTCTTTGAGAGACCCTGGATACTGACAGCAAAGGTTATTGTCTGCAAGCTTGTCGCTTTTCTATCAAGCAACAATACTCTAATACCAAGCATATTTGACTGTAGTTGTTCTTACAAGAGGTCTTAATTTGATAATAAATACCAACACCCGGATAAGTTCCTAGTGGATATTCAAGTCCTCCCCGTTGAACAGTTCCAGACATTTCTCGTCGTAACCAGTAGAGTTGCGGGTTTCATTGGCGCTATACCCGTCATCTCATCCGGTCAAACCCCCGCACGGGTGAAAGTTGCAATGGTAGTTGCCATCTCACTTGCCCTCTTTCCTGTTATGGCAGATGCAGTACCCAAAGTGAGTTTTGCCCCAATTCCCTTTGCGCTGCTGATGGTCTCTGAAGTTCTCTTAGGACTTTTGCTGGGCCTTGTATCCCGGCTCATTTTTACAGCGGTTCAATTTGGGGCAACGGTTGTCGGATTTCAGATGGGTTTCGCAGCGGCCAACGTTTTTGATCCCCAAAGTAAGGGGCAGATTGCCCTGATTTCACAATTCCAAAATATTTTTGCTATTCTCATCTTTCTTGCCATTAATGGTCACCATCTTTTCTTAAAGACGGCGGTGCTGTCCTACCAACTTCTACCGCCGGGAAAACTTGATTTTTCAGGGGAGGCCATACCATATCTGATGGAACTGACCTCACATATGTTTGATATAGGTGTGCAATTCAGCGCTCCGGTGCTGGCGGTCCTCCTTCTTTCAGGTCTTATCCTTGGCATACTCGCCCGGGTATTTCCACAACTCAATGTCTTTTTACTCTCTTACCCTATAAATATTGGCACCGCGTTTATTGTCATCGCTTTGACACTCAATATGTCTTCTGTCCTAATAAGTCGGGAATTTGACATTCTTGGCGAGCGGTTTTTCACCCTACTCAATTTTCTCAATCCGTAACCATCAAATGCTTTTCCGGAGCATTAATTGCATAAATTCTCTCATTTCTCTTAATACCTAAGCTCGGTAAACGTAAATGAATCAGCTCAAAAAGTCTAAAAACCCTGGATGGTGATAGTCGATGGCAGAAGATAGTTCCGGAGGAGGCGAAAAGACAGAAGCACCGTCATCAAAACGACGGGATGATTTTCGCCAAAAAGGGCAGATCGCCCAAAGCAAAGAGGTACAGACCGCATCACTCTTTTCAATTATTCTTCTCTTTTGGATTTTTTACCTGCCTACATTCTGGAACGGGTTGACAGAAATCATCTTTTTTATTTGGCAATCCAGCGGCAATTTTGAAGTAACACCTTCCTCAATAATGAACCTTTCCGCATTTATCTTACAAAAACTTGGTTTGCTCATTGCCCCACTGTTTTTAGTGGTACTTATTATCGGATTTTTCTCCAGTGTCTTCCAATTCGGCTGGCTTTTGTCAGCAAAGCCATTAATGCCGGACTTCTCAAAGCTCAATCCAATTGCTGGAATGAGTCGTTTTGTTTCCAAAAAATCATTCATCGAAGTCATCAAATCACTTTTGAAGGTAATACTGGTGGGCTGGATCGCCTACTCCACTGTTCTCGATAATTTTAGAGAAGCCCTCATCCTCATTGATACCAATGTTGGCGCAACCCTCAGCTACCTCGGTAGAGTCTCTATCCTTATCCTGGCGAAAGTGTGCGCTATCCTTATTCTCATCGCTTTCCTTGACTTCCTCTTTGTCAAATGGGAGATGGAAGAAAAGATGAAGATGACCAAACAGGAACTAAAAGAAGAATTTAAGCAGAGTGAGGGCGATCCCCATGTTAAAGCCCAGATTCGCTCAATCCAACAGGCAATGGCCCGTAAACGAATGATGGCTGATGTCCCTAAAGCCGACGTTATCGTTACCAACCCGACCCATATCTCCGTTGCCGTTCGCTATGACTCAAAAGAGATGACGGCACCAATGATCATTGCCAAAGGTACCGACTTAGTTGCTATGAAAATCAGAGAAATTGCCAGGGAGCATGACATCGCCATTATCGAGAATCCACCAGTGGCTCGCTTATTGCATAAGCTTGACATAGGAGAACATGTACCAGAAAATCTTTTTAAAGTAGTTGCGGAAATTCTCGCGCACGTCTATTCACTGAAAGGCAAGACTCATTAATGGAACTGACTAATATACAAAGCACCTTAAGTAACCTGCAGTTCAAACAGCTTTTGGGACGCAGTGACGTAATCGCTGCGGTGGGTCTTGTGTCGATCTTGATGATCATGATCATTCCCCTGCCATCGATCGTTCTTGATCTGTTCCTTTCGATGAATATCACGATTGCCCTGCTCATCCTGATCATCAGTTTATACACGGTGAAAGCCACCGATTTCTCCATTTTTCCATCCCTGTTACTGACAACCACCCTCTTCAGGCTTTCCCTCAACGTTGCCTCCACCCGCCTCATCCTTATCCACGGTGATGAAGGCCCAGGGGCTGCAGGATCTGTTATCCAATCCTTTGGTCAATTCGTGGTTGGTGGTAACTATGTGGTTGGTATTGTGATTTTCGCCATTCTGGTTCTCATTAACTTTATGGTAATCACCAAGGGTGCCGGCCGCGTGGCCGAGGTGGCTGCCCGTTTCACCCTGGATGCCATGCCCGGCAAACAGATGGCCATTGATGCCGATCTCAACGCCGGTCTGATCAATGAAGACCAGGCGAGGAGTCGCCGGGAGAGCATCTCCAAGGAATCAAGTTTTCACGGTGCCATGGACGGTGCGTCTAAGTTCGTCAAAGGCGACGCCATCGCCGGTATTATTATTACTTTCATCAATATCGGTGCCGGTTTTGTCATCGGTGTGGCCCAAAAAGGGATGCCCATGGCCGAGGCGGCCGCCAACTACACTATATTGACGGTGGGCGACGGTCTCGTTGGTCAAATTCCAGCTCTTATCATCTCCACGGCGGCAGGTCTTCTGGTGACCAGAACCACTGGTGATCAGGATTTTGGCAGCGACCTGCAAAAGCAATTCTCTCTCAATACGGTCGCCCTTTGGGTTGTTTCAGGCATACTTGTTTTGTTTGCCCTGATTCCTGGCTTACCGTTCTTTCCGTTTCTTCTTCTCTCCGTCTCCCTCGCAGCCTTCGCCTTCCACCTTGATCAGTCAAGGAAGGTCGAAGAACAAGAGGTTGTCGAACAGCCCGAACAGGCACCGGAAAAACGTGAGGAAAATTATGAAGAGATGCTCAATGTCGACCTGCTGCAGCTGGAAGTTGGCTACGGCCTCATTCCCTTTGTGGATTCAGCTCAGGATGGTGAACTGCTCAACCGCATCCAATCGATTCGCAAACAGTTTGCCATGAATAATGGTTTCATCGTCCCTCCGGTCCACATCAAAGATAACCTTCAGCTTGCGCCAAATCATTATACCTTCTCGCTGAAAGGGGTGAAGATTGCGGAATCAGATATCCTGCCCGGTCATTTTATGGCCATGGACCCGGGAATGGTCACAGAAACAATGCAGGGTATTGCCACTACGGAACCTGCCTTTGGGCTCCCTGCTATCTGGATTAGTTCAGACAAAAAAGACAGGGCCCAGATTGCCGGATACACAGTGGTGGATTGTACCACCGTCATGGCCACTCATATCAGTGAAATCATAAAACAATACTCCCACGAACTCATTGGTCGCCAGGAAGTCCAGGGACTCCTGGACAATCTGGCCAAGAGCTATCCTAAACTTATCGAGGAACTTATTCCGAATGTTCTCTCTCTTGGAACAATTATGCGGGTTGTACAAAACCTTTTAAAAGAAGGTGTTTCCATCCGTGATCTCAGAACAATCCTTGAAACCATGGCCGACTGGGCAACAAAAACCCAGGATACTGATATTTTAACCGAATATGTTCGCCATGCACTGGCCAGAAGCATCAGCTCCGACCTGGCAATAGATGGCGTCATTCCGGTTATAACCTTAGGCAAACCAGCCGAAGATGCAATCAGGAATGGTATCCAGCATAAAGAAACAGGCAGCTATCTTTCAATAGACCCGATAATTGCCCAAAGAATTCTGGATGGTATCGGCAAAGCTATGCCGCTTTTTGAAGGTGGCAGCCGCCCCACCCTGCTGTCAGCCCCTCAGATACGACCCTACGTTCGCAACTTAACAGAAAGATATTACCCGGCGCTGACCATTCTCTCTCATAATGAGATTACTCCCAACCTTAAGATCAGATCTCTTGGAACGGTGAACCTCGATGCAAGTTAGAGTCTTCCAGTCGGTTGACATGGCTTCGGGCCTGAAAAAGATCAAGCAGGAACTTGGTCCAGACGCCCTCATTCTGTCTACCAGAACCGTCAGGAATGGCAAACTCGGTATTCTTGGCAAACCCATGCTGGAAATTACAGCAGCCATTGATACCGACTTTCCGCAAAAATCTGCAAAAACAGAGCACGGTTCTGCCCGGGAAGTGGGCGATTCTGCCACTCATGGAGCAAAAGCCAACACCGGTTTTCGTCATGTTGTGGACGATTCAGTTGAACAATACTTACAGGCACAACCGTCGGATAATTTTGTTTCCCGGTCACAGAACCAGCAACAGGAAGATGTGGCTCCCCGTCAATCCAACGATCCTGGCTTGCAGAGTGAAGTCAACGAACTGAAAGAACTGGTAAAAAATCTTGCTGGTCAAATAACGCAGTTATCAGAAAAGGACAGCAAAGAAAGCTATAGCCAGCAAAACGCTCTCCAGGTCAAAGATAGTGAATTTACCAAGCGCCTTACCAGTAATCCAATCCATGGCGATCATATCCTCTCTATGCTCATTGACAGGGGAATTAACGTTGAGACGTCGCGGACCATTGCCAGTTTTCTCAGACAAAATCTCACAGAGCAGGAATTGCTTGATCCTGGCAATGTCCACCAGACAATAATCACAACTATTCAGGATCTGATCGAAGTCAACCCACCAAAATTTGCAACCGGCCAGGCCCAACAGCGCATTGCCCTGGTGGGGCCAACCGGCGTTGGCAAAACCACGACTCTTGCTAAAATTGCCGCCTCGTACCTGAGTAAATATTCCAATTCCATAGCTCTGATCACCATAGACACCTACCGGATCGCCGCCGTTGAACAGCTCAAAGTGTATGGTGAAATAATGCGCCTGCCTGTGGATGTTGTTATTACGCCGGAGCAACTCAAACTGGCAATAACCAAACACAGTGACAAGGAATTGATTCTTATTGATACCGCAGGCAGGAGCCCAAGAGACAGCTTTTGCATTGATGAACTTGCGTCGTTTCTGGACCCGGAACTTTTAATTGATAAACATCTGGTCCTCTCTGCGGGGACCCGCGAGAATGAACTCCTTGATACAATTGAGCGCTTCAATACGCTCGACATCAGCAACACCATATTTACCAAAACAGATGAGTGCTCCAGCCTTGGAATACTCCTCAACACCCAGATCCAAAATGCAAACCCGCTGTCTTATGTAACAAACGGACAGCGAGTTCCCGAAGATTTACTGGAAATTACACCACAAATTGTTGCAGAATTGATCATGTCTCAACACGAAGGATCTATGCATGACTAATACATCTCACCCGGCAGAAGATCAGGCAAAAACATTGCGGGATTTGAATTCCCTCCGACCCGAGAATATTCAGACCGAGGTCGAACAGGCAACAACCGTCTATTCGATAACCAGCGGTAAAGGCGGTGTTGGTAAAACGGCTGTTTGTGCCAATCTCGCCTATAATCTCGCCTCAATGGGCAAACGGGTTCTCATTCTTGACGCGGATCTTGGCCTGGCAAATATCGATGTAGTCTTCGGTCTTTCGCCTGCCTACAATCTCAACCATTTCTTTTCCGGCGAATACGAGCTCCAGGAGATTATGGTTGAAGGGCCGCTGGGCATAATGATCCTGCCGGCGGGTTCCGGCATACAAAACTTCACCCGCCTGGATTCAAAGCAGAAAATGCGTCTGCTTGACGGCCTCGATTCCATGCAGAATCATTTTGATTTTGTTCTGATCGATACTGAAGCAGGAATTTCTGAGAATGTGACCTATTTCAATACTGCAGCTCAGGAAATCCTGGTGGTCACAACTCCAGAACCAACGGCAATAACCGATGCCTACGCTTTGATGAAACTGCTCTCCACCCAGTTTCACGAAAAGAAATTCAACCTGGTCGTCAATCAGATCCGCACCGAAAGCGACGCCCTTGACGTGTACCGTAAGTTAACCATGGTGGCCAACAGGTATCTCGACATCTCCATCGATTATCTCGGCTCCATCCCTGAAGATCGACAGATGATTGATTCTATCCGTAAACAGCGGGTCATCAGTGAGCTCATCCCGGGATGCAAAATCACGACAGCCTTCCGCCAGTTGGCCAGTAGAATCTGTTCCGAACCATCGCAGACTTCTCCTAAGGGAAACCTGCAATTTTTCTGGAAAAAACTGCTTAACATTGGGGGCTAAAGGAGATGCTCTACAATCAAATACCGCATACAGAGGATACCTCACAACTCATCCGGGACCATCTTTATCTCGTCGATATACTGGTGGGCAGAATGGTAAGCCAGGTCCCCTCATTCATGAACAAAGATGACATGAAAAGCGCTGGTATGCTCGGCCTTCTTGATGCTGCCAACAAATACGATTCCTCTAAAAACATCCTGTTCAAGACCTTTGCCGAATATAGAATTCGCGGGGCGATTCTCGATGAGATGAGGAAGCTCGACTGGTTCTCAAGATCGCTCCGGGAAAAGCAAACCCGAATAGGCCGATCCATTGTTGATCTGGAGCTGAAACTCGGCCGGGACCCGGAAGAACATGAAGTTGCCAAAGCCATGGACATGTCAGTCGATGATTACCAGACAATGCTGAGCGAAGTTGGTCATCTTGGCTGCGTCAGTCTCAACGAAACCCTCGACAATTCCAATGAGGGCAGTTCCTTTCTTGATTCTCTCATTGATGAACGTGAGGATATTTCCCCTGGTGCAAGAATCGAAGGACATCAATTAGCCGAAAAAATGGCTGAAGTGCTGGCCCAGCTTTCCAAAAAAGAACGGCTGGTCATCTCGCTCTATTACTACGAAGAATTAACCCAGAAAGAGATTGCAGAGGTATTAGAACTGTCAGAAGGCCGAGTCTCTCAACTCCACAGTCAGGCCCTCATCAAGCTGAAAATCAAACTGGACGCCAGATTGCGCTGATAAAGACGGCTCATCGTTCTTGTCAGAAAATCGTTCAACAGGGATTACCCATGGAACAGTTACATTTTTCACACTATGCCGCAATCATTCTCACTGTTCTTTGTGTTTTCTTTATCATCCTCATTTTTCTGGCCAAAAAAAAGATCAACGACCTGACAGTACAATTAATCAAAACCACAGTAACCTTAGAGATAACCCAAAAACAAGTTGCTACGCTTGAAGAAAAAAACGTTGAGCTCAAAGAGTTTCAGGACAATCTCAAGGTGGCTGAACTGACCACAAAGCTGCAAAAACCTCGTCTTGCTGTTCGTAACACTGAGACAAGTTATTCGGCACCCGGAAAATACAGCAACATCCAGGCACTGACCCAAAAAGGGTTGTCTGTTGAAGAGATCGCCTCGGCATTGGCTGTCTCCAGCCATGAAGCTCAGCAATTGATAAACCTGTCAAAGCTGGCAGATGGAAATTCAGACGATAAAAGTACCAGCTGAAGTTTAAGAAACTGAACAATAAACCGATAAGAAGAAGAGTCAAAAAATCACTTCTTTTCTTCAAAAGGAAACAAACATGGTTTCAGGAAAATACAGCGCCCTTACCGGTGCCATTTCACGAGAACAGGCCATCGCCAATCTCAGCAACAATCTGGCGAATGTCAGTACCACCGGCTACAAAAAATCGAATGTCAGTTTTGAATCTATTCTCACCGGAGCACAACAGACCAACGAGGCAAAGGGTATTAACTATGACCGGATTGGCAAAAACTACACCGATTTTTCCCCAGGCCCGGTCCGCACCACCGACAACCCGCTCGACCTGGCTCTTCAGGGCGAAGGCTTCTTTAAGGTCCAGGGACCCGATGGGATTTTATATACAAAACGGGGCGATTTTGCCATAGACGAAAATGGTCTACTGACCACAAGTAACGGTTTACCAGTGCTTGACGACGGAAACGCCCCCATCACCATTCCCGACACCGACATGAATAAGATCGTCGTCAGCGATAGCGGCATCATTTATTCCGTCAACACCGATGGTACCGAAACAGAAGTTGCCCGGCTGGGCATCGTCGATATTACCGATAAATTAAAATTGACCCCAGAGGCTGACACCATGTTTTCTCTTGAAGTGGGTGCTCTTGAAACCCCCAGTGAACTTGTTCGGGTGATTCAGGGTGGGCTTGAGGTTTCCAACGTTGATATGACTCAAGGAATGGCACAACTGATCGACAACTACCGAACATTTGAAACCTATCACAAAGTACTGACAAGCTATCAAACCATAAGTGAGCAGCAAGAAGAACTGGGCACTCTGGCGTAATAATTATTTTTTAACTACATTTTCGGGAACAAAGGAACAATCATGATCCGATCTCTTTATACCGGCACCACCGGCATGGAAGCTCAGCAGTTAAATATCGACGTTATTGCCAATAATCTGGCCAACGTCAGCACCACCGGCTTTAAAAAAAGCCAGGCCGACTTTCAGGATCTGCTCTATCAGGCTATGAAGATTCCCGGCAGTCCCACCTCGGAGGACACCGAATCTCCCACAGGGATTCTCGTTGGATTAGGCGTCAAACCTGCGGCGGTCACCAAAGTTTTCACGCAAGGGGAGCTCATTTTGACCGAAAACGAGCTGGATGTGGCAATCGAGGGAAACGGTTTTTTTCAGGTCGAGATGCCAAACGGCGATACCGCTTACACCAGAGCCGGCGCGTTTAAACGGGACAGCACCGGTCGCCTGACCACCTCTGACGGCTATCCTATTCTCCCCGGAATCACCATTCCCGAAGGGGCTCGACAAATTACCATTGGTGAAACCGGCATTGTCAGTGCAATCTTGGACGCCGATGCAACAAGCACGGAACTTGGAACCATAGAACTGGCCAGCTTTACTAACAATGGCGGTCTATTCGCCATCGGCAAGAACCTCTTCGAAGAAACATCCTCCTCGGGAAATGCCCAGACCGGCATACCTGGTGCCAATGGCTATGGCACCCTGTTGCAGAACTACCTGGAGGGCTCCAATGTCAATATCGTTCAGGAGATGGCCGCCATGATCACCACCCAAAGGGCCTATGAAATTAATTCGAAGACCATCCAGACATCAGATGAAATGATGCAAACCACAAACAACTTAGTCTAATTATGTCAAAGGTATTCCTTATAATATGCTTGATTTTCAGCCTCGCACAAACAGCTAACGCCCTGGATATCACATTCAAACCGAGCTGCTCGGTGGCTGATTCTGTCATTAAATTTGGTGATGTCGCAACTTTTAATGAAGAAACAGACATGACACAGGCCCTCGCCACATTACCAATTGGCCAGGCCCCCTCCCCCGGCGACAAAATCAATCTCAGCTCTCTCAGCATAAAAGAATACCTTGTGGCCAGTCAGACCCTGCCTGCAAATATCGTTTGGACCGGTTCACCGACAGTCACCATTCAGAGACAAGGAATTACCTTAGGGCCCGATGATATACAAAAGATTATTGCCCAATTTATCAAGAAGAGTTCAGGCAACCTGCCCGACGCGGAAATAAGGTTTATCCCAAGCTCTCTGCCCCTGCCTTTTACCCTCCCCTTCGGCGATTTGACCCACGAGGTCATCCCATCCAATCCTGACATTATTAGCAGTTCACGCATTTCGATTATCTTCAGAATTGATGACAGGGTTGTGAAAAACATGTCGGTACAGGGAAAAGTTGAAGCCTTAGCACCCGTTGTAGTTTCGACCGGACGTTTAAAAAGAGGCCACATTCTTGAACCGCAAGATCTCACAACGACGATGATGGATATGAGCGAATTAAGCAGTCCAGGAATGGATATTGATAATTTTATCGGCAAAAGGCTCGAGAGAAGCCTGCGGGCCGGTGCTCCCGTTCTCCTCTCCATGGTCGAAACGCTGCCGATAGTGCGGCGTGGTGATAGGGTCAAAATGGTCATTAACTCAGGCAGGATGCGTCTTACGGCAACAGGACTCGCCCGCAGCGATGGAATTCTCGACGAAATGATAAGAGTGCAAAACATCAACTCAAACAAAATCATCCATTGCCGGGTTGCCGCTCCCGGCCTGGTAGAGGTAATTCTTTAATATGAAAAGACTATTGAATGGCTGGAAAAGCGAAAGTTCTCATAATGGCCGAATCTCCCTTCCGGATAGCTTTACGCAATTAATAATCTCCCGGCTCGTCATGATTTGCTGTTGCATGCTGCTGGTCTCCTGTGCCACCACCCAACAGCCGATAATCTCCATCCAGGAACCTCTCGAAGAGATTCATGAAGCACAACCGGTGGTGCAGGAGTCAGGCTCACTCTGGCAACAAGGCTCCCGTTCGATGTTTTCTGACCGCAAGGCACAAAATGTCGGGGACATAGTAACTGTTCTAATTTCCGAATCGGCCAGTGCATCGAAACAGGCATCAACATCAACAGCCCGATCATCTGATATTGCCGCCGCGGCGCCAAACATTTTAGGCTTGCAAAACCTTGATGTTTTCAGCGGCACTGATCCGACAATTGATCTCAACAACCTGCTCAGCGCTGAATTTACAAATGGCTTCTCCGGCAATGGCACCACCTCAAGAAAAGAGAATCTATCAGCCTCTCTCACCACTCAGGTTGTCGGCCGCTATCCAAACGGACAACTAAAAATCAGAGGCGGCAAGGAAGTTATGGTCAACAATGAGGTCCAGATTATTTATCTGACGGGCATTGTCCGACCGGTGGATATCACCGCTGCCAATACTGTAAGTTCTGCGAAAATCCTCAATGCCAGAATCAGCTACACCGGCAAAGGCGCAGTCAGTGATAACCAAAAACCTGGCTGGGCCATGCGTATAATCGATAATGTCTGGCCGTTTTAGTACCTTAGAAATTCATTTCTTGTTTTTTACCCCTCAAGGGGGCACTGAAAAGAGTATGAATGAATTTCGTCAAGGTACTTATCCCGGCTTATTTCCCGTTTACCGGGGTTAAGATATAAATTTTATTAATGAAAGACGATATTTTGGTATTAACAATGAGATCACTCATCACCCTCATCATCCTGGCAAGCCTTTGTTCGACCCTCTATACCATCGACGCAAATGCGACCAGGATAAAAGACATTGCCCAGATTCATGGTGTCCGCGACAACCAGCTTTTAGGCTATGGCTTAGTCTCCGGCCTCAATGGCACCGGTGATGATATGAAAAAATCAGTTTTTACCCTGCAGGCCATTTATAACATGATGACCAGACAGGGTATAACGATCAATCCTGACAATATCAACGATATAAAAGTTAAAAACGTCGCCGCTGTTATGGTGACAGCCTCTCTTCCGCCATTTATCAAATCAGGATCGACCATTGATATTCAGGTCTCCTCAATGGGTGACTCGAAGAGCCTTGCCGGAGGTACCCTGCTGATGACGCCCCTGCTTGGTCCGGATGGAAATACCTATGCGGTGGCCCAGGGCCCCTTATCTAATGGTGCCTTTTCTTTCGGAGGCAGAGCAGCCGAGGTACAAAAAAATCATCCCACAGCCGGACGCATTCCCAACGGGGCAATTGTTGAAAGATCCATCCCTGTCACCCTGGCCGGAAATGGCCATTTGGTATATCAACTGCAAAGTGCTGATTTCACCACTGCCTCGAATGTGGCCGAATCAGTCAACCAGAAATTCGGCCCTGGAACCGCCTTTCCAGATAGCCCTGGTACCGTAAACGTTACTATTCCTGACCAGTATAAAGACAACCTTGTTGATTTTGTTTCCACGCTTGAAGTGTTAAATGTTACCGCTGATACCTCTGCTAAGCTGATCATCAATGAACGAACAGGAACCATAGTTATGGGCAAGGATATCCGACTGTCCACGGTGGCGGTCTCCCATGGGAATTTAAGTCTCATTATCCGTGAAAGTCCTAATGTTTCACAACCTCAGCCATTTGGGCAGGGACAGACAGTCGTCACCCCGCAGACCGACATTACTGTGGTTGAAGAAGACGGTCAGCTGGTGGTACTGGATATGGAAAAGGGCGTGTCAATTGGTGAGATTGCCAATGCTCTTAACGCCATTGGAGCCACTCCGCGGGATCTGATAGCTATTTTTCAGGCCATCAAAGCCTCCGGCTCCCTCTACGGCGATTTAATTGTCCTCTAAACGCTGCATCGCTCCCATGCTCCAGCGTGGGAGCGATAAAACGATAAAACTCTACCGGGAATCAACTATTATGGATTTCAAAATTGATCCACGAACTCTTACCAGCCACGCAACCCAACCGCATGGGGATAGAAAAATGCGAGATCTCGAATCCTTAAAGAAATCCAGCCAGGAATTTGAAACACTCTTTGTCATGGAAATGTTCAAAACCATGCGGAAGACCGTGCCGGATGGTGGACTTTTCAAAAAAGATCAATCCACTGAAATATTCACAGAAATGCTTGATATGGAAACAGCCAAAACTGCCAGCCAGGGGAAGGGTTTAGGAATAGCCAAGGCCATATATGATCAGATGGCCAACCTGATTGAGAAAAAGAAATAATTTCATTTTGCCACCCTGCCTGCCAACCTCTTTCCTCAACATCCCTACAGCTCTATTATTTTCTCCACCGACATTACTTTTAGCCCCCCTATAGGTTATTTTCTTTAATCAAGAAAATTTGTTATCAGCGCCTAAAGTTTTCCTGCACTCCCGCCGATATTAACTATAAGAAAGTATTCAATGGCAGCATCACAGTGCAAGGAAGCACGACGAAGAAACAGCAGGGAGGCAAAAAAAATGTTAGAGAGCACAACAAACAAATCACTTTCCTCAATCGATTTATTAAATAAAAACAGAAAGATAAACTCACAATCAAGTCAAGAGAACAGCCGGATTGTCCAACAGCAAAAATTACAATTCAGCAACGACCAGGTGAGTTTAACCTATAGTTCAGAAACCACTACAACCTATAACAGTTCTCTGTCTCTCGAAAGCAAAGTCAACGATGGATATGACATGCTGAGAGGCTTAGTCCTGAATATATTTAAAGAACAAGGTCTTGACTATAACATCGAGACAGACAATTCTGAAATTGATATCAGCACATTAACACCGGAAAAAGCCCAGGAATTAATTGCAGACGATGGGTATTTCGGGGTAGAAAAGACATCAGACCGTATTTTTAAATTTGCAGTAGGTATGGCAGGTAATGATCCGGCCAAGTTAGATTCCATTCGCGCAGGAGTTGAGAATGGATTTCAAGAAGCTTTAGACGCCTTTGGCGGGTGGCTTCCTGATATATCGTACGATACCTACGATTCTGTAATGGAAAAACTGGACAACTGGGCCGGCATCGATAGTAGTGATAATAGCCCAGAACCTCAAACCCAGGTGAAGTCATGAGCGTAGAATTTTTTGGGGTCGGCGGACCCGGACAAATCGGAAATCTGAAAAAATCTCAGCAGGTTCAGTCCGATAAAAAGGCTGAGGCCAGCGGAGAAGATAAAGTTCAATTTTCTTCTGTCCTGCAAGATGTCAACAAAGCAAAAGCTGCATCACAAAGTGCTGATGCAGAACGCACAGAACGTGTCGCGCAGCTTAAAGCACAGGTACAAGATGGTTCCTATGAGCCGGACTTAAAAAAAGTTTCCGCCTCTTTGTTACAGTTTCTAGTTGAAGGAAAATAAAATGGAAGCCAGGACCACCCACGAATATCTCGTTCGTCTGCGAGACATCATTTTCGTTGAACGAGAGTGCGCCAAGGCACTTGATGTTGAAGGAATGATTGCAGCGATGAACACTAAAGAGGATCTAGTCAAAGTACTGGCCCATGTCAAAGTAATCGACGAGCAGGACAAACCTATCGCCGCTCAGATCAGAAACGAGAATCGACGCAACGCCTTCCTCTTTAAATCAACTCTTGGCTGGATCCGGCAGACAATGGAATTCTTTGGCCAAAAAACAGTCACCTCCACCTATTCGGCCACAGCCTACACTGTTGCCTCCCAGGTAAACGGAAGACTTCTTTCAGGGAAAATTTGATATGGCCGGTCTCTTCAACGCACTCAACTCTGCCCGCACATCTCTTGAGGTTAATCAAAAATCAATTGAGATTATCGGTAATAATATATCCAATGTAAACACAGAAGGATATTCCAGGCAGCAGGCAGTGCTCGAGACCTATCCGGCCTTGAATTTTGGTGATTTTTTCATCGGCCAGGGTGTCAAGGTTTCTGATGTAAGTCGCCAGCACGATGTATTTATTGATGAACAGATTAAACAAAAAGCGGTGGATTTCGGCCTTCAAGACGCCATAACCCGGCCTCTTTCAGAATTGGAGCGAATTTTCACCGTTACTGAAGACAATATCTCCACCGATATTGATAATTTTTTCGACTCCCTTCAGGAACTATCAGCCGACCCCAGTGACCTCGTCCAGCGAAACAATGTAATCCTTCAGGGCGAGGTTCTGGCAACCAGCTTTAACAATACCGTCAATGATCTGAATTCAATTAAGGAAAATATCAACGACACCCTTCTCTCCAAGCTTGATGCAGTCAATTCTCAGATCAATGCCATTGCCGACCTCAACGACCGAATTTACAGCATTGAAATCAACGGGCAAACAGCCAACAGCGCAAGAGACGAACGGGATATTTTAGCAAAAAATCTAGCCCAAACCCTCGGTGCGCAATCCTATGAGGATCAACAAGGCATGTTGTCCGTATCACTGCCCGGTGGTTTGCCCCTTATTCAAGGCAATATGCCGATGACCATTACCGCCGATACCACCGGTTCAAAAATGACGTTGCAACTGCATGCGGGTGGTATCACCAGAGATTTGGAATCAAAAAACCTGGGTGGTGAATTTCGGGGACTTGTCGATATCCGCGATAAATTTATCCCCGAACTCAACGCCGACCTCGATAAGCTCGCCTATCAGCTCAGCAGCCAGGTCAATATCCAGCACCAGGCAGGTGGTGGACTGGATTCCAGTACCGGCAATCTCTTTTTTAGCGTGCCACCAAACTATGTCGCCTCTCCTCCGGGACCACCACCTACGGCTACTGAATATGCCGATGCGGCACGAGAAATGAGGGTGGTAATAACTGATCCAGCGAAAATAGCGTCTGGTGCTGCCCCGGATCCTGGTCCTCCTCCCGGCACTGTCGCCCCCGGCGATAACAGTAATGTTCTGGCTCTCTCCAATATCGCCGATACATATCTCATCGATGGCACGGACAATTTCAACTCACTCTACGGAAAATTGGCCGCCAAAGTTGGTATCGAGAGTAACCAGAACCTTCTTTCCAAAAAAGGAGCCGAAGACGCTATGGTGCAACTGGAAAATTTCCGCGACGGTCTGGTCGGCGTTTCGCTTGAAGAAGAGATGGTCAGCCTGATTCAATTTCAGCGCGGTTTTGAGTCTTCGGCCAAATTTCTTTCAACAGTCGATGAAATGATGACAACAATTTTGGATATAAAGAGATAGCCTTAGCGCACGCAGGTACATTATGAAAGTTACCGACAATTCAACCTACCGGTTAATGCAGACCAACCTTGACAGGATTACAACCGACCTTCTTGTTCTCCGTAATCAAGGTGCCACAGGTCTTAAACTCAATAAATCGTCCGACGATCCCGGTGCTATCCGGCCCGTTCTCACCACCAGATCCCAACTGCAGCAGAATAACAGGTATCTGGAAACCATGGGCCAGTCCAGTGATAAAATGACAGCCACTGACGGATATATGGCAACGATTGAGAATGTGCTTGTCCGGGTTAAAGAAATTGCCATTAATTCTATCAACAGTGGATTAAGCCAATCTGATCTCAACACCCTGGCAGATGAAATCGCCGAAAAAACAAAAGAACTCCTCGATACGGCAAATGCATCGGTGGACGGAAAATATATTTTTGCCGGGTATCAGGAAGACACCAAACCATTCACCGAAAACCCAAACTATATTCCTGAAGATTATGATCCCAACGATGTCAGCACCTGGCCATACTCCTATAACGGTGACAACCATCCACTGAAACTAGAAATAACTCCAGGGGAAGTTATTGAAACAAACTTAACCGGCAATGAAGTGTTTTTCGGAGTCACCAACGAAATAGCAGCCAGTGGATACGCCAACCCCTATCAAGGGGAAACGATGACCTCGGGCCCTTTGTCGCCTGTACCTACTCCAGGCGACATAACACTTACCGACGGACTCACTCCTCCGGGTTCTACTCTTACCATCCCTGGTGCCTCTTTTGTACCCATCTCTGGCGGAACCAATTATGCCAAGCAAGTCGCCGATGTCTTTAATACTGCCGGAACAGGTCTTACGGCGAAGGCCAATGCCGCAACAGTTGATCTCGGTGCCCTCTCACTGACGGACTTCGATGAATCAGAAAACGATTCGTATTCGCTGAATATCATTTCTGGCTCCAGCGCTTCTGCATCAGTATCTGTAACACTTGATGGCCCCTCCGGGAACTACGACTACACACTGGATGGCTTAGCCTCCGCTCTGGCAAACACTGCGGGGGCAACTAATCTCACACCAACATCGGGTACCCTGGTAAACGGTGTCAGTTATGATATTTCCAGTGGCTCACTGGTACTCACTGGTCCTGCTGATGGCTCGGAAATAAAACTGACGGAAACGATTGACGATCAAGGACCGACTACTAACCTTGCAGCAGATGGGTTTTGGGGCGGCGGCAACAAAACCGTTTACGGAACCTATACTATCGCTCCAAACACTTCGACAAATGTCGAACTATCAGGGCCAGGTCTTAGTGATATCGGTCTTACCGCCGATACGCTCAACGGTGCTTCGGGCAGGATTGATCTTTTTAGTATCCTCAAACGAACAGAAGAAGCCATTCGAGCCGGTAATATTGACAATATCGCCGGGGCGGGCGGATCAATCCAGTCCCAGATAAAAAATCTGGAAATTGCCGCCGATCAAAACCGCACTATGCGAAGTAGTCTTGGGGCACGAGCAAAGAGGGTCGACTCGGCCATAATACACCAGGAAGATGCACAGGTAGATCTCAAGCAGATACTTTCCCGGTATCAGGATGCTGACATGATAGAAGTTTTTAATGCTATAACGCAAAAAGAAACCGCCTTTAAGGCAGCACTTAACGTGACATCAAGGGTATCACAGATTTCAATTCTTGATTATTTTTAGTCACAGGTTACAATTGCACCAGCGAACGTTTTTTGAAAATTTCACTGATCCACCCTGTTGAACCAGGCAAATCGGGGAAATTTGGAGATCGCTTAAGAATTTCATTCAAGTTCTGAAAAAGGATTCAGAACCCACAGTCATCTCCAATCTTCCAGGCGGAATACGCCATTATTACGGAGACAAATATGCTGGTTCTTACCAGAAAACTTGGTGAAGGTATTGTCATCGGTGACGATGTTACCATTACAATTGTTGAAATGAAGGGCGGTAATGTCCGGATCGGCATTGACGCTCCTCGGGACAGGAAAATATATCGACAGGAAATTTTTGATCGTATCGCCCAGGAGAACCGTGGCGCAACAAACTGGGATATGACAGATCTTGATAAAATTAGTGATAACCTAACCGTGAGAAAAGTAAAAAAATGAAAAAAATCAACACTCGATTCGGTGAAGTTGAATACGACCCGGAAAATCTGCTCCATTTCCCCGCCGGATTGATTGGCCTGCCCAACTTACGTCATTTCATTGTCATGCCAAATAAGAAACAGGGTCCGCTCTTTTGGATTCAGAGCGTCGATGATCCTGACATAGCCTTTGTCCTGACCGATCCGACAAATTTCTTTCTTGATTATCAGTTAGTACCGGAAACTTCCGAACGACAGAGCCTGCATCTTGAAGAAAATGATGATTGTTTTATCCTCACCGTTGTAACTGTTCCACCCGATCAGAAAATCACTTTGAATCTGGCTGCCCCCATTCTTTTTGCGCCGAAAACAAACAGAGCAATCCAGGTGATCATCGAAAACAGCAACTACTCTTCCAAAACCCCCCTCCCCCAGTAAGAATGACTGGTGACTGACTGGTTCCCATGCGCCGCATGGGAACCAAAAACAACTGCGTCGCAGTAAACAAGGCACAAAATGGGCCACAGCCGCTACACAATAACCGATAACAACGCGCCCCACTTCCTGACATTTACCGTACTCAACTGGCTACCCATTTTCACCCGTCCAGGCACCGTACAAATCATCCTCGATGCCCTCGTATGGCGGCAAAACCAAAAGGAAGTCAAGGTTTATGGTTATGTCATCTTAGAAAACCATATGCACTGTATCCTGCAAGCCCCTAACCTTCGCCAACAGGTACACGACTTCAAGGCATTTACCGCAAAAGAACTTTTACGTTATCTGGAACAAAACAAGGTACACAGGCTTCTGCAACAATTGGAATTTTTCAAGAAACCCCATAAAACCGATGCAAGATACCAATTTTGGCAAGAAGGCAGTCATCCACAACTTATCCAAAATGAAGAGATGCTGCGACAAAAACTCGACTATATCCACCTCAATCCGGTAAATCGAGGCTACGTCGATGATCCAGTACACTGGCGCTATTCCAGCGCCCGAAACTACCAGGGATTAGCAGGCTTACTGCCAATCTATGCTGACTGGTAATTGGAGATGCACCGCATCATACAGGCGTCCCCATGCAACGCATGGGGACCAGAGCAGAAGCAGCAGAGTAAAGCATGGGGACGAAAGCACTAAAGCAGAGCAAAATCTCCACCTCCTACTCTCGCCACCTCGAACCCATGCGCCGCATGGGTTCAAGAGGCACACTGCGCCGCAGTGCAATAATCCCCTTATTTCAACACAATAAAACACTCAATATTCTTTTATCCTAATTCATTTTCCCCTAAAGAAAAATCATCACCCAGACGACAAGTATATTACCTGCGAGGTACAACAAAGAGACAATATTACGTTTGTAAAAAATGATTGACAACGACGCCAAAGCAACCTTTCAAGGAGGATCTTTTCAATGGCACTTACAATCAATACAAACGTACCATCACTGAATGCCCAAAGAAATCTCGGTAAATCACAAAATGATCTCTCCCGTTCCATGGAGCGACTTTCATCCGGCCTTAGAATAAATTCAGCGAAAGACGATGCCGCCGGTCTTGCCATTTCCGATCGCATGACCTCACAAATAAGAGGACTCAATCAAGCGGCAAGAAACGCCAATGACGGTATCTCCATGGCACAGACTGCTGAGGGTGCCTTACAGGAGACGACCAATATTCTCCAGCGGATGCGCGAACTTTCCATCCAGTCAGCCAACGACACCAACAGCGCCTCCGATCGCGCCTCACTCCAGGCCGAAGTCAATCAGCTCAAGCAGGAGATGACCAGAATTGCCACCAGCACATCCTTTAATGACAGAAATGTGCTTGATGGCAGCATGAATAATGCCCAGTTTCAAGTTGGCGCTAATGCCAATGAAACGATATCGTTTTCTATCCCTTCAGCCAAGTCTGCCGACCTGGGTATAAAAACCCTGGAAAGCACGAATTCTCTGGGTATAGAAGCGGCTGCGATTTCTGCCAAAGCAATAGCTATTGGCGGTGGCTCAGGTGCGGGTGCTTCTCTCGCTGCTGCGAAAGCAACTGCAGCTGAAGCTCAAACTCTGACGTTCACCAAGCAGGATGGAACCGTAGTACAAGCCAGTTTGACTGACGGTATGACCGCCATTGCTGCAACAACTGAACTAAATGCGCAACTGGGAGCAGGCACAGCCGTGGGTACATATGCGGACCATTCGGCTACCGTTTCTCTTTCTGTTGATCAATGGGGTGCCTCTGGTGTAGATGAAATATCCTTCGTTATCGGAAACGGCTCTGCAACTGAAACCCTAACTGTTACCAGTAATGGCACTAACACTTTTGCACAACAATTGGATTCCGCAATCAGTGGTATGACCGGAGTTGCTGGTTTAACAGTAATTGGGAATGGCGATGGAACGTTTAATGTAACAGCGGCTAATGGTAACAATATCGAGGTATCAGCGATAACAGATGGCCTCGGTACCGGTGCAGCGGTGTCTGCAACAGCATCGGTCATTAACAATAATGGGACATCTGATTCAGTTGCATCAGATGGAGCAGCCGCATTCGTACAAACAGCATCTGCAACCAATGAAATTTCGGCATCGGCCGATGTCGTTTCGGTGACCTCTAATGGTAGCGCGCTGGGCGTTGATGTTGGTGTAAATGGATTGTTGGGCATGGGCAACGCAAATACTCAAGGTGGTAATAATGTTGAACTCCAGACATTAAATATTGTCAGCCCGGAAGGAACGAGACCGGTGACCATTGATGCCAACAGCAGTGCCGGTGAAATTGCTCATGCGGTTAACCTCGAATCGGCAATCACCGGAGTGAAGGCAGAAGCCCGAACCACGGCGACCATATCCAATCTGGTGACCGACGGGACGATCGCTTTTACCCTGAAAGGGAGCAACAGCGACCCTATTCCAATCAGTGCCACTATTACCGCTGACGACTTATCAGCTCTAGCCAGCACTATCAATGACCAGGCAGGAAATACGGGCATCAGTGCAACCCTGGCCGGTGACAAGAAAAGTATTGTCTTGACCCAGGCAGAGGGGGCAGATATCAAAATTGCCGACTATTCCCATAGTAAAAATGATCCAGCCAACACTATTCAAATTTCCGGTACTGAAGGTCCAGGAGCGATACTTGCGGGAGGTGCAACTAATTCAACCGTGGTTGGAGGCAAAGTCTCTTTTTACAGCACAAGCGACTTTAGTGTCAGCAGTAGTATCGACGGCTCAGCTGGTTCACTCTTTGAAAGCGCGCAAGATGTCGCCAACCCCAGCATTCTCAGCTCCATTGACGTCGTTGATATCAGCACGGTTGAAGGCGCTTCCGATGCCATTAAAGCAATAGACGGAGCAATAAGCCAGATAGACACCATCCGCGGTGGTCTCGGTGCTATCCAGAACCGCTTTGAATCGACCATTTCCAACCTGGATAATGTTGCCGAGAATTTATCTGCTGCCCGCAGCCGGATTCTTGATGCCGATATTGCCATGGAAACTTCGGCGATGACCAAAAATAATATTTTGCAGCAGGCCGGTGTTTCTATTCTGACCCAGGCTAACCAGACTCCACAGCTAGCGTTGCAGCTGCTGCAGGGATAATTAAGTTTCCACCTGAGAGCGCTGCTCCCCTGGGTCCCATGCGCCGCATGGGACCCAGGGGACAGGACCCAGGGGACAGGAGAAATAAAAATAAAATTAATTCACTTTTTTCCTAAAGATAAATTTCAGGCCAGCCGATACGCAATTTAGAGAAAAGATTTTGGTTAAAATGGAATTTTCCTAAACATTTTTCTCAAATTGACCGATAGTAAATAAAATGGAAAAAAAATTAACAAAAGGAGGAGACGAGAAAAGACAATAGCAAAAGTTAGTTTTTAAATTTTGTAGTTACTATGTTTTATCAGGGCAAGGATGCCCAGCAGTACCCCAACTTACATATTCATGGAGGAATATAATGGGATTATCAATTAACACAAACGTAATGTCTCTTAACGCCCAACGCAACTTGGGTAAATCTCAGAACGACCTGTCCAAATCAATGCAGCGTCTTTCTTCCGGTCTCCGTATCAACTCAGCAAAAGACGATGCAGCCGGACTGGGAATTTCAGATCGTATGACCTCGCAGATCAAAGGTCTGAATCAAGCAGTACGAAACTCAAATGATGGTATTTCTCTGGCGCAAACCGCTGAAGGTGCGCTTCAGGAAAGTACCAACATCCTCCAACGTATGCGTGAGCTGTCTGTTCAGTCAGCAAACGATACTAATAGTTCTTCTGATCGCCAGTCCCTTCAATCTGAGGTAAACCAGCTTAAACAGGAACTGGATCGTATCGCCGAAACCACTACATTCAACGGCAAAAACCTGCTCGACGGAAGTATGAACAATGCTCAATTCCAAGTTGGTGCAAATGCTAATGAAACCATCAGTTTTGGTATTGATTCCGCTCAAGCATCTAAGCTCGGCAATGAATCTCTTAAAACCACTAATGAAAATGGCATTGAAGCCTCTACATACTCCGGTAACGTTTTCACCACAAATGGTGCCCAGATGGGTGCTGTTCAAAGTGCAGCAACTGGAACCACAACCAACGGTATCACAGCAGAACTCATTACAGTTAAGGATGCCAATGGTGATGAAGTCGGTTCCCTTACTACTGGCGCAAACGATAGTGCCGGTGTTATAGCAGGAAATCTAGCTGCTATTGATGGTGTTACTGCCACAGCCTCCAACCAGGTTAACCTTGTAGGAGTAGCCGATGGTGGGACAGGTACACTAAGCATCCAAAGTGGCGCTTCTGGCGCTGTAACCGTTGCTGCTGGGGTTGACATTATGGATGCCTCTGCATTACTAACGGCAATTACAAGTTCTGGCTCCTATGCAGCTTCCGGTTTTACAGCAGCCCTTAATGATGCTGGTGATGGAGTCGTCATATCCAATACCGATGGCGATGACATTAAAATTGAAGCCTTAACCAATGCGGACACTACCTTTAAAGTCACGGGTCTTGACGGTAACGCTTCTGCAACTGCTGTATTTGGCACTGCAACAGCCTCCACTACAGCATCAGGTGCAGTCGAGGTTTCACTTGAATCCGGATTAACTATTGAATCAGATTCAGCAGCTAAATATTTTTCATCAAGCACTGCTGACACTGCCGTAAAAACTGTAAAAGCAGGTGTAGCAGACACTTCAGCTGGAAACGCTGTGGACACGCAACTACTGACAATAGTAGGTCCCTCAGGATCTACCGGACCAAACCCAGTCGAAATAGCAGCCAATACAACCGCTAATGGTATTGCCAATGCAGTCAATGCAGTTTCTGCCGATACCGGCGTTAGTGCAGAAGCTATCACAACTGCTACAATTGACACCCTTACTGCGGATGGCTCGATCACTTTTGGTCTACAGGGAACTCAGGCAGATGACTCAATTGTGACTATTTCTGCCACTGTGACCACCTCTGACCTTTCATCTTTAGCGGCAGCTATTAACAACGAAGCAGGAAGAACTGGCATTACAGCAACTCTTTCAGGGTCCAATAACTCAATTGAACTCACTCAATCTTCAGGATATGATATAAAAATATCTAACTTTACGCATTCTGCATCAACTGCTGCTAATCAGGAATCTATAAATATCGCTGGCAATGAAGGTGAAGCAACAACTATATCCGATGGTGGTGCATCTGATGGCACTCGTGACTCCACGGTAGTGGGTGGTGAAGTTAGTTTTTCAGCTTCTGGAGATTTCAATGTAACCAGTAACATTGATGCAACTAGCAGAGGTGGATCAATATTTGCCGGCGAGGGTGGATCTGCTAATACTAGTGACCTTAGTTCAGTTGACAATGTTGATATTACAACCGTTCAAGGTGCAGCAGATGCATTAAAAACTATTGATGGAGCGATTGCGCAAATCGATGGTATTCGTGGTGATCTCGGTGCTATCCAGAACCGTTTTGAATCAACCATCTCTAACCTCTCCAACGTCTCTGAGAACCTCTCCGCTGCACGTAGTCGGATCCTCGATGCGGATATCGCCCAGGAGACTTCAGCGATGACGAAGAATAACATCTTACAACAAGCCGGCGTTTCCATTCTCGCCCAGGCCAACCAGGCTCCTCAGCTGGCCCTGTCGCTGCTTGGATAAGTTAACCGCTTTTCGTAACATCGGGGCCGGCGCAAGCCGGCCCCACCTTATCCTAGTAAATAAAGGCTAAAGGAGATATCCATGAATGTCGATACAATTAGTAGTACGACAGGGGGAGTTCAGGAACAGGTAAAACCTGCCGACCTCATAGACTCACAGCGTAAGAAGAAAGAATCGGTGAGCGTAGACGAGCAGGCCTCAACCGCTAACCCAAAGATTCAACCGGAAGAATTGCTCGATCAGATAAAATCCGTCACCCAGGACGGCCTGTACAGCGTTCGATTTGAAAAAGCTGACGAATCATCTGAACTGATAGTGAAAATTTTTGATAATGAAACCCAGGAAGTTATTCGACAAATCCCTGCAGAAGAATTGCTGAACTTTAAAGCAAGCTTTGCGGACCTTGTCGGCAACCTTGTTAACACCAAAGGTTAAGTCCTCAGTTTTCTAGCTTTTAGAACAGGGTAAATATATGTCTATTACATTCAGTGGTCTTGCAAGCGGCATGGATACGGATTCTATTGTCAAGGACCTCATGGCACTGGAACGTGCACCGCTTGAAAGAATGACCGCAAAAAAAGACGATGCAACGCAACGGTTAGAAGCATTTGCCCAATTCAAATCTAAGCTTGATAGCCTGAAATCCGCTGTCGGTGATATGACTATCACCAGTCAGGTGCGCTCCACCAGCGTATCACTGAGTTCAGAAGATTCCTTTACCGCCACCACGTCAAGTAGCGCCATTGGCAGTTATAATGTATCCGTTGCCCAACTCAGCCAGGTACAGAAAAGCATTACCGGCGGTTTTTCATCCAATACTGATGCGATATTTGGAACAGGCACCATAACCGTCAACGGTATGAACATATCTATAACTGAAGAAAATAACTCTCTCCTCGGCCTTGTGAACAGTATCAACAAAGTGGCGGAGTCTACAGACGAAAACGTTAAGACCACAGGTGTACGGGCATCAATTATCAACGATGGATCAGCAACCAACCCTTACCATATAGTCTTCACCGGCAAAGACGCCAAAACCACTTTTGAGATTGATGCTAGTGGTCTGAGCACTGTAGCCTCGGGAGACATTGCATTTGAAACGGGCCCTCCAGTTCAAACGGCACAACAAGCGGTGGTAATCATTGACGGTATTACAGTGACCAGTGACACCAACACCATAAGCGGAGCTATTAATGGCGTCACCCTCAATCTTAATAGTGTCGACACCTTTTCCGGCGGTACACCTGAAACAGACGGCGGTACACCGCCAACAGATCTCGATCCATGGAATTGGACTGATCCTCCTGTTTACGACACGACCAAAATGGACGTCAAGGCTGACACCGAGCCACTGAAAGAAAAAGTCACTGCCTTTGTCACGGCCTATAATGACGTAATGGATTGGATTCTTTCCGGTTATGAAGAATTTGGCGGCACATCCGAGGTATCGGAAGACGCCGACGAGGACACATTATTAGGCTCAGTTCTCCGGGGTGACGCAACTATTAATAGTATGAAACGTCAGCTACAGGGGGTACTGACCAATACGGTAAAAAATGGGGGGAGTTTTCGCATCCTTTCAGAAATTGGTATTGGCACCAATCTCAACGGCACACTTAAACAAGACAACACCGAACTCGACAAGGCACTGGAAAACAACTTTGACGATGTGGTCTACCTCATCTCCGGCGACGATAAAGCTGACGGAGTTATGAAAGAATTCAACTCCCTGCTTCTCGATATGACCAGCAGCACCCAAGGTGTGTATGCTGTACAGAAAAAATCTTACGACAGTGCGGTGAAAGATTTTGATTCTAAAATTGCCCAGATGGAACAAAGAATGACGAAGAGAGAACAGATACTGAGAAGCCAGTTCACGATGATGGAAAGTCTTGTCAGCAGCTTAAATGCTCAAGGTGATTTTTTAACCCAGCAAATGGACGCCTTAAATAGGAACAATTAGTTATGAATAATTATATGAATCAATACCAGCAGAATCAGGTGCTGACAGCATCTAAAGAACAGATACTGCTTATGCTCTACGATGGTGCGATCAAATTTTGCCGACAGGCAATTGCCGCCGATGAAGCCGGAAATATTGGCGAAAAACTTGGCAGAATTGCCAAAGCGTTTGCCATTATCACCGAGTTTTCCAACTCGCTCAACCATGAAATTGGCGGCGATATTGCGGCGGATCTAGATGGACTCTATAGCTTTATGCTTCGCGAATTAGGTAAAGCCAGAACAGACACAAGTGGTGAGCATTTACGTAATGTCGAAAAATTATTAGTTGACTTGCGTCTCACCTGGGGAGAGGCTGTGGACATTAACAGAAAGGAGCTCGGAGCCCTAGTTCAGCAACATCAGGGAAATGAGCTGGACGACCAGGCTCCAGTGAGAAGACTTTCAGCTGCAGGCTGACAAACCAAAAATTAACCGGTATCAGAAGATGGGCAATTTTATAATAGACACAACCCCCGCCGCGAGTTGCGATGCCTTGCTCGTTAAAGCGAACAGAATCTACCTGGAGATTGAAACGCTTTATCAATCTATGCAGCAGGATCTTTCAGTCACGTCGATCCTGAAGGTTATGCAGACAGTTGGCACGCTCAACGCCCTACTGCAAGATGCCCAAACCATCGACAATCTTGTTGCAGATACCCTAGGGACGATATCTGTATTGCCGGAGTCAACGAGTAATTTACTGGCTGAAAGAAACAAGATCCGCCAAAAACTCTCCCAGGAAAACCTTCATATTGTCAGCAGGGCAAACAATGTGAAGTCATTGTTGCAGCATGAAATAACTGCACTATCGACAAATCACAACGCAATAAAAGGCTACAAATCTGTAGGCAGAGAAAGAAGACATATAATCAGAGATTCTTTTTAGCCCAACACTGATAACGGGCAAGATAATGAACCAAACCGCAAACATATTAGTTTCCCATGATCAGATAACTGATGTTGTGCAGTTTTTCGATGAAATTACAGCAAGCTACTTGTCGTTTGAGTGCAATATCCTGAAGTTGATCAAAAAAATACCCCAATACACTCCTCAACAAATATCTGCGGAGTGCAACAAAATAGCGGTACAGAGAAAGAAGCTGGCAATTATGGATCAACAGATGATTGATATCATTGAGCTGGCAGGAAACGAAATTGCCCTCAGCCCCATGGTTCACCATTACCGGCTGGCCTTTGCGGGCGCCAATATGGCTTGCATCAATCTCTACCAGAAGCTTCTGGCCCTAAGGGCAAGCCTGCAAGATGAGCAGATTCCAGCCTATTCCTTTTGATTGTCCCTGATCAAACACCCCACCTGTACCCACTATTCAGGCCTAAACACCGGTTCCTCTCTGGGACTTTCTTGCAACCACAAAATAATTTTAGTCTGTTACTCAGTTGCTTAGGTTTTATTTTGATGATACAGTAGATTATTCCTATAATTTGAACATTATCACCGTTTTTGTCGTCTAACCATTAGAAAAAACCAATTGATTACCTATGAGCTCTGACGCCAACATCCTGCAAAGCATTCCAAAGGGCAAGCCGGTCCGGATTTTCCTCCCGCTCCTGAACCGACCAGACCGTGTCAGAGCCCAGTGCCTCTATCAGAAGACTGAGCCACCCAAATTTTCCCTGATCTTCAAACCGGGCTTGCTGCCGGTGGATGAGATAGATATCGCAAAGCCGTGCATCATCAGCATAGACATGGGCGGACCAACCGTCTCTCTAGAGGCCATGATCCAGAAGGTGGCTAATCGGCAAACCCTGCAGATGATTGTTCAAAAATCCAGCAGCCATGAGCAGATGCGGGAATTTTTCCGGGTTGATACCACCACCAGCGTTATATCAAAATCTTTCCATACCGAGCTTTTCAACGACAAAAACGAGCCATGGTCCGCTACAGGCCAGACGGTGGATATAAGTGGCAGCGGCATTCTGGCTATTTTCGATAAAAAGCCAGAGGATGATCGACAGGTTCGACTTGAGATAACAATCCCGTCGCTGGAAACAGGTACCATTAAGGTTCTTGCCCACCAGGTGCGGGTACAGCAACTCCACGATGGTCGATATGAAGTTGCGTATCATTTCGATGACATCAAAACCGAGGACCGAGATGCAATTATCGGTTGTTGTCTCGTCATTCAAAGGAAAATGCTGCGCCTGAAAATTAATGTTAAAGAGAGTTGATTACAATCAGTCGCCTATCTGTTCAGCTTCAAACATCTTGCTATCATGACCACAGATATTATAGCCATTGTCAACTCAGTTCCGGACCGCCAACCGGCATCTGTCACCGTAACAGATACAAACGGCCAGAGATTAACATTAGATTGCGTATTTAAAGAATCCCAACCTCCTTCTTTCTTTTTGGTGTTTCCCAGCGGAACCCTCCCGGAAGATATAGACACGACAAGGCTCTGTCCCTTCGTTAGTCAAAGCGGCAAAGGCGAAACTGTTACATTTGCAGCGTCAATAGTTGAACTGCAGAACAATCGGGTCATTGAGTTCATCGCCAAAAAGGCCATCAGGCCTGAGGACCTGCGCGAATACTTTCGGATTAATTTAAAAGCGAAGATTGAGATCTTTTACGTGCCAGAACCGAGCGAGGAGGACTTTGAGCCATTGGAACTTGCAGGTGAAACGGTCGACTTATCCCAGACCGGCGTTTTGACTATACTCTCTGATGAATGCACGATAACAAAGTCATTAACCCTTGAAATCGACCTGCCAAATCCCGCCGAGACAGTTATTTGCTCCGGCCACATGATTCGATCGAAGAGAATTCGCAAAGATCGCTGGTTGACTTCCTTTCAATTCGACAATATTTCACCGAATGCAAAAGAAGTCATTACCAAGAACTGTTTTGCCGAACAGCGACGACAACTCAGGGAAAATATTACTACAGCCAATTAACTGTGGCCCACCGTAGTTTCCGTATTAATTTTTCGCTGTCTTGTGCCGATAAATATTTATGGATACTATTAGCCCGGTTATATCAATCACTCCCGTCAGCTCTGCCACATCTCAGGGCAAGGGACAACGGCAGGGACAGCAATTTTCGTCCCAGGGAGAATTGCTCAAAGCCCTGGTCGTTGAAGCGAAAGGTGACAATCGCTTTATTCTCGATATTGGTGGCACCCGGCAATCTGTCAAATCCGAGGCGATGCTTTCACCTGGACAAACGCTTAAACTCCAGGTGGTCAAAACCGAACCTCAGATCGAACTGAAGATCATATCGTCACCGCAGGATCAACTACAGGGCCGTTCGCTGACACTTCTTGGCAAAAATATTGACCTGACAAGTTTATTCCAGAGTCTTCAGCAACAAAGCCCACCACCGCTGGACAGCGTTTCTCCGATAACCCGGTCCACTCTGGAAAATTTCCTTTCATTGCAACAAAACGGGGTAGCGGGTAAAGAGGGTGGCATCGTCCTTAAACAACTCATCGACAACCTCGGCCTCAACCTCGAACAACTCCTTGCCCGGGGCGACAAAAACGGCGCTGTCCACACCCTTAAAGCGGCCCTGCTGGAAATTGCCCACAGCTTTAACACGGCGAGTAGTATCGCCGAAACAACCAACAAAATTATTTCGACCCTGGAACTTTTTCAAATTGTCCAGCTTCAGGTCGGCGGCGAAACACAGCTTATTTTTCCACTGCCCCTGCCCTTTATCGAGCGGGGTTATCTGGTCATTGAACAAGATGATAAGGATTCAGAGTCATCGAATTCTGAGGCTGCGGAAAACAGGTTTTCCCTTCATCTGACCGTTTCTGATCTCGGCGATCTGCAAATTGATTTTCTAAAAAACAAAGAAGGTTTATGGATCAGATTTCGTGCCGGTGATCAGGAAAAAGCCGACTTTATTGAATCCTTTAGCGATGAACTGAAAAAGGCAATTACCGATATTCCCTTGATCAACATCTCATTTTCAGGCGATGCTCCAGACCCGATCCATGAACTGGTCCGGCAACTGATCCCCGAAGGCAACTCTCTACTTGATACCAAGGTTTAATATGACTGACAGAAAAGCTTCAGGGAAGTCAGCCGATAAGGCCATAGCAATTCTCTACGATGAGAACGAATCAGCGGCCCCAAGAGTTGTTGCCAGCGGCAAAGGAGTTATTGCAGAAAAAATTATTGCGACGGCCAAAGACGCAGGTATTCATATCCAGGAGGACGCCAACCTAGTCGAACTGCTCTCAAAGGTTCAGGTAGGTGATCAGATCCCGACAGAGCTTTACCAGACTGTTGCCGAGGTACTCGCCTTTGTCTATCAGATGAATGAAAAATTCAAGAACAAGATAAGCTGAAAAAAGTATTTCGAAAGCAGCGCCAATACTGTAATGTGAAAAGAGAAAACAAAAAAAAGAGGGCTCCAACCAATTGGTTGGAGCCCTCTTTTTTTATATACTGGCGGAGCGGACGGGACTCGAACCCGCGACCTCCGGCGTGACAGGCCGGCATTCTAACCAGCTGAACTACCACTCCGCATGTAATACTATTTAAACCATCTTCACTTGGCTATGGTGGGCGACACAGGGCTTGAACCTGTGACCCTCGGCTTGTAAGGCCGATGCTCTCCCAGCTGAGCTAGTCGCCCCAAAGTAAAGTAAGATCTATTTTTTTATCAAAAATAACAACATATGTCAAGCAGAGAGTCATCCTTCCATGAAGGCTGCCTCTCGGCAAGAGACGAAACAAAAAGGGAATCGATAGAAACCGATTCCCTTTTCTATATACTGGCGGAGCGGACGGGACTCGAACCCGCGACCTCCGGCGTGACAGGCCGGCATTCTAACCAGCTGAACTACCACTCCGCATGTAATACTATTTAAACCATCTTCACTTGGCTATGGTGGGCGACACAGGGCTTGAACCTGTGACCCTCGGCTTGTAAGGCCGATGCTCTCCCAGCTGAGCTAGTCGCCCGTCGCAACCAATTGTGAAGGACTATTTACCAACTTCACCCTGCTACGTCAAGTAAAAACATCAGCAGATATGATTATCGTCCCTTAAATAATTTTTACCTTTTATTTCAAAAACATACTGCACGATACAAAGCAAAAAAGAGACCCAAATACGTATCTTTACGTGCAACTCATTTCTTGCCAAAAACACCACAAGCCAATCGATAAATCATTAATTTTTAAAGAGACTTTCGCCATCCTTCAATATCAAGGCATGCTGAAGAACATCATCCATATGGTTGACCACATCAATTTTCAGTGATTTCCTTATTTTAATCGGCACGTCATTGAGATCACGCTCGTTTGGTTTAGGTATCAGAACATGGGTAATATTGCCACGTTTAGCAGCCAGCAGCTTCTCGGTCAGGCCACCAATGGGCAACACTCTGCCCCTGAGGGTAATCTCTCCTGTCATGGCCATATGATGCTTTACCGGACGCTTAAGAAGCGCGGAAACCAGAGTAGTGGCAATGGTGATACCTGCCGAAGGTCCATCCTTGGGAATAGCACCTTCCGGCACATGGATATGGATATCGAGTTTCTGGTAAAAGTTTTCTTCCAGACCAAGAACCGCGGCACGGGACCGAACATAACTCAGAGCAGCCTGGGCAGATTCCTGCATGACATCACCAAGCTTACCGGTGATGGTCAATTTGCCGGAACCAGTCATCAAGGTTGCTTCAATCTGCAGCAGCTCCCCTCCCACCTCGGTCCAGGCAAGACCGGTCGTCAAGCCAATCTCATCATTTTCCTCGGCCAGTCCGTATCGGTACTTGGGAGTTCCCAAATACTTGCCTATCGATTGCACGCTGACGCGATATTTTTTATTCTTGTTACTTTTCTGACTTTTCTTTAATCGTTCCCGGGCAATCTTTCGACAGAGAGAGGCAATAATTCTCTCGAGGTTTCTCACCCCTGCCTCCCTGGTATAACGACGGATAACTTCAAGGACAGCACCATCGGTCAAATGGATATCAGTGGGTTTAAAGCCATTTTGCTCAAGTTGTTTTGGTATCAGGTACTCTATGCCGATTCTTAACTTATCTTCTTCGGTATACCCGCTGATCTGGATTATCTCCATTCTGTCCTGGAGAGGAACCGGGATACCATGCAGGTTGTTGGCCGTGGTGATAAAAAAGACTTCGGACAGGTCGTAATCAATATCGAGATAATGATCGTTAAAGGCAACGTTCTGTTCAGGGTCCAGCACCTCTAAGAGGGCAGAAGAAGGATCACCCCGGAAATCCATGGACATCTTGTCCACTTCATCCAAACAGAATACCGGATTTGCCACCCCAACCTTTTGCATGGATTGGATAATTTTTCCGGGCATGGCACCTATATAGGTTCTTCTGTGGCCGCGAATTTCGGCCTCATCTCTCACCCCACCAAGAGACAGGCGGGAAAACTTTCTCCCCATGGCCCTGGCAATGGACTTACAGATAGACGTTTTGCCAACACCCGGAGGACCGACTAAGCAAAGGATGGGTCCCTTTATTTTTTTCACCTGGGCCTGAACGGCCAGATATTCAAGGATACGTTCTTTGGGCTTGGCAAGACCATAATGATCTTCATCAAGAATAGTCTCGGCCTTATTAATATCAATTTTTGATTTGTCCTTTTCTTCCCAGGGCAAACTAATAATACAATCGATATAGTTACGGACGACGGTTGTTTCGGCAGACATGGGAGGCATACTTCTGAGTTTTTTAAACTCTTTCATTGCCTTATCCTTGGCCATCGCCGGCATTTTTTTGTTCTTGATCAACTCTTCGAGTTCGCCCATCTCGTCGAGGCCATCCTCATTCTGGCCGATTTCTGTCTGGATTTCCCGAACCTTTTCACCAAGATAATAATCCCGCTGGGTCTTGCCCATCCGCATTTTTACCTTCGCATTGATCTTTTTCTCGAGCTCACCCATCTCAATTTCACGATTGAGGATCTCCAGCACCTTCTCCATTCTCGCGGTGAGTGGCTCAATTTCCAGAATCTCCTGCTTTTCTTCACTTTTGAGAGGCAGGTGGGCACAGATAACATTCAATAATTTGAGAGGATTGTCTATAACCTGAACCGAAGTGAGAATTTCTTTGGCTATTTTTTTATTGCCTACGGCATATTCCTCAAAATACCGCCGTAATTCTCTCTCAAACGCAGTTAGCTCGGCGACCGGCTCTGTAGAATCAATCCGTTCTTCGACTTCAACCTGGAGAAAATTATCGTTTGGCACATAGGAAATAATTTTTGCCCGGGTTTTTCCCTCGACCAGAGCTTTTATGGTTCCATCGGGAAGCCGGAGCAGTTGCATAACTGAAGCGAGAGTCCCCCAGGTATAAAGATCATCACCCTCAGGATCGTCGATGGTAGATTTCTGTTGAGTTACCAGAAGAATATCCGTCTTCTTCTCCATGGCATCTTCCAGTGCCTGAATGGACTTTTTCCTGCCAACAACTAAGGGGGCAACCATATGCGGAAAGATGACAATATCTCGAAGTGGCATCAAGGGGTAAAGTTTCGTCACAAAATCTCCTTTCGAAAGTGCGTTACTATTGACAATCTCTTAAGACCAAAATTCGATTATGGTTAAGTAAATACAGCTATATCCGTTGTTGTACAATTCACAACAACGGATATAAAGGGTTTTCACCAAACCAAAACTATTGAAACTATAAGAAGTTGCTATTCTATCAGGCTATCTTTAAGTTTTCGTCAGCACTATTATGGTACAAAATAACCGGATATTCACCCTGGGTGATTACCTGCTCACTGATGACGCATTCCTGTACGCCTTCTATAGAAGGGAGATCGTACATGACATCAAGCATCGCTTCTTCCATAACTGAACGAAGACCACGGGCGCCCGATTTTCTCTTTAAGGCTTTTTTGGCAATAGCGGTCAGAGCGCCTTCAGTAAACTTGAGACTAATTCCGTCAAACTCAAACAATTTTTGATACTGTTTGGTCAGGGCGTTTTTAGGCTCCTTCAGAATACGGATAAGGTCCTCCTCTACCAATTCCTCCATGGTGGCAATAACTGGAAGTCTACCGACAAATTCAGGAATAAGACCAAATTTCAGGAGATCTTCCGGCTGAATCATTTTGAGCAATTCACCAATTTTCTTCTTCTCGTCGCCGGTGACCTTTGCGCCAAAACCAATGGATTTTGCCCCCTGCCGTCTACTGACGACAGAATCTAAACCAACAAAAGCACCGCCGCAAATAAAGAGAATATTTGTGGTATCAATCTGGACCAGTTCCTGTTGTGGATGTTTCCTGCCGCCCTTCGGCGGGATCGATGCAACGGTGCCCTCGATAATCTTCAAAAGAGCCTGCTGAACGCCTTCACCTGACACATCCCTGGTTAGCGAAGGACTATCCGATTTTCTGGCAATTTTGTCGATTTCATCTATATAAATTATGCCCCGCTGGGCCTTGGCTACATCATAATCCGCAGCCTGAAGCAGACTCACCAGGATATTTTCGACATCCTCCCCCACATAACCAGCCTCGGTGAGTGTTGTCGCATCGGCCATACAAAAAGGCACATTCAAGATCCTGGCCAGGGTCTGGGCGACCAAAGTCTTACCAGAGCCCGTGGGACCCACCAAAATTATGTTCGATTTCTGGAGTTCGACGCTATCATCATCCGGTGCATCAATGCGCTTATAGTGGTTATGGACGGCAACAGAAAGAACCTTTTTGGCGTAATCCTGACCAATAACGTATTCGTCAAGGTGAACATTAATCTCTTTCGGTTTTAAAGAAACTGTACTGATATCATCCGTTTCATCCGACTCAGAACCATCCTTCTCCCGAACTATTTCATTACAGAGCTCGATACATTCGTCACAGATAAAAACATCCGGCCCGGCAATCAGTTTGCCAACTTCTTCCTGATCCTTGCCGCAAAACGAACAAACGCAATCAGGTCCATTGTTAATTAGATCGTCCATGCTATTTATCCTCTGCTAATTCTTCCCGTTTACTGAGTACCTTATCAATGATACCATATTCCTGGGCTTCACTTGCACTCATAAAATAATCCCGTTCGGTATCGGCTGCCACTTTTTCGATCGGACATTTAGTGTGATGAGCAAGGATACGATTGAGATCTTCTTTCATGCGCAATATTTCCTTGGCCTGAATCGCAATATCTGTCGCCTGGCCCTGAAAGCCACCCATCGGCTGGTGAATCATGATCCTGGCATTTGGCAAAGAATATCTTTTACCATCAGTTCCTGCCGCCAAGAGGAAAGCACCCATGGATGCAGCTTGTCCCATACACAGTGTGGCAATGTCGCATTTCACATATTGCATGGTATCATAGATTGACATACCAGCGGTAACCGACCCACCAGGAGAATTAACATAAAAAGTGATATCTTTATCTGGATCCTCTGCCTCAAGAAAGAGCAATTGAGCAACAATGACATTTGCCACATCATCATTCACTCCTGAACCAAGAAAAATAATACGTTCTTTTAATAAGCGTGAATATATATCATACGCCCGTTCCCCGCGGGGACTCTGCTCTACCACCATCGGCACAAGATTCATGTGTTACACTCCTTAAAACGGTTCGACTGCAAGAGGCTCAGAGCCCTATGCAGTCGTTATTGTTTGAAAGCTGTCAAAGCATATCCACCAGGGCTCCCCACTGGATATGCTCAATATAATTCATTTCCAGGCGTACGCAACCCGCCCTGTCAGCTTTTTGAAGCAGCTTCTTCTCCGGTTTCTTCAACTGGTTTGACAGCATCAACAAACACAGCTTCAGCCCGAAGAAATGCGAGGATTTTTTCGTTCAGCAATTCATTCATCAAAGGTAACAAGTCATCCCGATTCTGAAAAAATTCCTTAACCTTGGCAACCGACATGTTGTACATGTCACCAATACGTTTAAGGCCCCTTTCCATATCTTCTTCTTCAACCTTGATCTCTTCGACCTCAGCGATTTTCTTTAAAATGAAATCACCGCGAACTCTTTTTTCGGCCATTCCGGCATTTTGTTCAGCCAATTTTTCCCTGGTGAGTCCAGCTGTTTCAAGGCTCATACCATTCTGCTCAAACTGCTGCTCAGTTTGTTTTATCATCTGTTCGATTTCAAAAGCAACCAATCTTTTGGGAACTTCGAAGTCATGGGCTTCAAGCAGTTTCTGCATGATTTTGTCGGTAATGACGCCCTCTGCACTCTCTTCACGCTTTTTGGTGATACGATCTTTGATGGATTGTTTCAAGTCGTCGAGAGTCTTGAACTCCTCTCCAGCGTCTTTGGCAAATTCGTCATTTAACTCAGCCAGAATTCGCTCCTTAATATCCTTAATGACAATGCGAAATTCTACTTTTTTACCTTTAAGAATTGGATTGGGGTGGGTCTCAGGGAAATCAACCTCTTGAGTCCCTTCTTCACCTTTAGACATCCCGATCATTTTTTCTTCAAATTCCACACCCATGTTTCCCGAACCTACGTCAACTGAGTAGTTTTCGTTCTTCACCTGCGGCATTGCAGTGCCTTCATGGAATCCCTGGAAATCAACGATGACGATATCACCGGATTGGATCGGTCTGTCAGTTACCGACTGCAGAGCGGCCATATTCTTTTGCATTTCGGCAAGGTCAAGCTGAACTTCCTCGTCGGTGACGAGAATTTCCTCTTTCTCTACTTCCAGACCTTTATATTGGGCCAGTTCGAACTCCGGCCGAACATCAACTTCTGCAATAAAGGTAAAAGTTCCATCTTCGTTGAATTTTGCATCCTGAATTTGAGGATGGACAATGGGATCGACACCGTTTTTCTCAATGGCGTCAAAATAATTGTCCTGAACCAGCTTTTCTCCTGTCTCAGCTTCAACCTGTGCCTTGTAATGCTTTACAATAACTGAACGGGGTACTTTGCCACGACGAAAACCTTTCATCTTGGTTTCTTTCTTCAGTTTATCATATGCCTCATTCAGCTTTGACTGCACAATGTCTTCAGGTAACGTGACAGTTATCTTTCTCGTAAGAGCGCTGATTTCTTCAACATTTACATCCATCGAGTCCCATCCTTATCTTTTGAAATTATCATAAACACCCGAATCCATATTCATCCCGTAAAAAGAGCCATTAAGAAACGGCTGAGGGGAATGCCGACACATCGACATCAGGTTTCAACGGATTATTAATGCACAGGTGAGGTGTACAGCATATATAAAAATAATGGTGCGAGAGGGGGGAGTCGAACCCCCACACCGTAAGGCGCCAGATCCTAAGTCTGGTGCGTCTACCAGTTCCGCCACCCTCGCAGCCAGGTTTTCTTTTATTCTACAGCAAATACCGATACGCGGTATTAATTAATTCACATAACCATTGCAGTCAAGACTCTACTTGATATTGTTCTGTTTGGAACAAGAAAAAGTTGCTATCAATACCATTTTGCTCGTATCGTTACCAGTTTTTTTTACGATTTCCTCTCTTTTTCCGAAATCCCCGCGAAAATGAGCAAGAATTTCCCCTTCACGAAATGATTATTTTGCCAAACAACCAAAAAATCATTTCAAATCATTCATTTTACCGTAACACTTGCTGATCAACCGATCAACTTGCGCTATAGTTACAGAGTGGCTATTGTTGTTCGCGTGTATGCACTTTTTATGGCTCCTAATATATATACTCTCTCCAAAACCAATTTTATCAATTTTTTATGAGGCTTTTATGAAACATCTTCCCATCTACGCAGGTTGTTTATTAACCCTGATGTTTGCTTCCAACGCCCCTGCCCTGGCTGTCCCCGATTCGGGTCAGGACAATCGAATAGAATGGAAACTTCAGCAAAACTGGCCAACTGCCGGCAAAACTTTGGATATGGTCCACTCCCTGGATGGAAAATATGTTTTCATCCTCAATGACCAGAAAATGGTCCAGGTTTTCACCAGTCAGGGGCAGCTTCAGGGGTCCATTCCCGTCGCGGAAGGCGTAACCGCCATTGATATAGCCCCCCGGGGAGAAACCCTCTACCTGATCGATAACAATAACCAAACGTTCAGCTCTGTTGGGGTTTCGTTCGTGGTTGATGTTGATACGAGCGGCTCGCCTTTCAAGGGACCGGTCGATGCCCCGGTGACCATGGTTTTGTTCACTGATTTTGAGTGCCCTTATTGCAGCAAAATTGAGCCTCTTCTGGCGCAATTGCTTGCAAAGAACCCTCAAACCGTTAAATTGGTCTTCAAAAATATGCCGCTCAATTTCCACAAAATGGCCATGCCCAGTGCCAGAGCAGCCTTTGCAGCCCGGGAACAGGGCAAATTTTGGGAATTCCATGATCGTCTTTTTGCCGAACCAAAATTAAGTAAAGAGGTTATTGATAAGATAGCTCTCGACCTCAAGCTGGATATCCCCAAATTTGAAAAAGACATGGCCTCCCCACAAGTCCAGGCGAGTATCAATAAAGATTTAATGGATGCAGAAAAGGCCGGGGTAACCGGTACGCCAACCGTTTTTATCAATGGTCGAATCCCGCAACAGCGGAGTCTTGAAGGGTTCCAGGCCATTATAGATGATGAACTGAGCAAAGCCGGCAAGAAATAAGATCTGTATGAATGCTAAATTTATCCATCAGGAACTTACATTTGCCGACAATAATCATGCCTGTGCCCTGTTTGGCGATCTCAACAAAAACCTGCACATTCTTGAAGAGAGTACCGGTGTTACTATTCAGGCAAGGGGCACCAATCTACGAATCACCGGACTTGCCCATGATGTAGAGATGATTGCAACTCTGCTGAATCAAATCTACGAACTCATTGGCAAAGGATACCCTGTATATAGTTCAGACTTTGCCTTTGGCCTGAGAATCCTTGAATCGACGCCGAAGGCAAAACTTGATCGGATTTTCCTGGATAAGGTGTATGTAACCACCCAAAACCGCGTTGTTTCTCCCAAGACCAAAAACCAGAAAACCTATATAGACGCGATCCGTGGTAATGATATCGTTTTTGGCATAGGACCAGCCGGAACTGGTAAAACATATCTTGCGGTGGCTATGGCGGTTTCTGCCCTCACCAGCGGTCAGGTACGTTCTATTATTCTTGCCAGACCAGCGGTTGAAGCTGGAGAGAAACTTGGTTTTCTTCCGGGTGATCTGGCCCAAAAGGTCAACCCTTACTTAAGACCTCTGCACGACGCCCTAAACGATCTGCTTGGTCCCGACAAGGCACTTGATTTTATCGACCAGAATATTATTGAAATTGCCCCCTTAGCCTTTATGCGAGGACGTACGCTGAGCAATGCCTTCATTATTTTAGATGAGGCTCAGAACACCACCAGGGAACAGATGAAGATGTTTCTCACCAGGATCGGCTTTGACTCCCGGGCAGTTATCACCGGCGACACCACTCAGGTGGATCTGCCGGTGAAAAGCCATTCGGGTCTCGTTGAGGCGAGAAAGATACTGTCGAACATTGACGGCATTCAGTTCTGTTCATTTTCAAAGGAAGACGTGGTTCGTCACCCTCTGGTGCAAAAAATAATCAATGCCTACGATCAACAGTAAGGAAAAACAACCGTGCCGACAGATCTCACTCTTCAAAACCAGGCTACTGGCTGCTCGATAAACAGTAGAAAACTCCAACGACTTTCTAACTGGCTCCTCGATCAATGCGGGGTTAGTGACCATAATGTCAGCCTTCTCCTCACCGACGACGAGGAAATTGCCAGACTAAACAGTCAGTACAGAAACATCAGTAAACCGACGAATGTACTTTCCTTTCCCTTCGCCGATGGTGCCGATCCATCCCTTGCCGCCCTCCCGGTCAAAGAACTCGGCGACATTATTATCTCTATGGATACTGCCCTGCGGGAGTCCATCGAATATAAGCAAACCTTGCATGAACGACTAAGCTGGCTGGTCATTCATGGCATGCTCCACTTATTGGGCTACGACCATGAGCGATCAGAGTGCGACGAGAAAGAGATGCTCGATAAAGAAAATGAACTACTGGACAAGCTTAATAAATACAGGAGAACAGGAATGACCAAACTTGCTATCAACGTTGACCATATAGCAACGATCAGACAGGCCAGGGGGGGCAATGATCCCGACCCGGTTACCGCCGCCGCTATCTGCGAGCTTGCCGGAGCGACAGGGATCGTCGTCCACCTGCGTGAAGACCGACGCCATATGCAGGACCGGGATGTTTATCTTTTACGGCAGATGATTAAGACTAAGCTCAATCTGGAGATGGGTGCCAACGAGGATATTATCAAGATTGCTCTCGAAGTCAAACCTGACATGATTACTTTAGTACCAGAAAAGCGTCAGGAGTTGACCACCGAAGGCGGCCTTGATGTTCTCGCCCAAAAGAAGAAAATAAGTAAGGTAATCAAAAAAATGACAGCGGCATCGATACCTGTCTCCATTTTTGCCGACCCCGATCCAAAACAACTGGCGGCAGCTCTGGACGTGGGAGCGACCTTTGTTGAACTTCATACCGGCAAATACAGTGATGTTGTCGGCGACAGTAATCGGGAGCGCGAATTCCAACTCCTCGTTGAGGCTGCGGAAGCCGGTTCACAAATGGGCTTGCGGGTCTGTGCCGGCCATGGCCTGAACTATCAAAATACCGCGCCTATTGCTGCACTCGACACAATTGAAGAGCTTTCCATCGGCCATGCGATAATTGCCAGAGCGGCTTTTACAGGCATTGACCAGGCTGTTAGAGAGATGCTGGCTATAATCAGACAAGCCGACTGCGGGATCTGAACCTAAGATTTTCAGTTTCTACTGATTATCTTCTTATTTAAGGGCCATTGACATGCTGTTCAGGATTGACAAGGTTTATCCTGATATGGTAAAAGCAACCAACTTGCCTGGATGGTGGAATTGGTAGACACCCGAGACTTAAAATCTCGTGGGCCTTGCGCCCGTGCGAGTTCGATTCTCGCTCTAGGCACCAGAGAAATTAAGGGTTTGCGTGGCTTAGCGCAAACCCTTTTTTTGTATCTGTCAATATCTGCTTCGGCGAGCGATTATGGAATCTTACCAGGGAGTAAAATTTCGGCATATCCAGACAAAATCTGCTTTTGTCTACGACCAGCGCTTAACACTCCTTAATCACTGGGCCCATATTTTTGCTCAACTAGGCCTGGCTCCCGTGCACGGCAGTGGCGCCTATGGCAACCAATCCTACAGAACCGGAGAGACTTCCTTTATCATCACCAAATCGGCTATGATTCCCGCAGAAACCCTGCGACCCGACAATTTCTGTCACGTAACCGGTTTTGATAAGCAAACGACTACCTTTTTCACTGAAGGAACAGCGCTTCCATCATCGGAGAGTTTTCTCCATCAAGCGCTTTACCAGTTTCTGCCACATATCAACACCATTCTGCATGGCCATTGTTCCCTGCTCAAGACCCACTCAAAAGCCCTCAGGATTCCAGTCACTAAAAAATTCTATGATTATGGTACTCAGGAGCTCGCAAATTCTGCACTTGAGTTATTAGGCAACCAACCCACTCTTTTTTTCATACTGAAAGACCATGGTTTTGTCGCTTTGGGTGAAGATATTAACAGTGCCGGCAAACTGACACTGAGCTATTTCTCCGACATTGTGGCACTGCTAAAGATGAGTTAATTCGTTAGGAATTTCAGTCTCTTAGCTTTTTTTGGGCATCCGGCCGATAATTTGGCCTATATTTCAATTTTCAACATACTGTTAACCAACTGAATTTATACATAATAGCATCTTCATATCCGTATAAATACCCATACTACATGAGTATTCTCACCCATTTACTCTTTCTTAATTTCTTTTATAATAAAGCAATAAATATAAACCTGTTAAGTGGTTTCTTAAAGCACATCCCAAAGGATGACGAGCAACAAATCACTTAAGTTCAAAAAAGATAATTAATTTCTAAGCCCGGTGACCGGAGTAAGTGACTTAGAGGGGGGTGCGTATGGCAGACGACTTCAATAACCTGAGAAATTACCAAAAAACTTCTGTTCAACCTTCAGAAAACATTGTCGACATAAAGAAAACCACCAATCTAAAACAAAAACCGAGGATGCGATTTGTTATTACAAAAAATAAAGCCAACTCCTGGATTGATGATTTTACCGCCCAAGCCGAGCTGGACGTTATTGAGCGTATATATCACTAACCCCAATCATAACTGATCTACAATGTTTAGTAGAGTTCATTTCAATGGGGTTCCGATAGAAAATTCAGGTTCATACCCTACCGTAAACATGCTTGAAGTGGTATTGCGGATGCTGAGGAAATGTTTGTTGCTTTGATCAAAAGGGCAAATAGGCGAAGTGCAAAGTTCAAAGCCGAACTTTTGATAAAATTTGGGATTACCCAGAACAAAAAGTGGGTTTGCCATAATTTCTTTCTGGCGCAAGGAAAAGCGCAGCAGTTCAGAGCCTATCCCCTGTTTTTGCATCTGTGGTGACACGGCTAGCGGGGCTAAATGCAAACCACATATTTCTTTGCCATTATAGGCATTGGAATAGGCAATATAGGCTATGGCCTTGTCACGATGAACACATATCCATTCATGCAGAGGTCGTTCTTTTTTATGTAGATTTTCAAATAATTGAACCTCATAATTGCTTTTTGCAAAAACCTTCCGCAGCAGAGCTAAGGCCTTAGGATATTCTTCAGTGGTGAGTTTACGTATTTTCATAAAAGTAACTTTTTGGCCTTATCTGTTTTAGTGGACAATATTAAACTTGTGACTGCAACAAAGGCGCCCTGAAATGCAGTCGCATTGAGGTATCAGACATCTGCTTAATTTTTTTGTGCTCCTTAGACTTTCTGCTCCCCAGCTTCCTTCTGAAGGACTTTTGCCAGAGCCCTGCCAGCCTCAAATGATTCCTTGAGATAATCCGCCCTCCCTTCCATCTCACCTTTATGATCCACCCCTCTACAGAGAACTGTTTTCCAGAGTCCTGCGCTCAGAACATCAAAGAAATATTTAACGGTGAGGATGGCTCCATCGAAAAGCTTTTTGCCATTTGTCGCCCCAACCGAAATAAATAATCCCTTGCGTACTTCCGGCGCATTGACAAAAGGTTGTTTTTCAATCCAATATTTCCGAACCCATAAAGACTGACAGCGGTCCATAAATATTTTGGTATGAGCACTTACCGAATAAAAGAAAATGGGTGAGGCAAGCATAATACCAGTACTCGCTTCAAGTTTGGCCAAAATTGCTGGAAAATCGTCACGAATAGCGCATTCACCTGTCTTGATACAAGCATATATTTCCAGACAGGGTGATATTTTATAGTCCCGCAGCACAACCTCTTCCACCTCAGCCCCTTCCTGCCTGGCACCGGCCACGGCCTGTTTCAGCAGGACTGCACTATTCCCGTCACGACGGGGACTCCCGTAAATTGCGATAATTTTGACCATAAAAATTCCTCTTCAATGCTTTCCAGATATACAATGTTATCAACATTCTTATGTAAATACTTTTCCTTAAAGCGGCAGCGCCAGGAAGGTTCCTCCGTTCCTCCTGGTTAGTTCCCGCATCAGAATAGCAAAACGTCCGGTGGTGTATTTTGAGAGAAAGCCAACTCCGTGAATCTTAGCCAGTCGTCGCCCATTCTGCTGAAGCCTGTTCATATTGGTAATGGTGTTGATAATTGCATCATAGGAGGAACCGGTATAATCATCACCAAAAACATAGACCGCCGTCGACTGACCAGGCTTTGCATAACGTTTCAGTGCCATTTCTATCCCTTCCACCGGACTGCTGTTCGACGCATCTGTCCAGCCACCAAATACCTTCATCACACTTTTGCGTAATTGAGGTGTATCGGGAATCCAACGACCACTATAGCCAGAAATGAGTGCTTTACCCTGATCATTTAAAATCTGAAAACCTTTTACCCGAGGGTGGATACTCAACACGTTAAGGATTTCTCTTGAGACACGGTTCCAGATAGCTTGCATACTGCCCGAAGTATCAACAATGAAAATGACATAGTCACTATCCACCGGAATTCCGCCAACTTCTTCATCACGGACCGTATTGCTGGTGGATGGTGCAATAGTTACCCTATCGAGAGTCGATTGTACCAGAGAAAGCCCCTGGAGATCACCCGCCAATTTTTTTTCGTCCTTTTCTTTTTGAGAAAGGCTTTTTTCAAGAGTCTGTGTCGCATTGCCAAGACTGCCACTTTCCGCAAGCTGCTCATCGTTTTTTTTCTTTTGTTGATCAATTTCTGCGGCCAGGCCAGCTATTCGATTCTCCAGGTTCAGTACCTGACCGAGCAAACTTTCCACCTCAACTGCATTTGAGCTGGCGGAATTATCGGCGGTGTTAGATATCAAGACTAAAAGGACCACCGCGCCAAAACCACAGGAAATTATATCCAAAAAGGCCAGACTGAATATATCGAAATCTTTCTTCTTTATTTTCATGGCCAGTTCACTGCAGGGCTGATAACCAAACCGCCGGATAAGGCTGCCCAGGCCCAATATTCATTGACTGCATCGGGATCTCCTTCAATCGGCAATAAAATCACATTGACCTTCGTACCACCAAGACCACTGTCTTTTATGGTTTGCCGAAAAAGCTTGACCCGGCATTCCCCTGAGATAGTTGCAGATCTCCCTAAAAGAGAACTGCAGCTGGCAAAGGGATTAAGGCTTCCATAGCGAGATTCACCGGTTGTAGGCAGACCATCGGTAATTACATAAAGATCAGTCGCTCCCAGCCCGGCCACCGCCTGCAGACCCTTTTGCAGATTGGTAGCACCTTCAGGTATTATTGTATCCAGTTCTTTATAGAGAGCAGAAAGAGTTGCCGAAGTATCTACTTTCTGCCAACTGCTCTTGCCCAGTCTTTTTGCCGAAGCATTATAGCAGATCACCGCCACCTGGCTTGTCTTAGGGACACGGGCGAGAAGCCAGCGCACAGTTTTTCTGGTTCGCTGCCATTTCGGTCCCCGTTTTTTGTCGCTCACCGGGCCGTTTTTTCGTTTTATGATTTCGAGCAGTGTCTCGTCCGTCATGGAAGCACTGCTGTCCACGAGCACTGCGACACGGCTCCCTTCAACTCTCAGCCCCATCAGATAATTTTCTTCACCACCTCGATCATCGGCCACAAGGTCTTCTTGCTGGGCTATCGGCCTTGAAGAAATATCATTTTTTAAAGCGGCGAGCTGATCTTTTTTCTGAACCAGACTCAACTCCTTTTGTGAAAGCGATTGCTTGAGCCTGGCAAGCTTTGCTCTCAGTTGAGCAATTTTCTCCGCTTCGGATTGCGACACATTCTGTAATTGTTCAAGGGTTTGCTCCAGTTTCGCCTGTTGCAGTTCAAGGCGCTGTACATCTCCTGTCAAAAGATCCGTTTCAACAGGTGCACTGCTCACATTGTGTTTTACCAGCATAAACACCAGGACGACAGCACCAAGTCCACAGGACATAATGTCCAGAAATGCCAGATTGAAGGCCTCTGACTTGCGGTGCCGTCTCACAGCTTCACCGCCTATTTGATGCGGGCCAAGAGATACTGATCACAATAGGCCTGAATATCGACAAGCTGGCCATCCTGCAGGCGCTGAAGTTGATGAAAAAAGAACATCAGAAAAATGCTGATCAGCAGGGCCACAAGAGTTGAGTTAAAGGCCACGCCCAGGCTATTGGTCATCCCGGCAAGGTCACCGGCAAGTGCCTTGTCGGCCAGTGACAGCGCCTCACCGATGCCGCGGACAGTTCCGATAAAACCAATCGATGGAATTGCCCAGATAAGGTAGCGTATCATCGAGTTTTCGGCATCCTGGCGAACAGCAAGCGCCTCAACGCTGCTTTCTATGGCGTCAGATAGATTTTGCACATTCTTCGTTCCGGCATAACGCCACAGCGCAGTGCGCAGCGTCTGAATAAGCGGTGCTGAACGACGGTCAGCGGAAAGCTCTGTATCAAGTTTTTCGATCATTTTTTCCGGCACAAAGATCTCACCCTCGGTACTCTCTTCAATCAGATCAACGGTATAAAGATAATTATTTCGTAAAATCGTCAGACACTTCGTTAAGATAAGATAACTGCCCCAGAGCATTAAAATTAAACAAATTTCTTGTTCATAATCTTTCAGGACAATCATCAGATTACGGGGCGCTGACGTACCAGCCGCCCTTGCCGCCTCGAGCAACAGATCCGCTTCGGGGCGCACATAACCAATATAGGCAAGATGAACTGCAACGATTGATACAACCAAGACAATAAAACTTTTTACCATATCAGACATATCAGATATCCACAGGAAAAGAGGTCGGCGAATTCAAACTGATTGCCGGTAGCACCGCATATACAGTTACCGCTGTGACCATGAGAACAGCCAGAACCACGAGCCACAAGAGCGGATTTTTAGACATTCTCTTTTTAAATTTACTCATCTTCTCCTCCATAAAGGTAACGGCCAATCCGAAAACCGACATCATCACGCCCATCGGTCAGTCCTTCCCGAAATGCCGGACGCAGGCTGGTAAGAGTACCGGAACGAAAGTTGGCACCTTTGACAACATGGCTTTGTCCACGCTGCTGACCCAGTGGATTGCTCGCTGTTGAACCAGCCAGCGGCGGCACAATTGAATAGACGTCGTGCACCCATTCACTGACATTTCCGGCCAGGTCACAGAGCCCTGACAGTTCTTTATTAAAACTGCCAACCGGGGCAAGGCCGGCATAGCCATCAGTATAATTAGGCACATAAAACCGCACCTGCCCTTTGGCACTTTCGTCTGCCACGTTCGCTGCCTTGGGCGGGATTATCGTCTCATTGCCCCAGGAAAAAATTGTCTGTTTTGTTTTCCCGGATTTTCGGGCCAACCACTCCCATTCCCCTTCGCTCAGTAGACGATAGCCGTCACTTTGCGCATCAAAACCTGTAACCTGGCCATTGGCTATGAGGTAAAATGACCGAAGTTTCTCTTTTGCACTCAGCCAATTACAATAAGCGGCCGCCTCTTGCCAACTGACCGAAGTAACGGGGATATCTGCGCCACTGGTTGCTTTTTTCGGGTCAAATTGGCCAAACTCACGATTGGTTATTTCGGTGACACTTGCATAAAAAGGCTTTGTCAGGCTGATTTGTCGCAGAAACTCATTGGCTCGCTGACCTTTTTCAGAACGAGCCGCGCCCATGGTCAGCCCGTCACGAACGACAAAAAGTTTCATTTTACTTCCTGCGTAACTGGTATATTCCCGAGGCGCTTCCTGCAGCCGAGCCTGGTATTCGGTAAGCAAATGGGCAGAGACTTTTTGCACCGAGCTGCCTTTTGGTTTGACCGTTTTTGACACCGAGCGATAACCATCTTTCTGGAAGGTAATGGTATGAGGCACGGCAGAAAGAGTTAAGCTGATTGGGCTCACGCCGACGTCCTTACCATCAACCATGACTGTTGCAGAGGGCGAAGAGGAGATCTCGACCTTGCCCACTTCTGCTTTGAGATGAAAAGCAAGCGCCCTTTCTTCACCTGCTGCAAGCACCACAGTCTGACTTTCCGAATAATATCCGGCCTTCATATAGGTCAGACGATGTTCGACAGTCGCACTAAGAACGAGCGGTTCGACGGCCTGAAGACCATCGACCAGAAGCGTCCCGCCTGTTGGGGTAAGATCAAGAACGACCTTGGCTTTCTTGAGTTCGAGCTGATAGTTGCGGATAACCTCCGGATCGGTACGGGTAATTGCCACCTGTTCTACAATGTCATTATAATTATCCAGTGCGACTCGAAGAGTATAGCGACCACTCTTCTCATTAAGTGTTACAGGCGTCAGCCCAGCTTCCTTCTCATCCAGATAAACAGTTGCCCCAGTGGGTTTTGAAACAATATTGAACACGCCGTCAATAGCTTGCAAATCCACCGGCAGTGCCGTCTCTTTGCCCCGCTCGATCTGAGCCGCCACCTCTTTAAGCTGAAAAAAAGGATTATCAATACTGACAGTGTTAGGTCCGGCTGCAAGTTCAACATCAAGTTTCGCCGAGACCGCGGCATCGCGACCGTTTATTCGCCATACAGTTTTTGACAGAAGATCTGCATCGCCTTCTATCTCAATGACAAGACGTCCGGGTAATTCAAACAATTCCACTGGAAAAACTTTGCCAAGATGGGCGGGATCAATAGTTGCTTTAGCTACCTTAAACCCAGGGGCAGAAGCAGTAATGACAGGATTGCCGGCAAGTGAATAGACCGTATCGGCAATGCAAAAACCAAGTCCCTCAGTCACCCTGATCTCGGCATATTCTCTTGTCTCTTCCGGCTTAATCTCAATACGGGTGCCCCGGGAAACAACAACCAGCGCAGCCATTAATAAAAGTATGACCAGCACCGAAATGCCACCAATAAAATAGAGACGTTTTTGCCGATTCCTGGCCTGGTCGAGTTTGGTATTAAATTGGCTCATCACAAATTACACGGACCGTCATGGTATCCTGACCGTATGGAATAAAGGTCTCAACCAGTTTTGATTTAAAACCATCACGGGTCCCTTCAAAGATGTATTTACCTGGCTTCATCTGTATTATTTTTTGCGAAACAACACCAACCTTGCCCACACCACGAACTAATACGAAGGTTTTGTCATCAGACATGACTGTCACAGGAACGAGGCGGTTGATTTTGACAATCAGTTCTCGCAACTGTTCCGCCTGCCTTTTAATCGAAAAACTATAATTTTCGACCGTTTCTGCCTGCTGCAACGCACGCTCCGCATCACTCCGAACAGCGGTATTGCCAAGGCGATACGGATTGTTAAAATATTGGCGAAACTGGGCCTGAAGCCCAAGAACTTTTTCAGCACGTCTCAGTCCTTCAACCACCGTCTTATTTTCCGGTGCATCTTTTGCCGCTTTGGCAAAGTTTTCCTTGGCCTGCTGCCAGTCATCCCGCCGGACAGCCTGCTCAGCCTGCCGAATGGCCAACTGAACTCGAAGAGACTTTTCCAGCGCCAATACCTGAGTTAAAAGCAGTGGCAGTTCCGCCCGTCCTGAGTCAATTTTCAGGGCCTCCTGATAATGACGTCTGGCCTCTTTTGCCTGTCTTTTTTCGATACTTGCAAAGCCTGACGCAATATCTGTCTCGAACTTTTGATTTTTAATGAGCTCGGTCAGCACCTGCACCCGCTCGACCACTGTTTGACGCTCGGGTGCTATTTGCAAAACCTGCTGCAAAAGATCGTATTCTTTGTCTAAATCGTTTTCGGTACGGGCAACCTTTGCTGCGTTTAAAAGCGGAATAATAACGGGGAGTTTTTCTATTATCTGCTGAAGCTCCAAAGCCTCGGAAGATTGTGGGGCAACCAGCAGAGCCTTGTCTATATGTAACTTCGCCTCATCATAGAGATCTTCCGCGAAAGAGGTGGTGGCTTTTGCCAGATTTTCTCTGAAAATCTTTTCGGCTTCTCCTAATATCTCTATTGTTTGATTTTGCAGTACCTTAAGATTATCCAGCGCCTTCTGGTATTGCCCATTTCCGAATTCCTGCATCACCTTCTTTTTTAAATCGCTTACTTGAAAAGATGCCTCTCGATTCCAGGCTTCGATGTTTGTTGTTTGTAGCCGAGGCTCCAGTTCATTTTCATAAGTTTTGAGTATTTCTTTAAATTCACTGCGCAGATTCTCCCGGTCTTGTTCAGACAATTCCACTTTCTTGGCAGCAACCACCGGCATAGTTTTTTGCACCGAAAAATCATGGGACGATAAACCGAACAGCACGACTCCACAAAGGCCAAGAGTGACCACCAAAGCCACAGCTCGCTGCATTCTTTTTTTAGCGCTATGCAGGCGAGCCTTTTCGAGTTTTTCTTCAATCACGATTTTTTTCAAGAGAGCTTAAAATTACATTTGCACATCGGGTGTTTTCTCTTCGGCATAAATTTTTTGTAGAAAAGCACGCCATTGAGTAAATTGTTCCCTGGCATCACCAGTTAATTTAACGCTCTCCTTTTCAAAGGCAATAACCTGAGGAGCGAGAGCCATATCAACCGACTTTCCAAGTTCATTGAGTGAATCACGATGCACCTTTGCCTCATCACTGGTTTTAAAACTCTCTGAAAGAAGTGACGTTCCCGCCATGCCACCAATGATCGCACCGGTGGCGCCAGCGGCACTACTTCCTACAGCTTTTGACCTTGCACCAGCCACCGCAGAGAGAACAGCCAAACCAATAAGGAACACTCCCCCCACCGCCTGCCCCATGGCTTTTCTGCCTGCTGTTCGTTCGGCCTCAGTCTCAAGAAGACTTTGTTGTTGCCACATCAGATAACTTTCATTCATCTGCTGAGAGAAAGAAGCATAACTGTCCTGCAAACTATCGACAAAAAGCTGATCCCGCACTCGAATAGCCCGCACACGCTGCAACATGGGATCATCATCACTGGGTTTCCTGACAATGGTATATTCTCCATCGTCGACCTTCATATATTGCATAAAGCTACTCTCAGAAAAGTTGGCACCAAATCGGAGATCCGCCAGATAGTGGAGTTCTTCCAAATCGTGCCAACTGTGTTTTCTAAGCTCGGCAACAATTGCCGCAGCAGCCTCGGTAAAAACAGGATCGTAAGGATCCAGCCCAGCATTTCTTTGATTTTCTTGAAATTCTTTCGTCACCTCATGATCAAAGGTTTCATTCAACCATTGTTTCCCGCTTATATCTATCGCCTCAATATCAATCGCAACCTCTTCGCCATTTGATTGTTCAATTCGACCAAGAAGATACAAATCGCCAGTGGCGGTTGCATCAGGTGTTACCCGAACTGCACCGAATTGACCGGTCTTCTCCAGTGCTTCTTTGAGTTTATAGGCAAAACGGTTGGCCTCTGCCCGACGCAGTTCGGGCCAGATTTTTTCATCATCATTGTCGGCCGGATCTTTAGGCAAACCAGGATCAAAGACAGGGATAATCACATCAATTTTAGGTGAAACCACCACCAGCCTGGTTGCTTCCGGTACAGGGGTTACGGCTGACGAGAGCGGAGGTCCGACAGTTGAAGCCGTACGACGGCTGGTGGCACAGCCGGAAAGGAGCAATGCGTAAATCATAAAGACGGCGATTATTTTCTTTACAACCATGACGATCTCGTAAAAATTATATTCAAGCTACTTAGATGGTTCGATTATTACTTGGTTGGCAATCCTTTGTATTTTCTATACTCATTCCACAGCTGTTTACTTTTGACGGGATCCGGTTCATTTTCAGCAGCGTACCGTATTTGCGCAGCAAGAGCATCGTCATTTTTGGCTGATGGAATGTCCTCCGGCAGCTTCCCATTGGCAAGCGTCGAATTTCCACCATTCTGACCTCCTGTCTTAGCCATATCCTGAGGATTGTGCAAGGCACCAGAATCCTTTGGCTCAAGGCCCTCAGCCGGCGGTAATTCTTTGGGCATCTCTGTTCCTGACATTGACGAACTGGCGACAGACTGCACAGCAGACCCACCAACTGCCCCACTGCCCTTTTCACCACCAGCCCCATCGGCAGCACTCTTTGTTCCACCGCCGCCTCCACCACCGTCGCCAGCACCAGCAGCATCTGCGGCAGCCTTTTTCTTAGCCGCCTGACAGAGCTCAAATTTATTCAGCGACTCAAAAAAAGCCTTATCCATCAGGCGAAGACGTTCCTCTCGAGTCAAGGTGGAATCATCCGAATAGTTCACACTCACATCTGTACAATCAATCGATGCCCCGAGAGTATCCTCAGCACAAGCCATCGACTGAAAAAGCAAATATGGCCACAGTGAACTCAATACAATAAGAACATACAGAACTTTGGATTTTTCTTTCCTGATCGACATCTTACGACACATGTCAAAAGAGCTTACGGATACGCTCATAGCCTTTATTAAGTTCCTCGGCGACAAGTCCAAGAGCGGCACGGGTATTTTGCGCGGTTTTTCCTGCCTCATTAGCAACTGATTTATATTGAACCTGCAAAGAGCTCAATTTCTTTTCAAGTTCCGCCAAAGCCTCTTTTGCTTCTGCCTTACCCAGATGAGCTTTGACATTGATTTCATCCCGTAGTTGTTCAATAGATGCCATCAACTCTTCAAACTTGCTTTTTCCATTAGTCATTTTTTGCTCCTTTGAGGTTAAGTTTCTCTGCCAGCTTGTATCCTTTTCTTCTACTATGCTCAGTTGTTATTCCTTTTACCATAAAGATTTATAAGGATTTGAACTTTTGGTTAAAAAGAAGAAATGAAATTATGTCGAAAAGGTAATGCCATAGCAATATCTCTGTCAAGAAAGAGGAGTTTTAAAATTACTGTTTGCCGTCACGACAAATAATTGATAGGATCAATTATCTTTTCGAAATTTCGACAAATCCGTCAAAGGTGGACAGGTCTTTTCTTGAGGAGGAAATGATGGCGAGCAAAAAGCAAACATTGTTGATGTGTGTCGGTGCGGTAGTTGCGTCACAACTCTGCCAGCTTGATCAGGCAGATGCCCAACAGGTGTTGGTGGATGCGAAACTGCTGCAGCAACTACAGCAGTTGGTCGCTGACCAGCAAAAACAGCTGGACCGCCTCCAGCAGCAGGTTAATACATTCCAACAGACAGCAGTGGCTGCCCAGTCCCAGGCTCAGGAAGCGAAAACGGTTGCCGAGGAGGCCAAATCGAACGCCCAGGCCCCTGCACCTAAAGTTGTTACCTCCGGTTCTGAACGGGTTAAACTCGCCATCTCGGGACAGGTGGACAGGGCAATGAACATTGTCGATGATGGGAATGAGACGGATGCCTACTTTGTCGACAACGACAACTCAAATACCCGAATCCGCTTTGTCGGCACTGCCGGAGTCAATGACGACCTGACTCTTGGTTCCCGTATTGAGCTCGCCTTCACCCCGGATAGCTCGGCAACTGTCAGTCAGACGAGCAAAGACTCCAATGCCTACGACGAGCGTTGGGCCGACCTGTCGCTCGCGAGCAAGAAATACGGTACCCTCTTTCTCGGTAAGGGTGACACCGCATCGAACAATAGTGCAGAGGTTGATCTCTCCGGTACTTCTGTGATCGCGTATACGGGGATTGCCAGTATTGCCGGAGGCATGTATTTTTATGATTCCGACTCGGATGCGTTATCAGGCATCAAGGTCTCAAATGCCTTTAGCGACTTCGACGGATTAAGTCGGAAAAGCAGGCTACGCTATGATACTCCTACATTTTATGGTTTTGGTCTGGCAGCCTCGGCAGTGACAAACCGGCGCTGGGACAGTGCCTTGACCTGGAGCGGCTCCGGGTACGGCCTCAAAGCTGCTGCTGCGGCGGCGGTTGCTTATATTAATGGCGACGATGCCAATTTCCAGTACGACGGCTCCTTCTCGGTCTTGCACGAGGCGACCGGGCTGAACTTCACCTTCTCGGCCGGCACCCAGGATGCAGATAATCTTGATAACCCCTATAACCTCTGGGGAAAACTCGGCTGGCAAACGGCATTCTGGTCTGTCGGCAAGACCTCATTTAGTTTTGATTATGACCATACCGAAAACATTCCTGCCGAGGGTGATAAGGGTGATTCCTTTGGTATAGCCGCAGTGCAGGCTTTTGCTGACTATGGGACAGAGGTTTATTTACAGTTCCGTCAATATAAACTTGATACCAACACTCATAACCAGGACCTCGATAACATAAATGTGGCAACTGCCGGTGCAAGAGTAAAATTTTGATGAACCTCTTTCAGCAATATGGACGCCGCCTGATTTGCCTCACGGTACCAGTGATCATGATGTCAATCAGCGGCTGTTCCGGTATTACGCCAGACGGGAATATGAGAAATACCAGAGAGGAAGGACCTGAGAGTGGTCTCTTCAGCGGTCCCGGCGGCGAGTTTGTTCTTGTCGCCCCGGCATCCGAAAGTGACGACAAGAAAGATGAGGAGACAGAAGGTGGGAAGGATGTAAAGAGTGACCAATAATTAAGGCTAACTCGGTAGCTGCTTCCTACAGCACCTTCCAAATCCCTTCGGCAGTTGCGATGAGCCTTTCCCCAGATCGAATTTCCCCCTGCATAAAGACCAAAGACCGTGTTTTCTTCAGAACTTTAGCATACCCCATGAGTAAATCCCCAGTAGTCGATGCAGCAATAAATTTCACATCAAAAGAAATTGTCGCAGCTCTTGCCTGGGAGCCAAGTGCCCGGTGAGCGGCGGTACCCATTCCTGAATCCATAAGGCTCATGATAAAGCCACCATGGGTTATGCCGCCAGGGTTTAAATGATTATCCTGTACCCTGGCTTTATATTGATACTCAGACACAGAAATTTGTCTGAATTCTAATCCACCATTGTGCTTCATAAAGCCAATATTGCTTATCTGTTGAAATGTCTCGTCCATAGTTTTTTGTGAATTAAAGTTCCCCTGCAAATCTTAATGGTTCTTTCCTGCTCGCCTCTCGCCTTCATGGTTGGCTAAGTTACTGCTGAAAAGACTTATGCTCTGGTTGAATTTCTAAAATCATGAGCTGGATATGTACCAAGAATATCAACACGTTTTGCGAAGAACCGAAGTTCTTCAAAGGCGAGTTGCAGCGAGTGTTCGTCAACGTGCCCTTCTACATCGGCGAAGAACCGGGCCACATTAAAGTCTTTATCGACATAACTTTCCAGCTTTACCATCTGGACACCATTTGTCGCAAATCCTCCCATTGCTTTATACAGTGCAGCTGGAATATTTCTTACCTCAAAAGTAAAACTTGTGAGATAGCTGTGCCCTTCTTCGAACTTCGGCACATCTTTTTCACCTGAGAAGACTAAAAATCGGGTGGTGTTGTGTGTCGCGTCCTGAACATCCTGCTTCAAGACTTCCAGACCATAGATATTTGCCGCGAGTTCAGAACCAATTGCCGCCTGGGTTTTATCTCCCCATTTTTTGATATCGGAAGCACCTTTTGCCGTATCTGCGACAACATGTTTGGTAAGTTGCAGCTCTTCAATAATCTTTTTGCATTGTGGAATGGCATGGACATGGCTGTGAACGTCGGTCAAATCTTCCAGTTTTGCACCGGAAACTCCAAGTAAACAATGACGTATAAGCTGGAAGTGTTCCCCGATAATATGCAGCTCACCATTGAGAATCAGGTAATGGACATCGGCCACCCGCCCTGCCAATGTATTATCCACAGGAATCATGGCAAGATCTGCTCTTTTTTCCCGAACGGCTTGAAATGCTGCCTCAAACGAAACGCTTGGCACTGTCTCAAGTTCCGGATAGGCTATTCGGCAGGCAAGGTCTGAATATGCCCCGGCCATGCCCTGAAATGCTATAGTTTTGTACCTATTGTTAGTCATGGTTCTACGTTCTTCCTTTTCCCAATAAAAGGGTCAATGCCATTAATTGGCATCAACATTAACAGCAGTATCTTTCCGTACTACCTTATAAGAAACACTCGCTTTTTTTTGTGACTCATCGGCCAATTTCAAAGAAGAAGGCTGAAGCACAAGATCGACGGACACAGTCCCATCTTTTTCAATATTTTTCAAAGGTATTTTTTCGGTATAGACGGTCTTAATATCCTTGAGGGTCAGATTGCCGCCGACGACGTCCACCGTTGCCGGAGAGATACTCACCTCCTTAAGGATAATCCCAGCAGGCAGCTTACCAACCCAGTCTGCCTGAATGGGCAGCTTTTTCTTAACTGGCACATCAAGGTTCACTTCTATGGTCTGCGGCTCCAACTGTTTCAGCTCAATCCCCGGAGGCAGAATAATCCCGTCGCGGGAAATAACAACCTGATTTTTGCCAGCCACAGCATTGGCCAGGTTGAGTTTGACCTTAACCTGATCAGGACTGATGGTCCTGATCAGCGATCCCGACCCACCTATCTGCAGTTTAACACTGCTGACGGATGCGGAAAAAACTTCTAATTTCGGATTCCGGTTTACAAACTCCACCGGCACCTCCAGGGTGGCAAGAGTTTCAATGCCCCTGGCAAAACTGTACCAGATACCGGTGACACCAACCAGGCAGATCACAGCGGCAAGACACATTTCAATTATCTGGTTTCTTTTACCATTGGTGGCAGGTACTGTGCCCGCGTAGTGATGCAGAACCTGCTCCAATTCAACATGGTCCTTGATATTGAAAATCGACTTATCCTTAAAGACCGTTACTTCTCCCCGCTCCTCGGATACCACAATGACCAGGGCATCGGTCTGTTCAGTCAACCCAGCCGCAGCCCGATGGCGAGTGCCGAAATGAGAAGGCAGATTTTTGTTTTCAGAGAGGGGAAGAATGGCACCAACTTCCACTACCTGGTTACCTTGAATCACCGTGGCACCGTCATGGGCGGGGGTGCCATTCCAAAAGATACTCAGCAACATTTCCTGAGAAAGTCTTCCCTGCCAGGGGATACCACCATGAATAACCTCTTCAATGCCTTTTTTAAGAGGTAAGACAATCAGCGCTCCGAGTTCAAGACGCGCCATTTCATAGACACTTTGAACTATAATTCCTATGGGCGTGTGGACTTGACGATGGGGAATCCCCCAAAAGAAAGACTTGAAGTTGCGTGCTTGAAAAACACTGGCAATTTCATTACGAAAAACTATGATGATAATCAGGGCTGCCACAGCAATAATGCCCTGAATAGCCCAACTGGTGACTATTAAGCCAATGTTGACTGCTATTCGCTCCAGTATCCAGAGTATGCCAATAGCCATAAGCATGCGGATAACATCGGTCCCCCTGAAGAGCACGTAGAACCTGAACAGAATATAGCTGTTAAGCACAATATCAAAGATGTCCTGCCAGCGCAGGCTGAACAAAAGTTGTACCAAGGTATCCATAGAATCAATCCGTTATGCTGAATCGTAATGTTTGAATAATTTTTTCGTTGTTATCAACGACATCAACATTCCACGGCCCCTTGTCGGCATCTCTCAGCTGCATGCTGGAAAATGACGACCAGCGGGGTGGATTGATGGTCAGCTGTTTAACAGATACCAGCCGCCCTCTATGGTACCATTTATGGTAAACGACCGTTTGTTTTGGTACCGGGTCAAACTCTGTAAAACTATAGACCCGGCCCAGATCGATGGAAAAAACCACGGCTTCATTGATCGGGGTAAATTTCTGAATCGACTCGCACATGACAGCCTTGACCAATGTCGGTTCTTCACTGACAACGGCAGCCTCTTCGCTCCAGACAATACCAGGAACAACAAGTACAATGGCCAGAACAACGATAAAACAAGTTTTACTAAATAGAGCTTTCATAAATTCTTTGCGAGTAAAATGGACTTTCTAGGACATACACCTGTCTTTGCAGGGTTCTTTTCGTTATTTTTCGATCTTTTCATCGGCTAACGATCGCCGGTCTTACGCAACAGGCTGCTAAGGGCGGCAAAAGGTGTATGGGTAGCCGTTGTCCCTTCGTCCGCGTCTGAATTTTCTGTGGGCAGCCATTCGGCGTCAAGATGCCGGGAATGTTCGTTATCGTGACAATAGATACACAACAGTTCCCAATTACTGCCGTCGGGTGGATTGTTTTTATAATTGTGGTCCTTGTGATGAACCGTTAATTCTTTCAGTTTTTTCCCGGTAAAATCGCGACCACAACTGGCACAGACCCAGGGAAAAATCTTCAACGCCTGTTCTCTGTATTCGATTTTTTTCATTTTCTCTCCTGTGCAACACGTTATAAGAATGAAAATTTTCCTATAACAGGTCATTTTTTTCTATTTTGTTTTTTTCCGGATCTCTTTGTATCCTCATCCAGACAGAGACCTGTTTTACCCGTGAGTGCTTCTTCCTCAATAATCTCATGGTATTTTTTTCTGATCTCGGAAATATCAGCTGTCGGCTCCGGGAACTTCATGCCGAAAGCTTCCATGGTATCGGCGACTATGCGGGAAATGGCCAGATTACGAAACCACTTATGGTTTGAGGGAATGATAAACCATGGCGCATACGAAGTACTGCATTTTTCGAGAGCAGCTTCAAAGGCTTCAGAATAGGCATCCCAATAAGGACGCTCGGCATAATCCCCGTCACTGATTTTCCAGTGGCGGGCCGGATCTTCAATTCGTTGTTTAAAGCGCTCCAATTGCTCTTCAGGGTCGATATGCAGATAAAACTTGAGGATATGAGTGCCGTTGTCATACAACGTCTTTTCAAAATTATTGATATGTGTATAGCGTTTAGACCAGATCTCTTTTGGCACCATGTTATGAACACGTTGCACCAGCACGTCCTCATAGTGAGAACGATTGAAAATTGCCACCTGTCCCCTGGCCGGAGCAGCCCTGTGATAGCGCCACAAAAAATCATGGGCGGCCTCTTCCTTTGAAGGGACCTTAAAACCTGTGACAGAGCATCCCTGCGGGTTCATTCCGCTCAACACGTGATTGATCGTCCCGTCTTTTCCTGCAGCATCACGGCCTTGCAGACAGATAAGCAGCGACTGCTTGCCTTCCGCATACATCAAATACTGGAGATCATGCATCTTTTGAACATATTTTTCGATCTCTGGCATGGCATGCTCATGGGATTCATGCTTGTCCTTAAAACTGGCATCAACCTTGGCAAGCTTCACCTTACTTCCCGGTTTAACTATAAATTTTTTCCGATATTCCATAGCGATCTCACAATTTGTTGAAAATGCAGCTTCTCAAAGCTTTAACTGGTATTGCGCGACATATACGTATTGTTGTACCTATATAGCCTCTGCCGATATCAGTCAATAAGCCATTGGAACATCATCTGCATCGCAGCTATGCAACCCTTCTTCCCGGATAACTGAGATACAGAAAAAGCATGTGAGAACTTTTGCAAAAAAAAGTTTTTACCAGAAAAGCTCTGTGTGAAGTATTTATCTGAAAAAAACAAGGCAGACGATCTGAATTGAAACAGCTGAATAGATGAAGAGTTTCTATGACGCTCTCAAATTTCAGTTAGTCCAGAAGATATCTGTTGAGTTGGTATCTGTTGAGCTGAAAAATCATGCCAGAAGGAACAACAGCGGTTCCAGCTTTATTTAAATTGGGATAAAAACGAAACAAATAATATCATTTTTATAATTATCGGTGCACTTGAATTCACGATAACCATTCGAAACCTGCAAGCCAACAACATATGAATTGGAATGAAGCTCAACCACAAATGATGCTCTCTCGCCATTATTCTTAGTAAAGAAGCTATCATGCAGATCGAGTTTACTTTGCACAGGGTATTCGTCAGTGGTGGAAGCAATTATTGTTTTCTGCCGATCTGCAAAAACACCAAAACTGCCTTCGATGACCTTATTCTGATCATCTGTCGGTAATACATTTTCAAGCATTGCCAGAAACTGTGGTTCGGAATCAAAGACGATTTGAATGACACCCACAACCTTATGAACATTATCAGGGTCTCTTACAGCAGTGCTGTATATATAAGTAGGTCGCCCACCATAAAGGGGGGTTGGATCAAAAGCCGATACACAATAATCTCTCTTGGAATTGAGCTTTACGGCTTTTTTCACTAAAGCTTGATCCAGTTGCATACCGACAAAATCCTGCCCTTTTGGTAAATTCTCCTCAACAAAATGTTCTTCAAGATCACTGGGCGGATGAGAAGTCGCAAGAACAATACCGTGAGGGTCGGCAAGGATGAGTCTTAAGTATGGTGTGTATAAATCGTTAATATATTGTAGTGTTGCAGTAAGTTCCTGGCGTTCATCTTCACTGATTGGTCTTTTTTCGTTTTTGGAAAGAAGTTTACAAAAAAGAGGACTCAGCGCCCACCAGCAGACATCATTGGCTCGTTCGTAAAGATTACGATCTGCAATATTATTACCTTGAAATGCACGAAATTGTACATCATTGAAAAGTGATGTAACTACCGTATGTTGAAGATTTTCTATCGCGTCTGCAAACAGGAGATTAATTTCCTCACCGATAGTGTTGATGAAGGTTAAAACTTCAACAAACGAATTGGCATTAAATACCTGAGCTTGTATTTTGCCATTGATACTGTCTATCTTCATATCATCAAGAAGCTCGTCCGAGGTATATTTGACAGTTGAGAGATCTGTTGAAAAATTTTTCAATCTCTGGATAATGGCATCGTCTATAGAATCATCCCCCGCTGCTTTCCTAAATGCTTTTTTAGCATCAATCATTACCATTCCATACCAGGTCAGACCGTAAAAGCCCTGATAACCATCAGTTGCAACTGTACTTATCAAATATTGCGATCCTTTGTATGAGAGGAATCTGAAATCAGATTCGAGATCTACCGGGATTCGTGTGGCAAGAGGTAACAGATCAACAAAATTTGATGAAATGACTTTGCCGTTTTCATCGAGAATGGCAACAATTATATCTTCATTTCCACGGGCCAGGTCTTTGAAAATGCTGTTCATTTCATCATCAAAATCAAAACAGAGACACAAAGTACCAAGGGCTTGTTTATTTACTGGATCTTCTATCTTTTGAGAATAAATTAAGACGTTTCCAGAATGAGGACGAAGATCTGAAGGCCGAAAAGTTTCCAGAAAGTTATCCTCTCCAGCAGTTGCATGCAGCTTAACCTCAAGGGTTTTCTCGAGAAGTGGATCTCTTGAAACAATAATTTTATTATTACTATCAAAATTCGCTCTTACCTTGTTTTCTAAATCTAAAATTACAATATCGTTATAAACTGTATATTCAAACTGGTAGTCTTGAAGTATTTTGCGGATGAATTCTGTGTGGAAGGCAATATCCTGCTGATTCGCATCATTAAACGGCAGTTTTAAAAAATTGACAATTTCAACATCGGTGGCCAGATAACCAACATCTGCTGTGCGCTCGAATAGATTTCGTTTGAGTATATTGATTGCAAATTTGGCGGCATCAGTTATCTCCAATACCACTTTTTTAGCCATTTCAAAGAGAATTACGTCAACAAACTGCTTTTGTATTTCACCAAATTTTCCTTTTGTAATCCGCATGTCCTGTATCAACGGACTAAACAGCCGGGTAGCTTCTGCCTCCATCCTACCGGTTTCTATCATCCCGGCGGTTATAGCCCCCGTCCACTGTTTGGTTATTGCCGAAAAAGAATCGATAAAATCAGCTAGCTCTGGAATGACATTAAGCAAGTTTTCTCGATGATTGGTCACACTCTCTTTTTTCATATTATGTCACATATTTGTCAGCTACAGTTGCAACACACAAAAAATAAAAACATTTACGTTACAAATGTATCATATTTTCAATAACAGATTAAAGATAAAAGTGAAAATTCCTAAACACGGGCAAAGCCGAAGGTCTGTCAGGGAACAAGATATTGCGACACAGATCCGAGGGTAACACTTGAGAAGCATAAGAAAATATGGCAGAATGCCTACCTTTCATCAAATGAATCTGTTCAATAACTTGATAATCCGGCAATCATTACTACTGTGCGGTTTCCTTTTACGTTTTTTTATGAATGAATTTAATGAAGGTCCTTACGCCCCGTGGGGGGATTAAAAAACCCCGGCCTGTTTATCGTTTACCGGGGTTAGATTTCGCGACAACTGCAGCAGGAGTTGTAACAGTAGAAAAAAGTCAGATATAGCCTTGCCAGCACCACGAAGTAAATAATGAAGAAAAAAATCAGTTGGGACGATATCCAATCTATCGACAACCTTGAAATCGACTGGGAATACGAAGAAGAGAATCCACTGGGAAGAAGAGCGTGGGTCAGAATTTTAAATGTTGATTTATATCGACTTCTGGACAAGAAAACTATTGCAGTAAGGATTGTTTCCAGCAAATTAAATTATACCGGATATTTGCAAGATATTTCTCGAAATGGTTTGGCCGTCATTGTTAATAAGGAATTGAAAACGGGTGTTCCTGTCAAGGTGGGCTTTTTTTTAGGCAAACGTAAAATTATTTCAAGGGCGGTGGTACGAAACTCTCATGCTTCTGGCAGTAACTTTAGAATCGGAATTGAATTTATCGATTTACCAGAGGACGATGCATCATTTATCGTCGAACTCAATGCCAGTAAATGCTTTGGTTAATAGCCCTTATATATTCACCTATCGACAGATAGAATGACCCGATGCTCTCTGCGCCCCTGGTGGTGGCTGTAATGCAAATCTCAGCTCGCAATAATCTTGCCCAACCCCTCCTGTTCCGCTCCAATATCAATCGGTTTCTTCCACGTTAGTGGAGGCTGAACTGGCTGTTGTTTGTCACGAAATTTCTTTTCTCTGATTTTCTGGTTTGCCAACTGATTAAATACATATTAATGATTAGAAGCAGAGAAAAAATTGTGCCCGGTAATCTTACCAAAAACAACGCTCATTGCCGCGATGATTTCAAAACCAAAAGCAGAGAACTCTATGACATTTCATTATATTGTTACATTCTTGTTAATATTGGCAACAGTCACCTCTTTGTACGGAGCCGAAGAAAACAAGATCCCCGCCCCCGTCTATAGTGACATAGAATATATACTTTCGCTAGCCCAGTCCTCGGCTGACCTTGATCCGGAGCAATTGACCGACCTCATACATTTCGTCAGTTCTACACCAGACGGATCGGGTATGGAACTCAAGGAACGGCAGGGAGCTTCCGGTGCATTCTATGGCTTTTCAGTACGGGGCAATCTCGCCAATGTCCTTGACTATGTCTACAATCCTGACATTCCGCTGTATGTAACCATGCCTTCGTCCTTACGACAACATAAGTGGCTGACGCCCCTGGTACCCGATGCGCTCAGGAAGTTTCCACGTTTGGTAGAGTCTGCGAGAGACATCCGGTTGCTCCGCGGTCGGGACCAAGAGGTTATCACTCCGGATACCAATACAGGTGGCTACTACTCATATAGTCAGGACAGAGTTATGGCTCTTTTGCCCGGTCCCACCGGCCCGGCACTCATTTCTGTCTCCAGCCAGAATGATATTTCTGACGTTGGCAAAAAAGGGTGCATCATCGGTGCCGACAAGGATTGGAACTACCTTTACTCCGATGAAACAGGGCTGAATAAAACCGGCTTGGGATGGGTGGACTCATATATGTATTACGCCCATTCTGTTCTCGTCTATATCTTTGATTCCGCAAAAAATGAGATTCACATAGGCTCTTTTAAGTGGCTTAACGCAGGGTGGGCTACAATGAACATGGTCAATTCAGACCATATACTGAATGGCATAAAGCGCTTTGCCTCCGACTTTAAGACAGTAATAGAGGCACAGGGATTACCGAGTGCACCGGTACTGGCTGACAAATATCGTGAACTGTGGCAGACCAGTGATCAGGACCTGCACCAACTGGTTAAGCCCAATCTAGAAGCTCTGGGTAATTCTAATGCGGCGGTACAAGACATCTCTCTTTTTAAAGACCTCATTTTTTCTGGAAAATATATGCAACAGATGAGTCACGAAGAATTAGTCAATATACTCCTGCTCGACTATGTCAAAGAGAGCATCGGAAAAGAACCTTCTGATCGGTTAGCATTTCAACCAAAATAGGCTCATAGAAGCCTGTCGGATAGATTCATTCAGACTTTCTTCCCGTTTTCGAAGTTTTTTGTAGTAGCACTCCAAACACCATTATGATATTTTTCGCTGCACTATTTAGTGCACATGTGTACTAAATAGCGCCCCTCATTACTTGCATACTTTTAGTCACCAGAAAATGCTTACCAGGAGACAACAAAATGAGCCAGCTCCACGACCTCTACAAAGCAACCGGCAATGAGCTTTTCAGTAAAAAGATTTGCGAAATAGCCCCTTATTTCAGCACCATTAATCCGAAGTTCGTCGATCTGAGGCCCGGATATAGTGAAGTAACCATGCCAAATACCAGAGAAGTGCATAATCATCTTGGCACTGTGCACGCCATCGCCATGTGCAATCTGGCGGAAATAACCGCAGGCTTATTGACAGATGTTTCCATTGCTGAAACATGCAGATGGATACCAATCGGCATGAGCGTCAGATATCTGGCCAAGGCAAAAACCGACTTGAGGGGTATTGCCGATGGCCGACAAATAGACTGGAACACTCCGGGAGACAAAGACGTTCCTGTCAGCATCAAAGATACCGATGGTATTGAAGTCTGTAACGCCATCATCACCGTAAAAGTGAGCCTTAAGAAACTGTGAAAGACAAACGTATAAGTCACCAGCTCTTTTTCAAACTTAACCTGGCCCAACGGTTCCTGATGAAAGCGGTGGACCGTGAAATGCGCGAGCTCATTGGAGTCAGCGCAACTCAGGCTGCCGCCCTCTTGTATCTTGAAAAGCACGATGGTTGCCTCCTCGTCGACTTAAGTCGGGAACTGCTGCAAAATAAATCGGCAGTGACCACCCTGGTCGAGCGAATGGAGAGAAACGAGTTAGTAGATAAGGCTCCATCACCGACCGACAAAAGGGCATCACAACTCTTTCTGACGAAAAAAGGAAAAGAGCTGTGCCAACAACTCCTCCCTTTTGTTGCATCATACGATCATATCGTCATGGAGAAATTCAATGCTGATGAACTGGCAATTGTCACCCGATTTTTGAATGTTATAATCGACGAGTTCGAAACGACACCGGATAATTTTTTCAACAATAGGATGGACCTCCTGTCCGTTCATAAATGACAAGCACTAAATCTCAAAACTGGGGAATACAATTTTTGAGACTTTGGAGAGGAGTTCTTTATCTTTACAAATAATTTGTGATATCCTTTGCTATACAAAACAATTTCAAACACAGGATCTCGAATTATTGCCAATATGCTCACAAAACAGAAACAAACGACTCAAAAGACAAATATGTCGCCAGCCGTAATTGATCTCCTGGCGACAACTCCACGGTCAATCCCATTTGCTGTGCGGGTTCAAGAGCTGATTCTCAGCCCCAAGCTCGAACAGAAAGTCTTGCAACAGGCAGGCAGGTTGCCGGATAATCGCTCGTCTCTGCCAAAAGGTAGCATTCAGCTGACGATAGATGATGAGAAAGAACTTGCAACAGAAATGCTTTTGCTTCGGCATCGTTTCACCGAAATTGTTTCGGAATCAAAACAGTTCAGGCAGGCGGCCCTGACCATAATCCAAAATATTTACCTGTTTCAAAACAGAAAAATATTTTTTGGCACCAGCAGCGCAACATCATCGGAACAGGAACGACAGGAAGCTCTGCAGCTGTTCAGCACACACCCTTCCAGGACATCAATCCCTCTTGCCAGAACCTTTCAGCATCTGATACTTGCCCGGGTATGGAACCGTATTCTCTGCACATCCACAGAGACCGATCTTCAGCAAGAACAATTTACAGACCTTCACGCTGTTGTCGAAAAACTTAATACTATCAGGAATATCTATATAGTGCTGACCACGGGGCTGGTTAAAAAGCTTGTGGCCCGAATTAACGAAATATACAAAGAATCTGTAACACAGGAAGATGCAAGCCAGATAGGCAGTTTTGGCATCGCCAGAGCAGCCTATCGCTATCACCACTCTATTGGTATTCGTTTCTCAACCTATGCTGCCAACTGGGTATTTAAAGAGATCCAGCGCCAATCTCTGGAAGGACGTCTCATCCGACTGTCCACCAATACCGTGGAGCAATATGCCAGAGCTACAAAAGATCTAAATGAAGAAAACGTGTACAAGTTTCTAACGCAGATTGAAAACGCTACACCTGCTGGCGAGGATATATTAGAAGAAAATTCATCCATATCTTCCCCGTCAGACAATCAGTCCCTGTCTCTACCGACGAGAGATTACGAGACAAAAGAACTCCACACCACATTGCTGTGCACCATCGATCAATTGCTGTCCGAAAAATCTGCCGACATCCTGAAACGCAGATTTGGGTTTCCCCCTTACCAGGGACAAGAACAATCGACTATCTCTATTAGCAAATTGTATGGAGTTACCCGGGGCAGTATATATCAACTGGAACAGGCTGCTTTGAAGAGGCTTAATCAACATCTTCAGGCCGAGCTGCGCTAGGAGCTTGTCCGAGAATATCCTTTTGCCCAAACTTTTCATTATTTTCATAAAATTAATGCTCGCAATATTATTTGTCTAGCTCCGCTTATTTTTATGAAATTGCCTCAATTTTGAACAAAATGCCTATTCTCGGACAGGCTGTCAGGACTCTATCGTGGTCAAGCGATTTCTTCTCAGAGCATCTTACTCTGTACACTCGAGACCTTATCGTCCATTGTCTGCAACCGGTCTGTTCTTGTACCGAGTTTAATAGTCGTCGTGATGCGAGGCGCTCCCATGGCATGTACTTTTTCATGACAGGCTTTGACCGCAGCCATTACCTCGTCCCAGTCACCCTCAATATTGGTGCCGTAGGCATGCAGTTGGGTTTTTAATCCTGCTTTTTGCAGAATTTTATGGCATTCCACCACGTATTCCGATACAGAGACACCCACACCCATGGGTATTACACATAGATCCATGATTACGTTCATAACTCACTCCATCAATTAATAGTCGACATTCATTTTCTGCCTATTCATACGATAGGCTGAAACAGCAGTTATTCAAATGATCAATAAAATATTTTTTTAGAAACTCACCACACAAGAGTACATTGATAATCTTTAAATCGCATTCAAAGGAAACAACGGATGCAATTCAACGCTTCCCATGTAACAAGAACGAAACTAAAAACTCGATCAAATAGTTCTCAGAATCAAAGCAAAGAAAGGCAAGTTTATGAAATCAAAGAACACCATTATTCCCATTCTGTGGGATATTCTCCTCCTCACTCTAGGTTCCCTCGTCTTTGCTGTAGGGGCAGAAGCAATTCTCGTGCATCATAAATTCATCATCGGTGGGGTTTACGGTACGGCGCTGCTTATCTACTACAAGAGTAATCTACTCTCTCCCGCTATTTGGTATTTTTTGCTAAACATCCCCCTGCTCATTGCCGGGTGGATTTTTCTGAGCAGGCGTTTCTTTTTCTACAGCCTCTATGGCGTTTGCAGCCTGACCTTTTTCGCCCAAGTACTAACTTTGAATTTTCCAATTCAGGATCAACTGTATGCAGCAATAGCCGGTGGAGCAATCTGCGGAATAGGTACAGGTATTAATCTCAGATCAAGAGGATCAGGAGGGGGGCTGGATATTGTCGCCATTATTTTAAACCAGAAATACAATTTTGGTGTGGGCAAATTCTTCATGCTTTACAATGTCGCCCTCTTCACCTTTGTTTTCAGTCAATACCAGGCAGATATAGTTATTGCCTCAATTATCCTGACCTTCATTTCCTCAATGGTTCTTGACCAGGTACTCGCCCTGTTCAACCAAAGAAAAATTGTCTATATTCTGAGTGGCAACTACAAGGCAATAGTGGAAACGCTTACCAACGATATGCATCAAGGAGCAACGCTGCTTGAAGCAAAAGGTGCCTATTCAGGAAAGCCAAAACAAATGCTGATGACTATTACCAATAACCTGCAGCTGAAACGTCTTGAAGAAAAGGTGTTTGATATTGATCCAGAGGCTCTGTTCATCGTTGAAAACAGTTTCAATGTTATCGGATCGACCTTTGGCAAGCGGAAAATGTACTGAGAACTTCGTTGTGGCTGATTATCCCGTTTATCGGGGTGAGAAATCCTACAGGTTATGTTCTTGTTTGTCACAAGAACATAACAACCATTTTTGACCAGGATTTTACAATAAGTGGTGCTCTTTTTTTAATTCCTCGTAGACCATTGTTGACACTTCACGAATCACACTGCTTCGCGAGTGTGCCCATCGGCCATAATCTGAGGCCTTGGAACGTCTTTCAATAATGCCCACTATAACATAAGGAAAACGCCCGCCATTCTTTGTTTTTGGCACCAATATCCCCATATCTCCAATAAGATGACCAGTGGACCCTGTCTTATTATAAACCAAGGTTCCTCGGGGAATGGATGTACCGTGGTAGAGACGATCGCGTCCCGGTAGGGCCATCACCCGCCTAATCTCCTTTCCGTGTGGTAATTCTTGATTCCAGAGTGCTTTCAGAAATCTTACATAGTCAGAGGGCGGAGCACTGTTTCGGTAGGTACGACCACCGGCAGGAATATATTCTCTAATTTCTGTTTTTTTAAAAATTTGGCCATAGTGTTGTCTCAGGATAGCCTCACATTTCAAAGGACCTCCTACCTGCCGCATAACCCAATTCGTTGCCGAATTATTACTGTGCTGTATCATGGCCTCCATTTTTCTTCGGCTTTGCGGTCCATAATGTAACTTGCCAGCCTTAACTTGATGAAAAAAGGCCAGTGCAACGAAAGGTTTTATCATGCTCGCCGCCTGAAATTCCTGATCGGCGTTTATATCAATCACACTCTTATTTGTTTCCAGATCATAAACCATCCAGCCGGTGGACTCGTCGCTGGATATACGCCCTTTCTGCCTCAGACCATCTATATATTTTTCGATCGCACGCTCAAATTTTGAATCATGCGATGACGCAAGGAGTGGAGCAGCAGGTATTGATTCAATTTTTATCTTCGATATCGCCTCAATTTTCTCCGGGGTCACAGTTGAATCAGTAACTTCAGGAAGCTGGCAGACTATAGGTTTTTCCGGACCGACCTCATTTATCAGGCTGGATTCTCCATAAACAACCTCATTATTATTTTCAATGGTGAGAGACGCTTTGATCTTTTTCGATCGCAGAATTTTGGCGTGTTTTTGAGCTATACGGGAAGTTGACAGTTTATCCCCGCGGCGGCGATAGATAAGGGCATAATTACCAAAATCGGTTTTTTCAATGAAAAGATCATTTTCAACATCTGCGCCCAGGCAACCATAGACTTGCTCGTATTTCTTTTTGAGCGGTTCTAAATTTGGCCCCATGCCATAACTGACATTGTAGAGGCTGTGAAAATTTTGTTCCTTAGTTGCAAAGGGTTCATCAAAGCCGGCTTTACCTAACAATTCTGCGTGTTTTATCAGCGTAGTTGCGACGGTTCTGGCAGAATCATTACCATCGTAAAGCAAGGCATAGTCATCCCCACGAGCGACAATTTTTAACTTTTTTGTTACATCTTCATCGAAGACCGTCCCCAGTTCCTCTTTGTAATCAAGAACCCTGTCCAAATCTTTGGTCAAGATATAGATAATATCATATTTATCTCTTTTAGAAGCCACAGCCTCCGTCTGTAAAAGACCGGTTAAAACTATGACTTGAATAAAAAGGACTGTAAACGGAATTCTTAAATGTGTTTTATTAAAAAACTTCATAACTAATTTGGAACCATCCGAGGATAAAAATTTTGCCCAAAATACGGCAATCAATTTGCGGGATAAATCTTTATATTCTCAAGTTGCTTTGGGTTTGCGAGGAAGAACACGCAAACAACCTGACCACTACACGCCACTAAAAACATCCAAAGACTCTTGTCTTTAACTGCAACAACTCATTGCAAACGACAGGAAAGACAATTATTCATATTGCGACTCTATGTTATGTTACCTATAATAGCACATAAGAGCATAATTTAAGAGGATTATCTTGTTTTTCAACAATTCATTGCCCTGCACTGAAAAGTAACAATTCACCACTCATCATATACACTGATTGTCAACCATGACTTTTTTTGATAATTTCCAATCACTTCGGCTCATTGCAGCACATAGGGGCTTTCGCGCCTATCATCCTGAGAACACCCTGGCTGCATTTCGGGCCAGCATAGGTCATTGCCATTTCATTGAGTTGGATGTCCAGATGAGCAAAGATTTTGTTCCCATGGTCTTCCATGATCCAACCTTAGAAAGAACAAGCAACGCCAAAACGCAAGGCCAACAATTAGGTCTACAATCATTAATTATCAATAATTGGACGCTGTTGCAACTCAAAACTCTCGATATCGGGTCATGGTTTCTTGAATCTGACCCATTTGGTACCATTTTTAGTAACGAGACATCGTCTGACCAACTCTTAAAAGAGATGCCTCAGACTATGATGACCCTGGAGGAAGTACTTCTTCACCCGGCATTGCAGAAGATTCCGATTAACATTGAAATCAAGGACCATCGAGGCAAGGAGCAGCACAAGAAAGTCACGGAATCGGTGCTTGACGTCATCGAAAGAACCAAGGCTACATCGAGAGTCCTTATTTCTTCCTTCAATCACGACTACCTTGTCATAGCAAAGAATTGTGCCCCCTCGATATCAACCGCTGCTCTCCAGGAAGGCTCCCACCCCAAGAACCTCACGGAATACCTCAAAACCCTCGGAGTGTCGGCCTACCACCCCGACGATAAAATCACAGATGCTCCATTAGTCAAGAAACTTCGCGCGGCCGGGCTCGGGGTTAATGTTTATACGGTTAATTCCAGCAAACGACAGCAAGAACTGTTTGCCATGGGCGCTACCGCAGTTTTTACCGATTTCCCGAAATTACCCTAGACCATAATCGCCTCGCCATACCATGCGCTCTTTATCTTCTTTTTATCTGTGTTCCACTTTCTTCTGTTCATTCCCTTTTGTTTTTATTATAGTTGTCGCCTCATTGGTTAATGACACACAATAAATCTGCACAAGAAGATAAAAACTCACTTCAATTGCTGGTACTCTCATTTTCAAAGCATCAATAGCAACGAACCTCCTGGATACTTTGCAAACCAAGCGATTGCAGCTGACTATGACTCGACCATTAAATACGATTAGTACTGGCTTAAAGGAAAAAATGAGCCACAGGGAGAAAATATGAAATGTGTTAAAGAGCTTGACCCGGAACTCTATTCATTGGTCAAGCAGGAAGAGAGACGGCAAGCTGACAAGATTCGCTTGATCGCTTCAGAGAATTATGTTTCCAAGGCTATCCTTGAAACAACCGGATCAGTTCTCACCAATAAATATTCGGAAGGATATGCCGGCAAAAGGTACTACGAAGGTCAGCAGATCATAGACCAGATAGAACAACTTGCCATCAAGCGTGCTAAAGATTTATTCGGTGCAGAGCACGTCAATGTTCAGTCATATTCTGGATCACCGGCAAATATTGCCACCTTCCTTGCCTTCCTACAGCCAGGAGACACTATTCTCGGCATGGCTCTGCCCCATGGTGGCCATCTCACTCACGGGGCAAAAATCAGCCTGTCCGGACGGTATTTTGACGCTCAATCCTACGAACTTGACCCAGCCACCGGTCGTCTCAATTACGATAACATTCGCCTCAAGGCATTGGCAGTACGACCTAAAATCCTCATAGCCGGCCACTCCGCCTATCCGAGAATACTTGATTTCAAGAAATTCAGAGAAATTGCCGATGAGGTGAACGCTATCCTCATGGTTGATATGGCACATTTTGCCGGACTTGTTGCCGGGGGCGTCCACCCATCTCCGGTGCCTTACGCCGATGTCGTCACCACAACCACCCACAAATCACTTCGAGGGCCACGGGGTGCGATGATCCTCTGCAAAGCGAAACATGCCCAGGCCATAGACAAGGCCGTCTTTCCCGGAATACAGGGCGGACCGCACGACAACACCACTGCGGCAATCGCCGTTGCCCTCAAAGAGGCTTCCTCCGATGCCTTTAAACAATATGCGGTCCAGGTAATAAAAAACGCTCATTGTCTGGCAGAATCGCTCATGGCCAAAGGTTTTAACCTGATAACCAATGGCACCGAGAATCACCTGATGCTGGTAGATCTCACCAATAAAAATATGTCCGGCAAAATTGCCGCCAAAGCACTGGACAAAGCTGGTATTGTTCTCAACTACAATGCCGTGCCTTTCGATAAACGAAAACCTTTTGACCCCAGCGGAATTCGTATCGGCACCCCGGCAGTCACATCGCGCGGCTTCAAGGAGAATGAAATGGTACAGATCAGTACTTTCATTGAAAGAGTCATTGCCGATCCGGAAAATGAAGCACTACTGGCCAAAACAGCGGAAGAAGTCCGAAAATTGTGTGGTCAGTTCCCCGCTCCTGGTCTCGAACATCTCCAGTAGATAGCCTGGTCTAACACTTTGCAACAACTCTGCTCCTTAAAAAATTAAAGGGGCAGACTGCTAACACCATCTTCTTGAAGTTCCTGACAAGAGCGGAAAAGTGAGGCCGCTGCGTTTCCGTTTTTGTCCGATCGCTCCCATTTTTCTCAACTTGTTTAAAATCTCCTCCTGATAACAGATAAATTGTTATCTTTTCGCTATGATGCATAGAAGTTATCAGCTCAATATATACTATTTATACCTCATCAAACTGTCAAAATGGCTGATGCTTATCATGCCCATTGTGGCACTTTTCTACAACGAAAACGGTCTTGATGATTTTGATATTTTCCTGCTCCAGGCCATTTATTCAGTCAGTGTGGCTGTTATGGAGATTCCCTCTGGATATATGGCCGACATTGTCGGTCGTAAGAAAACGCTGATACTCGGCAGTGTCCTGGGAACACTCGGATACCTGATCTATTCGATATCTTATAGCTTTTCCGGTTTTTTGGCGGCAGAAGTTATTCTCGGCATTGGCGGCAGTTTTATTTCAGGTGCCGATTCCGCCATGTTATTTGACAGCCTGGTGGCGACACAACGACAACACAGCTATCTCCAGTTCGAAGGACGGATAACCTCTCTTGGCAATTTTGCCGAAACAGCGGCCGCTGTCTGCGGGGGCCTCATCGCCGCCTGGCTCAGCTACCGCTCAGTGTATATTGCTCAGGCGGCGATTGCAGCCCTTGCCATTCCCGCCGCATTACTCCTTCTTGAACCACCCAAGGATGGCCATATATCAAAACCGGGCTTGTACCACATACTGGCTGTCTGCAAAAACACAATCCTAACCAACAAGAAACTTAGTGGAGCCATTTTTCTCTCGTCAGTCACAGGAATAAGTACACTCTGTATGGCCTGGACTTCACAGATTTATTTTATTGCAAATGGCTTTTCCGAGGTTGCAATAACCCCTCTCTGGGTCTCTCTTAATCTGACGGTTGCTGTGGTTGCCGCCTTTGCCTCAAAAGCGACAATGTTCCTGGGCAAGAAAGTTTCTCTTATTTTGATCATTTGCTATATCCCCTTTGCCTATATTTTTCTAGGTTGGCTGCCACTCATCCCTGCCCTTATCTGCCTGTATCTCTTTTACGGGATTCGCGGCTATGCAACGCCAGTGCTGAAAGACTTTATCAATCAAAACTGCGAGTCATCCACCAGAGCGACAGTTCTATCAATCAGGAGCCTGATCATTCGCCTGGGATTTGCACTCCTCGGACCAGCGATAGGTTTCGTCTCAGACAAGACAACTCTCTCCTTGGCCCTTATTGTGACGGGAGTATTTCTACTGTTATTGTCCATCCTTGCCGGCTGTCGAATGATTTTCTTCATGCCCGAGTTGTTTGACCGGACCTCTTGAAGAGAGCCGGAAGTTCAAAGGAGCAGAAGACCACTTGCTAAATTTTATAGTCAACATCCAGCTTTTCTCCGAAAAATAATTCTTTTTGATTTCGATTTGACTCTCATCGAACAAATACAGTACGATCATTGTAATGTTCGCTTTCGGCAACATTTTTGTCCGATATCTAAGAATCGCCTCAACAAGTGTCGTGTAGCTAATCATGTCCTTCCAACTCATTGCGAAACTGCAGGATGAGCTTCAACAAGCGCAAAGACGCATCGCAGAACTTGAAGATTGTCTTTCTCAGCAGACCCGTTCTGTCCTGCCAACGGGCCAGAACCTCGCCTCTGACGGTCAACAGTGCCAAGCTCTTGAGCAGAGCAGGAATAAGTATCGCAAACTCTTCAACTACGCAAGTGATGCGATGTTCGTCATATCGCTCGATCCCAAAAGCCCCAATTACGGGTATTTCTCCGATGTTAATAACGTTGCCTGCAAACGACTCGGCTACAGCCGCGAAGAACTACTGCAAAAGACTCTCTTTGATATCAGCGACGGTGAGGATATTGAGGCCAACAGCCAACTTAAAGTCCGGCTGAATAATGATGGCAACGCCACCTTTCAAACGACCTACCTCACCAAAGATGGAACCAAACTTCCTGTCGAGATCAGTGCCCTCCGCCTGACCATTGACGGAGAAGACCTCTATATGGCCATTGCCAGAGATATTACCGAAAGAAAAAATGCCGAAGAGGCCTTACGAAAAAGTGAACAACTCTATCGCCTGCTGGCAGATAATGTTCATGATGTCATCTGGACCACCGACGAAGCGCTTATCCCCCGCCACGTCAGCCCATCATTTAGCCATCTCACCGGTTTTCCGCAGGAAGCTGCTTTTTCCGCAATCCATCGGGAGCTTATTGTCTCGTCTCCATTCAACCGCGATCATTTTCAGGCCCTCATTCAGAAAAAAGACCAATCATTACACTGGGAGTCTGAAATCAGAAAAGCAAACGGGGAGATGATATGGGTTGAAAGCATAGTATCTCCTCTGCCGGAAAGTTCGAACCATTTCACCGGTATCATTGGCGTAACTCGGGATATTTCTTCGAGGAAAAAAATAGTATTGGAACTGGAAGCTGCCAAAGAACAAGCCTTTGCCGCCAATAAGGCAAAATCAGAGTTTCTGGCAAACATGAGTCATGAGGTCAGAACCCCCATGAATGGTGTAATGGGTATGCTCCAGCTCATGACCATGACCTCTCTTGATGACGAGCAGTTTGAATATGTCGAGACAGCCATGGCGTCAGGAGAAAGCCTGCTGACCATTATTAATGACATCCTCGACTATTCCAAAATAGAGGCGGGAAAATTACAGATGACCCCTGAAAAATTTCAGATCAGGGAATTAATCAAACCGCTGATGATCTCTTTCAAAACGGCCATACGAAGCCAAAGAGTCAAGCTCTCATGTTCAATAGCCTCTGATGTTCCCACAACTCTGGTGGCCGACCATGTACGCATCCGGCAAATTCTCTATAATCTGGTTGGCAATGCGGTCAAATTCACCGAACAGGGTGAAATCCACATCAATATCAGGAAACGCGAAGACCTGGAAAGTAACCGGGTAATGCTTGAGTGTATCATTTCAGATACTGGCATAGGCGTCCCTGCAGACATTGGCGAGAAACTGTTCGATCCCTTCACCCAGATAGAATCGCCGAGACAGAAAAAAATCAAAGGGACGGGTCTTGGTCTCAGTATCGTCAAACAGCTGGTCACGCGAATGGGAGGTACCGTACAATTGAACAGAAATGAAGCAGACGGCACGACGGTCACTTTCACTCTCGTCGTCGGCGTTGGAAGTCTCTACTCGCAGCCAGTGCAATCCGACATTATGACCCCCATTCTGACCAGCCCGAATCGCCGTCTTTCCACCCTGGTGGTGGAGGATGAACAAATAAATCAGCAGATCCTTCAGGCGATTCTCACTAAGCTCGGTCACCGGGCCACAATCGCCGGCGATGGCAACAGAGCCCTTGAAATCCTCGAAACCCAGCCCTTCGACATTGTTCTGATGGACGTTCAGATGCCGGAATTAAATGGCATCGAGACCACAAAGATAATAAGGAATTCCGACAAGTTCCGCCATGTGCAGAATATCCCCATCATCGCCCTCACAGCCTATGCGATGGCCGGCGACAAGGACAAATGCCTTGAAGCAGGCATGAATAGTTATCTCTCCAAACCAGTCGACATTAAAGCCCTTGAAAAACAGCTAAAAGTCCTGACGGCGGACAACTGATTTTTAGACCTTACTTTCGGCAAGATCTTCAAAGAGCCACGGACAAATTTTCCGGCGCTGCTCTTCGTAAGCTTTTATACGATCTGCTTTATCCAGCGTGAGCCCAATCTCATCAAGTCCCTGTAGCAAACACTGCTTACGGAACATATCAAGATCAAACGACAATCGCTCACCGGCAGGCAGAACAATCTGTTGATTCTCCAAGTCAACCACCAGCCGGAGTGGTTGACTGGCCGTGGCATCGGCGAACAGCTTATCAATCACGTCGTCGGCCAGGACTATGGGCAGAATGCCATTTTTAAAACAATTATTATAAAAGATATCGGCAAAACTTGGCGCTAAAATCACTCGAAAGCCATAATCCAGCAGAGCCCAGGGCGCATGTTCCCTGCTCGACCCACAGCCAAAATTTTCCTTAACCAGGAGGATTGACGCCCCTTGGAATTTCTCCTGATTCAGTACAAAATCCCTGTTTATTGGTCGACTGGAGTTGTCCATCCCCGGTTGCCCCTCATCCAGATACCTGAGCGGATCAAAAAGATTCGGTCCAAACCCCGTTCGTTTCACTGACTTTAAAAACTGTTTTGGAATGATCAGGTCGGTATCAACATTTGCCCTGTCAAGGGGTACAACAATTCCGGTATGTATAGTAAATGGTTGCATTATTTTAACTCCATTCGCGAATGTCCACAAAATGCCCGGCAATTGCCGCCGCTGCTGCCATCACCGGACTGACCAGGTGAGTGCGCCCGCCAAAGCCCTGCCTGCCCTCAAAATTTCTATTGGAGGTAGAGGCGCAATGTTCTCCCTCACCGAGCTTATCACTATTCATGGCCAGACACATGGAACAGCCCGGTTCCCGCCACTCAAAACCGGCATCGGTAAATATTTTATCCAAACCTTCCCGCTCTGCCTGTTCCTTCACCAATCCTGAACCGGGGACAACAAGAGCCTGCTTGAGCGATTGAGCCACTTTTTTTCCTTGCACCACAGTCGCTGCCGCGCGAAGATCCTCAATCCGTGAATTAGTGCAGGAACCTATAAAGACCCGGTCGAGCATAATCCCAGTCACCGGCTGATCTTCTTTGAGGCCCATATATTGAAGAGCCAAAGCCAGGGAGTCTTTGGCCATAGCACTCTTCAGACTCGCCAAGGTCGGCACTCGACCGGATATTCCCACCACCATTTCGGGCGACGTCCCCCAGGTTACCTGGGGCTCAATAGCTGACGCGTTAATTGTCACGACCTTATCAAAGACGGCGTCGCTATCCGTCACCAGAGATCTCCAATATTTTTCAGCAGCTTGCCACATCTTGCCCTGCGGCGAAAATGGCCGGCCACGCAGGTAGTCAATAGTTGTATCATCAACCGCAACCAAGCCGGCGCGGGCACCGGCCTCTATGGCCATATTACACACAGTCATCCGCCCGGCAATGGACAGCGCTTTTATAGCCGATCCGCCAAACTCAATGGTACAGCCCGTACCCCCAGCAGTGCCAATCCTGCCAATAATATAAAGAATGATATCTTTAGCAGTCACCCCAAGCCCCAGTTCACCATCAACCTGCACCAGCATATTTTTCATCTTTTTCTGGACCAGGCACTGGGTGGTCAGAACATGTTCAACCTCAGAAGTGCCAATGCCCTGGGCAAGCGCTCCGAGAGCACCGTGGGTGGACGTATGGGAGTCGCCGCAGACAATGGTCATTCCCGGTTGCGTCAGCCCCTGTTCCGGACCAACGACATGGACAATGCCCTGCCGCTTATCCTCCATGCCAAATTCAACGATACCTTGTTCGCGGCAGTTTATATTGAGGATCTCCACCTGTAGCCTGGAAAAGGGATCAATGATTCCGGCAATCCCATTTTCTCGTTCACTGGTCAGGGTTGGCACATTATGGTCCGGCGTGGCAAGGTTTGCCCCGGCCCGCCATAATTTTCGGCCAGCAAGTTGTAAGCCTTCAAAGGCCTGGGGTGAAGTCACTTCGTGCAGCAAATGCCGATCGATGTACAAAAGCGAAGTCCCATCGGGACGATCTTCGACAATATGGCTCTCCCATAATTTGTCGTACAAGGTTTTCCCTGCCATCCACTCTCCTCCATTTTAAGATGATAAAAACAGCTTGTTTTGCAACATTAATTACGATCAGCTCGAATACAACAACCACATTTTGCTTCTGATCCCAACGCTTAACACCCTGTCTACAACCTGGCATCTCTCAGACCTAACAGTTTTATTCTCTTGACCGAACGGGCGATAAACGATAACTTTCGGCAAAGTGCATATACACATTTGCTCTTTGCATCTCAAACAGTAAAGATTGTTAGTTAACAGGAGTAACTTAAAGAAAATTCACATTTTTTCCTTTGACAAAACATGTGCCAGGCTTTAGTCTATTTAACTTTATAATTAAATAGACCGGTCATTGTTACCAACAATCCCAGATGAGGGCAGATAAACCAATGAAAAGATGTTCTATTCTCACAGTTCTCAGCCTCTTACTGATGTGCACCAGCGGTCATGCGGCCGAAACCAGGCAAATCCCGCCGATTCCGCCAAAAGTATGGACAGCTGAGCAGGCGGTGGCTTTTGCTCTGGCCGAAAACCCAGACAGCACCGTTGCCAGGCAACGGATAGATCAGGCAATAGCCGCTGCCACCATGGCGACTTCCACCGATTACCCGCTGGTCAACGTCTCCAGCGAATATGCCCAGACCAACAATCCCATGTATTCTTTTGGCAATATTCTCAATCAGGGAGCTTTTAACAACAGTATTGATTTCAATAATCCTGGCCGAACGGACAATCTCCAACTCAAAGCCCAGATAGAATACCGACTCTATAACGGAGGACGGGATCTGGCCGACCAGAAGGCTGCCAAGGCAAATATTGACATATCTGATAACGACCTTGTTGCAGTACACCAGCAACTGGGCTTCGAGGTGGTAAAGACATATCTGGCGATTATTCAGGCAGAGCAGATGGTTACTGTCCATAAAGAGGCACTGGCATCAATCACCGCGTCTCTCGATGTGGGTAAAGCCCGGTATGATGCCGGGAGTCTGCTCAAACAGGATCTGCTCAATCTCGAGCTTCAACAGTCACGCGCCAGCGAAAACCTGATCCAAAGTGAACATACGCTGGAACTGACTAAACGAATATTCCTTAACCTCCTCGGTCTGCGGGAAGGCGATGTTCGCATAGCCCCTGACTATAGTTTAGATCAAATTATTCCAACAAATTTCGATTATCGGAATCACCACGAACTGAAGAAACTTGAGGCCATGGAACAGGCAGCCTTGGCTCAGATCAAAAAGGCCCAGGGAGGCAGGTTACCAACCCTTGACGCCTTTGCCAGTTATCAGATGGATAGCGGATCGATATTGGGTGAAAATGGTGATTCCTGGATGGCTGGCGTGAAGATGAATTACCTCCTTTTTGATGGTCACAGGAACTCTTCAGAAATCGCCATAGCCCAACTAAAGCTCCAGGAAATTCATAGAATACGGATAAAAACCGAGCTTGCTCTCAATCTTGATGTCCAAAAAGCACTTCTCGACTTCGAACAGGCCAAGAAGAGATTGACTGTCACCGAGAAGATGGTTGCGGTGGCCACAGAGGTTGCTCTTATCAGTCGGGCCAGGTTCACTGAAGGCGTCATTCTTGCCTCCGACCTGATCGATTTTGAAATGCGCCTCTCCGACGCACAGGCCAGACATTTTGCCGCCAAAGCCGGCTATCAGTTGGCAATTGCCAACATGCGAAGGGCTGCCGGGCTTGACCAGTTTCCTGAGAATTTATAGTGGTAAAGGAGAATTAATAATGATGCTCAAACAATGGAGTTCCATAGTCCTTTTTATGGCCCTCACTGTTTTTCTACCTGGCTGCAACAAGGAAGAAACAAAATCCGGGAACTCACCACAAAAGCTCGCCAGCGCCAAGGTGAGCGTTGATCAAGTGGTTAAAAAGATCGCCAGAGATCAGGTGGAAGTGGTTGGTACAGTCCAGGCTGTTCAACGGGCGGAAATTTCCTCCAAAATCACCGGGAACATCATCATCCTTAAGGTCGATCTCGGATCAAAAGTAAAGCGAGGAGACCTCCTCGTCGAACTCAGCGTAGAAGAAATTTCAGCTCAGGTTCAACAGGCCAAGGCCCAGCTTGAACAGGCCAAACGTAATCTCAACAGAGAAGAGAACCTTCTCAAAAAAAACGCCACCACCCCACAAACGGTCAAATCGCTGCGAGACAGTACCAAAATTGCAGAAGCCGCCTACAGAGAAGCGGTGACCATGCTCGACTACTCCCGAATCACCGCACCCTTCTCGGGTATTATTACCAGGAAAATTGCCAACGTTGGTGATCTGGCAACCCCCGGCAAACCACTTCTTTATATGGAAGAAGACAATAATCTTCAGGTATTAACAGATATCCCTGAGGCAATGATTCTAAAAATTAAAAAGGATGACCGGCTGGCCGTGACCATTCCCTCGGTAAAATTCACCACCGAAGGTATTGTTGACGAAGTCTCGCCAATTGCCGACCCATCGTCCAGATCAGCCCCGATAAAGCTTCGCATTGCTGCAGACCCACGACTGCGATCAGGTCAGTTCGCCAGAGTCACCCTGACTATGGAACAGGCCAAAACTCTGACAATTCCCACTTCGGCGCTGCTGCCCTTTGGCCAAATGGAGCGGGTGTTCGTCGTACAAGACAACACGGCTAGACTCCGTCTCGTCAGAATTGGTGCCCAGGGAGGTGGACAGAGCGAGATCCTGAGCGGACTCTCTGTGGGCGAGACAGTTGTCACTGCCGGCAATCACGAGCTTGTTGATGGACAGCCTGTTATCATCCAATAATTGTTAATAGTTACACTCAAAGCTAAATAATGAGCCTATGAATTCGTCTCCAAACAACACGACAGGTTTTGCCGGAGCTCTGGCACGGGCATTTATCAGCTCCAAGCTGACGCCACTCGGCATCATCGCCTCTCTTCTCCTTGGCTTAATGGCCATCGCCTTGCTGCCAAGAGAGGAAGAACCCCAGATAAAAGTGCCGATGATCGATGTGATGGTGTCTATGCCTGGAGTCACGCCGAAAGAGACGGAGGAACAGCTGACCATCCCAATGGAAAAACTGCTCTATGAACTGCCAGGAGTTGAGTATATTTACTCAACCTCCATGGCCGGCCAGAGCCTCCTAATTGTACGTTTTTATGTCGGTGAGAGTCTGGAGACCTCTATTGTTCGGTTGAACCAGAAATTAGCCACTAATTTTGACCGGATGCCCCATGGTGTTCGACAGCCGATCATCAAGCCCCATATCATTGACGATGTCCCTATCATGGCCCTGACTTTTCACGGCAAAGACTATGACCATTATACTCTGCGCCGAATGGCTGCCCAGGTTGATGATGCCATAAAGAGTATCAACGAGGTGGCGGAGACCAAAATCATCGGCGGCACCCAAAGAGTTTTGTCCATCCACTTCGACCCGTTGTTGCTGGCCTCAAGAAACCTGGCACTCACCGAGATCGCCCCTATAATCCAGGCGGCAAATAGCCAGTCCTATTCCGGCAGTCTCACATCTCTCAACCAGGAAATCTTGCTGCAGACCGGTACTTTTATGCAAAGTGCCAAAGAAATCGGCCGGATAGTCGTGGGGGTGTACGGTGGACGGCCGGTATATCTGCAAGAGGTTGCCAAAATCATGGACGGCCCCGAAGAACCGGTGGACTACGTGTTATATGGCGATAAAAACACAAACGGCCAGGAGGCGGCGGTCACCCTGTCCATTGCCAAACGGCCGGGCGCAAACGCCGTTTCTGTCGTTCATGATGTGCAGGCAATGGTAGACAGCCTCAAGGGAAGCCTCATTCCAGACGATATCGAGGTCAGTGTAACACGGGATTATGGCGCAACCGCCTCCGAGAAAGCCAACGAACTGCTGCTCCATATGGGTATTGCCGTTTTCGGTGTGGCCCTGCTCATTCTTTTCTTCCTCGGTTGGCGGGAGTCGATCGTGGTCATGCTGGCCATCCCCTCGACCCTTGCCCTGACCCTGCTGGTTTTCTATCTTTATGGCTACACCCTGAACCGCATCACTCTTTTTGCATTGATTTTTTCCATCGGGATACTGGTGGACGATGCAATTGTCGTGGTGGAAAATATTGTCCGCCACCTCCGCTTGCCTAGCAACAAGGGCAAGTCAAAGACAGCTGTGGCCATCGAGGCGGTGAGCGAGGTTGGCAATCCGACCATCCTGGCAACCTGGGCGGTTATTGCTGCCATCCTGCCCATGGCCTTTGTCGGCGGCTTGATGGGTCCCTATATGCGGCCTATCCCCATCGGTTCTTCTGCGGCGATGCTCTTTTCTCTGATCATCGCCTTTACTGTCACCCCCTGGGCATCGACACATATCCTGAAAATCAAAAAGTCGTCCACTGCCCAAACCGATGAACACGCCATGCCGGATGACTGGTTCACCCGCATATATCACAAGGTCATGGATCCTCTGCTGAGCCATGGCGCCTGGCGGGTTCTTTTTTTCGCCACCATCACCATCTTGCTTGTTGGCGCCTGCTCCATGGTCTATTTGGGCCTGGTGAAGGTGAAGATGCTGCCATTCGACAATAAAAGCGAGTTTCAGGTCATCCTCAACATGCCGGAAGGCTCCACCCTTGAGCAAACAGCGCGGGTGGCAAAAGAGATGGCCGAGACAGTCAAGCAAGATCCGGCTGTTACCGACTACCAGATCTATGTCGGTACGGCCTCGCCTTATAATTTCCAAGGACTGGTCAGACACTATTTTATGCGCAGTGGACCGACTGTCGCGGATATCCAGGTGAATCTTCTGCCAAAAGCGAAAAGGTCCCTGCAGAGTCACGAGATAGCTACCAGAATCAGGCCACCCCTTGCGGCGATCGCCAGGAAATTTGGGGCCAACGTTGTCGTGGCCGAGGTGCCACCAGGGCCACCGGTGTTACAGACTCTGGTGGCAGAGATCTACGGCCCCACTGATGCAGCCAGGGTCAAGCTCGCAACAGATGTAAAAAAGATTTTTACTGAAACGGAGGGCGTGGTTGATATTGACTGGTTCCGTGAAAAAGATCGCCTGCGCCAAGTATTGAGCGTCGATAAAGAAAAGGCGGCCCTCAATGGAATCTCTGAACAACAGATCACCAGGGCCATAGAAATTGCCGTGGCAGGATATTCTTTCGATCTTTACCATCAGCCCACCGACAAGGAAGCAATAGACATGGTCCTGCAACTCCCCCAAGAATATAGGGCCAGGGTTGAATCTATCTTAAATATCTCGCTCCGTTCGGAAAATAATCCTGAGGGCCAACTGGTGCCCCTGCGGGAGCTGGTAACGGTTTCCGAGCACAAGGTTGAACAACCCATCTATCGCAAAAACCTTAAGCCTCTCATCTATGTTACCGGCGATGTGGCCGATACGGTGGAAAGTCCGGTCTATGCGATTTTCGATATGAACAAAAAACTTGCCAAACTCGATGGCCGTGATTTTGGTGGCCGAGAGCAAAAGATACTACTCTACAATTTACACCAGCCTTTTTCAGAAAGTGAACCAGCCATAAAATGGGATGGTGAGTGGCATATTACACTTGAGGTTTTTCGTGACCTTGGGCTGGCCTTCTGTGTGGTCATGATCCTTATCTACATGTTGATGGTCGGATGGTTTAAAAGCTATATCACACCTTTGGTCGTAATGGCCGCCATCCCCTTCTCACTCATTGGCATCCTTCCGGCTCATTGGGGTTTCGGCGCCTTTTTTTCCGCAACCTCTATGATCGGCTTTATGGCCGGGGCCGGTATTGTGGTGCGAAACTCGATTATTCTGGTGGATTTTATCGAACTGCGCATCCGTCAGGGCGAACCACTGGCCAAGGCTGTGGTTGATGCCGGCGCAATTCGTTTCCGCCCCATGCTGCTCACGGCACTGGCGGTGATAATCGGGGCCTCGGTAATCCTTGCCGACCCAATTTTTCAGGGACTGGCCATCTCACTGATGTTCGGGGAGATAGCCTCACTGCTGATCAGCCGAATGGCGGTGCCGGTCCTTTATTTTGTCATCAAAAAGCATCAACATATTACTCCAGTTACGGCTGAAAACTCTGGAGATTAACAAGCTCATTTTTAACATTTACCAAAGAATACAATTATGGAAAAGCAACTCTTTAACCCATTTGAAGACAGGCTCAGTCGTGACATCCGCAACGAGCTCTCGGAAGGATTAGCGGAAGCGGTGGAAACCGGCAGTACCGATAAGCTTACCAGGACAGTTGAGAACTACCGGCAACAACAGCTTGCTGATTGTTATCATAATTACCTGGAAGATCGATACAGCCGTTATCAACAGGCTCTGGAAATTATCCATGGAAATATAAACGACCCCATCCAACAGGGCATCATACTCTGGAACCTTGGGCTCTTGTTCGAGGTTCACGAGGTGCTGGAACATGCCTGGTATTACGCTGAGGGGGACATGAAAGAGACTCTCCAGGCATTAATTCGCGCAGCAGGGGTCTATATTAAACGGGAATATGGGTTTTCAGGTCCAGCGGAACGGATCGCTGGTAAGGCTCTTCCAATACTTGAAGCGAATCAGGGAATTCTTGAAACCTATTTTAAAGTAGAAAAACTTACTTCCGCCCTCAAAAAGGCGGACTCCTTACCACCAATACTCAGCTAATACCTTGCGCCCTGTTCAATCAGCCTGGATGAGGACGAATGACTGTTCATGAGTTGCCGAGTAAGTTGCGAGCCCATCCCTGGTAATGGTCCCCGTTTTATCGTCTTTTCAACAAACTCAATGTTGCCATTGCCCGCGACAGTAATCACCGCTGAAGACCTGGTTCCATAGGCAGCACCGTCAATAAAGATGGTGCTGAGCAGACGCTCCCATTCAAGACCTATTCCGGTGTCCGGCAGCAGATCATCGGCTGGTTGCCGGCGGTCGTCCAATATACTCAATAGCTGTAAAGGATCAATCTGGTCGGTCTCGACCATAAACGGCCGCAGCAGTTCTTTGCCCCGAACCACCTTGGGCCAGGGGACATCGAGTAGTTGATTGCTAAGACCGTAGAATCCAGGGCTCAGCAGCTGCGGCCCGGCCGACCTGTTAGAATAATAATAGAGCTCCTTGCTATCACCGAGAATCAGATTGAAACCGTTATATTGCCCACCTCTTTCGGCAAGTTGATAAATATACTGCTCAGCGGTCACAGTACCTGTAAGGTAGTTCATCAGGATTTCACCACGTGAAGGAACATTTTCCCGGTTTTCTGCCGGTTCACGAAAATTGGTGATGGCAGCAAATTTCCGCTGCGCCGTGATCCCGAGCCAGGTGCCGCCCCCCTGAAGATCCAGCCCGGCAAGGAGAGTTCGTTCTTTGTCAAGAAAGGCAAGTGGCGCCGTTGGCCGGGAGAGAAACTCATCCCTGTTAGCCGCTACCACCAGTTGGTAGCCCGGCGTTGTGTGGTATGAAAAGAAAAGCAGACACATGAGCTTATCAAGCCCTAGGATTGACGGGGCCACTCGACCCCTTTTTCCTCATCGACCAGGTAACAGAACTTCGTCCATTCAAATTCTTTTTTGGAGATTGGGCATCTCAGGGTAATCTTATGTTCACCGATAGCGGCAATCTCCCAATCCCCATTCCTGCGGGAGCCTTCAATACGAATTTTCTGTCCAACCTGAAAAGAATACGGCCTAAAGACGGTCACATCATGATTCATATCCCTTCTCCCTGTATTTGCATTGATTGTCTATCATTGTATTTTATTTTCCTGCAAAGCAGGATACTATAAACTTTTTCGAAAAAATTGCTGTTTCCATATTTTAAGGATTACCTGGCCCATTGAGCACTTTGAGCGGGGCTTTATAAAACATCAGCTTTCACAAAAGCTTCCAATAAAAACCATGTCGATTCTACCCAAAACGGCCTCTGCTGCCGTCGCCATTATAAAAAGCATTAACCCCCACGAGAGTTTTCTGATCCTCAGGAGAGTCACTCATCCTGACGATCCCTGGTCGGGCCATTTTTCCTTTCCCGGCGGCAGAAGAGATGCTCAAGACCATGACCTTCTCAGCACCTGCCTCAGAGAGACCAGGGAGGAAACCGGAATCCTCCTTGAGGCGGATCTTCTGGAACAAAGACTTCCTGTCGAACCCGCCGGTCAAAACCTTGACAATCCTCTCTGGGTACAACCCTTTCTTTTCACCATCGAAAAACAACCATCACTCAGCCTTTGCCAACAGGAAATCCAGAGTGCCTGCTGGCTCGATGCCCGGCAGTTTCAAAATACTGAACTGCATAAGAAAGTAGAAATGATGCCAGGACGGATTTTCCCGGCCTACCCACTTCAGGATTATTATCTCTGGGGGTTCACCTACAGACTGCTGCGAACCATTCTCCAGATGAACGATAAGTAGATTCGCCAATCTCTACCCATTCGTAAGGGGCTAGAAATATGAGATCATTTACACAATATCCTTTACACTCTATAAACATGTTTATATTAATTGTAGACGCCACCATCAACAATTACAGAAAGGACAAACGGCATGCGTGAATATAAAAATGTTCTTGGAACCCCTCTGGAAATTTGCAGCATCGACCCAATGACCGGTTTTACGCGAGATGGAAGCTGCAAGGTAACTGCCGATGACTACGGCGTCCATGGCGTCTGTGTCCAAGTGACCGAGGAATTCCTGAAATTCTCCAAACAAATGGGCAATGATCTTTCCACCCCCATGCCCATGGCAGGATTTACAGGATTACAACCAGGGGATCGTTGGTGCCTTTGCGCCGCCCGGTGGAAAGAGGCCTTGGATCATGACGCCGCGCCCTTGGTCAATCTTGCAGCAACCCACGAAAGTGCCCTTGATTACGTCTCTCTTGTGGATCTGCTTACTCACTCACTTGACAATGGTCATAGCTAAACGATCGACACCAGGACCAGACACCAACTTTCTTTTGTTATCGTTGATGTCTGTCCTTATTTACAAATCAATAGCCATCCCTTTGGCCACTTCTTTCTTTTTTTCTTCTCCCATTACGATACCAACCAGTTCCAAACCAAACTCAATGGAGGTTCCAGCCCCCTTACTTGTTACACAATTTTTATCGTAAACAACTCTTTTCCCGGCATGCTGCTGGCTCTTCAACTGATCGGCAAAAGCCGGATGGCAGGTGGCATTCTTGCCCTCAAGCAAGCCATGGTGTCCGAGAACAACAGCGGGAGAGGCGCAAATCGCACCGTAGAGCTTGTCTTCACTATTCTGTTTTTTCAGGAGTTCGGCCAGAACGGCTGAATTCTTAAGATTTTCTGCACCAGGAATGCCACCGGGAAGAACAATCAGGTCATATGCTTCATTGGCACAATCCAAAATTGTTTTATCGGCCATCACCTGCACCTTATGTGATGACGTCACCTGCAGACTGTCGCCGATTGCAGCCAGATCAACATGGGCTCCAGCCCTGCGAAAAACATCTACGACACTGAGCGCCTCAATCATTTCAAAACCTTCGGCTAGGGGCACAAGAATTCTTTTTCCCATTATCATCTCCTTTCAATTTTAAACCAATCCAGATCAGGTTATACTGCCAGTTAACAACCTTTACCCCCAATCCACTACCGCAATCAATATCGACAATTGACAACAGGAATAAACTATGACAGGCGAAATACGAAAGCAACCAGTTAATACAACAAGAAAGGGGTTTTCCGGCTTGCAGGTGTTGGGTATGGTGCTCGCTTCGATGTGCATTGCAATCATTGCCACCGCCTTTGTCATCAAACTCTATCTTTTTCCATCACCCTTCAAACCTGTGGAACTCAGCCCAAAGGAAACACAACAGCTGGCAGCCAAGCTCGATATATTTGAAGGCTTTAGTCAGCAAAACACACCGAAAATTAACGACTATAATAAAGACTATAATAAAGACGGGTCACTCAAACCGGAACAATATAATGAGGCAGGAGCGTCTCATGACATTAATTTCACCGAACGTGAACTCAATGCTCTGGTCGCAAAAAACACCGATCTGGCAGAAAAACTCGCCGTCGATCTTGCTGAAAACATGGTCAGCATTAAACTACTTGTCCCGCTTGACCCGGATTTCCCTATGCTGGGTGGCAAAACTCTGAGAGTGAAGGCGGGAGCTGAACTGGCCTACCGAAACGGTAGACCGGTGGTAAAATTAAAGGGAATCAGTCTCATGGGAGTTCCCATGCCCAATGCCTGGCTCGGCGGCATGAAAAATATTGACCTTATTCAAGAATTTGGCGCAAATGAGGGGTTTTGGAAAACCTTCGCCGATGGGGTTGACTCCATCAGCGTAGAGGAAGGTTTTCTCAAGATCCGACTGAAAGAATAATGATATAACAACTGATATATTACAGCTTGTTTTCTGAGCCATTAAAAGGGCGGCTGCAAACAGAAGAATCTTTGGAAGCATCTGCAATAAGCCCGGCTCGCTACACTTTAGCCGGGCTCATTGTATGGGATTACTGATTTATTGAGGTATCCAGAGTTGTCTCTTTCACGGGAGTCTGCTTCACAGGCACGTCAAAGGCTTGTTCAACTCCATCACCCTGAACCTTGATTGGCCCTGTTTGATCGGCCATGAAGATAAGATTAGGATCAAGAGCATTCATCTCCTGTTCTACCCGCTGAATATTGCCAATCACCTTGGGGCCAATTTCGACATCGGGATACTTGACAAGAATATTTTTCAAAAGCTTACGTGATTCCACAAGCAGTTTCTTCTTGCTCTCAATATCCGTCGTTTTGGTAAACCGGATAAACAGATCAGCCGCTTTTCTTCTTTCAGCTTTGGCAGCCTCCAACGACAGCTCTTTGATTTTGCTCTCGGCCTTAACAGAATACTCGGTATCCAGCAGGTTGGTGAAAACGGTAATAGCCTCATCATATCGACCATTACCAGCCAACAACATGCCGTTATTCCATTGATTCTGTAATTCCTGTATCTGGGCCATTTTATCAGTCTCGGTTTCGACGGCTTCGGCCATTTTCAGTTCTTGATTCTTTACCTTTATCGCAAGCTGTTTATCAGCACCGACAATATCGGTTGGCATTGTCTCCAGGAGCATTATTGCCTTGGAAAATTGTTTTTCGTCACTGAGTTTATCTATATCAGCCATGAACCCGTTAAACCATTTGTCTGCTGCTTCGGTGACCGTGTTCTTTATAAATTCAACATTTGAGACAACAGGCGAATAAGGATAGCTGGACTGAAACTTCTCCGTCTGCCAAACGAGACTATAGCCATCCCTCTCAGGGACGAATCCTAAAAAGTTCCTCAGTATCTCAGAATATTCCTTGAGTTCAGGACTGGTATCCTTTGTTCGTTCAAGTAACGACAACTGTAGCTTTGACCATTCTTCGAGTTGACCAATCTTCTGGTAATCACTAGAAATGTTCTTGTATTCGTTTTCTGCCAGCCTGTAGTTGCCTGAAGCGGTATACAGATCCGCCAACACTTTGCGCAAAGAGACGAGATCCGTGGCCTGCTCGCCTGGTGCCGACAGCTGCTCAACCACCTGCTGATAAATCTTAGCAGCCATCTCTTCCTGATGAAGATACATCAGCGCGTTGCCATAAATAATCTTACTGCGAAGATGAACACGCCCCAACTGATCTTCAGGGATTTTCAACCAGACCTGAACAATCTCTTCGTATTCCTTACTGGCCGCATATCTATCGATTAATGCTTCAAGCTGAGTCAGATCATCCCCATCATGCGGCTGATTCGACCCAAGGCCCTTAACATCCGGGTCAGTCAGCAATCGACCGCAAGCGTTTTCCAGAAAAGCGATATCATTTTTCTGGAGTTCGAAAATTTCTTCATTGGTGATTTTATTTGCGGTAGCCACTTCCGGAGCCTGCAGGATCTTGCTTCGTAATTCGCTGTAACCGCCCAACACATCCTGCAACTGCCTGAAGCAGCGTACCATCTGCACCGCATCCTGATCACTGAGTTTTTTAGTTACTGACTGGCTGTCCAGTTGTTTCCAACGTTCAAGCTTGCGTCCGTACTCAAAAATTCGGTCATTGATATATGTAGTCGACGGCAAAACCACCTCAACATCCTTTTCAACTACCTCCTGCTGCGGATCCTGGAGATCCAGATATCTTGTTTGCCCGCCATTCTTGGTATCAGTATTCCCTGGCACATAGATTGGTGTAGGCTGATTGGCCGTAGCAGAGGACGGGGTGTTTACCCTCCGTTTTCCGGGACCTGCACAACTGCACAGATTAACTACACAAAATGCGAATAAAAAACCCCAGGCAATTTTCTTCATATTGAATTCTCGATCTTTTTTGATGTTAATGTTTTGGCTTTTATTTTCGTATCGGCAACAGGTCACCGATGTTCAATATTACTGTCCGCCCTCGACAGACGTTTTCCAGAATGGTTCAAAATTTCTTTCCAGCACAAATCGCCCTGTATCAGACGTTTTACCGAAAGTCTGAATTGATGGCCGAGAACGTGCAAAATCACTGACCGTAAACACAGGTTCAATGACCTTTCCACCATTTTCCGGATCCACCCCGACATTCACCTGGCCTAACTCATCCCTCTTAATTGCCAGACCGGAAAACGAAATATCCACAGGGTCAAGTCTGCTGGCATAATGCTGCTCCACCAAGAGGGCATTAATAATCTCACTCCATGTGGGCAGAGCTCCGGCAGAACCACTGATATGACTTGAATTTCGTTGCATAGGATCATTATTGTCAAACCCTACATAAACTCCAACAGCATACCCGTCCCGAAGGGTCATTGCCACACCGTTTTCCGCAATTCCCGGTAAATATCCAAAAAACGATGCGTTGGTATATCTGTTAGCAGTACCGGTCTTGCCAACCAGAGGAACATCAAGTTTCATGTCAGCGATTTTTGCGCCGTTCCCTTCTCCATCGTCACGAATCTTGACATCTTTCGTCGCTGCTCTACCTGTACCGAATTTGACAACATTTTCGAGAATACTCCCAATCGCTAAACGAACTTTGCTGTCAACAACCTGCTTTCTGACCGGTTTCGGTTGAAAAAGAATCTCACCATCGGCCGATTCAATACGATCAAGGATGGCCATCGAATCATTACTCTCTTCCTGCTCACTATCGCCGAAAGTTGTGACCTGCCCGGTCACCAGTCCTTCATACATTCTTGTGGCTTCAAGCAAGGTTACCACATTAGAGCCAAGCGGAAAGGAGAGTACCGGGTCAAGGCTGCTTTTAATGCCGAGCTGTTCGGCGAATCGAATAATATAATAGAGGCCCACCGTAATTCGGAAATCATCCAATTGGGAGAGGACTTCAATACTGTAGGGCAAGGCATCGCTGAGTTTTTTGTATTCATAGTCAATCTGGGTGGCTACCTTGTCAAAGGTCCCTGCTGTCAGCTCTCCATTCAATCTGATATTTTCCCAGAATCGCGTTTTATCTGCCTCATCCAACCATATGAGGTGATTGCGGAGTGCGACATCATCCATCCGTACCAGATTAGCCATTCCGCTCTGCTGACTCATGAAATAAAACTCGCCGGACAGGCTATTTTGATACAAGGCCGCGCCTCCCGTAGCCGCGCCACCCGTATAAGCAAAAGGATCCGCCTCGGTCGATCCCGCTACCGGTTCGTTCAATGCTCTATAATTGGCCAGTTCTTTTCTGAGCGACTCAATCCGAAGATAATTACTGGCCAGCAGACTCTTACGCAATCTCAGTTCACTCACCTCATAACTGGCAAGCTTCCTTTTCTGTTGCGACAGTTCCTGATCAATATCCCTGGCGAATTTATCATAATCGAGGCCATACGGGAGTTCCTTCAATGCTGCATATTCCCTCATCATGCCGTCAAAAATAAAATCCGTTTCGAGGTTTTCAATGGCCAGACGGTAGGCTGAAGCGCGCAGCGCGTCACGATTAACATGAATGCCGTAATGATCACGAATTCTTTCCCGGTAGCTTCGATAGGATTCTTTTTCACCGTCGACTACTTGAGGTCCCAATCCAACCTGGTCGGCAACTTCACTTAACTGACGGGAAGAAAGATGATCACAAAGATGGGCCAACAGCCAAACGGATGCAACATTTTCGGAATGTACTCCGGCCCAACTGATGGAGACCCAGTCGTAGGGACTTTTATGATCAGGTCTTGGAAAATAAATTTGATCGTGATACACAAAACCGTCCCGACTGTTTTTGATATTATCGGCACTGTTCCAGCCAAGCTGGAGTGCAGCCGTATACAGCAAAGGTTTGAAGGCAGAGCCCATTGTTCTTTTCGCCTGGATTGCTCTGTTGAAAAACCGGTTTTCCGTCCCTCCAGCCATACTCTTAATTGCACCATCTTTTATCACCAGTGCCCCACCCTGAACCTGTGGGAATTTTTGCAGATCGAGCATCACCGGTTCATCTTCCAGTGCTTCACTGACACTGACCCACACCCTGTCTCCTGGCTCCAATTGCTTCACAAGTTTAGCCTGGTCACCCTTCTCGGTTTCAATCCAGCGATTTTTTTCCCACCGGAGCCGTGCCTTGACTAATCCGGCTAATCCTTTGGAATCAATCACCCCCTGGCCTAACTTCTTATCCAAATCGACGGTAATGCGAATATCTTTCCCGGTTCCCTCGATGGTTGCAATAGTACCGAATAGAAATGCCCCTTGGCTAAGAGTTGAATCACCAGCGTAATCGAGGTCATTCAGTTCCTCCTGTACTTCCTGCCGGTCATAGCCCCTGAGGCGAACATCCAACCTGGACAATTCTCCACGCAGGCTTGAAAGTGTACTCTCCTGCAAGCCCCGGTCGACTGTAGTGATAACACGGACACCGGATGTGGAAATATTTGAAATATCATGGGCCTCAAGAGCATCAAGGACCTCAGTTGAAGATACAGCGTCCCTGACCAGCGCCATTGCATAGTCGAGGTCGTAGCCAACCCTTCCTTGTTTAAACTCTATTTCCGTATCAACGGCCTCGCTGTAGACAGCACCGTCAATCATGCCCAAATCCCGCATATTGTCGAGAACATACTTTAACCGTGTCTTTGCCCGGGACCGGGCAAGCTCTGATGCCTCTTCAGTTTTTTTTATGAAGGGATTATAGTAATTGGGACGTTTAACACTTCCGGCGATAAAGGCACATTCTACCAGTGTCAACTCGCTCGGTTTTTTATCAAAGTAGTATCTGGCTGCAACCCCAAGACCATGCCCATTGCCGCTGACGTAGAATTGATTGGCATAAAATTCAAAGATTTTCTCTTTGGGATAATAGTATTCCAACCTCAGGGCAAAAAGCAGCTCTTTGAGTTTTGCGGCAATTGATCTATCGGTCCGCTTGAAAAGATTTTTGGCTGTTTGCTGTGTCAGAGTACTGCCGCCCTGTACTACTCGCCCTGCCTGAATATTTTTAATCATCGCCCGGCCAATACCCACAATATCAAAGCCGAAATGGGTGAAAAACCGATTATCTTCTGATGCCACCATGGCATTAACGAAGTTTTGAGGAATATCGCTATAATTGACATATTGCCGATGGGCCGTGTCAAAAAACACGCCAAGTTTTGTCTTGCCATCACTGTAGAAAACATGACTTTCTTCGCCAAGAATCAGATGAATATTCTCGACCTGAATTTCAGTGCCTGGTTCCACAACAACAAACCAGTAGATGGCTCCCAGGAGCGACACAGTCAAAAGAGCACAAGTGACTGTTACAATGACAAATAACTTTTTCAACATGATTTTAGAGTTTGTTTTAACAGAGAAGACACCTTCAGGTGTTTATAAAAGTCATACTGATGGTGAACGGGGTATAAACCTTGCAATTACTTAACATTTCGGATTTAATATTATAGCAAAAGTAACTTCAATAGGACAGGTAAGAATGTACATGGTTAGCAAAGATATCTCAACAGGCTAATTTTTGACGCACCTGTCTTTTTCATAATCGCTCTAACCATGAGCAACAACCGCGCTGACAAATGACATCCATATCAAAAATACTCGTTAAAAGTCTCATTGTTTTGTTCTTCACTTCTGTTCTTTCAAGTTGTTCAAATACGACATATTTAGCCAATAACTCAGATTTATCCGCCGAGGGATCAGGTGAACTTTCTGAGTCTGAAATGGACAATGTCCAGCTTGAAAACGCTGAACCGCAAAAATGCCTGGCAGAAGAAATGACCGCTCTCGACCAGGCCGGTCTCTGGGATGAGAAATTTTCGGCGAACAATATCACACCATCCGATAATATTACCTATGACTTTCCTGTGACAATGAACAGTAAGGTTAATATGTATCTGAATCTCTTTCAAAATCAACAAAGAGAACAATTTGGCCGCTGGTTGGCTAAATCAACGAGATATCAACCAATGGTTGAGAAAGAGCTGGAGGAAGCCGGCTTACCCAAAGATCTGTTATATCTGGCAATGATTGAAAGTGGTTATAATCAACTGGCCTGTTCCAGCTCCAAAGCGGTAGGACTCTGGCAATTCATGCAGGCAACCGGCAAGCAGTATGATTTGAAGGTGGATAAATATGTCGATGAACGCCGGGATCCGCTCAAATCCACCAGGGCCGCCGTCACCTATCTGTCAGATCTATACAAAGAATTCAATGACTGGCATCTTGCTGTAGCCGCCTATAATGGTGGTCCTGGCACAATCCGCAGTGGTCTTGCTAAGTTCAATGTGGATAATTTCTGGGATCTGGCCGGTAAAAAATATTTGAGCCTTGAGACCAAACTGTATGTACCGAAACTTATAGCCGCACTTATCATTGCCAAAGACCCTGAAAAATACGGTTTCACAGAAATAGCCTATTCAAAACCGCTGCGGTATGGAACTATAACCGTGGGACCGGGAATGAGTTTTGAGGCTATTGCCTTGATCAGTAACAGTACAACTGAAGAGATACAACGCTTTAATCAGGAGCTGCGACTGGGAAAAACGCCTCTTAATCGACCGCAATATAAAGTAAAAATTCCTAAAGAGAGTGTAGAGATAGCCAAAAGCAATCTCTCACGCCTGCATAGTATTGTCAGCACCGGTTACAAAACCCACAAGGTTAAAAGAGGCGAGACTCTTTCGTCAATCAGCAAAAAATATCGTATAAACAAAACAACCATCCAGAAAGTAAATGATTTGCACAGTGGCACACTTGCCTCTGGCAGTAAATTGAGAATTCCTTACAGCACGATCACCTATCAACTCGTTCCCGAAGGTTCCACCGGAGCTGCAGCTGCCTACAAGGACAGCCTGGTCCTGCACCGGATAAAGAAGGGTGACACTATTTCCAAAATAGCCAGACAGTATCATGTACCACCGGCCATGATCGTTACCTGGAATGGTTTGGAAAACACCAACTCGATACGGGCAGGACAGCAACTCGCCCTTTACATCGATAACGGTGGCATAAAGAATGAAAAAACTGCTGTTAATACCGATTCGTCGAAGAAAAACATTAAGATAATCGCCTCAGGCGGGTATAAAAACAAGCTTCAACAATCAGAAACAGACAGCCCGTATCAATTGTATAACGTAAAACATGGTGATTCCCTCTGGACTATATCGAGAAAATTCAGTGCCTCAACTTCTGAGATTAAAAAGTGGAACAGCTTGACTTCCGATTTGATTCAGCCCGGTTCTGTACTCAAACTAAAAAAGGTATAGCACTTAAAAAGGTCTGCCTCCTTTCACTTCCCTTCTGAAATTCTACATGACAATATCTTAAATAATGCCTACTTTGACTCCTGCCAAAGGGACCAAAGCAGGCATTATTGTTTGTCTAATCAAAAACGAGCTATCCACCCAGCTTCCACCTTGAAAAAAAGTAACTAACCATGTCAATTACCGAAGCACCTTTTCCGTCTTATACCGACTACGGGAATGATGTTAGTATTGTTGAGCACGACGACAAAACAATCATTCTAGTGGGTACTGCCCACATTTCTCAGGAATCTGTGGACCTGGTCAAGAAAGTTATTGAACAGGAGCGTCCCGACGTCGTCTGCCTCGAGCTTGATGACAAGAGATATCAGGCTTTAACTCAAAAAAAACAATGGGAGTCGCTCGATTTAAAAACAATTGTTAAAAACAAGCAACTCTCCACCCTGCTTGTGAGCCTCCTTATGGCTTCCTACCAGAAACGACTGGGGGGCCAGCTGGGCGTAACACCCGGGGCTGAACTACTGATGGCCGCCAAAACCGCAAAAGAGCTGCAAATCCCAATTTCACTGTGCGATCGGGATGTACGCATTACTCTTCGCCGGGCCTGGAAATCCACTTCTTTTTTCAAAAAAGGCTATCTACTTGCGTCACTGCTGGCCAGCCTCTTTGACAAGAGCGAGATCTCGGAGGAAAAACTCAAGGAACTCAAACAGAAGGATGTTCTCTCCGAGTTGATGGAGGAGATGGGTGATGCATTACCTGATTTAAAACGAGTTCTGATTGATGAACGAGACCTGTATCTCGTCGAAAAAATAAAATCGTCTCCCGGCAAAAGGATTGTGGCTGTGGTGGGTGCAGGACATATTGCCGGCATGCTGGCAAAGTTCGATACTGACAACAAGCATTCAATAGCCGAGATAACCCATATTCCACCGGTGTCAAAGGGATACAAAATCGCCGGTTGGACCATTCCTCTGCTGATAGTTGGCTCAATCGGCGTCATTGCCATACAGAAAGGCTACGCTGTCGCAGGAGATAATATCATCTTCTGGATTTTAGCCAATGGCATCCCCGCTTCAGTTGGCGCCCTGCTGGCTCTTGCCCACCCACTGACAACCTTGAGTGCTTTTGCCTCGGCCCCCTTAACAAGCCTTACGCCGGTGATTGGTGCAGGCTATGTTACCGCTTTTGTACAAGTTTTGGTCTGCCCACCGGTTGTTAAAGAATTTGAGACGGCGGGGGCGGATATAGGTTCATTCAAGGCCTGGTGGACAAATCGACTTCTCCGGGTCTTTCTGGTTTTTATCCTCACCGGCTTGGGCTCTGCCATAGGCACGTGGGTTGGTGGCTATGAAATTTTTAAAAATCTAATCCGATAATATTTTATTTTTTATCTATACTGAAAGGAAACATTTTCCATGTCTGAAAAAAAGACGCCGGCTGCTCCAACGTTGACCACCCGGCAAAAACAGTTCCTCAAAGGTCTTGCACACCCACTGAGCCCTCTTGTCCAAATAGGCAAGGAAGAGTTAAGCGTCGGTGTCATCGAGAGCATTAAGACTGAACTCCTCAATCATGAACTTATCAAGGTTAAGATCGGCAGCAATTGTGGCCTGGACAAACACAGTACGACCCAGGCGATAATCGATCAGACCGAAAGTTCACTGGTCCAACTCATAGGAAAGACAATCATCCTCTACAAAGCCAACCCGAAAAGAGCCAAAGAAAAAAGAATCACGCTGCCCAAAGCTAAATAATCGACTAGCTGTTTTTGAAAGATCGCGGTTACAAACTGATTCCCCCCCTGTTGGTCCGCAGCTACAAGACCAACAGGGGGGTCGCAACCTCTTGTCTCGCAATCAACAGCGAAGTCTCACCCCAGTTCTGGACAGAATGCATGGCGGCGTCTCGGGCAAGCTCGGGGGTGTTATTTGTTTCACTCAGATGGGCAAGAACAACCGTCTGCAGTTGATCCCCAATAAGACCCGCCAGGAATACAGCAGCATCCTCATTAGATAAATGTCCCCGACTGGAACGAACCCGTTGTTGCAGTGGTAAGGGATAGGGGCCATTTTTCAGCATTTCCAGATTGTGATTGAACTCCAGGATGAGCCCATTGCAGCTTGCAAGTCTCGCCGCTATAAGATGAGAAACCTTACCAGTATCGGTACAATAGCCAATACTTCTCTTACCATCGCTCACCACATACCCGACTGGATCAGCGGTATCATGAGAGATTCGAAAGGAACGAACCTGCAAATCCCCTATTTCCAGAATATCTCCCGTCTCAAATTCTTTAAAGGCATGGAGCTTGCCGATTCTCTTTTCTCCAGCGGCAAAAGTTCCACCGTTACTATAGGTTGGTATTTTGCAGCGTCTGGATATAACTCCAGCACCACAGATATGGTCGTTATGCTCGTGGGTAATACACAAGGCACGGACATGCGTCATATTACGTCCAATTGAATTCAAACGTGTTTCAAGCTCTTTGCCAGAAAACCCTGCATCAATTAAAATACCGGTTTTGCCGCTTTCGATAAAAACAGAGTTGCCACGACTGCCGCTGCCAAGAACAGAAAAACGCATTTCAAACCCCTGTATGTCCAAAGCCACCCATATTCCTCTCTGTTGCATCGAGGGCAGTGACTTCAATGAAACTTGCTCGCACGACAGGCGCCAGAACAAGCTGGGCAATACGGTCTCCCCTGTTGATCATATAGGGTTTGCTGCTGAGGTTAACCAAGGCGATTTTCACCTCACCACGATAGTCGGCATCAATTGTTCCCGGGCTGTTAAGTATCGTTACGCCATATTTTATAGCCAGACCACTGCGGGGCCTCACCTGCATTTCATAGCCTTCCGGCAGGGCGACGCCAAAACCAGTTGGCACCAAAGCTCTCTCTCCGGCTTCTATAACCAAGGTCTCCTTGACAGCTGCAGCGACATCCATTCCTGCTGAGCCAACAGTTTCATAATGTGGTAGCGGTAAATCACGTTCATCTTCCGGAACCAGCCAACATATTTTCACGTCTTTCTCTTTCATAACAGCGGCCCTGCTTTCTTGGAAATTACTGATAAAAAAAGCCGATATCCACACGGACATCGGCTTATAAACATCGGTATTGCAAGAGTAAGGTACTACTCCTCCATCATTGCCTTACGACTCAGACGAATCCTGCCCCGATTATCTACATCAAGAACTTTAACCTCAATGATATCCCCTTCCTTCACCACGTCAGTAACCTTGGCTACCCGCTTGACATCCAGTTCAGAGATATGCACCAAACCATCGGTACCGGGAAGGATCTCAACAAAGGCACCGAAGTCTTTGATGGTTTTTACCGTTCCTTTATAAACAGCGCCGACTACAGCCTCAGCGGTAATTGCTTTGACTTTTTCCAAAAGGGCCTCTGCACGGTCACCACTCAGAGCGAACATTTTGATAAGTCCGGAATCATCAACTTCGATTTTGGCATCAAATTCGGCAGAAAGTTCTTTGATGATCTTTCCTCCAGGTCCAATGATATCCCGGATCTTATCAGGGCTAATTTTGTGAACCATATACTTAGGCGCATGGTCGACAACCTGATCACGGGATTTAGTGATACCTTTCAACATTTCAGTCAGTATGTGAACACGGCCATCTTTAGCCTGTTCCAAGGCCTTGCCCATGATTGCCCGATCTACTCCATCGATCTTTATATCCATTTGCAAGGCAGTGATTCCGTCACAGGTACCAACAACCTTAAAATCCATATCGCCAAGATGATCCTCATCACCGAGGATATCGGAGAGGATAACAACCTTTTCCCCTTCCTTAATCAGTCCCATGGCAATGCCGGACACCGGTCGCTTCAAAGGTACGCCGGCATCCATCATAGCCATGCTTCCGCCGCACACAGTGGCCATGGAAGATGAGCCATTGGATTCAAGGATTTCAGAGACCACCCGGATGGAATATGGGAAGTCTTCTTCAGCTGGCAGTACTGCTTCAAGTCCACGGGTAGCGAGGGTACCATGGCCGATATCACGGCGGGATGGGCCTCGTAAAAACCGTGCTTCACCAACGCAGTATGGAGGAAAGTTATAGTGCAGCATGAAACGGTTGACCTGTTCCCCCTGAAGGGTCTCCACCCGCTGTTTGTCACGCTCACTACCAAGTGTCGTGGTGACCAGGGCCTGAGTTTCTCCGCGGGTGAATAGTGCAGAGCCATGTGTCCGTGGCAGATATTCGGTTTCACAACTGATATCGCGAATTTCAGTGCATTTACGCCCACCAATTCTGATTTCACTATTGACGATCTTGTCGCGCATATAGGATTTCTTAAAAGCAGAGAGTAATTCCTTCACTTCGCCACTTTTCTCACCTTCTGGGTCAAGCTTGGCCAAAACCTCATCTTTCAGGACATCGTAGACATTTCCACGTTCCATTTTGTCAGCGGTATTGAAGACTTTCTCCATGCCAGCTGCGGCAACTTCACGCACCTTGGCAAGAAGAGCTTCATCAACCTGCGGAGTCTCAACCGTAATTTTCGGTTTTCCAGTAGATTTTTGTAATTCTTCCTGAAGATCAATAAGTGGTTGCAGATGTTCAAAAGCATAAAAAATACCGGAGAGAACTTCATCCTCACTCAACTCATCAACCTTGCCTTCAACCATGACCACTGCTTTTCTGGTACAGGCAACAATTATATCCATTGATGATTTGGTCAGTTCAGTAATTGTCGGATTGAGAACATACTCTCCGTCAATAAAGCCTATGCGACCACCGGCAACCGGCCCGGCAAACGGCACATCGGAAATAGTCAGTGCACATGAAGCTCCAGTCAGGGCAAGCATATCCGGTTGGGTGTCTTGATCCGCCGACAGCACAGTAGCAATAACCTGCGTTTCAGCAGAGTAACCCTTTGGAAACAACGGGCGAAGCGGACGGTCAATAATTCTGCAGGTGAGCACTTCATTATCGCTTGGTCGACCGATTTCACGACGAAAATAGTTACCTGGAATTCGACCAACTGAGGCAAGTTTTTCCTGATACTCAATCGTCAATGGTAAAAAATCAGCATCAGGTTTGCTTTTTCCTGCGCCAACCACGGTGACAAGAACAATTGTGTCTCCTGAACGAACCACAACAGCCCCTGATGCCTGTTTGGCAATTTTTCCTGTTTCGATGGAAATAGTCTTTCCACCAATTTCGGTTTCAACTTTGTTAAACATATTTTCTCCAGATGTGTAGCATCAGGGAAGGGCGCAGCGCCAACTCATTCGACTGGATTATCCACCAGCCCCGTATGCTCTATTTTTTCGGAATTCCTTAAACAACAAAAACCTCAAACAATTCAACGAGCAGGATTGTTTGAGGTAAAAGATGGCACTATGCCCAGGCCAACAACTGAACCTGTCGGCAACAAAAATTACTTACGAAGACCAAGTTCCTGCAGCATGGTTCTGTATTTGTTGACGTCTTTCTTCTTCAGATAATCAAGCAGACTCCGACGTTGGCCGACGAGCTTAAGTAGCCCCTGTCTTGAATGATGGTCTTTTTTGTGCACTTTAAAATGCTCGGTGAGGTACTGAATACGATCAGTGAGCAGTGCAATCTGCACCTCAGATGAGCCGGTATCGGTTGGGTGGATCTTAAATTTCTCAATTATTTCATTTTTTATTACTGCTGACTGTGCCACGACAATCCTCCTGAAACTGTATAATAAAGACCTGATAGTTAAAATTCATTAAGTTACAATACTCTGTAGCCTTGAGCAGAGACTACATTTACTCATTACAACAATTGATCTGCGAAATTGGTGGCGAACCTCTTACAGACCATCTAGATACTTTGGTAGTTCTCAACGTTTTGACTTTCTGTTTACAACATTATACTACAAAGATGTTGCACACACTAGCCAACTCGTGTGATTATTGCAATAGTTTACATACCTGTTCTACACTTATCATCTTATCGAGACAGCGGTGCAAGGCATCCTCACTGCTCAAATCTTCCCAGGTCAAACTGCCGTCAACTGTGAAACAGCCACTTTTTACCCTTCGCAGCTGGACAAGATGGGCTCCACAGCCGAGACTTGCACCGATATCCGCAGCCAAGGTCCTGATATAAGTGCCTTTCGTACAAACGACCCTGATCCCGAGATCAGCCTCATCTCCAGTTAGAGTTTGACTGCCATCCGTACGTTCAAGTGTCGATATATCAACTTCCCGGGCATCCTTAACTATTTTAATCCCTTTGCGCGCATAATAATAGAGCGGCTTTCCCTGATATTTCAGCGCAGAATATGCCGGCGGTACCTGTAGTTGTTTACCCCTGAATTGTTGCAGACAGTCTTCCACGGCAACGGCTGATATCTCACCAACAGCTCTTCGAGCCGTCACTGTGCCTTCTGTATCCTGGGTTTCAGTTTCGACACCCAGTCGTAGAGTGGCCAGATATTCTTTTGTCCCCTCCATAAACTGTGAGATCAGTTTTGTCGCAGACCTGCCAGCACAAACAATTAATAAACCGGTGGCAAAAGGATCCAGTGTTCCGGCGTGACCAACCTTTTTCATATTGAGGATTCGGCGTAACCTGCTCACCACCCCAAAAGAAGTAATATCGACTGGTTTATCAATAAGAAAAACACCAGCATCAAACTCAGGTACAACTTTTAAGGCCATGATATCCTGCAATCGAGATAGCAAATCGAAGAAATGCGCGCTCAGTTTCCTAATTCAACACCTTAGAGAGCACACTGCTTATTTCCAAGCGCACCTGCTCGATCGTTTTTCCCTGGCAACTAAAGCCTGCGGCATTTCGATGACCACCGCCCTCAAACTGCTTGGCAACTTCCGCCACATCACACTGGCCTTTAGCACGAAGACTAACAGAAACGCAACCGTCACTGGCCTCCTTGAGTAACACTGCAACCTTTACCGACCGTAGTGATCTGGGGAAATCAATAAAACCCTCAACGTCCTGAAGTGTCGCCCCACTCTCTTCCAGCATCTGCTCCGACACGTGCATAAAAGCAATCTGGTCGGATTTCGACAGACGTAGAGTTGATATCGCCATTTCCATCAACTTCAAACGTTCCAGACTGAAATTATCATAAAGGTGACCACAAACCTCTGCCGGTCGCACACCTTTATCAAGTAGCTCAGCGGCAATCTGCATAGTTCTGGGTCGAGTGCTATCGTAACGAAAGGAGCCGGTATCAGTGCAAAGAGCGACATAGAGGTTAAAGGCACAGTTATAGCTCACAGAAGCACCAAGGGCCAGACCAAGCTCATAGACCATCTCTCCGGTGGATGAACACGTCGTTTCAACCCAACGGGAAGTACCAAACTCTTGATGTGACTGATGGTGATCTATTACGATAAAGGGAGAAATATCGAGAAACTCATGTTTCGATTTACCGAGTCTGTCATCATCGCCACAATCAAGGGCAATAGCCATGATATTACCACCGGCTTCAGCTATGAACTTCCGATAATCATCCAGGCTGGTGTGAGTTTTATTGATGTCCGGTAAAAAAGCATACAAGTGTGAAACAGGCTCTTCTAAAAAGCAAAAAACCTTCTTCCCAAGAGTTTCAAGAATATCCGCCAAGCCAAAAAGCGAACCCAGCGCATCCCCGTCTGGATGTGAATGTGTGAAGAGAACAACATTATCCGTTGCTCTAATATCCTGAAGAATGCGCTCAGGAATTATCCTCTCGGGAGTTTCTTTCATTGGCTATTTCCTGAAATATTTCGTTCAACTCAGCGACTTTTTCGACCGTATCGTCATATCGAAAGAGCAGAGCCGGTGTAAAACGCAAATTGAGTGTCTTGGCAATATGACTTCGAATAAAACCTTTAGCGCTCTCCAGACCTTTTCCGGCTTCTTTAATTTCTTTCTTCCCGCCAAGAACGGTGAAATAGATACGAGCAAGACTCAGGTCATCAGGAACTTCAACCCGTGAGATATTTACGCCGAGAAGCCGAGGATCTCTCACCTTGCTCAGAAGCAATATCGCCACTTCATTCCTGATAGCTTCGGCCACCCGAGACGATCTTTTTTGCTCATTTTTTCCACCAATACCGATGGAGTCGAGTGTCTTCTTTGGATCCCAGCTTGGCACTGTATAACCTCTTCCTGTTAGAGGGTCGCTGCGACTTCATTCATAATAAAAGCCTCTAACTGATCCCCAACCTTTATATCATTAAATTTCTCAACGCCGATACCACACTCGTACCCAGACGCGACTTCCTTAACATCATCTTTGAATCTCCTGAGAGATTCCATCTTGCCGGTATAAATGACAACACCGTCTCGCAGGACTCGAACTTTAGCCGTCCGTAAAATCTTACCATCCAGGACATAACAACCAGCAATAGTACCAATTTTGGGCACACTGAAAGTTTCACGAACCTCAGCAAGGCCAACAACTTCTTCTTCAAAAGTCGGCTCAAGCATACCGACCATTGCCTTGCGAATATCGTCAAGGGCGTGATAGATAACATCATAAGACCGCACATCGACGTTTTCCTTCACCGCCAACTCTTTCACTTTTACACTTGCCCTGACATTGAATCCGATAATAATTGCGTCTGAGGCGGAAGCAAGCAGGATATCCGATTCAGTAATCGTCCCGGTTCCCTCATGGAGAATTTTGACTTTGATCTCTTTGGTTGAAAGATCTGATGCCGCCTTGGCAAAAGCCTCGAGAGTACCTTGAACGTCTGCCCGAAGTACCACACGCAGTTCCTGGACGTCACCTTCACTCATCTGCTCAAACAATTTATCAAGTGAGATCTTGCTGGTGGACCCAAGCTCGTTCTCCCTGGCCTTCAGAGATCGTACCTGTGAGACACTTCTGGCCATCTTCTCATCGGTTACCACGATGAATTCATCGCCGGCACTCGGCACACCTGACAGTCCCTGAACTTCCACTGGCAGCGCCGGTCCTGCCTGATCAATTTTACGCCCCTTGTCATCAAGCATCGACCTGACTTTACCGCTAAACTGTCCGACCACAAAATGATCACCGAGCTGTAATGTACCATCTTGAATGAGAACTGTGGCAACAGGCCCTCGACCTTTATGCAACTGAGCCTCTATAACTCGACCTCTGGCCTTTCTACTGCTATCGGCCTGCAGTTCAAGAATTTCTGCCTGCAGTTGAATAGTTTCAAGGAGATTATCGATACCAACATTTTTCTTGGCAGATGTCTCACAGTACATTGTCTGACCGCCCCAATCTTCAGGCATCAGATCCAGTTCTGACAGCTCTCGTTTGACCCTGTCGATATCTGCATTTTCCTTGTCTATCTTGTTGACCGCGACAATGATTGGCACGCCGGCAGCCTGGGCATGATGGATAGCCTCCCGGGTCTGATCCATAACACCATCATCCGCCGCAACAACGAGAACAACAATATCTGTAACCTGGGCACCACGGGAACGCATTTCAGTAAAGGCAGCATGTCCCGGCGTATCGACAAAAGTAACATCCCCCGCCGAAGATCGTACATGGTATGCACCAATATGCTGAGTTATACCGCCAGCCTCACCTTCAGCCACATCCGTTTTACGAATTGCGTCGAGAATCGAGGTTTTTCCGTGATCGACGTGGCCCATTACCGTTACAACCGGAGACCGGGATTTTTGCACCCCACCTTCTTCAGCCTCGCTGAGCAATTGCATCCCCAGCTCTTCAGTCAGACCCTGCTCTACTTCGTAATCGAAATCGGCTGCAATGAGTATGGCTGTTTCTGTATCGACAGACTGGTTAATGGTGGCCATCACTCCCAGGCCCATCAGTTTGGCAATAACATCACTGGCTTTAACTTTCATCTTCAGCGCGAGGTCACCAACGGTGATAAAGTCATATACTTTGAATCGTTTTTTGCTGGCCTTCATCTCCGCTGGAGGTGAAATCACCTTTGCTGGTTTTCTGCTTCTTTTCCCTCGGCGAGCGCCTTCACGTCCTTGATAGTCGGGAGTAAAATGAGTGAATTTTACATTTTTCTGTCCCTTCTTTCCTCCCCGGCGAACATCGGCTTTGCTATCATCTTTAACCACAACATTCTTTTTGCCCTTCTTCTTGACCCTCCCGGTATCATCAACGGTAGGAGCCACAGGTGTCCTTACCGGGCCAGAGGCATCCGGTCTTGACTGAACTGGTTTACTTCCTTTTTTAGCTGCGGGACGGGATGGCCTTGCTTCGACTACCTTTGGAAGTTCAATGGTACGGATGACTCTGGCCATTGGCTTTTTCTGCGCAGATTGTTTTTCTTTCTTGGCAGGACGAGCTGTTGTTTGTTCTTTTTTTGTATCTGCCCTTTCCGTTGCAACTTGCACATCGGCATCTTGCTGCTCGTCACTGGAGGTGCTGGTTATTGCCTCAGCCTGTTTTTCTTCGGCCTCTGGTTTGGCAACAGCCACACTTTCCTGCGCTGCCTCCGCTGGGGCAGAACTCGATTCTTTTTCCGTTTTTGCTATGACTTCAGCCTGTTCTGTCTCGGGAGGAGCAGGCGGCTCGTCATCTACGACGGGGGGAGTTGCAGAGGCTGCGACCTCGGAAGCCTGAACTTCTGGTACGCTTTCCTGAACCGGAGCTTCCAGTATTTCGCCTTCGTCCTTCGCGGTATCCTGAGCCACTTCCTGCGTTGTTGCAACACTCTCGTCTGGAGTATCCTCAATGACCGCCGGACGTCGTCTAATGACAGTTGCTCTGCGCCTTATCACGGTGGGGCCATCTTTATCGCTATCAATACGCTTTTCAACAAGCTTGGTATTTGTTGATTTCAGAACGGTATTCCGGATCATTACAGCTGTTTCGTCATCGACGGATGAACTGTGGCCTTTGATATCATAGCCGAGTTCAATCAGTTTATCCGTCAACGCTTTACTGCTCATGCCGGCCTCCTTGGCCAACTCATATACCCTGATTTTACTCATCCTTTACTCCCGTATTGCATCGCAACAGTCATTTCATCCATCAATTACAGCGGTGACCACATCCACCCAGCTTTGATGAATCATTTTAAATCTCTTTGTTCAAAGACGAAACAATCTTTTCCATTTTTTCTTCTTATCGAAGAAGAGTCGGAAGCATAATTCATCTTTACAACAATAGGCCCCTCTCCCTGGCTGTATTTGCCGGGAATCGAGCTCCGCCAGTTCATTTCTCCAAACAAAACGCTGCAGCGAGTGTTTCGGTTTTTTTGTGCCACATGAGCAACACGTTCGCATCGGTACTGTCATTCGTCAGAACTATCACCAGTTCCAGTCTTCATTGCCTCTTCACTTTCAGGTACCACATCTGAAAGGGCATCGTCATTACCTGGAACATCTGCCACAGCTGGCTCATCTGCTGCAAGTGCCTCATCCTGAACTTCACTCTCTTCGGCAACTTCTTCAGCGTCATCTTCTTTAGCCGAAAAAGGAATGAGTTTGGCATCCTCTATCAATCTGGCAGCAAATGCCTCATCAATGGACCGTATTACTATAAGATCATCAATACTTTTTTCGGCCAGTACCGCCGTTGAAAAAATATTTTTAGCCAGCAACTGATCCGCAAGAGACTCGTCCACCCCCTGTAATTTTAACAGAGACTGGTAGCCTTCATCAGAGAGGTTGTTATATCGCTGCTCACTTTTAACATCAATACGCCAACCGATGAGCTTCGAAGCGAGTCGGACATTTTGCCCCTGACGACCGATGGCTAAAGAGAGTTGATCATTAGGCACAACAACCAAGAGGGTGTTAGCATCCTCATCAGCCATGACCATACTTACATGGGCCGGAGCCAGTGCGTTGTAGACATATTTGGCAGGATCAGGACTCCAGGTGACAATGTCAATCCGCTCACCCTGCAATTCCTGCACAACATTTTGAACCCGAGAGCCCTTCATACCGACACAAGCTCCTACCGGATCAACATCACCCTCCGAGGAACTGACGGCAATCTTGGCACGAAACCCAGGTTCTCTTGCAACACCCATTACCCGAACTATCCCTTCGGCCATTTCCGGGACTTCCATTTGGAACAATTTGCCGAGGAACTCATCGCAGGTTCTGGACAGGATCAGCTGTGAATCACGACTGGTCTGCCGGACCTCTTTCAAATAGGCCCGAATCCGATCACCCTGCTTAAAAGAACGCTTCGGGATCTGTTGGTCTTTCGGCAAAATAGCATCCGTACGACCAAGATTGACTATCATATTACCACGTTCAAAACGCTGAACTATGCCACTGACAACTTCACCGATGCGATCTTTAAACATGCCATAGATTACCTCCCGCTCAGCATCCTTCATTCGATGAATGATGACCTGCTTGGCAGACTGTGCGGCTATCCGGCCCAGATCTGAAATATCCAGCATCTTTTCGCCAAGCTCATCACCGACCTGCACTTCCGGATCGAGTTTCAAGGCAGCTTCTAAAGATATTTCGGTCTGCTCGTCTTCAGCCTCTTCAACCACAATTCTGAACTGGAAGACCTCGACTTCGCCAAATTCTTCATTGTACCTGACTTCCATATCTCGACGGCTGCCAAATTTCTTCCTGGCAGCAGACTGAACCGCCTCTTCGATGGCCCCTATCAGTAATGTTTTATCAAAACCTCGATCTCTGCTGATCTGGTCGATTATGCGTTTCAAATCTGATAGCATTCTCTTACCCCGTCATTATAGCTTTCAGCTCCGACATGCGGAGAACATTGCATTATTCACAAACTAAAGACCGGCTCGGTTTAAATGACCAGCCTGGCCTTGTTTATCTTCTCAAAAGAAAAAGGTATGGAACGACCATCTTCAAGTCTTAGGTGGATTTGGCCATCGACTACTTCTTCAATGACACCCTCAAACACCTTTTCTTCCTCTATTGCATTATGTAATTTAACCCTGGCCTTTTTTCCACAATAGCGTAAAAAATCCTCCGTGGACCTGAGCGGTCGCTCCAGACCAGGAGAGGAGACTTCTAGACTATATGCATGATCGATAAAATCTTCTACATCAAGATAGCGGCCAAGCTCACGACTAACAGAGCTACAATGTTCCAGAGTCACACCAGTTTCGCATTCGATATAAACACGCAGAACCCAGCCCTCACCTTCTCGACGAAACTGAACTTCAAAGAGTTCGAGCCCCATGGTGGGTAACAAACTTTGCAGATAGACCTGCACTTTATCAATAATCAATTCACTCATCACTCACATCTCAGGCCAGATAGCCACACGTGGCTTGTAGGTGTAAACTCGTTTCAATACCGGCAACAACAGTGACAAATATGCGGACATAAAAAAAAGCGGGCAAAGCCCACTTCCAAAAGCCGTCCTGTCACTGAGGGGCAACAGAATATAGCTGAACAATTCAACCTCATTTGGAAAACGCAACCAATACAAACCTTATTGATCGAGCAAGGACATTCCCAAACAGGTGTAAACCGAATTATTCGAGGCAATAATAAACCATAATATTTAGGCCTTGTCAAGGATAAAGGGTGTTTCAGTGTGCCACTAATTACATAATCATGGCAACTTAATTGATCTTTTTGAACCACCAGACAGTGGGGGATGTGCATAACGAGAAGTACAACTTGTCAGAGTAGTTCAATATCACAAATTATGAGCAAGGTAGTTGTATTACCTGCTGGAATTTGCCTTTTTAAATTTCTCTTTATTCTATATATTCAAAGAGATACATTTCGCACTAAACGACTTTAACGAAGACCTAAGGCAACATGTGCGGTATCAAAATAAATAAAATTCTATTTGACAAACAACCCTTGTACCTTTATTTAATCGACTGCTTCGAAGAACTTCCAACATTGCCCTGCTAATCTTGTTTCACATTAGCAGAATCTATATCTATCTGTATTTTTTCATTAAAACAAACATTATATCTCATGACAGAGAAAATCCTCATAATTGCCGAAAAGCCGAGTGTAGCTGCTGATCTGGCCAAAGCTCTGCCCGGCAAATTCAAAAAGGAAAAAACCCATTTTGAAGGAGATCAATATATAGTTTCCTACGCCATTGGCCATCTTGTATCCATCTGCTACCCAGAGGAAATTGATCCGGCATACCAGAAATGGGACATGGCAAACCTGCCCATCCTGCCCGAAGCTTTTCCTCTTAAAGCCCTTACAAGCACCAAAGGACAACTGAACGTACTACAAAAATTGATCCGTCGTAAAGATGTCACTGAGATTATCAATGCCTGCGATGCGGGCCGCGAAGGTGAGTTGATTTTCAAATACATTGTTAACTATGTATGGAATACTTCCGTCGCCAAAAAATCATTTAAGCGGTTGTGGTTGCAGTCGATGACAGGAGATGCAATCAAAAAAGCTTTTAGCTCCTTACGTGAAAACGAGGAGATGCTGCCTCTAGAACATGCGGCACTCTGTCGCTCGGAATCTGACTGGTTAATTGGCATCAACGCAACAAGGGCACTTACCGGCTTTAATTCCCGCCGGGGTGGATTCTTTCTTACCCCCTGCGGTAGAGTGCAGACGCCAACACTGTCACTGTTAGTTAAACGAGAACGTGAGCGCATCGCTTTTGTATCTCGCCCGTATTGGAACCTGCTGGCCCATTTCTCCTTTGACAAGGAAACCTATGACGGTCGGTGGATCAACGCTTCTTTTGTCAAAGAGGCCAATGACGCGCATAGCAGAGCTGACCGGATCTGGAAAACCGAGGATGCTGATGCCATCATAGCTCGATGTACCGGCAAGCCAGCAACTATCCGGGAGGAGAGCAAGAGAACCACGCAAAGCTCCCCGCAACTCTACGACCTGACATCCCTGCAAAGGGAAGCGAACTCACGTTTTGGTTTTTCCGCCAAAAATACTCTGGGGATAGCCCAGGCTCTGTATGAACGGCACAAGGTATTAACCTATCCACGAACCGACAGCAAGCATCTGCCCGAAGACTATATCGACACTGTCAAAAAGACCATAAAGAGTCAAACAGATTGGCAGCTCAGTAAATTTGCCAAGGAAGCACTGGAAAAAAATTACGTATACCCCAACAAGCGTATTTTCAACAATGCTAAGGTTTCCGACCACCATGCCATTATCCCCACCACTCTTTTGCCTACCAACCTGTCGGAACCGGAATTCAAGATTTACCAGATGGTGACGCAACGCTTCCTGGCGGTGTTTTTTCCAGCGGCAGTATTCCAAAACACCAAAAGATATTCTCTCGTCCAGGAAGAAACCTTCCTCACTGAAGGAAAAATTCTACTGGAGGCTGGCTGGAAAGCTATTTATGGCATCCACGGCGGTGAAGGTCAGGACAAAATTATAGCCCCAGTACCTAAAAATGCCGACATTTCCTGCCGCAAGATAGACAAAGAGGCCCAGGAGACCAAGGCGCCTGCCAGATTCAACGAAGCAACCTTGCTCTCTGCCATGGAAAACTCTGATAAACTCGTTGAAGACGATGAACTCGCCGATGCAATGAAAGAACGGGGTCTCGGTACTCCGGCGACCAGAGCAGCTATTATTGAAAAACTTATCAAGGAAAAGTATGTTGTCCGGGAGGGAAAGGATCTTACGCCAACCGGCAAGGCCTTTGAACTGCTGGCCTTACTCGAAGCCATGAAAATTGAAACTCTGGCCTCACCTGAGATGACCGGGGAATGGGAATTCAAACTCAACCAAATCCTCAAAGGTGAATTCACCCGTGAAAAATTCATGGCTGAAATCAGATTGATGACTACCCGCATCATCGATCAGGTCAAAAATTTTGAAAGCAACGAAGTGCGCCTGGAGGCACCTTTTAGTCCAGTCAACGGAATCCGCATCTTTGACTCCCCTACTGCCTATATTTCAGAGGATGAAAAAATAAGTATTCGCAAGATTCTCGGCGGGCGAATGTTGTCCGAAGCGGATGTTATTGCCCTGCTCAAGGGTGAGACCATTGGTCCTTTCAGTGACTTCAGATCGAAGAAGGGAAAACCTTTTACCGCTTCAGTGCGACTCACTAATAATAAAATTGATTTTATGTTTGCCGATTCAAACGCAGACCTCGATATTGACGCCATTAAACAGGGCCCCTCCCTTGGTAATTCTCCGATTGATGGAACCAAGGTGTTTGGCGCACCGATGGCCTTTATGTCTGAATCCGCCCTCGACGGAGATGAAAAAGGCTTAAAGATCAGCAGAATAATCCTCTCCAAGGAGATCACGGAAGAGAACATCACACAGCTCCTTACACAAGGCAAGACGGAATTGATTGAAGGATTTATCTCAAAAAAGAGGAGACCCTTTGATGCCTATCTGGTTCTTGCAAAAAATGGTAAAGTAAGTTTTGAATTTCCTCCAAGAAAATCGAAACAAAAAGAACAAACAAATTGACAGCCCTGATATAAAAGGGAAGAAATAACTATGAAACAAATAAAAAAAGAGTATCAAGAGAAGAGTGGTCATGAATTGGCGCAAATTTGTGCCCGGGCTGCGCTTGATACTAAAGCAGAAGAGCTGGTTATCTTGGATGTGCGAGGACTGACAACCTTCACCGATTATTTTTTAATCATGAATGGCACATCAACCCGCCACGTCCAGGCCCTGGCAGAAACAATCGAAGCAAAGTTGCGGTCTAAAAGGATTAAGGCATCCAGCGCAGAAGGTCTCCGCGAGGGGATGTGGGTGCTCTTAGATTTTGATGATGTTGTAGTCCATATTTTTTACCATGAACAGCGGAAATTTTATGATCTGGAAGGGCTCTGGTCTGAAGGCAAGACGGTTGAAATAGAAACCACGCCTAATGATTAAAGGCCTCATGAAAAAATCTGTTGCACTTAATGAGAAATAACCAGGATTATGCAATACTTAAGCACTAGGGGAGGAGTCTCCCCCATACCATTTACTGAAGCTGTTATGATGGGTCTGGCCACGGATGGAGGGCTGCTTCTTCCCCGAACCATACCCCGGATAGGGAGTGAAACCTTCAACTCCTGGCAAAAGCTGACCTACGCTGAACTTGCCTTCGAGGTTATGTCACGGTTTGTCGACGATATCCCCAACAGTGACCTGAAAACCATCATCAACCGTTCCTACGCGACCTTTGATACGGAAGCTGTCACTCCGCTGGTTCACAAAGGGGGGCTGCACATTCTTGAACTGTTCCATGGTCCTACCCTTGCTTTCAAGGATGTGGCTCTTCAGTTTCTTGGCAACCTGTTCGAGTACTTGCTGGCAAAAAACCAATCCGTTCTCAATATTCTGGGAGCAACTTCTGGCGATACCGGCTCAGCAGCTATATATGGTGTACGTGGCAAGGAGAGGATCAATATTTTCATCCTCCACCCTCACCAAAGAGTCAGTGAGATCCAGGAACGACAAATGACCACGGTGTTGGACAGCAATGTCTTCAATATCGCCATCCGTGGTTCCTTTGACGACGGCCAGACTATTATTAAGAAGATCTTCGGTGATATTGAGTTTAAAAAAGCGTTCAATCTCGGCGCAATCAACTCCATAAACTGGGCACGTGTCCTCGCCCAGGTTGTCTACTATGTTTATAGTTGTCTCCATGTGGCACAGCACGAAAAAGATTCTTCCGTGGATTTTGCCATTCCAACCGGTAATTTTGGAGATATTTTTGCGGGCTTTATCGCCAAAAAGATACTTCCAGCGGGGACCATCCGACAACTCGTGCTGGCAACAAATGATAATGACATTCTGACACGATTTGTTACCAAGGGTGATTACTCGCTTGGAACAGTCAAAATGACATCAAGTCCTTCCATGGATATCCAGGCCGCCTCTAATTTTGAACGGTACCTTTATTATCTTATGGACAACGACGCCGCCCGGACAAAAGAATTAATGGAAGAATTTGCAGAGACCGGCAAAATCGATCTCTCCGGCAGCCAGGATCAGATTCGCCGTGATTTTGTCGCGGCAGCAATATCTGAAGCAGATGTTTTAGAAACGATTAGATCCTTTCATGAGCAGTATGATTATGTCTTAGATCCACACACTGCAGTAGGGGTAAAAGCTGCCCAGCAGTGCAAAACGGTTGGAGTCCCGATGGTTTGCCTCTCCACCGCCCATCCTGCTAAGTTTGGCACAGTGGTTGAAGAAGCCATAGGTAATCCTCCTCCTGTTCCGGATTGCCTGGTTGGAATTAAAGACAAGGCGACCCGTTGCGAACTCATGGAAGCCGACATGAAAATGATCCAGGAATTTGTTTCAAAAAATGCACTGCAACTGTAGATCATAATCATCTGCAAAAAAGGATGGTCTCCCATAAGCTACTGGGAACCTTGACAAGAGTAAAAGACAACGATAATGTCGTTCACAGAAAGACATTGCCACGGAACTTCCAATGAATGAGGTTCCTGTTTATTCACTGTATTTTGGATGAGGTATAAATATGTTTGGACTTGGAATGCCGGAACTTATTGTTATTCTGGTAATAATAGTAATTATCTTTGGTGCGGGCAAGCTACCGGAAATTGGTTCTGGCATAGGGAAGGGAATTAAAAATTTCAAGGAAGCCACCAAAAAAGAAGCTGATCCTAAAAAAATTGACGACGAAGAAAAAGAAAACGACGACAAGGCCTGAGACGGCCTCCAGGTCAGCAATAATATCCGAAGGGGTACTGTCAAAAAATGCCCCTTAAGTAGTCTTTAGTGATTGGAGGAAATCAATAATGTTTGGCCTTGGAACCCCAGAGCTTATAGTCATCCTAGGAATTGCCTTTCTGGTATTTGGCGGAAAGAAACTCCCGGAAATCGGCGCCGGACTCGGCAAAGCGATCAGTTCCTTCAAAAATGGACTGCGTGATGTTGAAGAAAGTGGCAAAGAGATTTTAGACGATATCCCCGGAGTAAAAGAAGCAGCAGAAGTAAAACAACACGTTGATCAAGTCAAAGACCTTGGAAATATTAAAAATATCCTTAAATAGGTAGCGCCTTCTCTCTCCAATCTTCATTACAGTCAACAGCTCAGGTAACACCTTACAGAGCTGTTGACTTGCCACATTGATTCTCAACATTTCCTTTTCCACCAGTATCGATTTTCATTGTTTTCCAGACAATGTCTTTCCGGCTTAGACCGTGAAGCCCATGAAGATGTTGCCCGGAACTATCGCTTCATGTGATAGATTTTATTCTATTTATAGCAACGAATACCCCTCTCCACCCAGGCCCGAAAAAACGAAAAAGTACTATTCCGCAATAATCTTGACTTTTTTGTCATAAGTAGATAAATAAAATCTCTCAGTCATACGTTTTTGTCTTTGTTTATCTCCAGCAGGAATCCCCCAACAGGTCTGCCCCCGATAGACGTTTGATAGACGTTTACCTTTGTCATCAATCATTTTACACCAACATCAGGAGAGCAACATGTGTCGTTTAGCCCTGAAAACAGCGGATGAGCCATTTTCCCCATACGAAGTGCTCTCGGCAATGGAGTCAATGCAGGAAGGGTACGATGGTTCCGGCCTTGGTCTGCTACTCCGCGGAATGGAGTTTGAAGATTTCAAATATAATCCGAGATTTCCAATCCTATCCGGAATCGCCCACACTGAAAAGGCCTGGAAAAAGGTCACAAAATTCATGGAGTTGCGGGGGTATGAACTTAAATACGACCACCGTTTCCATATGCAACCCGAGCTGATTGATGCCGATGATCGCCATCGATATTTCATGCGGGCATACCGAATGCCGGTTGAATTCCGCGATCAAAGTGAGGCTGTAAGAGAAGCAGAACTGCTCCGTACCCGCCTGGCCCTCAGAAAACTTGGAACACCAGAAGACAACATTACCGTTTTCTCGTTTTACCCAGACGTGGCCATGATCAAAGAGGTAGGCTGGCCAATGCAGATTGGCAATGCCTTCTGTCTCCACGATGGCCAGATCAAATCCCGGGTCTGCATGGCCCAGGGCCGGCAAAACACCAACTATGGTATTAATCTCTACGCCTGCCATCCCTTCTTTTTGCAGGGCATTTCCACCATGACAAATGGCGAGAACACGGCCTTTGTCCCTATTCGTGACTGGCTGGTTGGCAAAAGCATACCAGGATATACGGGGTATCAGAGTGACAGCGAAGTCTTCACCCATATACTGCACTATACGCTGAAAAAATTGAATCTCCCCCTGCAGGCCTACAAACATATCATTACCCCGCTCAACGATGCTGAGCTGGCTAAACATCCCCAGGGAGAATTTCTTGCCGGTCTTCGTTTAGCCTGCAAACGGCTCATCATTGACGGCCCCAATGCTGTTATAGGTACTCTGCCGGATGAAACCTGCCTGCTGGTTATGGATCAGAAAAAACAGCGCCCGGCGACTGTTGGCGGCCGGGAGGGTGCCTGGGCTATAGCCTCCGAGATATGCGGTGTTGATGCGATGATACCCGATCGGGATCCGTCCCTCGATTTTCAACCAATGCGTGAACATACAGTAATTATTCCCCCACATAGAAAGGAATTAGAAATATGGTCTCAGTACGATCCGTTTCCGTTACCCCTGGCAGCCTAGCTCCCACAGATCTGCTCTGGATTATCGAACACCGTGAAGACAGGTGTACCCTTTGTGGTCAATGCACTGCGGTTTGCCCGAAAGGAGCGATCCGGCTGGCACATATGCGACAAAGAGTTCCTAAACTCGATGTCTTTAATAAAAATCGGGGCAACGATTATAGAACCTTTACCGGTATCCGTCAGGAGATGGACCCGGACAAACTCTGCATCGGTTGCGGCATGTGCTCCATGGTCTGCCCCAACGAGGCCATAACGCCCGTCCCCGGTACCAATGAAAACCGAACAGTGTTCTTCCAGAACCTGAAAGGTGAGCCATTAAAGCGAGGCGGTCGAAGAAACACCTCCGGCCCGACCCTGCTTGACCGGATCATGTTTAACCGGATCTCTATGCTTACCGATCCGGCACTCGATGCTGGCAGGCATGAATTCACAACGACGACAACCATTGGTCGAATACTCTCGCCGGAAGATTTTCTTGAGCGTACTTTGAACGGAGGATGGATTCCGCCCTCCCGGGAGGTATTCCCTTTTATCATCGGGTCCATGTCATTTGGTGCTCTTTCACCAAATATGTGGCTCGGCCTGCTCCAGGGGGTCGCCTACTGCAATGAAGTTCTTGGTATTCCTGTGGTCATGTGTACCGGAGAAGGCGGCTGCCCACCCTGGGTTCTCAGAAGCCCGTACCTGAAATACATCATCTTGCAGATTGCCTCGGGTTATTTCGGCTGGGATGAGATCATTCGTGCTATTCCTGAAATGCAGTGTGATCCCGCCGCAATCGAGATCAAGTACGGCCAGGGAGCCAAACCTGGCGATGGCGGTCTACTGATGTGGTATAAGGTGTCCAAGCTTATTGCCCGCCTCCGTGGAGTTCCAGAAGGTGTCGATCTGCCATCGCCTCCTGTACACCAAACGTTGTACTCCATCGAAGAGAGCGTCATGAAGATGGTCCAGACCCTTTCTACCGCTTTTCAGCATAAGGTGCCAATTTACCCCAAGATTTCGGCTTCAACATCGGCCAAATCCGTGCTTAACAATTTGGTTCGTAATCCTTACGCCGGAGGGCTGATGATCGATGGTATTGATGGCGGCACAGGTGCTGCCTACAATGTATCCATGGATGCCACCGGCCATCCCATTGCTTCCTGCGTTCGCGATTGCTATCTGGATCTGGCTGCCCAAGGCAAGCAGAATGAAATTCCTATTTTCGCCGCCGGTGGTATCGGTAAAAATGGCAATGTTGCGCAAAACGGAATGGCGATGATTATGCTTGGTGCCTCCGGCGTCCATATCGGCAAATATATCATGCAGGCTACAGCCGGCTGCTTAGGCAACGAAAAGAACCGCTGCAATGTCTGTAATATTGGCATCTGCCCTAAGGGAATCACCAGCCAGAACCCTAAATTATATCGAAGACTTGACCCCGATAAAGTTGCTGAAAGAGTTGGCGAGGTGTTCATGTCTATTAATACCGAGGTCAAAAAAATAATGGCACCACTGGGCAGATCCCAGAGTTTACCCATCGGCATGTCCGATGCCATTGGTATTGCTGACAAGGCTGCAGCAGACAGATTACAGATCAGATACGTCTGCTAGATTTCAGATAACAAGAGAATCAAAAACAGGTGGTGCCCGGATGGCAGAGTAGGCTTCCACACCACAAGTATAAGGAGTTTCCAGTGACTACAACCGTTGTAAAAGGTCTCAACGAAAAGGGTGAGCGCATCGGCTCAATGGATTTCGAGAAACTGGTGCGACAGGCGGCAACTTCGTCGGTCGACCTTACCCTCGAATCTTACGGGCAGCACAATATCGGCATCCGGCTCCAGCGGGAAGAAGGACTGAAAATAACCGTCCGAGGTCCCTCCGGACAGCGGCTAGGATGTATGGGAATGCCTGGAACCACAATCGTTTGTGAAGGTTCGAGTTCCGATGACGTAGGCTACCTCAACATCGGCGCAGAAATAGCTGTTCTCGGTGATGCAACCAACGGGGTCTGCAATGCTATGGCCAATGGCAAAGTGTACATCGGCGGCTCCATTGGTGCCCGTGGGCTAACCATGACCAAATGGAACCCGGAATACGAACGCCCCGAACTCTGGGTTCTCGGATCAGTTGGTGACTCCTTTGCCGAGTTCAATTGCGGCGGCATCGCTGTTGTCTGCGGCATCAATCCGAAAACCCCTGACAATATTCTTGGATATAGGCCTTGTGTTGGTATGGTTGGCGGAATTATTTATTTCCGCGGTGAAATTGACAACTCGTTTTCCAAGACAAACGCCAAGTTAACCGTCCCGGACGATGAGCAATGGCAATGGCTTCAAAGAAATATCGGAGATTTCCTAACCAAAATCCGTCAACCGGAACTCCTGGAAACACTGACCAAGCGCGAAGATTGGCAGGTGCTTCTACCGATCACCCCCCAGGAAAGGGCGCTGATGTTTTCAGGCCCCATGCCAATGGCGGAATTCAGAAACGAACATTGGAACAAAGCCTTTGGCGGTGATCCACTGAGAGATCTGGCACCCGGTCTTGACCGCAGTGTGATCGGCACAATAGTCACCGATGATCTTCGCCGTAAAAAACCATACTGGGCCAACTGCGAATCGGCGGCCCCCTGCACCTACTACTGTCCGGTACACATTCCGACCGTTGACCGGTTACGACTTATCCGCGAAGGCAAAATCGATGAAGCCTACGAAATGCTCCTTCGCTATACTCCCTTACCGGCCTCAGTCTGCGGCGCTGTCTGCCCAAATCTCTGCATGGAGAACTGTTCCCGTCAAGGAGTGGATGACCCAATCGACGTCCAGGTTCTGGGCAGAGCGGTAAATACTATCGACGCACCCGCCGTAGCTGACCCTCTTGGCAAAAAAGTAGCCATCATTGGTGGTGGTCCAGCCGGGATGAATGTCGCCTGGCAGCTGGCTCTGGCCGGAATTGAGGCCCATATTTTCGAGCATGACGACAAAATTGGTGGCAAACTTGCCCAGGTCATTCCCTGGGAACGCCTTTCCCAGGCTATCTGGGATCAGGAAGTAAAGAGATTTACTGAGATGCCGAACATCTCAGTCAATGTCGGTGTTGCCATGACCAAGGAAAAGTTCGCCGCACTGCAAAAAGAGTTCGACTATGTTGTCGTCGCCGTAGGAACCCACGTGCCACGTAAACTATCCTTTCCTGGCAGTGAGAAAGTCCTTACCGCTCTGGATTTCCTCAAAAGAGCCAAAAGTGATTCGCCAATGACCGTAGGTAAAGAGGTTGTTATCATTGGTGCTGGCAACGTTGGTTGTGATGTGGCCTGTGAAGCATACCGCCTTGGAGCAGAAAAGGTTACCCTCGTTGACATCCAGAAGCCTCTTGCCTTTGGTAAAGAAAAAGAGGCCGCCGAAGCACTTGGAGCCAAGTTTAACTGGCCGGTTGTAACCAAAAAAGTAACCGATAGCGGTCTGGTGACCAATGAAAATGAGCTTATTCCTGCCCAGACAGTCATCGTCTCCATCGGCGATATTCCCGCCCTCTCTTTTCTGCCCAAATCAGTTGAAACCATTACTGTGGGGGGTGCTGCCTGGATCACCACAGACAAGGCTCATCGCACCTCAGATGCGCAGATCCTCGCCGTGGGAGATGTGGAAAGACCCGGTCTTGCCACCCATGCACTGGGTGCCGGTAAAACCGCGGCGGAATATATCATCGCCGACTGCCAGGGAATCGACTGGAAACCTTTCGACAAACAGGTTATCCCCCAAAAGGCCCTGACTATTACTCATTATATCCCAATGGATATTGGCAATAGCGAAACGGACCAGGCCAATCGTTGCCTCTCCTGTGCCTCTTGCCGTGACTGCCACCTCTGTGAAACAATATGTCCCACCGGGGCAATCAGTCGAAGAGAACTGGATTTTGGTGCAAAGAGCGGTTATCAATTTGGCCTCGCGAACAGCTACGAGTATGTTTCAGATGATAAAAAATGTATTGCCTGCGGTTTCTGTGCCGACACCTGCCCCTGTGGCATTTGGACCATGAACGCTTTTTAATACTTGCTAAAAAGAATGATCGCCTGCCGTAATGCCATCGTAAAGGGGTAATGACATAATCCCTTTCCTGGCGATATCCGGCAACACTCGTTTACTTACATAAGCCCTTCCACCGTAATGGTTGAAGGGCTTTGCTGTTGCAACTTACCGGCGAATAAGACGGATGGAAACATCATACTGACTGCTGTCAATATCAGCAGGCAGTTGGCTGGCATCAGGAATCATAATGGTGAGCACCCTGCCCGTCCGCGGATCATTCGCCTGTCGATTGCGACGTTCCCGTCCCGATGGACCGGCAATACCCTTTCTAGGCGGTCTTACGTGCAACAGCCGAGCCGAGATGACAGCACCGCTGTTACTCTGGGATGGTTGTTTAGGCTGGGGGGTCAGGGGTGGGATAGAGCCAATAATTATTTCCATAGTAACCTCCTCTAATAACTATATCGTAATATGACTACCTTAACTTTATAAAAAGATCAAGACATCTCAACATGTTGGTAACGCACCATTGTAACGATTTATAATATCAACGGCCCGGTGCATCTTCGCTTCTAAAATTTGGCTGCTTTCTTTTCATCGGTCACAGGTGTATATTCGAAAAGCGATTCATTGTTCATACAAACAATACGGTCTGCATCTTATATTTAGTACCTTAGAAATTCATTTCTTGTTTTTTATGAATGAATTTCGTCAAGGTACTTATCCCGGCTTATTTCCCGTTTACCGGGGTTCATTTCTGTCAGACTGTGTCTATCTTCTATTTTTTCATCATCCCCTTAGGAAAAAGCCTTTTACAATGGTCGATTCTCTGAAAAAAATTCTCGAACCGATCCAAGAACTGCAAAACATCCGGGGCATCGATCTCCCCATTGGCCTGGAATTTTTGCAACTTGTTGTCACCGGTCCGCCAGGGGCAGGGAAATCCTATTATATTGAGCAGATACGAGGTTGGCCTAACGAGGGTTATCTTGATTTAACCCAAAAAGGCTGGTGGAAAGGTCAATCTCTTGTTTACCGTCCCCGGGAAGTTCATCTCGGCCTCCCCTTTCATGGCTTTAAAGAGGCTTTGACTGTCTTCGATAAAGAGTGGGTGGACAGTAGTACACCCTTAGAACTTGATTTTACGAGAATAAAGATACCGCCATTAAAGAAAAACTTTCTCCAGACCGACTGGCGGAAAAAATATATCTTTGAATTTCTGATACCAAGTCCATCCACCATTTATCAGCAGCGACTTGCCCGCCAGAGCCAAGGATATTTCCCGGTGGATGAAAAACTCAGCATGGAAATGGTGCGCCAGCAGGTTGCTGTATACAGGGAAATGGCACTCTACCTGCATCGGGCGGGAATTAATGTTTTTGTACGCAAGAGTCTCGACAAACCACCAATGCGCATTGCCGAAAAAGGGGTAACCAGTATCCCCAGATGGACCCTCGACCAAAAACCGCAGCGTCCGAGCCTGAAGGATTTTGCTGGCTGGAAATGGCTTTTTCGCCGGCACTACCCCATACAATGGCTAACGCTGAGTACCAAACCACAAGACCTTACCATTGCCGGAAGGGTTGCCCATGACGGAAGATGCTTCGAAGTCATAGTCGGTGATGTTCATTTACGATTTCAACCGGAGATTGCACTTGGCGTAAAAAGAAAAGCCGCCCATAAAAACTGGATCATCAATACGGCACAAGGCTGCTCCTCTCGAACCATTAACGGTTTTATCCGGATTAAAGTTGGAGAAACGATCGTTCTTGGCCATACAAACGATCAGTATAGTGAGCTTTTTCATTTCAACAATTCAGTTGCAAAACGGCATTTAAGTGTTACCAACCGAAGAGGCGACCTGCTGCTGACGCCTTTGTCCCTCGACCGGGAAACAAAAATTGTCAGACTTGATGATCTTGATTATCGGGAACGCTTGGAGCGTGGAAGACACCATGCCTTACTGGAGATCAGGAGGATCTTCGGCCAACAAATTGAGCCTCTCGCCCCGTTTCGTGCACTTCAAACAATAAAGGCAGTCAATCACCTGCTCGAGGATGAACCGTTCCGACCGAAAAATAATGCAGGTAAACCAGGCGGCCTGATAGAAATCACCAATAATAAGGTGCCAATCATTGTTGGCGACCTGCATGCTCAGGTTGACAACCTTTTGAAAATTCTCAGTGAAAACTGCTTACTTGATTGCCTGCGAATGAAATCAGCCAATCTCATTATCCTGGGTGATGCAATCCATTCGGAAAACGTCAACGAAATGGACAAGTTTGAGACTTCAATGCTGATCATGGATCTCATTTTTCTGCTCAAACTCAAATTTCCAGAGAATGTTTTTTACATTCGTGGCAATCACGACAGCTTTGATCCGGAAATCACCAAGAATGGTATTCTTCAGGGTGTCCTCTTCAAGGAGACACTTCTGAAACATCGTGGTCATGCATATGTGCAGGAGATGGAAATCTTCTATAACAGTCTGCCGTACATCGTCTGTTCCGGCAGTTTTATTGCCTGCCATGCCGGGCCACCCCGAGGAAGCACTTCGAGAGAAGATCTTATCAATATTGCGGATAATATCAAACTGGCAAAAGAGCTTTCCAACAACAGGATGCAACGACCGAATCACCCAGCGGGGTATACCAAGGGCGATGTCAAAAGATTAAGAAAATCACTGGAACGTACACCGAAAGCCCGTTTTATTGTCGGCCATACGCCAATGGATCCTTTTGGCAGTTTCTGGCTTCACGCCGGTGCAATGAAAAATCACCACATTATTTACAGTGCACATACCGAGGGGCCAAGCGTCATTATTCAAACCGGCAACAGATTTATGCCGATCAGCTTTCCCGCTGAACCACTCACTGAGCTTATCAATGCTCTCAGCTAAAGATTGTTGCCAATCGAAGAATTGACGAATCACTATGGTCACTGCAAAGATCGTTTTATTAACAGGATGAGGATATTGTTGCAGAAATATATTGCTCATTTTTTTCACCGGGATTTCACAACCAAACGGTGAGCAGAAGGTCATAACAAAACGATTGACTTTCTTGCAAAACTTAGTATTGAAGCTGTCAAATTACAGCGTTTTCAGCGATAATAAATAGTCAGTGTACGTTAAAATAAAGCTGCTAATATGTTCAACACACCCCTCTGTGGGGGATAAGTATCTAACCCCGGTAAACGGGAAATAAGCCGGGATAAGTACCTTGACGAAATTCATTCATAAAAAACAAGAAATGAATTTCTAATGTACTAAAGGCTATGGGCCATAGCGCCTAAAAGAAATCAAATTAGCCAATCTGTTCAGGAGGTTGCTGTATCATGCCAATCATGTCCAATCGTCATCTATCCGGGCTTCTCCGGGGGTCGCCATTCAAACCCATTCAAGAACATATGAGAGTTGTCTTTTCCTGTGTCTGTTTAATACCGCCATTATTTGATGCTGTTTATCGGGCAGAGAATTCTTCGGTCGCCGATTTTTCCGATCAGATCAAGCAGCTGGAAACAGAGGCTGACAAGCTGAAATCCACTTTCAGACTGAATATGCCGAAATCCCTCTTCCTTCCTGTTGACCGAAAAGATCTTCTCAGCCTAATAGCCGACCAGGATAAGATCGCAGACACTGCAGAAGACATCGGCAAGGTCTTTTCTTTTCGGGAGATGATCGTGCCGGAACAACTCAAGGCGCTGCTGGATGAGCTGCTGGAAGGGACAATGGAGATTTCTGCCGCTGCCAAAGAGATGATTGAGCAACTCGATGAACTGCTGGAGGTTGGCTTTGCTGGCCGTGAACTGGATAAGGTTTCGAAAATGATCGCCGGAGTTCGCCGAAGCGAGCACAACATCGACGAAATTATGCAAAGAATTAAAAAGAAACTTTTCTCCATCGAAAAAGACCTCGATCCCGTTTCCGTAATGTTCTGGTACCAAATCATCGATCTGGTTGGACAGATTTCCGATCAGTCGGAAAATCTGGCCGACCGACTGCTTCTTTTTCTTTCTAAATAACCTACGGGGACTCCAATGGAAATTATTGCTGCATATGGGACCGCCATGTTAATTTTGGCAATTATTTTTGGCCTCTATATGACCTGGGGCATCGGGGCAAACGATTTGGCCAATGCGATGGGCACGTCCGTCGGTGCCGGGGCGGTATCGGTAAAACAGGCTATCATCATTGCCATGGTCTTCGAGTTTCTTGGTGCCGTTCTGGCTGGTGGTCATGTTACATCAACCATTCGAAAAGGAATTATCGACCCGAGTTCAATTGCTAATTCTCCGGAGATCCTCATCTACGGCATGCTTGCATCTCTGCTTGCCGCGGCGGTATGGCTGATGCTCGCCTCTGCCAAAGGTTGGCCGGTTTCCACGACCCATTCCATCGTTGGCGCCCTTATCGGCTTTGCGATTGTCGGTATTGGACCGGATGCTGTTAAATGGAGCGAAGTAGGTAGTGTTGTTATGAGTTGGATTGTTTCCCCCCTGATTGGTGGTACTATCTCTTTTTTATTGGTGATGAGTACCAGAAAACTCATTTTCAACACGGACGAGCCCCTCAAAAATGCCAAAAAATATGCACCCGCTTACATATTTTTAGTGGGCTTTGTCATTTCTTTGGTCACTATTTTCAAGGGTCTTACTCATCTTCATTTAAAGCTCACTGCCATAGAAAGCTTCCTCGTGGCTGTCGTTTTCGGGCTCTTCACCGCAACCATCGGCTGGTTCTTGATCCGAAAAATCAAAGATGATCCCAGTGCCAATAAATCTTTCAGCTATGCCAGTGTGGAAAAAGTTTTCACCCCCATGATGATTTTCACCGCCTGCTCCATGGCCTTTGCCCACGGTTCCAACGATGTGGCCAACGGCATCGGCCCATTGGCGGCAATATACAGTATCATCAGTTCCGGTGGTGAGGTTGGCCAGTCATCGCCTCTGCCGCTATGGATCCTGCTCTTGGGTGGTACGGGTATTGTTCTCGGCCTGATAACTCTTGGTTACCGGGTTATGTTGACGGTGGGCAAAAAGATCACCGAGCTCACCCCTTCCCGCGGCTTCTGCGCGGAACTTGCTGCTGCCACGACAGTGGTTATTGCCTCACGGACCGGCCTGCCTGTCTCCACTACCCATATCCTGGTGGGAGCGGTGCTCGGAGTCGGTCTGGCCAGAGGAGTTGGGGCGCTCGACCTGAGAGTCGTACTGAACATCATCATCTCCTGGCTCGTCACCCTGCCCGCCGGTGCAGTTATGGCAATGCTCTTTTTCTTTACCCTTAAAGGTATCTTTGGTTGAGAGTTGAACAGGGAGCCTGTCCGAGAATGTTCTTTTGCCCGATCCGTCGGGCAAAGAAGATCTTTTAATCATCTCATGGAAACGTGTAGCTCCGGCAAATTGCAACTCCCGGCGCAGAAAGCTATTTACCATTAACTGCCAGCATGAAATCGCGCCAGATAGGTGCAGCAGTAGAACCACCACTTTCTATTTTACCCAGAGATTGATTATGGTCGTTACCCACCCATACTCCGGTGGTGTAACGATCATCATAGCCGACAAACCAGGCATCACGGTTCTCATCGGAAGTGCCGGTCTTTCCACCCCTGACACCTGGCACATCAGCCACCTTCTTCCCAGTACCGTCAGATATAACTCCATGCAACATAACCCGCATCGCCCCCATCACCTGAGGGCCAGCCACCGTCTGTCGGCTTCGTTTTTTTTCGGGAAAGAGAACGCTTCCATCGGCAAGCACTATTTTGTTTATAAACGAAGGCTCTAAAAAAGTACCATCCCCGGCAAAGGGGAGATATGCGGCGGTCATTTCCAGCAGTGAGACATCCGCTGCACCAAGTGCCAGGGAGAGATTCGGGGGCAATACCGCGGTAATACCTGCCAGTTTGGCGACCCTATGCACTTCTTTATAGCCGGTTTTCTGCATGAGCCTCACCGTTGCCGTATTAAGAGAATGGGCCAAGGCATCGGCAAGAGTGGTCCGCCCATGGTACTTTCCAGAGTAATTTTTCGGACTCCAGGTTTTGCCATCTCCGCCGGTGATGGAGAGAGGGCTGTCTTCGATAAGAGACTGCGATGTCCAGCCCTGATTCAAGGCGGCGGTATAGACAAATGGTTTAAAGGTCGAACCAGCGGGGCGCTTAGCTTGGGTCGCCCGATCAAAAGGAGATTTGCTAAAAGAAGTTCCGCCTACCAGCGCACGAACCCTGGCAGATTTCGTTTCAATACAGACCAGGCTCCCTTGCGGGACAGCACTAATATTATGTCCGGCGAGCGTCGTTCGACTCAGGATATCTCTTACCCCACTACGTACCGCAGCAAGGCTCAGTTTCTGTAATCTGGTATCCAGATTGGTGTAAATTCTCGCGCCGGCCGTCTGTAACTGCTCTCCTTGCAGTAAATCCCGAGCCTGCCTTTTGACAACCTCCAGATAATAGCCATTTTCATCGGTTGCATGCTGACTATGCGGATTCAGCTTATTCACCTCGGCATAGGCACGCTGGGCCTCTTCGGCACTGACATAACCGTCGGCCGCCATACGATTAAGAACATATTTCTGTCTTTCAGCCGCCCGGTCAAAGTGCTCAAAAAGAGCATACCTGCTCGGTGCCTGAGGCAAACCGGCCAACAGTGCGCACTCGCCAAGGCTGAGATCTGCCGCACTTTTATCAAAATATATCTGGGCCGCCGCCTCAACTCCATGCGCCCCTTCACCAAGATAGATTTGATTAAGATAGATATAGAGGATCTCTTCTTTCCTGAGCAGCTTGTCAATTCGCCAAGCCAGAATGGCTTCTTTGAATTTCCGAACATAGGTTTTTTCCGGCGTCAAAAGGAGCGATTTGGCGACCTGCTGGGTAATGGTCGATCCGCCCTGATTCCTGGCCTTGCCACGAAAGTTATTAATTGCCGCCCGAAGAACCGAGATAAAATCCAGCCCGGGATGCTCAAAAAACCGACCATCCTCAGCCGCGACAAAGGCTTTGGGTAAAAGAGGCGACATCGCCTTCAGCGGAACTACCGTTCTGTTTTCGGTGAACATTCGCTCAACGATTTCACCGCGGCTATCGTAGATAACAGTTGCCTGGGCAGGTCGATACCTGGCCACCGAACTAATATCCGGCATATGTAAGCTCATCAGCAGAAAGAGTAAACTTCCAACAAAAGCTGTCTGGAGCAGGCAAATGGAGATCAGGAAAATCGAAATATGCTTTTCTCTATAGATGGTTCGACGAACAGCAGGTTTTCGGGCCGGACTCGTCCCTGGTCTGTTTGGTTTTGGGGGTGACACTTTCTCAACACTCATGGTAGTATTAAACTGCTTTTCAAGACACTGGCAGACCCGTGTCTGAGGCAATGTAACATCTGGTTATGAACTATCAACAGGAAAGTCGGTGACATGTCAAAAATCCGTATACTCCCCGAGCAACTCGCCAATCAAATTGCGGCGGGCGAAGTCGTTGAACGTCCAGCATCCGTTGTCAAAGAACTTTTGGAAAACAGCCTTGATGCCAAGGCGAGTCGCGTTGAAATTGAAATTGAAGGGGGCGGAACCAGACTGATCCGCATCATCGATAACGGCGAAGGTATGGCTGAAGACGACCTGCTTCTCTGCCTTGAACGTCATGGAACCTCGAAAATCGAGACAGAACAAGACCTCGGAGCTATCAGCACCCTTGGTTTTCGTGGCGAGGCTGTGCCGTCCATCGGCTCTGTCTCTCAGTTCACGATAACTTCCCGGCCCGAGCGGGCTGAACTTGGAACAAGGGTGGTACTGAATTTTGGTAAACTGACCAAGGTCCACGAGGTTGGCTGTAGTTTCGGGACCACCGTTGAGGTACGAAACCTCTTTGGCAACACCCCCGCCCGTCGAAAATTTCTGAGAACAGCCCGGACAGAACTTGGCCATATTGATGAAGTGGTCAAAAATTATGCCCTCGGCTCGCCCCATGTCACCTTTATTCTCCGAATTGACGGCCGTGACACCATCTATCTCGATAATTCTCTGTCTATTGACCAGCGACTCGGCAATATCATGCACTACGACGGACCTTTTATACCCATAGACACCGCCCAACAGCCGGGTAAGCTTCGACGGGTGACCGGCTTTCTAGTGCCACCGGAAAAGGTGACCATAGGACCGGCAAAGATGCGCATTTTTGTCAATGGCCGGGCTATACGAGACCGAATGATAGTTCATGCGGTAACGGAAGGTCTGCGCGGCTTTCTGATGAAGGGCAAAAATCCATCCGGCCTGATACATCTGAGTCTGCCGGCAGATGAGGTTGATGTCAATGTCCATCCGGCAAAGCATGAGGTTCGTTTCCGCAATTCCCGCGACGTCCACACCCTGCTCTGTCAATCGGTGGTCGATGCCATGGGTGCACATCAACAGACCATAAAAGCAAAGTTTTTTGGACCGGATAGGACCATTGAGAGAACGCCCATTCCCCTGGAACATGAATCACCCGAGTCATCGGAGACTGAGGCCTTTGAAGTGCCTTTTCGTCCAACCGTGAAATATGAGCATTCCTTCCAACCTAGTGACAATCAAGCAGACGAAGAAATCAGCACTCCACCCACTTTGCCCAAGAATCCTGGCATCGCTACTCCAGAACCACCATCGGTACTGACTCAACCGCTCTTTACCACTGCCGAACCGATGCACCAATCCCCGCCAGAAAATCGCAATGCCCCAATTGACAGGGAGGTCACACAAAAACCGGACAGACCAACCACCCACAACCTGTTGGTTGTCGGCCAATACGACAACCTGTATATTTTCTGTAAGGCCAGTGACGGACTTCTGGTCATTGATCAGCATGCAGCCCACGAAAGATTACTTTACGAAAAACTCCGCAAACAGTACCTCGCCAACACGGTTGCCCGTCAGACTTTAATGTTTCCAGAGACGGTGGAGCTCTCACTCTTTCAGGCGCAATTGGTGGAAAAAAACGAGGAAGAAATCGACCGCATAGGTTTTTCCATCCGGGAATTCGGCGGCAACACCTATATTATCTCGGCAGTGCCGGCACTTGCTGGACTCACCAACCCCCGAGATCTCTTTCTTGATATTTTGGAACAATTCGGCAGTGAAAATAATAAAGGAGACGCGGGTGGTTTTCTTGATACCCTCCTGGCAACAATGGCCTGTAAAGCTGCAGTCAAGGCTGGGACAGAACTGTCCAGGCAAGAAATAGACAATCTGCTCAACGAAATGACTCGAGCTGATCTGTTTTCCCATTGTCCCCACGGCAGACCAGTGGTCAAGCTGTTCACCAGAGATGAGGTTAAAAAATGGTTTTACAGAACCTGAAAACTGGCGTGTTGAATAAATCGATATTCTTCATATCAATTCTCAGTGTATTGTGGCTCAGCGGCTGCGCCAAGCCACCGGTGGCAAAGATAATGGAAGCCACCGCCTATTGCGGCTGCTCTTCCTGTTGCAGCTGGGAACGGGGCAGCTGGAAGATGTTAAAACTCGATTTCTGGAATAGATATGTCAGTGCCGGCCCCAACGCAGGCGCCCCTTACAGCGGCCTGACAGCAAGAGGCACAGTCCCCTACGAACCCGAGGAGGGACTCTTTTCGATGGATTCCATCTATCGCCCCTGGATGATCCCGGTACGTATTATTTTTTTCCCATGGTATATGCTTCCCCGGGACGGCACCATTGCCGCTGACACAAAATATTACCCGTTCGGTACCCATATGTATGTGCCTGGCTATGGCCATGGCATAGTTGAAGATAGAGGGAGTGCCATTAAAGGGCCAGACCGGATTGATCTTTATTTTAATTCCCACAGCGACGCCCTTGCCTGGGGGAGGAGAAAAGTGCGGGTTATCGTCGAATATCCCCGCTAATTTTCAAATGGTGTAGTTTCCCTCACTCTATAGCCCTCGCTCCTATAGGTTTTGGACTTGGGTTTTAACACCTGGGCGTTGCCATGTAGTTGATTCTGGAATGTGTGGGATTTCTGCAGTATCTTTTTGGTGGCGGAAAACCTATTGACGACGGGGGAGCCATGATTAGTACCTTAGGAATTCATTTCTTGTTTTTTATGAATGAATTTCGTCAAGGTACTTATCCCGGCTTATTTCCCGTTTACCGGGGTTAGAATGGTCGCACTTATCGGTGTATCGCCTATTCTTTCCTTTCAAATTCAAATTTGTTATATAAAAAGCATATCCCATGGAAAATCAGCAGACAGTTACAATTATTGGTGGAGGACTGGCAGGTTGTGAAGCCGCCTGGCAATGCGCTGAGCGAGGCTGCAACGTTCAACTGATCGACATGAAACCGCAGAAATTCAGTCCTGCTCACCATTCAGAAAAACTCGCTGAACTGGTCTGCTCTAATTCGCTCAGGTCAAATGATCAAACATCTGCCGTCGGGCTCCTCAAGGAGGAGATGCGTCGATGCAATTCCCTCCTGATACGCATAGCTTATGAAACGCAAGTGCCTGCCGGAAAAGCCCTTGCGGTAGATAGGGAAAAATTTGCTGCCCGAATCACCGAAATCATTGAAACGCATCCCTTAATCGAAATCAGCAGGCAGGAAATTATGGAGATCCCGGCGCCATCACCTGAGGGCACCCCCATAATCCTTGCCACCGGACCGCTGACCTCCGACTCTCTGGCTGAATCACTCGCCGAGCTTACCGGCAAGAAACGGCTGGCCTTTTATGACGCCATTGCCCGATAATTGATGCAGACTCACTGAACATGGACATCATTTTCTGTAAGTCACGCTATGACGATGGCCCTGGGGATTATTTGAACTGCCCAATGAGTCAAGATGAGTACCTGCATTTTATCGACGAGCTTGGCAAGGCCGAGTGTATGCCCTTAAAAGACTTTGAAGATGCCAAGTATTTCGAGGGTTGCCTGCCGGTCGAGGTTATACGCTCCCGTGGTGAAGACACCTTGCGGTTCGGACCGATGAAACCCGTTGGTCTCGCTGACCCTAAAACCGGCGAAGAAGCGTACGCTGTGGTTCAGCTTCGCAAGGAGAACAGAGAAGGAACAACATATAATATGGTCGGTTTTCAAACCAAATTAACCTACCCGGAACAGGAACGTGTTTTTCGGCTCATTCCCGGCATGGAAAAAGCCGAATTCGTCAGACTTGGCTCAATTCACCGCAATACCTTTGTGCTTTCCCCAGAGTTGCTGCAGCCAACCCTGCAGTTCAAGATCCGACCAGACCTGCTTCTGGCCGGTCAACTCTCGGGAGTTGAGGGTTATGTCGAATCCGCGGCCATGGGACTGCTGGCCGGGATCAATGGTGCCCGTCTGACAAAAGGTCTCACCACCGTTGTTCCCCCGCGGGAGACAGCTCTCGGTTCCCTCGTTTATCACCTCACCGAAAGTGTTCCTGAAAGCTTCCAACCCTCCAACATCAACTTTGGTCTTTTTCCAGCCTGGGAAAAGAAAATCAGAAAAAAATTCAGAGGACAGGAACGGGCAGAGAGATCTCTGTCTGCCTTGGAAAAATGGCAACTTGCAGAACAGATATAATAATTGGAGGTTTTTAGTCTTTTTCCAGCGTTGAATGCTCGGTGAACCCCCAATAGGGAAAATCCAGACGATAGTCTGCAACCCGACCGGGACTGTGTTCTCTACTCGCCACCAGACAAAGGGTATTCGCTTTGCCATTAAGTGCATCCGCCCCAACACTCTCTCGGGATGAGGGGTAAAGTACCATGGCATTGTCCGCACTGTATTCTATATCCCCGGATCCCTTAAAAACACCAAGATGGGGCTCATCGAGGTAAGAACCTGCTGTTCCGCGGGAAAGTTCTGAAATCACTAAAAACGATACCTGCAAGTCGTCACGAATGGATTCCATCTGCCGTAACCAGGCATCAATACCCGTCCTTCTCTCGGTAAATTCATTAAACGGCAGTTTATGGAGGCTGTCGACGACCACCACAGTATATTCACTTCTTGTCTCATGACGAATAAAATCGATATGTTTACGCATCAACTCCGGCGTAACTTTGCGGTCATTAATTACCCGCCAGTAAAAAAACATCTTTTGCAGTTGTTTACGGCCTAGGTCATATTTTTTCTTCTGATCTTCCGGTAAACTTTGATTTCTCAACTGGTCAATTGACAACCTGGCAAGTCGACTCAAGGTTCGTTGATAAATTTTTTGCCGGCCATTTTCAAAATCATAATAAAGAACCGGGATTTTCTTCAAGGCCATTTCTGATGCAATCTGAATCAAAAAGGTTGATTTGCCAACTTTCGGAGCACCGCCTATGACATTGATACCATGGATACCGCCTAGGGCCGCATCCAGTTTGGAGAACCCAGAAGACAGGTTCAGATATTCATCCCCTTGCTCCTTTAGCAGATTTTGTAAAAAACTCTGATATTCCCGCACCGGCGAAGAAAATGGTGAGAAAGCGCGGCATGCTTTGACCATTTCTCCAACCTGAGCACCAAAGCCTTTACCTAAATCATTTGCCAGGCGGCTAAGATTATAATTCTTGGGGCTCGACAGTGGCCAAGCAAGGATTCTCGCCTTGTAACCGATTCTGGAGGCAAGATTTTTGGCAGCTTTATCAGATTCCAGGCTATTGGCGACACAGATAAAGACTGTTCTTACTTTGGTAAAAAGATCCCCAGAAACCTTCTCCAAAGCATTATAGTGAGAGACCGCAACACCGGCAAAGCCAAGCTGCTTGAGGGTGAGGAGATTATCTTCCCCCTCACAGATGAAGAGCGCACCATTTTCGCAACGTTCAATGTCTTCAACATTAAAGAGATTAAATGGCTCTTTGCTGAAGTCTTCATTACCATGCCAAAAATAATCTTCTAATCTCTCCGGGTACACGCAGCGGGCAGAATAACAATTTCCATCTTCTTGAATATAGGGATAAACAAGATAGCGGCCGTTGAAGCCAACCCCCATCTCCATAAGGACAGCTTTGCCTATACCGCGCTGCTCGAACTGTTTATATAAAGTATCGGTAATTCTGTCTTGAAAGGCGCGCACTTCTTCATTGATATTTTCCACCGGGTAATCGTGCTGTCCGGTGACTATTCGCTCATCTGGATCATATTCTGGAACTTCAGACAGCGGAATATCAGCAAGGCGGGCAAACCAAAGGGGGAAGCCCCCCGGCACACAGCGATTGACGCAGCGAAAATAGCCATGGAAGAAGCTATCCTTATTCAGAAAGACAATCAGGCGACCTTTATCGTAGCCATGTGCTTTGCAAAAAGGACAATCAGCAGTGAACTTTTCCTGCCATTGACCACCCAAATGTTTCAGATAAAACTGGGAAATTACGTCATTACCTCCAGCCATAGCAAGCTCCGGAAGATGCGATGTAAGCGGCAAAGACGTGCGTGAACATTTAGGAGATCACCTGAGAATCCTGGCGCATTCTCATCACGATATCATGCAGTTGTTTTCGCTCTAGCCGTGTATCAAATTGCATATGCAGCAAGTAGTCATTTTCCACTGTATGATCTTTTTTAACCGCAATAATGTCACCAACAAGAGCAGCCTCCCGGCCATCCTTTTCCGTAGCCGGAAGAGTAAGCTGCAACTTTCTGCCAAGCAGTACACGGCTATTATTTTTTTCGACAATGTTTGCTGAAAAAGCCAGACCGCCTTCAGAAATATCAGAAAGTTCCACCCTGAAACCTGTGCCGAGACTTCGGCTACGGTTATCGAGCAAGGTGGCTTCGACTCTCCCTGAAATTCGGTATCGCTTGTCCAGGCGCCGATCTTTCGAGCTTTGTTTGATGAATTCGCTGATATTATCAAATTTTTTACAATAATCAGACAATTTTGTTTCAAGTCCAGGGAAATCCTCTGCCCATTTTTGCACTGCATCGAGCTGTAAAACAGATATCTCCGATGTGCCCACAGCGGCAATTGAAATTGTCCAGACAGTGGCTTCAAAAAAAGAGTCCCACCCAAATATTTCGCCTCTCTCCATGGTTTTGACCAGCACTTCACTGCCTTTATCGTCAAAATAGAGTTTCACCTTGCCGGAATTGATAAAATAAAGGGCATTCTGCATCCCGCCCTGGCTGATGATAACCTCGCCATCTTCATACTTTTTATGATTCAAAGCATAATAGACTGCGCTGAATTCCTCAGTGGTTAAAACATCATACAATCCGGCCCAGATCTCCAGATGACTTTTATCAATTGAGGCGATTTTTTCGCGATCAATGATCTCGACTGCCCGAAGTATTGAACTCAGATCCGTTGAGTCGATCTCGACCAGCCATTCTTTTAATTTTTCTGCCTGTATAAAATTGCGCAGCCGAGCAACTCTTTCTATAAGCTCCAGCACCTGTCCCACTGCTGCCGCTTTATCTCCTCGGGAAAGAAGGGTCCGCACGGCCTGCTCCTGCGGAAATCCAGTAATGACCCGCTGGGTAACCGCGACCTTGCTCATTTTTGCTGCCTGTTTAATGGCATTTTTGCGTAACTGACTCGCCTGCAGATGTTTTTTGCGGGACTCCTGGAGCTCATTGTGCAAGAATTTCAAGGATTTCTCAGCCGCATCCCAAACCTGTTCCGATATTTTCCTGCTCGACCTATGCCCCCGGGTCTGCAAAAAGGCCTGAACTGCCTTTTGCGCCGGAAGATAAGGACATCTGCCGAGAGTCTCCAAAAGTTGCAGCACAATATCATTTCGATTTTCATCACTGAATTGTTCATTCGATGCCAGCAATTCGGCCAATTCTCCAGCCACTTCCATGTCACAATAATTGGCAAGAGCCGAGACAATCTGAATTTTCATCGATTCCGAGGACTCCTCAAGTGCCCTCAGCAACAATCGTTTTTTTCTTTTTCCACCTATCTTATAGAGCGTCAGGAAAGCTTCTCGCTGTACCCGAAAGTCTTCATGGCACAGAAAAGGAAGAATACTCTCGGCATCTTCCTCCTGCCCGTTTTCACCAAGCAACTTGATAAGATTGCGTTTACCGTACCAGGACATATGCTCCTGAAGTCGTTCATGAACAACTGCTGGCAAAAATTCAGGGCTATAGGTGAGCAGGTCAATAATTTTCAGACGATCAGAACCATTGTCTATATGAATAAGGGATTCCACCAGGAAGCGAAGAACGACCGGACCCTGATGTATCAAACGAAGGCGGATTGCCTTATCCTTTGGAGTAAGAAGAAATTGACCAAGCAGGCTCGGCAGACTGGTTCGATTTATTCCTCTGTCCTGTACCTTAGCCACAAGGGCTTTTATTGAATCCGTTTGAGAAATCTGGCCCGTGCGAAGACGGTGAAAGAGAGTGAGTATGCCATCCCCCCTGTTATAATAGCCATCCTGCCAGCTTTTCTGCATGGCCTGCTGCAAAAAAACAAATATCTTCTCTACCAGTTCATCGGCAGAACCCTTTTTTCGAACTTCTTCCACAAGTGGTTTGATAAGAATATCAACATGACTCCACTGCCCATCGACAAGCAGATTTTCAGCTATGGTTACCATACTTTTCAGTAATGATTCCCTCACCTCTTCATCACCGTCTCTGAAATAGGCAACAATGCTGTCCAAAAGAAAAGTAACCTCACGCTCACCTTTGCTTTTCTGTATTTGACGAGCCGCTTCGGGCAGAAAAGCGACAAGCTCTTCGCTTTTCAGCAAGCTGGTGTTGCCCTGGAGAAAGCCTTTCACACCTGCGTCAAGGCGGCGCTTTCTCCGTTCTTTCTCGCCAGCACTGATAAGGTTTCTGGCCCTCTCACTGCCCTGGAATTGTTTGCCTTTTTCGCTGTTCAGCAGAAGCGACAGGGACTTGTCGAGAAAATCAACATGGGATGAATTTACATCCCCCCCCCGTCTCGCCTTAGCAAGTTGTTCTCTAAAAAGTTCAACGACTCCGGCCAATTTTTGTGGGGGCAGAATGGCAATCAGCCTGTCATACAAGGTGCTGCCAAAGCCATCAGGATATTTCTGTGCCAGGACAACACAGAGGGCAGTCTCCTTAAGACTCTCCATCAAAACTTTTGCCAGCCCCCGGGCAACCTCATCCCTGTCGCCCGTTTCGATTAAAGCCTCGGCTTTTTCGAGCATCAAAGGGAAATAGGGAGACGCGACAATCATCTTTTTCTTTTTGATGTCCTGCAAAATGTGCGCGACACAAGTGGTGAGAATCATGATTGCCGTTTCCGTGCCAGCCATCTTCTTCTGCAACTCGGCCAAAACGACAGGTCTATTATCCTTGCCAAAAAGACAGGCCACTATTTCCGGCCGCACCTTTTTAGGCTTTCGAGACAGTACCCTGTCTGTACGGCCAGGGCTTACCAGGTTCTCACCCTGTCCAGAGAGATCTTCCGGAAAATAGCTGGCCAAACCAAGGCTGGTGATATATTCCCCGCCACCGCCCTCTTTTTCAATTTTTTCGGAGGATGCATTAAAAATGGAAAGAAGCTGGCCAAAGGCAAAACGGTCCATTTCAGAACGGATAACCAGTTCGAAATGACCAAGAAGGCGAAGTTGCCGATAAACCACGAGATTTGAAAACGAATCTAATGTTTCCTGACTGAGAGGCAATCCACTAAGGCAGGGTTTCCCCTCTTGGAGAGAGAACTTTAAATCACCATACAGCTGTAAAATATTTTTGATAATCTGGAACCCTCTGTCAACAACGGTTGCCACCTGAGGGGCATCTGGTGGATATAGCCGGCTGGTAACAATGGTATTATTGAATGACTTTAGCGCTTCAATACTTTTACCCTGCAACTCAATCTGATTCATTATTTAACACCAATTTTCAGAATGCCAGATGTTTTCGAGCACAACAGTCTCTTCCTGCATCATCTGGAACCTATTAAAAAAGACGATTTTTTAGGACCTTAGAAATTCATTTCTCGTTTTTTAGTAATCTCAAAGAATCACAGTCATAGTATATGCTAATTTGAGTCATTAACCAAAAAAATTTCAAAAAGTGTCAGTTCACTCAGGCAACAGAAACATCCGGTTTAATAACACCATGAGTCTGTAACACCTCCATAAGTTCATGCATGGGCATCCCAACGACATTGGAATAAGAGCCTTCAATGGCTTTAACGAGAAAAACTCCTTTGCCCTGAATACCGTAAGCCCCTGCCTTATCAAAAGATTCTCCGGCAGCGACATAAGCTTTGGCAACCGTTTCTGAAAAATCGCTAAAACAGACCTTCGTTGTAACCGACTGTATAATCTTTATATCTCGGGCCCCATAAGCAACACAAAATCCGGTTTTCACATGGTGTTCCCTGCCAGCAAGTGACATAAGCAAGGCAACCGCCTCATGTTTATCTACGGGTTTACCCAATATTTTATTGCCAAGGCACACCACGGTATCCCCACTGATCACCCAGCTCTCGGGAAACAGAGAACTGACTTCAGCTGCTTTCTCCAGAGCCATCCTTCGCACAAAGACCTCAGGGTCTTCGTTATCAAGAGGATTTTCCTGGACTGAAGCCTTTTGAACTGTGAAAGTGAGACCCATTTCATCAAGGTACTGTTGCCTGCGTGGCGATCCCGATGCCAGAATTATCGGTTGGCTATTGTAATACATCATTCTCTCAAATTTTATGTAGTTTCCATCCTGAAAACTACTTAGAACAACGACAATTGTATTAGGTATATCAAATTATAACTTATAATACCAGGCGGGTATCTGTTTTCTAAGAGACGACGCAGTGTCAATACAATGGCAATAATTACAAGGGTGGCAGCTTTTATCCCCTTATGGCATAACCGCCATCCACTGTAATAACCTGCCCATGAATCATGGTAGATAAATCACTACAGAGAAACAGGGCAATATCGGCGACATCCTGAGGCGTAGTCAATCGACCTAAAGGCGTCCTGGCCATTGCTGTATTGAGAATTTGATCACGATTTGGAAAATGTTTCAGGGCATCAGTATCCACAGCCCCTGCACTGATAGTATTGACATTTATACCTTGAGGACCGAGCTCCACCGCCAGATGACGGACAAGGGATTCCAAAGCCGCCTTCGATGCCCCAACTGTAGTATAGTTTTCAATGGCCCGGATGGCACCAAGACTTGAGACAGCCATCACCCTGCTGCCACTTTTCATCAGAGAAATTCCCTGCTGCACCAGTGTCAGCAAGGCCCTGGCATTAATATCCATGGCCCAGTTCCAGTGGCGTTCTGTCAACTCAAGTGCCGGCTTCAAGACCCCCGAGGCGGCATTGCTCACCAAAATATCCAAGTGACCAAATTCCTCGGCGATGACAGCAATCATCTTTTGGACATCATCGGCATCGGCAACATTGGCTTTAACCAAGAGACATTTTTGACCAAGTTTCTCCACTGCCGCTGCTGTCTCACCAGCATCTTTTTTATGGCGTAAATAATTAACGATGACATCCGCACCATTTTCGGCAAGCCTTACGGCAACGGCCCGGCCTATTCCCCGTGACCCTCCGGTAATCAACGCAACTTTCCCCTGTAAATCAAACATAAAAACCAACCTTTTCGATAATTTTTAAATTTTATTGATGGAAAACGATACTCAAAGAACTACCCCCGGTAAACGGAAAATAAGCCGGGACTCAGTTCAGTACCCCCTTGAGGGGTATAAGCACCTTAAGACAAATTGATTTCTTGCAAAAAAACAAGAAACCAATCTGTAAGATACTAAAAAAACTTTTCAACTGAGTCAGAAAATTTCAGGATCACCCGCTTCCCAACCCCCCGTAAAAACCTGAAGGGATTGAACCGAATAGAGTCCAGATTGCCCGGAGCTACAAATCCTGAACCACTAAAGTCCTTAGGTGAAAGCCACGGATAGTGGAGATTGGCGAGTTTACTGCCCCTCAAGCCTCGTCCCGCAGCAACCCGCCAAAGCGGACTTTTTTTTTGGTCCAGCTGAAGAAGATCCAGCATGGCTGTGTCCAGCGCCACCGGGCAGGTCGCCGCTGCCAGACAATTCAGCGCCAAGGGGCTGCCATCAAGCGGTCCGGACCTATGCATAACTTCTATGCCATCTGCCAGATGGAGTTGGGAGGGTAAGAGTTGTATGAGATCGAGAATGATCTCGGCAAATTGATCATGGCTGTTACCATGAACCATATGCAGCATTGCTTTGTTGATCCCTTTGACGATGCCAAAGATGTTTTTAACCGCCATCGTCACAAACATTTGCTTATGCGCCTTAATTTTAGGTAAGCCGACAAAGAGATCGCACTCCAGGGCCTCTCTGGCAACTGTTACTGAAACGCCGCCCGCCAGCTTCATTGTGACCGGCGAAATAAAATCAACAAATGCAATATCTAACCCACACAAAGACCTTGCAATCCCCATTTTTTTGCAAACCGATGTCGCACTGCCAAAAGCTGGAGAGTCCCCCACCAGCACTTTAGCCCCCTGACCTAGAAACCATAGGGCAGCACCGGCAACAAATTCGCCATGGGTGCAGGCAAGACGAGGCCCTTTACTACTGATCAGATTGGGCTTCAGCAATATTACTTTGCCGTGCAATGAACCGGAAAACCCGAGACTGGCCATCATCACATCAATGAACTCAGCCAGAGAGGCCCGATCATAAAAGTCACACCTCTGCAACAGCACCTGTGCGGATACGTCATTCATGAATTTTAAAAAGTGAATTTTTCAGGTAAAAAGCGTTTAAAAAAGAAAAACCGGACCCTAGCAGGGAGGTCCGGTTTTTCCAGGAGAAAAGAGAGAAGAGATAAAGCATAATATCTGTTGCATTTTATATGCCATCTCCCAGCTAATACAACAAAGTCGTAATTTCAACACATTACAACAAACAACGAGACTCAATCGAAAAAAACACAGGCAGATATGTACAATTATTTATACTACCCTTGTCCGCTCGACGGTACTTTTAGTACTGTTATCCGTAATATCAATACAATAGATCATCTAATTTTTTTGACCGCTCTTGATCTTTTATTTTTTCCATTATTTGAAATTTATGACTCTGGTACGGATAACATCCTGATTCTTCATTATTTCTTCAATTACCACCGTCGGTATAGCAGTTTCAACATCGATAATATTGTAACCAACCTTGCCGTTAGATTGGTTCAAATAACTTGTGATATTCACTTTGTTGTCACCAAAAATATTGGAAACAAAAGCGATCATTCCCGGCACGTCTCGATTGATCACAATCAACCTTGAATGTGCCTTGTCACTTGGTGTTGACTCAATATTTGGAAAATTGACACTGTGGGCAACATTGCCATATTTCAAATAATTAGACATTTCCTTGACTGCCATGGTAGAACAATTTTCTTCTGATTCGGCGGTGGACGCGCCCAGATGCGGCGTTGTCAGCACTTTCTCATGTTTTACCAAAGCCGGCGTCGGGAAATCACAAAGATATGCCTCCAAAAAGCCGCTGTCGAGTGCCTTGATAACCGCTTCTTCGTCGACAATCGGCCCCCTGGAATAATTTATCAGTATCGCCCCTTTCTTCATTCTGGCAATAAACTCAGTGTTGACCAGATTGCGCGTTTGATCGATGAGTGGCAAATGCAGACTTACCACATCGGCATCTCCTACGGCGTCGCCAAGATTACGGCAGATCCGCACCTCGGGAGAGAGCTGGTGAATGTTGGCCAAAGAAGGTGCGGGATCAAACCCATGAACCTTCATATGCCGAAAGACTCCAGCGTTGGCAAGTCGCACGCCAATTTGACCAAGGCCCACAACCCCCAGAGTTTTGCCAGCGATCTCTTCGCCTTTATATGCAGACTTCCGGGCTTCCACTTCCTTGCCCACCTTCTCGGGTGCCATTGTCGCAAGAGACTTACAAAATTCAATACCTCGATAAATATTTCTCTTCCACACCCCCATCATCGGAAAAACAAGATCGACGACGGCATTGGCATTTGCCCCGGGGGTATTAAATACACAGATACCTCTTTCGGTTGCCCGCTCAACATTGATATTATTGGTCCCTGCTCCGGCCCGCGCAACAGCGAGAAGTGTTGGATAGTCATCGACATTAAGAGGGGAACTACGAAGAATAATGCCGTCAGGAGCGTCTTCGTCTGCGGAAACCGTAAATTTATCACTGAACAGCTTCAATCCCTGTTTGGCAATGTTGTTTATTTTCTTTATCTTATATACCGGCATAGCATCTCCCCTCGTCTTATTTAATCAATGAATTCGCTTTCAATATGAGTTTTACAAAAAACAGCTGCTAAATATATAACGGTGACAGCTCAGGTCAACTTTTATCGTTTTTTTCTTTATTTTCTCTAAAATATCAGCACCTTATTATAGGAGAACAAGGACACTTCCCGATCTTGCAGAATACAGAGACAAGGCTCGATGGAATTGGCTGATAAGCCAATTTCACCAAGCGCTTTTTGCGAAATCCGTAAAAAGTATGATTTTCGAAAAAACTGATTCCGGTTATTCTTACGATACACTCCTTCCATTTCAAGAGGCAGTGTCTGATAAAGACCGGCCTTTGTCTCCTCCGGCTGCTCTTTGCTGCCATCCGGCACGAGACAAGCAGGGAGAAAACGAAAACCACAACGGAGCCAGTCATACCGTAAAAGCTCGACAATGAGATCTCTGTCAGTTCGCCCCTGAGATAATTGCAAAATTTTCGTGCACATCAGTTCCTGAGTCGCTGCAAGCTGGAAGAATCCGCTGGCCTGGCAAATAGCGAATAATTCCTGAAAGAAAGCATAAATATCCTCGTTTTGTTGACGTAAATAACGCCACAGCGAGACAAAATAACGGTTATTGTGAAATTTCTCAACAATCTCAGAAAACCAGTAGAGTTCGCTGAGGCTTGCGTGGTTGATCCATCTGGTCTGAAGGATGGAATACGGAGGCTCGTTGCAATGCAGATAACCGAACTCATGGGCACCATGACAAATATGCGTATCCGGCAATATTTTCAGCAAGCCCATCTGGATATATTGGGTGCCCATGGCAAAAACATCCCTGAAGGAATCGGCAAAGCTGTCCACTGTTTCATAGGGAAGCCCGAGGATAAGATCGACGTGGAGATGTATATTGCCAAAACCCACCAGTCGACTAATGGTCCGGTGTGCTTCTACCGGGTCCACCCGCCTGTTGACTGCTTCAAGAGTTTTTTTATGGGTTGACTGAATACCGAGTTCAAACTGAAAGCGGCCGGGTTCAAGCCTTGCCAAAAAGTCGAACATCTTTTCAGTGAACCGGTCAGGTGCCATCTCAAAATGAAAAAGGGTTTCTCCTCCTTCGACCACAAGAAATGTCCATAGGGCAAGAGCTCTGTCTGTTACATCGTTAAAGGTCCGGTCGATGAATCGAACTACCCTGGGCCGGTGACTGAGGATATCGCGCAGTTCATTTTTAACCGTCGCCAAATCTTTATGATACAAGCCCTTTTCCACAGCCGACAAACAGTAGGTACAGCCAAATGGACAGCCCTTACTGCTTTCATAATAAATATGCCTGTTTTTCAGATGATCATCAAAATCCACCGGCCGATACGGATACTCGAAAGACCGCTCCTGCATGGCAAAAAAAGAACCTCGATAGCGAGATTGCAAATGGCCTGATTGCAGATCCTGATAGAATTGCTGCCCCACCGCTTCTATCTCACCGAGGACCACGGTGCAGATATCCCCGCCCACACGGTTAAAACGGTCACCGAGCACCGATGCTTGCGGCCCACCGATTACCACCCGGCAGGCAGGGAGGCAGATTCGCAGATCAAGGGTCAATTTTTCAACCAGCGCACTGTTCCAGATTGCCGCTGAAAAAAAGATATACCTGGGACTGCCCTGGCTCAGACGGAGCAACATCTCGTAATAATTGTCATTAATGGTAAACTGGAACAGATCACCACGTACATCCGGACAGTTTTTTTCCAACTCATTGCGGACATAAAACAGCGCCAGGCAGGAATGGGTAAATCTGGCGTTTATACCGACTATTTTAATATGTTCCTTAATGTTGTTCACCTATTTCACCTGTAACATCTTGCAATAATATCAAAACTTGAAAGTTTTTTAGCACAATCGTGCTTTTGATATTACTCTATAACGCATATGAGAAAAATAACTCCAGCCGAATCATGCAATTCGGCAAAAAAATATCCTCAATTTTCATGGAATACGTTAAATGACACACTATTCTGAATACCCGCCAGGCACCACCATATTCCAAGCCATCATTCTTTGCCTCATTCTCTGCTGTTGTTGCGGCACGGTTTCCATGGCCGACGAAAGCAAGGGGGCCAACTATGAAATCTCGTTGTCTTTTGTCCCCGAAGAAGGCCGATTAGTTGGTACAGTGAAGATTAATATTGCATCGGGCCAAGAGCTAAGCCTTTTCTTTCCCGGACTAGAGATTACCGGCAGCCTGCTCAAAGATGAAAGCGGCAGGGAATACGAACTCCCGCCGCTCCATGATACGCTGACTCTGCCCTCTGCAAAAAATCGGCGCAACCTCTACCTCTCCTATACCAAAACCATTAAGAATGATTTTGACAACCTCATTGGTCCGAATGGAATATCCCTCAGCAGCAACTGGTACCCCGTGCCCAAACAGCCCATGCGCTTCCATCTTACGGCTGCCCTGCCCAACCATTTTTCTGCGGTTATGGAATCAGACAGCTTTCCGCTCAAGCAACAGGGAAATACGATAAGCGCAACGTTTTCCACGCCAACGACGCACATCCACTTCAATGCCGGACCGTACATTGTTAAAAAACAGCAGGTCCGAAAGGGACTCTTTGTCTATTCAATGTTTTTTAAAGAAGACCAGGAGCTTGCTGCGGGATATCTCCAAGCAGCGGCAGGCTACCTCAATCGTTACGAGAAAGAGATCGGCCCCTATCCCTACAATCACTATGTCATAGTTGCCAATCGACTGCCCACTGGCTACAGCATGCCCACCTTTACCCTCTTAGGGCAGATGGTTTTACGCCTTCCTTTCATAAAAGGGACATCACTCGGCCATGAAATTGTCCACTCCTGGTTCGGTAACGCAGTCGATGTCGACTACTCACAGGGCAACTGGTGCGAAGGGCTGACCTCCTTTTTGGCCGACCATGCCTATAGAGAAGAAAAAGGCGAAGGTCTTGCCGATCGGCTGGAGAGTATTACCAGATACCTCAGCTATGTGCACAAAGAATCAGCCATTTCACTGGCGGATTTCACTTCTGCCAGCCATAACCAAGTCATGGCAGAGGCAAAGCGTGCAGTAGGCTATATAAAAGGAGCCTTTCTTTTCTACGAATTGCGGGAGAAAATCGGCGGCCAAGCATTTCAGGATGGAATACGCCGTTTCTACGCGGATAATAAGGGAAAAGCAGCCAGTTGGGATGACCTGCAAAAGAGCTTTCAAACTTCGTCAGGAACGGATCTCGGCAACTTTTTTTCGGAGAGACTGAAAAGAAAAGATATTGCCGATTTGGCGGTGGAAGATATCGAAATTGAACACGCCAACAATGGTCCCATTCTCAACTTTACGCTGGTCCAACGATCTGCACAGCCATATTCTCTGGTCGTGCCGGTTCAAATAAAAACGATGTCGACCACTTTGACCATAAAAAGAGCAATAACAGAGCAGAGAACCCGTATCTCCATCGCCCTCGATCAGGTGCCCTTAGAATTTACCGTCGATCCAGAGCTTTCCTTTCTCAGACAGTTGACCGATAAGGAGGAGCCAGCCGTTTGGTCCCGGTTTCTCGGGGCCGAGAGAGCAATTGTCATCCTGGCGAAAGAAAGTGACCGGCAAATATACCAACCACTTCTAGATGCCCTTCACGAAAATCAGTTCAAAGTCATTTCTGCAGATAAAGTTACCAATCAGGAAATGAACGAAAATAATCTACTATTCCTTGGCCTGGACCAGCCTCCGAGCAGACAACTCTTCGGCCTGCCTGACCATCCACCGGAAGGCTTTAGTCTCGACGTTCGGCACAACCCTTTGAATGGTAAATATGTTGCCGTACTGGTCTCAAGCTCCGGCAAAGACCAAACCATGGCCGTTGCCGGAAGACTCAGCCATTACGGAAAATATTCCTCTCTGGAATTCAAAAATGGCCGCAATGCAACCAAAAAAATAGAGTCAACCCTGCCCGGCCTTCGGTACATTCTGGAGGAATTACCAAAAGGTGGTGCGACATCAAGTATACGTCCTTTTGACCAAATCGTCGGGCAACTGGACAAGGCCAGGGTCATCTACGTTGGAGAGACCCATACCTCAGTTGCCGATCATCAGTTACAACTGCGAATTATCGAAGCCTTATATAAAAAGAACCCAAACCTCGCCATCGGTATGGAGATGTTTCCAGCGTCATCACAACAGGCACTCGACAGATACACCTTGAGCGGTGAGATTGTCGATGAAAGGACCTTCCTGAAGGAATCGGATTATTATAATGTCTGGCGGTTCGACTACCGTTTTTTTCAGGATATTTTGCAGTTCGCCAGGAAAAATCACATTCCAGTCATTGGTCTGAATCTTGATCGGGAAATTGTCTCCGAAGTCTTTCGCTCAGGTGGCACCGACAGCCTGACCAAAGAGGTGCGTGAGTCTCTGCCCAAAGACCGGAATCTCGATATGGCTGGCTACAGAGAACGACTTTCTTTTATGCACGACGTGCATATGCAGGGCAGTCATGGCAGCGGTGCGGAAAGCGGTTTTATTCAAGCTCAGGGTCTATGGGACGAGACCATGGCCGAAAATATTGCCAACTTTCTGACCAGTCGGCCCAAGTATCGAATGGTGGTGCTCGCAGGCTCTCAACATACCCGGAAAGATTCTGGAATCCCTCCCCGCGTGGCACGGAGGCTTCCGGTGGAACAGGCCTCAGTGCTAAATATCTACAATGACAGCACACCCGATAACCTGGATCAAGTGGCTGATTATTTTTTTCTTGCCGCTCCCGCCGATCTTAGCGAGTCCCCCAAGATGGGCATAGTCCTGAATACAGAGTCAGAAAATGGCCACAGTTATCTCAAAATAGACCAAATCAGTCCCCACGGAAAAGCCGCAGAGGCTGGACTGCTCGAAGGCGACATCATACTGGAGATAAATGGGTATGCCGTTTCTGACATGGCTGATCTGCGTATTGCCATGTTTGGTACCAAAGCAGGTGAGACCATCGATGTTAAGATCAAGAGGATAGAAGGCAATAAGGTCAAAGAACATCTGCTCAAAGTCGAGCTGACTATTCCACCAGCTTCTCAATTAGAACCTTAATGGAAGCTAATCAATCATTGTAATTGGCAATCACAATCCAGTATAGTGCTTTGCAACAATTAGCCAACATTTTGTATCAAAACGACCCTTTACCATGATGCTAAGCCTTTGTTTTATAAGCATCTGGTACTATTTTTCCCTTAAAACCTTTGCAAAAGGAGAATCTATGTATAGAATCTGCACCCTGTTTGTATTTATTTTTACATTTATACTTTTATCTGGAGAATCAGGAATGGCAACAACAAAGCTAAAAGATGGTCTGTACGCAAAATTTGATACCGCCAAAGGAGAAATCCTCTGCAAGCTGGAATTTGAGAAAACGCCCCTCACCGTGGCCAATTTCGTCGGTCTTGCTGAAGGAACAAAAGATCTCGGCGGCGGTGCCAAAGCCAAAGGCGATAAATTTTACGATGGTTTGAAGTTTCATCGAGTCATCCCGGGGTTCATGATCCAGGGTGGCTGTCCCTTAGGAACCGGAACCGGCGGACCAGGTTACACCTTCCCCGACGAGTTTGATCCGAGCCTGACCCATTCCGGTCCGGGAATCCTCTCCATGGCCAACGCTGGCCCCAACACAAACGGCAGCCAGTTTTTCATCACCCATGTGGCGACTCCGCATCTTGACGGCAAGCACACTGTCTTCGGCCATGTTGTGTCCGGCCAGGACGTCGTCGATAAAATTGAAGGCAACGACATCATCAATTCTGTGGAAATTATCCGCGTCGGCGCCAAAGCCGAAGCCTTTCAGAGCGATCAAAAAGCCTTCGATGCCCTGCTGAATAATTTTGAAAAAAATAAACGGGAAAAAGAACTTGCGGCAATGGAAGCAGAACAGGATCTGATCAGCAAACAATGGCCAAAAGCGATAACCACCCCTTCCGGCCTAAAATATGTGGTTGTTGAAGAAGGTACAGGGGAAGATACCCCCAAGAAAGGAAATGTTGTCACTGTCCACTACACCGGCAAGCTGTTGAACGGAAAGAAGTTTGACAGCTCCTATGACCGCAAACAGCCAATCGATTTTCCCGTGGGCGTAGGTCAGGTTATCAAAGGTTGGGACGAGGCACTGCTCGGCATGAAAAAAGGCGAGAAGCGAGTTCTTATCATCCCGCCAAGCCTCGGCTATGGACCATCCGGCCGCGGCCCAATTCCACCCAATGCGACAATGGTCTTTGACGTTGAACTGGTAAACTTTCAGTAAGCAATACCATGTTGCATTGAGCTGTAAAAAAACAAAGGGCTAACGGAAAATACTTTCCGTTAGCCCTTTGTCCTTAGCCCACCCAGGTCATTGTGCAATACTTTGAACAATCAACTCAAAGGCCAATATCTTCGGCAATCGCCTGCATGGCGACAAGGCTCAATTCACAAAAATCGGCCAACGGAATTCCAGCCTGTTCACATTCAGCTATGATCTCCCGGTCCGCCCCACGGGCGAAGGCCTTTTCTTTATAACGTTTTTTCACCGATTTGGCTTTTACCGCTGACAGTTTTTTAGCCGGATTGACCAGAGCCGAGGCGATGATCAAGCCAGTGATGGTCTCGCCCGCGGCAAGGGCGTAATGAAAAACTTCGGTACGCTGTTCCCCAGGCCAGGCTGTCAGATTATGAAGCCGTATCGCCTCAATAATATCCGCGTCGACACCTTTTTCCTCTAATATAGCCACCGTCTCGGTGGTATGGGTTGCCAGATCTGGTTGCGTCTCACTATCCAAATCGTGGAGGAGCCCGGCAATTGCCCACTTTTCCTGATCTTCACCAAGTCGCTCAGCCATGGCGCGAAGCACTGCTTCGGCCGCAAGGGAGTGGTTGATAAGGTTCTCGTTTTTCAGATGGGCACGGACAAGTCCCACCGCCTCTTCACGGGTCACGCCATAGGTCATGATCTTCCTCCCAATCTTGAGATGACAACTCAGTATTTCAAACCAACCCGTTCACGGACCAGATCAAGGGTGACAGTAGCCTTTGCCCTGGCTTTTTCTGCACCTTTGGCAAGAATTGCTCGTAACATCGCCGGGTCGGAAAGATACTCCTGCTTTTTCTTTCTGGCCTCGCCAAACTTATCATTGAGCAGATCCAGCAGCTCAAGCTTGAGATAGCCATAGGCCGCGCCACCATTAAGATAAAGGCTTTTAATTTCTGCCATCCGTTCAGGCGCGGCAAACAGTTGCATGATCTTATAGAGATTACAAGTATCCGGATTTTTGGGCTCTTCAACTGGAGTAGCATCAGTTTCAATGGCCAGAACCCGCTTCTTCAGCTCTTTTCCTTCAAGAAAAATAGGGATGGTGTTGCCATATGATTTCGACATCTTTTGTCCATCCAGACCGGGCACTGTCGCCATTGTTTCACTGATAGCAGGTTCCGGCACGACAAAGGTCTCTCCATAATGATTATTAAACTTAATGGCCAGATCACGAGCTACTTCCATATGTTGCTTCTGATCTTTGCCAACCGGCACACGATCCGCTTGATATAACAGAATATCTGCGGCCATCAAAACCGGATAGGAAAAAAGTCCATGGCTGGCGCCAAGGCCTTTTGCGACCTTGTCTTTATAGGAATGGCAGCGCTCAATGAGCCCCATTGGGGCCAGAGTCGAAAGCACCCAGGTCAGCTCACACACCTCTGGCACATCGGACTGTACCCAAAAGATACACTTATCAGGATCAAGGCCCAGCGCCAGAAAATCGGCGGCAGCCTCCAGCGTCCCGGTGGCTAGCCTGGCGGCTTCATGCACAGAAGTGAGGGCATGAAGATCAACAATAAACACATAGAGCTCGTCGCTCTCCATATGAGATATCATGGTCTGCATCATGCCAAAATAGTTACCAATATGGAGCTGACCAGAGGGTTGAATTCCTGATAGTATTTTCATGACTGTTTTAATATAGAATGTTTAAAATTTGATAAAATGAACTGTAAGTCCGATACTATAACGTAAAAATAAAAAAAAGGGAGTAGAGAATAACTGATTCTCTACTCCCCATGTTGCAAAAACATCCAAAGATACGCTAAGTTTTACTTCACCTCTTCAAAATCAGCGTCTACCACATCATCGTCGTCTTTCTTTGGTTTGGCACTGCCCTCATCGCCTGCCGCTGCATCTGGATTTTCCTTGGCAGCCTGGGCATACATCAGCTCTGCCAACTTATGTGATGCCTGGGTCAAAGCCTCAATCGCTGCCTTAATGGCATCAAGGTCATCACCATCTTTTACTTTTTTAACATTTTCGATCTCTTTTTCAACATTGCTCTTGGTTTCAGCATCAACTTTGTCGCCGAGATCTTTCAGGCTCTTTTCAGTTGCATGAACCAGTGCATCTGCAGAGTTACGGGTCTCAACAAGCTCCCTGCGCTTCTTGTCTTCATCGGCATGCATTTCAGCATCCTTGGTCATCTTATCTATCTCTTCCTTGGTGAGACCGGAAGAAGCAGTAATTTTGATGGATTGATGCTTGCCTGTGCCTAGATCCTTAGCAGCAACACTGAGAATTCCGTTGGCATCAAGATCAAAGGTCACCTCAATCTGTGGTACACCGCGGGGAGCGGGTGGGATATCAGTCAACTCAAAACGACCAATGGTCTTGTTGTCCTGAGCCATTTCACGCTCACCCTGAAGCACGTGGATGGAAACCGCCGGCTGGTTGTCAGCCGCAGTGGAGAAAATCTGGCTCTTTTTGGTCGGAACCGTTGTATTCTTCTCAATCAATTTTGTGGTTACACCACCGAGAGTCTCGATGCCCAAAGAAAGCGGAGTAACATCAAGGAGCAACACATCTTTAACATCACCTTGAAGCACACCACCCTGAATCGCAGCGCCAATGGCCACAACCTCATCAGGATTTACGCCTCTATGTGGTTCTTTACCAAAAATTTCTTTTACCTTTTCCTGCACTTTCGGCATACGGGTCATACCACCGACCAGAATAACCTCATCAATATCGGATGCCGATAAACCAGCGTCTTTAATTGCGGTCATACAAGGGCCCACACAACGCTCGATCAGATCTTCAACTAAACTCTCGAGTTTCGCACGACTGAGTTTCAGGTTGAGATGTTTCGGACCGGATGCATCAGCAGTAATAAAGGGCAGATTGATATCCGTCTCTTTGGTGGTGGAAAGCTCCATCTTGGCTTTTTCCGCCTCTTCTTTCAGACGTTGCAGCGCCATCTTGTCAGATCTCAGATCAATCCCCTGCTGGCGTTTGAATTCATCAGCTAACCAGTTAACGATCCTCATATCGAAATCTTCACCACCAAGGAAGGTATCACCGTTGGTGGACTTAACTTCAAAAACACCATCGCCAATCTCAAGAATAGATACATCGAAAGTGCCGCCACCAAGATCGAAAACTGCGATTTTTTCCTCGCCTTTTTTATCAAGGCCATAGGCAAGTGAAGCAGCAGTTGGCTCGTTGATGATTCGTAATACATTGAGGCCGGCAATCTTTCCGGCATCTTTGGTCGCCTGACGTTGGGAATCATTAAAGTACGCAGGAACGGTAACAACTGCGTCCGTTACTTCCTCTCCCAAATAATCTTCGGCGGTCTGCTTCATCTTCGAGAGGATCATCGCCGAAATTTCAGCAGGACGATACACCTTGCCATCAACGTTGACAGAGACGCTGCCGTTGCTGCCTTCGACAATTTTAAACGGACTCACCTCAACAGAACGCTTTACCTCAACATCGGTAAACTTTCGGCCAATAAGTCGTTTTATCGCATAGAGTGTACGTGTCGGATTGGTTACTGCCTGCCGTTTGGCAACCTGCCCCACTAATCTTTCATCGTTATCCGTGAAGGCAACAATTGATGGAGTTGTTCTATTTCCTTCAACGTTGGCAATTACCTTTGGCTCGCCGCCTTCCATAATGGCCACGCATGAGTTGGTGGTACCGAGGTCAATTCCAATAATCTTACCCATCTTCTCTCTCCTTAAATCATTCTCAGCGGATTATGTATCCGTCCATCATTCCTTAAATGTATTGTTAATTGCTCTACCCATGGTAGTGGCAACCTCTTCTAAAATTGTCATCTTCCCTTAATTGTCAAGAGATTGACACTGTTTTTGGTATTGCTTATCCTTTCGAATCTTCTTCTTTTTTGCCTGAAGAGACAACAACCTTAGCGGCCCGCAACAACCTGTCCTTATAATAATATCCCTTCTCGAATTCATTTATGACATGATTGGCCGGCACACTATCACTTTCAGCCATTGTCAGCGCTTCCTGGTGTTTGGGATCAAAGGGTTTGCCAACACTGTCAATCGTTTTTACCTCAAACTTGGCAAGCGTTGCTAAAACGCTTTTAAGCGTAAGCTGAACACCCTCAAGCAGAGCAGCAAGATTCTTCTCAGCAGGTGCACCTTCAATTACTCCCTGATCGATTGCCCGTTCCAGATTGTCAACCACCGGCAGAATTTCTCTAAAAATTGTCTCTCCCGCATATTTCAGACTTGCTAATCGTTCGCGTTCAACCCGCTTCTTAAAGTTCTCATTTTCAGCGGCTCCACGCAGCATTCTATCGCGAAGGTCAGCAATTTCCTGCTGCGCTTCGGCGAGTTCTTTTTCCAGATCACGTTCCGGCTCATCCTGCTGAGCTTCTGGACCGTCCCCGAACGTGGTGTCCTGCGGTGGCTTCAAGCCATTTTCCATTTCAGCTGCAACTTCAGATTCATCCTGAAGCACTTCACTCACTTTCTCTTCGCTCACCCACGCCTCCCTTCTATCTAAATTTCGATTCTCGCGCCAGGTATCAATGAACCTCGTAAGGTTTGCCCCGGCCACCCTGTATTTAAACTTGTGCCAACAATAAGTAGCCGGTTTTTCCTTGTCAAGTAAGCTGGAACCATTAAAAATGAACAAGGAAAGGAGAGCAGAAAAGGCTCAAATAATTTAACAAACAGTGACTACCTGCCCGTCTGAAAACAGAAAATCAACAGAAGAATGACCCGCGCCAAGACTATGATTCTTCGTATTTGTTTAACTTACTCAATAGCGTTTTACGAGTTATCCCCAACCTCCTGGAGGCCTCACTCTTATTGCCGTCTGTCTCAGCAAGAGTCTTGAGAATAAGCTGTTTCTCGGCATCAAACAGCGAAACAGGCTCGACAGATTCTATGGTATCAGACTTTGCAGTTTGCTTTTGGATGGACAGCGGAAGGCTTTTTTCGGTCATTTCCGTACCGCGCATAAGGATAATACCCCGCTCAATTGCATTCTCCAGCTCCCTGACATTGCCAGGCCAACTGTACAAAGAGAGGAGTTCCATGCATTCCGAGGTTATTCCGTCGAGAACTCTACGGTTTTTCTCGGCAAATTTATGGGCAAAGAACTCCACCAGCTTTGGGATATCCTCTTTTCTCTCACGGAGAGGCGGTACCGTGATCATCACGACATTCAACCGGTAATAGAGATCTTCTCGAAAATTATTCTTTGCAACCTCTTCTTCTAAATTACGGTTTGTAGCAGCTACTATGCGAACATCCACGCGGATTGTCTCCTCCCCGCCAACCCGCTGCAGCTCCTGTTCCTGAAGCACCCGTAACAATTTCACCTGCATAGCCTGGGAGGTTTCCCCTATCTCATCTAAAAAAAGTGTACCGCCATCGGCCTGAACAAATTTTCCCTCCCGCTGTTTTTCCGCCCCGGTAAAGGCACCTTTTTCATGGCCAAAGAGTTCGGACTCAAGGAGACCTTCGGCGAGGGCGGCGCAATTCACCTTGATAAAGGGTTTATCGTGCCGCTCACTGTTGGTATGCAGTGCTTCAGCAACCAGCTCCTTGCCCGTACCAGACTCGCCATAAATAAGAACAGTCGCCTCGGTGGGTGCCACATAGCTGATCATCTCCAGTAATTCGAGCATTGGCGGAGAGCTGCCGACAATGGCCGTCTTTAATTCCTGTCTGCCGGGTTCCGCCTGCTGTTTCCTGTTCACCACCTGGTGGTGGTCCACCGCCCGCAACAAGGCCAGACGTAAGCGATCAAAATCGAGCGGTTTGGTGAGATAGTCGTGTGCTCCCTGCTGAATAACTTTCACCGCGTCATCGACGGAGGAATAGGCGGTCATTATGATCACCGGTAAATTTGGATGGCTTGCCTGAATACGGGTGAAGGCCTCTCGGCCATCCATTTTCGCCATCCGAACATCCATCAGGACGGCGTCAAAACTTTTTTTCGCCACAGCTGCCACCGCGGTGGTTCCATCATCGGCCTCGACACAAGTCCATCCCCATTCTTTCAACATTGAGCAGAGCATATAGCGATGCACCTGGTCGTCATCCACCACCAGAATAGTTACCGGATTTTTCTTTGCCGCCACCGAAGTCATCTCCCCAAAAAGGCTGTTCTTTCCCTGTATACCGGGCAAGAAAGGCTACTGTTCAACTCTTTCAACCAGCCAGGCTGGTATCACTCTATTGCATTATTTTAAACATCAGAACTATTATAAACAGCAATATATGTAACCATCTCTCTGGAAAGCAAGGCAAAAAGCTTGGATTTTTTCTTCACCGGGTGTATGTGTGAGATCGAAGGGTACTAAAACAGATACTTAAGGCTCTAATTTTACGGAGACATTCATGACCGACATCTCAATCATCGCCGTGGGCGGAACCATTGACAAGATCTATTTCGACGCCAAAAGTGAGTATGAGGTAGGCCCGCCCAATATAGAAAGAGTGCTGTCAGAACTCAATCTTTCCATCAGCTATGCCGTTAATTCTCTGATGCGAAAAGACAGCCTTGACCTGACCGATGAAGATCGGCAATTGATTGCGACAACAGTGGCCAACGATCCATGTGACCGAATTATTATCACCCATGGCACCGACACCATGGTGGAAACAGCCAAAAAACTGCAGAATATCGGACAAAAAACCATCGTTCTGACCGGTGCCTTGGAACCTGCGCTTTTTAAAACCAGCGATGCGATATTTAATATAGGTTGTGCCCTCGGTGCCGTCCAATCCCTCGGTGTCGGAGTTTATATTGCCATGAACGGCAAGATATTTTCTGCCGACAAAGTCTGGAAGAATCTCCAGAAGAACAGGTTTGAAGTACCTGAGTAAACGCTTTGACTAACCGTTAAATTTCGTTTTTTCCTGAAACAGCGCATATCCGCAAAATCGACAAAAGCTACTTCTGAAACGAATAAATGAGGTCAGCTCCGGTGGCCTCTGCGGAACTCCTCGTTTCCACCGAAAAGCCGTGCGTCAGATCGTAGCGCACCCGGAATTGACCGAGCTGGGTAAACATATTCAGATCATAGCCAATATACAAATCCTCTGTCAGATGTTTACCAACAACCACCGATACATTTTCCTTGCTGCTGCTGCCTTCAAGATGCAAATCATCTATAAAGAGTAAATTACCAAGCTCTTTGGTATACTCCGAACTTCCCTTTGTCCCAAGCAGCACGGCAGCCGCCTCAAGCATATTCCCCTCATCCTCAGTAGAATTAGCCAGAGAGTGCCCTACTACCATAAATGATATAATTTCAGTATCATTCATATACGGGTCGGAAAAGAGATGATATTTAAGATCCTGAACCAAGCCGCTGATGTCGACCCCCACGGTATATCCTTCCCCCAGGGCCGCCTTATCACTGACTTTTACCTGAGCCCTCACGTCCACACCGGGATTATCAATGGGACCACCGGTAAACAGCACCCGCCCCCGTCTAATTTTGAGGGACCGGCTATAAAGGGTAAAGTTGCCATCAATAAGATCAAGTTCTCCCCGGCCGGCAATCGAATCATCCGGCGTGGTATAGACTCTCAGCTTGCCCACCAGCCTTCCGGTCAGGCCATAGCCATCAATACGTACATCGTCACCCAGTCGAACGTTGACATCCATATTAAAGGGCCAGCCTTGCACCCTTTCCTCCTTGGTGCCACTGACAAAAATGACATCTTCGGAGGCGCTGATCGAATCACTCATCTCCTCCGGTGTTATCAAACCATAAGGTATATCAACCGTGCCTTTTATCTGGCCTTTATCTTTGGTGAAAGTTAATTGCACATCGGGATTGACCTTGATGACGTACTCCGGCAGGCTCAGCAGAAGAAAATTGCTACCCTGGATATTTAAAACACCTTCAACGCCCTCGGTTCCATACTTTATCGTACCAACAGCTGCCACCTGTCCCGAGCCCGAGGTGGCCTTGCCGTGAACCAGCGCAGACTCTTCCCCGGCCTCAATGGCCAACGAGACATCTTGTAGGGTAATGCCCTGATAGGGGAGATATATATCTCCGTCTTCAATGCTCAATTCACCGGATACCTTCGGCTGCCCAAGGGTTCCGGCAAGAACGAAAGAGTTATTCACCCGGCCTGTAGGCTCGACGCCGTAGCCGGTAAAGTTGCTGAGTATGGCGAGGTCGAAGTCTTTCAATTCGAGACTTCCCTTTAAAGGTTGAGAATTCAGCGAAGCAGAAAATTTTCCGGCATTTGAGACATCTGCGGCCAGAACAAGCTGGCCGCCATTTTGGATCTGAACGATGAGTTTTGTCTGCAAAAGGCCATGAGCCAAATCGAGAGTCAAATGAGAATTATCGACGCGAAACGGCACCATTTCGGCGTTTTGAATATCAACGGACATTTCAGCAGCCAGCACTCTTACCTCCGCCTTGGCCGAGACGACGCTGGTGCTATTGCCGCTGGCTGCAATAGTCGCCTGGACTTGCCCACTTACCGGAACATCGGTCAATTTCAAACGATTGAGCCACTTCAGAGGCAAGGAACTCAATTCACCCTGGGCGGTCCAGGATACTTCTTTTCCAAGCCGGACATCACCGCCAAGGCAAACACTGCTTTTTTCGTCGGTGAGACAGAGCTTCTCAAGCAAGATACCTGTCTCGCCAATCTTCAGCGCTGCTTTCTTCTCCTGTCGCCAGACACCGTAATCGGCAGCATCCAGATGAAAATGAGACAACTCACCATGCCACTCGTTACTATACGTTCCGAAAGCCTCAAGGCCTAGAGTCCCGATGTCCCCCGAACCATCGACCACAATTTGATGTTTTGCCAGGCTGCCGTTTATCCTGATGGCACCCTTATCAATAGAGAAACCGGCCACCGATATCTTGTCAGCGAGTATTGAAGCGGAAAGTTTGCCATCACTTTTCAGCCCGGCATGGATCTCCGCCTGAAGCCGACCAAGGCTGTCTTCGCCATAGCTGACTCCATTGCCCTCTATTTTGGCATCAACTTTTGGGTCGTTGCGGTTACCCTGCAAATTGCCCTGGAGAAGAATGCTCCCTTTCCCTTCCGGCAGGAGAGTACCGATATCTGGCGAAGTAAGAGCAAATTTAAGGGCCAGACTATCGCCAACCTCACCATTAACAACCAGTTCCGATGGACCGCTTTTCAGAACCAGCCCGGTTGTATGGAAGGTGTCACCCGAGTAGGAAAGCTCGCCACCGCCGGAGAGATCATTGCCCCGCAGTGTGCCGGAGATTTTTTTGATATGAAGAGAGCCCTCCAGCCCCTTTTCTGCCAGTTTTCCCTGGCCTTCAAATTCACCGTTAATGCTGCCGGGAAATTCCGGGTTCAACCAGGATGGATCGAAATGATCCAACCGTATTTTTCCAGACCAGCTCGGTTCTTTGGCCCACGAAAACAATGCATTTTCAATATAAGCAAGCCCCGTTACCTCACCGCTACGGATGGTCAATCCGTCAGTGCGCACGTCAGTTTCGTTAAGAAAGACATTGCCAAACGCCGAAACCTTATGATCGCTCAACACCCCATCGAGGTTAATAATCTCAAAAGAGGCAATGACGCCATTATCTTTCACATCTCCGGCACTCACCAGCTCGGCGGTAACTTTGCCCTGCAGCTCTTCAACAATGACGGAAGGATCAAAGTTTTTGAACAAAAACCGTCCCTGCCAGGAGAAGATATCCTGCCAGGAAATTTTTCCACCTATTGCCTCCGCGGAACTCTCCTGCTTATCAATGCGCAGGGAGTGGAAGTCAATACCCAGGAAATCCCCATCAATGTCACTGACAAGATGCATTCCTTTAAGGGTATCCCATGCGCCATCAGCCACAACATGCCCCCGGTAATCGGCAAAGCTCCCTGTGAGATCGCCGTGCACGGTGGCCAGCTCAATTTTCGGACAGTCGACGATGAGAGTCGACAGATCGACATTTTTTGCCTCAAGTTTGGCGGTCCATTGCGGATTTTCCAGAAGATTGGCAAAATCCCCTGCAACCCGGATATCGGCAGGACTCTGCACCACCAGATCAAGATGAGGAGCCGTAAGCAGTCCGGTTGCCGAAAAAGTTCCCGTCGTCGGATGGAATTCAAAGCCCGACAATCGCCAATCACCCTGCAGATCCAGGGTCCAGCTGCTGTCAATTGCGATATTTCCGTGTAAAGCCAAACCAATTTCCGGGCTCTGAAAATCAAAGTCATTGATCTTTAGTTGCTTGCCACGGCTCTCCAGACTGGTAATAACTTTGTCGACCACGAACAGGTCTTGCCCATCACTGTCTATTATTCTCAGCTTATTGACTTCAAGACTCTCAAGCAAAACGGCAAAGGGCAGTAAATGCGCTGGCAATTCAAGTGCATCGCTGGTGGCTGGGGCGTTGGGGCTCTCTACTTGAGGGGTATCTTTTAAACCAACATCAACGCCGCTGACAACAACTTTTGCAATATTGAGTTCTGCCCTGAGGAGCCTTCCCGGCCGCCAGGAGTAATCCAATCGCTCAACACCAACATCGACATCTGCACTGACAAACCGTATGTCAGTCAGGCTGCCATCACCAAGTAAGCTGCCCCGTACTTGACCAATAGACAGCATATCTCCGGCAAATCGATTGACACCCTTTTGGATGAAAATAAGGCCGGGTTCTGTCGCAAGCAGAAAAACCAAACCAAGAAACAGCAGAACGAAAAAGCTGGCGAGTACTATGGCGACGCGTTTCTTCATCACAAATCGCCTCCTACCGTCAAATGCACGCGGATTGGCTGACCTTCCTCAGTTATTGCCGAGGCAATATCAAACCTGATCTGGCCGAAGGGTAAGCGATACCGAACACCGGCACCCACGCCCTGACTAAAATCAATAGAGAGATCATCCGTTGCCGTTCCAACATCCCAAAACGATGCAAGACTCCAGCTTTCAGTAATCACACGCTCCAGTTCAACACTGCCCACCACCAGATACCGGCCGCCAATAACTGCACCGGAGGAATCTTTGGTACCAATGGATCTATAGGCATAGCCACGGACGGTGCTGTCACCACCGGTATAAAAGCGTAAAGATGGCGGCAGCGAATCAATGGAATCAACAAGAGTTGTCCCGAACGAGCCTCGACCTAACACTCGCCAACCTTTAAACGGCGTGATGATAGCTTTGCCGTTTACCGTAGTCTGCAGGAAAGTTGCGTCGGAAATAAACCCTTTAACAGCACCGAGAAAACCTATTGATGTTTGCAAGCCGTTCTTGGTGTTCAGAACATTATCAGCAAAGACCATGCCAGCTCTAAGAGAAGGCACCAGCAGAGACGAGTCGCCACTGGTATCACCCACATCGTACACCTCGTCACGCATCTCCAGGCCACCACTGAGGTTAAAACGGGGGCCTGAATATTCGTGGATCACCGAGGCGGTAAAAAGTTGAGTCGTTGTATCGTCCCATGTTTTATCCTGGTAGGTAAGACTGTTTATCAGTTTGTTGTAACGTGGATCACTGCGGGGAATTTCGTAGCGCAGAGCCGCAGCCCTTTCGTACTGCGCCACCATAAGGGACGCACTTGCCTTATGCCCGTGGGTATTGAATAACCTGTTGGACCAGTCCACCTTCGATCGCATACCGGTATCGGTGGCATACCCGAGGCCCAGACTATACTTGTTCAGATGTTGTGGAGGAGTTAGTTCAATCTCCACCGGTACTTTGAAATCCTCAGCATCTTCCGTCTGGCCCTGCACTGTGACCTGGCGAAAATAATCCGTTCGGTAAAGAATAGACTGTAATTCGAATAATTTTGCCTGATTGTACGGATCGCCTTCTTTATACGGCAGATATCGATACAGCAGATCGTCGTCGAGCAGCTGCTGGCTGCTGGTTGTTTCGCCAAAAAGATATTGACGGCCACTCGCCAAAATCAGATGAACTGTGGCACGATTGGTCTCTTTATCTATACGCAAGGCATGCTCGGTAAAGGCCGCATCCAGAAAACCCTCGCTGATAGCAGCATAGACCAGCTTCTTTTTTTGCTGCTCATAGGTATACTGATCAAGAACATCTCCTTTCTTAATCGAAAACTTTGTCATGGCCTTCAGTAGTTTTGCGTTACTCCTGCCGGTCCCGGTCACCTCCAGATCTACTTCTTTGACAATGGTCGGTGGCCCTTGATCAACGGTGTATTTGGCAATAAAAGTTTCGCCATCTTTTTTCAGACTGCTTGTGATGACCGGATTATAATAGCCAAATGGGGCCAGGGCCGAACGAATATCAGCTTCCGCCTGTCGATGCAGACTCCTGACTGCTTTTGGCTGCAATCTTTCATTGTCTTTCTGTAAATTGATGGTAAGACGGGCCATTATATTTTTATATAAGGGTTTATCGACTCCTGTTACGGTAATATCGACCTTAACCGCAGCTGAGGCGGTCATCGCCCAAAGCAACAAAAAGGCCAGAACAACGATTAGAGATCGACAAGACCGAACGGGTTTATTAAGAGAAAGTGCACATTCGGGATCAAAGAGTCGCACCAGTGATGTCCATTTCATATGCATGAATATTGCACCCTGCCGGCAAGGAATTTAATGATGAAACATGAAACCATAAACATAACAAAAATAGTCAACGGAGGGTACGGTTTTGCCCATCTGTCCACGGGCCAGGTTACTCTTGTCCGACAGGTACTACCGAATGAGACCGTCATCATAACCATAGAAGAAGCGAAAAAAAACCATCTTTTTGGTAAAGTACAGCAAATCCTGAAAGAACATCCGGCCAGAAGAACCCCACCCTGCAAATATTACGGCCAATGCGGCGGTTGTGACCTGCAACATTGCAACTACGAGACGCAGTTGGCAATAAAAAAGGGGATAATTGAAGACCTTCTCAGCCGTCAGCCCCAGGTGGCAATTCGCCAATCAATGCATCTCCTGGCACCCCCCCTGGCATCAGCTTTGGAATTTGCGTATCGACAGCGCATTCGACTCCAGGTGGGCGAGCGCGGCCTTGTCGGCTTCCACAGATTTCGTTCCCACGACATCATTCCAATTGACGCCTGTATACTGGCCGGAAAAGCCATCAACACTACCATCACCGCTCTTAAAAAGGATGATCATGGGCGGAAGCTTTGCGAGCTTTCAACAGAGGTAGAAGTCCAACTGAATCCACAGTCTGATAGAGTTGTCTGCATTTTCCATTTTGCCAGAAAAATCCGCCCCGCCGATGCAGAATCAGCCAAACGCTTTTGCCGGGACATACCCGATGTGGAACGAGTATTTTTCATTGGTACAGACTTCCCCATCACAGGGCCTTATGGTTATATGGGAGATGGTGCTGACGGTGGTGATGATGAAGCAAATTTGGACAATATTTTTTCAATCCATTACCCGGCCATCACCGAAGCAGACAAACCAATTAATCTTTCCTGGGAGGCAGGTGGTTTCTGCCAGGTCAATCTCAATCAAAACAGAAGACTCATCGATACGGTTCTTTCCTTTTGCCAAATAGAAAAAACAGAGAGAGTTCTTGATCTTTACTGCGGCATGGGCAATTTTTCCATCCCCCTGGCCATGGAGGCAAAGGAGATTTTCGGTATTGAAGGCCAGGCTTCCGCCATCCGCAGCGCCAAAATGAATGCGGTAAATGCAGGCCTCACCAATACCCGATTCCTAAAAAGTTCGGCGGACAATGCCTGCCTGGAACTTGCAGCAAAGGGAGAACAGTTTGATTGCGTACTCATCGACCCGCCCCGCCTGGGAGCACCCGGCCTGGCCTGTTGCCTGGCAAGCATGACCATTAAACGACTGGTTTATGTCTCCTGCGATCCCGCCACCCTCTGCCGTGACCTGACCGCTCTCACCAACGAAGGTTTTACCATAAAAAAAATCCAACCGGTTGATATGTTTCCCCAGACCCACCATATAGAAACGGTGGTTCTCCTGGAAAAATAATTTTCCGCGTCTAACTGCTTTTCCAATCGCACAGCCCCGCCAGAAACACGTCTTTTTTCCGACATCTTTCATCCGTCGTTTGTCATTATTGATCACTGTGCTGAATCTCGGTACAGGCTACAATGCGCTTATACAATTTCCCTTGACAGCTAAACGCACGATACTGTATTAATACGGTATCAATACACAACAAGGAGGAACGAATGCTCAAATATACCATCGACAAAGAATCTGATATTCCGCTGTACATGCAAATACGGACGACTATCGAAGATGCAATAATGACGGGAACATTAAGCCCGGGCGACAAGCTGCCATCAGTCACCAGCCTGGCAAAAGATATAGGGGTAACCCAGGCCACTGTTCGTCGGGCGCTCCAGGATTTAGGCAAAGCAGGCCATACCTGCTGCCATGTCGGTCGCGGTACATTTATTCAGGACGCAGCTATCGTCCAGCAACCAGACCAGCCGGAGACGACCGATGACTTTAAGCCAATTGGTATGACGAAAAGATACAATCGACCTTCCATGGAAAACTCCCGGGAATTTGCAACAAAACGGCTGCGCCTTGGCGTTGGCAAGGCCCTCAAGGACATTTTGTCCCTGGCCGATAAGCCCGGCATTATCCACCTCACGAAAGGTGTACCTGATCCAAACCAGTTGCCGGAATCTTTTCTCATGGAGGCCACCGTTGAGACTTTGCAAAATGGCGGTCAAGAACTCCTTGAAACCAGCGACCCGGCTGGCAGATACGACCTGCGGCAGGAAATTGCCGAGAGGTTCAGTAAGCGAGGAACCCCAGTCAGCCCCGAACAGGTGCTTATCACCAATGGTTCTATGCAGGCTACCACACTGATTGCCCAAGCCAACCTGACGACGCAATACAACGTCATCTGCGAGATGCCAGGTTTCAAGGGAATACCGGATATCTTTGCGGCCATGGGCCACTGGGTAGAGACCATCACCCGGGACACGAAAGGGCCGATACCCAATCTGCCAAACCGACTTGCTGATGAGAACCCTTTCCTGCTCTACCTCTGCCCCTATGCGCACAATCCCATGGGAACCAGTCTCAGTCAGGATCGGTATAAAATGATTGTCGAATGGGCAAAAAAAACTGGCAGTATCGTTTTAGCCGACGAGATCTTCCGCGACCTCTGTTTTGAAGGTACCCCCCTGCCAAGCCTGATGCAGGAGCTGGGAGCCGACCAGACAATAGTCATCAGCTCCTTATCAAAATCCGTCATGACCGGTCTGCGGATGGGCTGGCTGATAAGCTCTCGTGAGCGGGTGCAACAATTAGCTGAACTGAAACGACTCATGGACCAATCATCCCCCGCTCTCATCCAGGGACTGGCCCTGACCATCTTCAAATCAGGCCGCTTTGACGCCCACACCAGGAAGATGCAGGAGACATACAAAAGTCGCCGGGATACCATTATGAAAGCCCTTAAAAAATACATGCCTAAAGAAATAACCTGGACCGAACCGGATGGAGGATTCTCTCTTCTGCTGGAACTGCCAAAGGGATATTCAAGTGTCGCGATGTTTTTGACGGCCATTGACAAGGGGGTTTCTATTCTGCCCGGCCCGCTCTTTGACATTGACCATCGCTTTGTCCATTGCGTTCGTATCAGCTACGCCTGGGCCAACGAAGAACAAATTAAAGAAGGCATTGAGCTCCTTGCCAGTGCGGTGGAAACTTTCATTAGCAGCCCCGCGGGCGATTCCGGGCTGAGTGGCATCGGCAGCTACCAATAACTGTAACAAACAAATTTTTACAACGAAGGTGATACTTTGAATCCCTTATTACTGGACGTACTACTCAAAGAGAAGCGCCGGGAGATGCTGGAGGAGGCAAACCGACAACGACTGGTTGCCATCTACAACGCAGGCCATCCCGGTTTCAGGGCAAGATTTCAACTTGCTCTTGGTGATTTTCTTATTCAATTGGGAGAAAAGATCAAACGGCGCTATGCTCGACCACTAAAGATGGGCGAAGAGCTAGGCAAGGACCTTTGCCGCGATTAGCACCCACTGACTTGTTGCAAACATTTGGAAGATAGCCTATCTTATTGGACTTGATTAATAGGCGTGACGCGGGAGCTTGGTTTAACCAGGCTGAGAGGGGTTTTATGGACGACCCGACCGCTTGACCTGATCCGGATAATGCCGGCGGAGGGAACAGTGTGGTTGATAGCCGTCTCCTGTCCGGAGGCGGCTTTTTTATTGTGGAGACGTACATGAAAAGAAAATTGTTTTTTACAGCTTGCCTGATTTTGTCAGCAAGCATGTTTCTGGTGAACAGTGTGCAAGCAGAGAAAACCATCACCATCATGACCCATGACAGTTTCAATATCAGCAAAGAGGTCATGGCAGGCTTTGAAAAGAACAATAAGGTAAAGGTCCGCTTCCTTAAAGCCGGTGACGCCGGCGCGGCCCTGATACAGGCTATTCTCTCCAAGGATAATCCTCTGGCCGATGTCTTTTACGGCGTCGACAACACCTTTTTTTCCCGCGCGATTGCCGCCGGCATATTTCTGCCCTACGCTTCCCCCCAGCTCACCGAAATCCCGGCGACACTGCAACTGGATAAAGAGAACAGATTGCTGCCGGTTGACTACGGCGACGTCTGCCTCAATTACGACAAAGCGTGGTTCGAGAAAAACAAGCTGACGCCCCCGACAGATCTGGCCGACCTGATCAAACCAGAATACCAAGGACTGACGGTGGTTGAAAACCCGGCCACCTCGTCTCCGGGGATGGCCTTTCTGCTGGCCACCATTGCCAGATTCGGCGAGACCGGGTACCTCGACTTCTGGCAGAAACTGAGAGAAAACAAGGTACTCATCGCCAACGGTTGGGAGGATGCCTATTACGGCCATTTCACTTCTGCCTCAAAAGGCGACCGGCCGATAGTTGTCAGCTACGCATCCAGTCCGGCAGCCGTTGTCTATTATGCAGAAAAGCCACTGAACGAAGCACCCACCGCTGCGCTGGTAACAGACGACACCGCCTTTCGTCAGATTGAATTTGTCGGCATCCTAAAAGGCACCAAAGAACTTGATCTGGCCAAAAAGCTCGTCGACTTCATGTTAAGCAAGAGCTTTCAGGAAGATATTCCCTTACAGATGTTTGTCTTCCCGGCCAATACAACAGCTCACCTGCCGGATGTTTTTGGCAAACACGCGGTTGTTGCCGAAAAACCATTGATGGTCAGCCCTTCGGCCATCGAGGCCAATCGGGAAAGTTGGATCGAAGCCTGGACGAATGTTGTTCTCCGCTGATAAGCCCTCCAACATACTGCTTGCAAAGGGAGAATAGTCTGTGAAACAGTCCAGGCCACTCTTTCGCTGGGTACTCTTCTCCCTGCCCCTTGTTTTCCTCGCGCTTTTCTATTTTTACCCTCTTCTAAAAATAGTTCTGTTAAGCTTTTGGCCCGAGGGCGCCTGGCAGCCAGGCACCCTCAGCAAACTCATTCATTCAGCCATCTACGGCCGTATTCTCTGGTTCACCTGCTGGCAGGCGGTTTTATCCACCATCATTACCCTGGTGCTGGCCCTGCCAGGGGCCTATGTCTTTGCCCGCTATCGTTTTTGGGGTAAAAATATCAGCCAGGCCCTGATGACAGTCCCCTTTGTGCTGCCGACCGTGGTCACCGCTGCGGCGTTTCGGGCATTGCTTGGACCAAACGGTTTGCTCAACCACTGGTTGATGACCGGATTTAACCTGTCCCAACCGCTAATCAGGATTGATCAAACGGTGAGTTTTTTTCTCCTCGCCCATGTCTTTTACAACTACACCCTGGTACTGAGAATCGTTGGCAGTTTTTGGGCCGGACTCGACCCTAATCTGGCTGCAGCGGCCAGGCTACTTGGTGCCTCGCCCTGGCAGACATTTGGCAAAATCACTCTGCCTCTTCTTATGCCGGCGATTGGCTCAGCGGCCCTTCTGGTCTTTATCTTTTGCTTCACCAGTTTTGGTGTGGTGCTCATCCTCGGGGGCCCCGGTTACGCAACCCTTGAGGTGGAAATCTACCGGCAATCAGTACAGCTTTTTAATTTACCCGTGGCCGCCGCCCTTTCCCTGATCCAGATCGCCGTCAATTTTCTGCTGATGTGGCTCCACGCACTGCTCAGCAAAAGATCAAGAATCGCCTTCTATACTGACTCATCTACCACCACCGCCATTAAGATTGAAACATTCGGCCAGAAGATCTTTGTTGGCAGCAACCTCCTGTTCATGGTGTTTCTTCTGGTCAGCCCGCTTCTCGCCCTGGTGATCCGTTCGGTAACCGGTGCAGACGGTCTGACCCTTGCCTATTACTCAGCACTCTTTACCACCCAGGCCAGGTCGGTCTTTTTCGTGGAGCCGATTTCGACGGTGACCAACAGTATCGGTTTTGCCCTTGCGGCGATGTCGCTTGCCGTTCTCCTTGGCCTGCTTGCCTCAACCTTTCTGGCATCAGCCAAGGGGCGCGGTTCATCCTTTTGGGACGCAGTGATCATGCTGCCTCTGGCCACCTCCGCGGTCACGCTCGGTTTCGGCTATATCATTAGCCTGAACAGACCACCGCTCAATCTGCGCGACTCGCTGGTACTGGTGCCCATCGCCCATGCCCTGGTGGCCTTCCCCTTTGTTGTCCGCTGTATCCTGCCAAGTCTTCGCCAGATCCCCCAGACCCTGCGGGAAGCGGCCACCCTGCTCGGCGCCTCGCCCTATCATGTCTGGCGCCGGATAGATATCCCCATTATCAGCCGGGCAATTCTGGTGGCTGCGGTCTTTGCCTTTTCCATCAGCATGGGCGAGTTCGGGGCCTCTGCCTTTGTCACCCGCCCCCATACGCCCACCATGCCGGTGGCAATCTTCCGCTTCCTCGGCCAACCAGGGGATTTAAATTATGGACAGGCCATGGCCATGAGCAGTATCCTCATGCTCGTTACCTGTTCCGGCTTCTTGCTTATCGGCAAACTGGAGAGTTCAGAAAGTGCCCCGGTATCATTGAAATAATTTTTTTGACAAGAAGAACAATAAATGCAGAACCCTGAAAAAATACTCGAGGTGGAAAATTTCTCGAACCAATATGAAGGGCAGCCCTTGCTCCAGGACATCAGCTTTTCCCTGGAAAAAGGCGAAATACTCTGCCTTCTTGGCCCCTCCGGCTCCGGCAAGACCACACTCCTGCGTTTACTGGCGGGACTTGAAAAACTAGATGCCGGCACGATACTCTTTTGCGGCGAGGACATCCGGGACGTCCCACCTCACCTGCGTCATTTCGGCATGATGTTCCAGGAATATGCACTTTTTCCCCACAAAACCGTGCAACAAAATGTCGCTTTCGGCTTAGAGATGCAGCATTGTCCCAATGACGAATTAGCCCGGCGGGTGCAGACGGTGCTGAAATTGGTTGGTCTTTTGGGTCTGGAACACCGAAAAATCGACGAGCTGTCGGGTGGCGAACGTCAGCGGGTGGCCCTGGCCAGAAGTCTTGCCCCGGAACCGCAACTGCTCCTTCTGGACGAACCCCTCGGTTCCCTTGATCGGGCGCTCAGAGACCGATTGACCGGTGAGATACGAGCTATACTCAAATCTTTACATGTCACCGCCGTTTTCGTCACCCACGACCAGGCAGAGGCCTTCAGCATTGCCGACAAGGTGGCCATCCTCCACCACGGCATCCTCCAGCAATTCGACACCCCGGAGAACCTTTACCGGAACCCAAAAAATATCACCGTTGCCAGATTCCTGGGTTTTCGCAATCTCGTCTCAGGAACAATCGATGCTCACAATATATTTCATTCTCCCCTCGGCGATCTGTCTGTAGCTCATAAGAATGCAGGCCCAGCAACCCTGCTCATTCGACCAGAAGGCGCAACCCTTTCCCCATATTTGACCACAAAAATAGATAACGTGCAGTTATCAGGAACAATCACCGACCGACAGTTTCAGGGCAGCACCTACAGGCTCACCTTGCAAGTAATTGGCATTACTCTCACTTTCGATCTGCCCATCGACCCACCTCCACCCTTAATAGGTGAACAAGTACAACTCTCAGTGAACCCTTCCGCTCTCGTTCTGATAACCCGCTAAACTCATCCCTTATTTGAAGACGGTTTGCAGTAAGTCTGTCACTCGGGCGGCAGGATCATTACGAATTTTGGCTTCTTCTTCAGCCAGCTGGATAAACAATCCGTCTATGGATTTTTCGGTGACATAGCTGTCCAGATCGACGACATAATCACTGGCAAAAGGTATGGTTTGAATTTGTTCGGTTAAGGAGTTGTAGTACTGGGTGACACCAACCTGTTCCATGGATTGTTGAATGATTGGCTCGAGGAGTTTTTGCAATTTGTCCGTTGTTTTCTCTTGAAAGTAGACAGTCGCCGCATTGTCTCCTCCATTGAGAATATTTTGGGCATCTGAAAACGTCATTTCCTTTATGGCATCAACAAACAATGCCTGAGCCTCGGGAGCGGCTTTTTCCGCCGCACGGTTCATGCTGAGATCGAACTCGTCAAGTTGTGAGCCAAAGCCGGTTGCCCGTAGAATCTTTTCAAATTTTTGCATGGACGGAGGCAAAGGGATCTTTATCTTTGGATTATCATAGTAGCCATCTGCTTTTGAAAGAGCCTGAACAGTATTGACAGTGCCGACCTGCAAAGCCTCCTTCAGGCCATTGACCATTTCATTTTGCGATAAGTCAGAACTGCCGCTTGTACTTCCGCCCGTAGTACCGCCAGCAGTTTCCTGCACAGTTTTTAAAAGACCACCCAAATCAACAGCTGCTGACAAAAGTGGGTTCATGACTACAAAGAAGAGGCAACTGCCAACAACAATTATCTGTTTTTTCATAGGATTCTCCTTTCAATGAAATGGCTTATGCGAATATTTACAAAAAATATCAAGATTCAATCAGTAAGCACAACAATATGCATCAACAGTAAAACGACAATCGCACAAGAGATATTTTTACGTCAGGCAAGGTCCGCCTGACTCTTCCCTTCCTTTTCTTTAAATCGCTTATTGAGAAATCCCGCTCCGCCCAGTATATTCGCCTTATGAGTAACCTTCACCAACGGAGACCCCATGGAACTCGCTCTGGTCACGATCTTTTGCACCTCATTTGTTATTGCACTGTCCGGTGCGCTGATGCCAGGACCACTGCTGACCGTCACCATCAGCGAAAGCTCCAGCCGAGGATTTGTAACCGGACCCTTGATGATTTTTGGTCATGGCCTTCTTGAACTGGCCCTGGTCGTCGCCCTTGTTTCTGGGCTGGCACCGATTCTCGCAAGAGATGACGTCTTTATCCTTATTTCCCTGACAGGCGGTGCAGTCCTTCTGTGGATGGGAGGCTCCATGCTGCGCACCCTGCCTGGACTGCATTTGAATGGCCCTCATGGTGAAGGAAAATCCAAAAATCTTGTAGCCATGGGGGCCGTTCTCAGCGCAGTTAACCCCTATTGGCTCATCTGGTGGGCATCCATCGGACTCGGTTATATCATGCACTCTTTGAAGTTCGGCCTGCTTGGCGTGACGGCTTTTTTTCTCGGCCATATTCTCGCCGATCTGGCCTGGTATTCTTTTATCTCTTTTGGCATTGCCAAGGGACAGCATCTCTTCAGCAACGAATTTTATAGAAAGATGATTGGCGCTTGTGCAGTCTTTCTTATCCTCTTTTCCTGCTGGTTTTTCTATAGTGGCGTAGAAAAAATGCTGACCATCATCTCATCCTGATGAACTGAAATAAAATCTAAGACGTGCCAATTATGCCCGACAATCAAAAAACAAACTCCACTCAATATACCTGCAACGACTACCGAGAGGAGATGATTCTTCTTGCCCTGCGACAAAAGCTCGAGCAACCTCATCTTAATGCTGAGGAACGAGAGAAACTCGTCAAAGAGATCGCCGAGCGTGAAAAGGCTATCGGTTTTTGAAACGTTTCTAAAAACTAGACTCAGCATCCAACCCATAAAACGTAAAAATATTTAATGATCACCCTTATATTCGTCAACGGAGTCCTCCACCAATCCCCCAACCTCAATGCTCTGGTGGAACAGGCCGATCTTATTATTGCCGCCGACGGTGGTGCCAATCATTGCGAAGACCTCGGCATCACCCCTGATATTCTGCTTGGCGATCTCGACTCCATTAATCCATCAATTTTGGCGACCTACGAAAGTAAAGGCATTACCATCCATCGCCACCCAAAGCAAAAAGACGCAACAGATCTCGAACTGGCCCTTGATCTGGCTACGCATCAAGGCGCCCAGACTATCTGGCTGGTTGCTGCCTTGGGCGGCAGGTGGGATATGAGCCTTGCTAACATCATGCTTGCTGCCAATAGTAAGTACCAGGGCCTTGAGGTTTTTCTGCTGGACCAGGATTGTTCTACGCGAATACTGCATCCAGGAAAAACACACACAATGAGCGGTCTGCCCGGACAAAGGGTATCGTTATTGCCCCTTAAAGGTGATGTTGAAGGTGTGACTCTCACAGGTTTTGAATACCCCCTCAACCATCACTTTATTCCTTTCGGATCGACTCTGGGAATAAGTAATATTATTAAAACCAACCAGGCGACAGAACAACACAGTGCAGGAACCCTGCTCTGCGTAGAGTTTTACCAGACCAGATAATATACCTTCAAATTCTTATGTGGTTATTGAAGAAGTGTATGGAGATCTATTGGCAACAAAATAGCCCACTACTTGTCCAATTTGAGCCCTAAAGAGGCAGAAATTATATGTCAGGAAAACCCACTTACCAAGAGCTGGAACAAAAAATCCAATTCCTGGTTGACGAATCAGATAAGCGAGCACGCTCTGAAGAACTCAATAGAGTGCTTTTTAAAATCTCCAAGGCCGTTAGCACAAGCGCGAGCCTTTATGATTTTTTCAAAACGACCCACCTCGCCCTGAGCCATGTCATTGACACAACAATATTTTTTATTGCCCTGTATCATCCGGAAAATGACAGCATAACGTTTCCATACGTCGTCGATACTGTCGACAAGGTATACCCCCGGGTCATCGAAATCAGTAAGACATCATCACTCACCGCAGAGGTTATCCGGACCAGAAAACCACTGCTAACAACCAAAGCTGAAGTGTTAAATCGATGGGCGAAGAGCGATCTGGCCGAACCGAAAAGCACCCCATCAGAAATCTGGCTTGGCGTCCCCCTGCAGGTCAAAGGCAAGATGCTGGGGGTCATGTCTCTTCAAAATTATGATGATCCAGAATGTTATGACCAGGCCGACCTGGATCTCATGGTCTCAGTGGCGGAACTGGTGGCTGTCGCTATTGAAAATATTGTTGCCGAGAAATCGCTTCAGGAAAGTGAAGCCCGATTTCGATCAATTTTCAATCTCGCCGTGGGTGGGATACTTTTGTGCTCAAGTGAAGGCAATATCATTGAAGCGAACAAACACATGTGTGAATTATCGGGGCGAAAACCAGAGGAGCTTATTGGCAAACATATTAGCCAACTCGCCTTTACCAAAGAGAGCGTGGAAAAATTTCCCTTTCGCTTCGACTTACTCAATAAAGGCTTACCTGTATCAATTGAACGTGTCCTCATCCGTCCTGATGGGTCCGAAGTACCCATCGAAATGCGCACAAAGAGGATGCCCGATGGCAGCTATCATTCGATTTTCTCGGACATCACCGAACGTAAGCATCGCGAAAAAACACTGCGCGAAGCTGAAGAACGGTTTCGGCTGGCTTTTCTCACCAGTCCCGATGCCATCACTATCAACAAAATGGATGGAACCTATGTGGACATCAACGAAGGTTTCACAGAACTCACCGGATATACCAGAGAGGAAGTTATCGGCCAATCATCCACCGACATTGGTATTTGGGATATTCCAGAAGATCGCCGGCGTATCATGGAAGGATTGCAGCGTGACGGCCGGGTAAAAAATTTAGAGTCCAGATTCCTCTTAAAAGACGGGACAACAAAGATTTCTTTGCTGTCCGCCAATATTATTCAATTAAACGGAGAACCACATATACTCTCAGTGACAAGAGATATATCGCTGCTCAAAAAAACAGAAAAAGAGAAATATGACCTGGAAGTCAAGTATATGCAATCCCAAAAAATGGAAGCCATCGGCACCATGGCTGGCGGCATTGCTCACGATTTCAACAATATGCTCGCCATCATCCTTGGCAATGCGGAGATGGCTTTACTCGAAATCCCGGACGAAAATCGAGCAAAGCATTGTATTAATCAGATCGTTACAGCATCCCAGCGGGTAAAGGAATTAGTCAAACAAATCCTCACGTTCAGTCGTCAGTCTGACCAGCAATTACTGCCAATAAACCTCTACTCGACCGTCGATGATTCGCTTAATATGCTTCGCTCTGCTATCCCAACAACAGTCAGTATCGTCCGTAATTTCAGCAAGGATTGTGACACCATCCTGGCTGATCCGACCCAAATCCACCAGCTCCTCATGAACATTTGCTATAATGCAGTGCATGCCATGGACGAAAAAGGAACGCTGGAAATAACCGGAACAATGGTCCATCTTCAAGCGGACGACATCGCTCATCAGCCACATCTGCAGCCGGGAAATTTTATCAAACTCAGCATCAGCGATACAGGTGTCGGCATGGCCAAGGACATCCAGGGCCGTATCTTCGAACCCTTTTACACAACAAAGGGAGTAACCGAAGGTACCGGAATGGGCCTGGCGATAGTGCTGGGAATCGTTAACAGCCATGGCGGGTTTATTCAGGTAACCAGTGAGCCTGGAGAAGGAACAGAATTTTCGATATATTTCCCGGCCCTGGAAATTATAGCCGACGAAAAGAAAGACGAGGTTTCTGAAAACTATTCGCCTAGAAGTGAACGTATACTGTTGGTCGATGATGAAACTATGCTCGCGGTAATCGGTGGCAGCCTGCTTGAACGGCTTGGCTATAAAGTAACAATAAAAACAAACAGTAATGATGCTCTCAATATATTTAAATCCGACCCGGCAGCCTTTGATCTGGTCATAACTGACCAAAGTATGCCCAACATGTCGGGTGTGGAATTATCAATGGAACTGCTCAAGAGCAGACCTGATATTCCAATAATTTTATGCACCGGCTATAGCAAAAAGATAACCAAAGAAAAAGCCAAAGAGCTTGGTATCAGGGGATATCTCACCAAACCGTTTAATATTAACCAGCTGGACAAAATCGTTAGGAATGTTTTAGCAAAACAGTAGGCAGCGACCACGATTCAAGCTGACACATCCCCTTTTAAGTCTCAACCCTGTATAACACCGGGAAAGACAGGGTTTTCAAAACATTAGGTGATCAATTTTCCTGGGGTAAAGCCCTGGACCTGGGAGATCCGTCCTCTCCACCAAATTCCTTTATTCTCAGAGACTCGCTTGCCCTGCACATTGGCGAAATGAACATTTTTAAGGTGAATATAGGAAGGGGTCTCTGTCTTTTCTGAAGGAGAGACGCAGGAACATTGTTCGCCTATTTTCTTGAAGGTGTCTTTTATCACCTCGGGGTTGCTGCCTGTATCAAAAGGGCTGGCAAAATCTGCACTGAGTTCATCAAAATATTGTCTGACACCGACAAGTGTTCCCGAAACCAGAATCCCCCCAACCGTCAATGTTATATCCAACTCGAACCGGTTTTTATTAGCCAGATTCACCAGAAACTGAAGGAACCAGTCTTGCGAGGGTGCACTGTCCGTTGCGTGGGTTGTTCGTTCTTCATTTGCCATATTAAGCCTCCTTGTTTTACCAACAGATATTTTTATGACAGACAAAGTTCCACCCCCGATGAAGGGAAAAAAGGCCGGAACTCATTCAGCCTCCCCCTCTTGATGGGTGCTCTTTTCAGTCCCCGTGCTTTGCGAGGAGACGTATCTTACGATTGCTTTCTGTAGTTTGACTCAACTTAAGTATGATTCCAGATATTGCCAGGTACGCACCTGTAATCTATTTGCCAAAACTGCAGATCGGAAATTGACAATGGGTACAATTCCGGCAAAGTCCACCATGGCCCATATCGGCAAGTTCCCGGCGTCCAAGAGTTTCCCCCGCAAGAATTCGTGGTAAAACTAAATCAAAGACGGTGATTTTATGAAACATGCCACAGGCTGGCAAACCAACCACCGGTATGTGCCCGATACGGCCAACCAAAAACATAGCTCCCGGTAAGACCGGCGAGCCATAGGCAATATCCTCTGCTCCCGCCTCTTTTATTCCCATGCGGGTAACGTCATCCGGATCAACCGACATGCCACCGGAAGTAACAACTATCTCCGCACCATCGGCAATGCACTTGTGGATTTCCGCTGCAATGCGATGGATATCATCCGGTGCGAAACCAACGGAAGTAACTTCAGAGCCGAGAAGGGTCAACTTGTCACGCAGCACCTGTTCAAATTTATCCTCGATCCGGCCGTAGTACACTTCATTGCCGGTGATCACTAGCCCGGCACGAACTTGTCGCAGCGGCAATACCTGGACAATTGGACTGCTCATTTCAGCAATAGTCACCGCCTGATTGACCAGTTGTCGCTCTGCCACCAGGGGAATCAGCCGGGAAGCGGCAATTTCCTCGCCTTTTTTGACCTGGGTATTGGTCTGCAGGGTCGCGCACATGACCTCTCCCAACATATTGAACTCTAAGAGTGCCTCACGGTTGATTTTCAGCAAACCATCGATTGCCGCCCGAAGGACAACCTTGCCTTCAACGATTTCCTGCGAATATTCCGTACCAGGACCGGCCAGGGCCTTGGCCATAAGCACAGCCGCTTCATTTTCATGGATCTCATTCTCGGTGAGTTTCAGCACATAGATATGGTCCTTGCCAAGCCGGCGGAGATGAGCCACATCTTCCTGACGAATTATATGTCCTTTCCTGAATGCTCGGCCCTTAAACTTATCTTTAACAACCTCTGTGATATCGTGGGGTAAAACCATGCCAACGGCATCGTCAACCGGGATAGTAACTTTTGCTGAAACTTCAGTCATGCATTTCATATTCATATTGCTGCACCTAGTTAATATTGTCAGGAACGGATAAATATTAATTGAAAGTATAAAGGTTGGTGGCTTCGATATTGAATTTATTCAAATTGTAACTCAGGACATTAACCCCGCAGTAATCCTGTGGTATGTCAAGCAATTGCTGTAGTGGTCGCTGTTGCACGCGGGACAGCAGCACTCGGTTGACACCGGCATGGGCAACCACGAGCAGCGGCCCAGGAGAGACATTCACCAGCGCAAGCAGAACCGGATAGCAGCGAGCAAGGAGATCACCAAAACTCTCACCTCCTGGAGGCCGGAAAAACTCAAGATCCGCGCCGCGCTGTTCATACGCTCCGGGAAAACGGTCTTTTACCTCGTCCACCGTTAGTCCTTCCCATGCACCCAGATTAATTTCTTTTAATTCCTCAATCTTGACCAAATTTTCAGGCGATAAACCACTGACCAGGCTTGCTGTCTGCACGGCGCGCTGGAGGGGCGAGGTGAAGACCTGGTTAAACGGGATACCCTTTAATTGTTCGCCTAGTGTCTTGGCCTGACGGATGCCATTCTCGTTTAAGGGGAGATCAGTCTGACCAAGAAAAGTGCGAGGAGAGGCTTTATCAATTTCGCCATGGCGGATGAGATAGATTAAAGATTGCATGGGCTGAGAGACTGAGAAAGAATATCGCCCAGCCGCTGGCCGGCCTGCGTCTCAAAGGCCGCGGCAAGCTGTCGGGCCTGTTCATAGCGACTGTGAATGGCCCGCACTACCTCTGGCTTATTTTTGTAGAGCAGCAACTTCTCCTCAAATCGTTCTTTGACATCAACGATCCTGTTTCCCCGAGCCAGTTTATCGGCCAGATGCACCAGCTCTTTTTCAGTGAGAGCCGCTCCCGGCTGCCAATCCAGATCTTTATGGGCAGCAATAACTTCTGCCGCCCGGTCAAAACCTGAGTCTCTCAACCAGCCTGCGCCCACCTTCTCATGATTGGCCTGGCCCTTGGCAATATCATGCAGCAGGCCGCAGACCTGGCACAGATCGGCATCAAGTTGCCGTCCGCTATGCTTGGCAATCACCCCACAAAGCGTCACCGCTATTTGCCCAACCAGTCGACCGTGCGCCAAACCCTTTTCCGGCATCGGATGGAGTTTCAGAAGAATCGCACATTCCTCCACGGTCGGATAACCAAGATGCGAAAAGCGGCGGAGGCAAAGATTATAGTCTTCCGGCCTGTCCATGTCAAAAAGGATATTGGCATCAGCTACCTTCACCTCGACTACCGCCCGTGGTTGTTTCTTTTCGACCTTTGCCAGCAAGGATCGCAATCCACCTTTTGGCTGTTCATTTTTGATAATGGTTGGAATGATTTCGCTGGCAATAAGCGGTGGATGCCCCCGTTGGCCATCGAAAACCGGATAGATGATCCGCCCTTTGCCAGAGAGCGCCGCGGTAAAGGACCGGGTCAGCTGCCTTATCGTGCCACTCCTTACCAATGGGATATCCACGGGCAAGAGGAAAAAACCGCTGCTCCGTTTGGCAATATGGCCAACACCGGTTCTAATCGAGCTATACATCCCCGCAGCAAAATCAGGATTGTGGACAATCCGCGCTCCAGCCCGTTCGGCTATTGCCCCGACTTCATCACTTCGGTGACCGGTGACCACGATCAGATCACCGATGCCACAATCCCTAAACAAGCCAATGCACTGTTCCAGCACAGTGGCCGTGCCCATAGGCAGGCTCGCCTTCAGTTCGCCCATGCGCGACGAAAGGCCTGCGGCCAGAATTATAGCGCTTAGCCGAGGTTCCACGCCTTCCTGCCACTTGCTCGTTCATAAATAAGTTCGCCGACAATACTCACGGCAATCTCCTCCGGGGTGTCGGCTTCAATGGCCATGCCGATGGGACAGCGAACTTTCTCCAGTTCTGCTTCTTGAATTCCTTTGTCCATCAGATTGGCATACAGGGCATTGCGCTTTTTTCGACTGCCGATCATACCGATGTAGCCGGCTTTAGTCTGCAAAGCCTGGTCAAGAACCTCCAGATCGTGCATATGACCGCGGGTGACTATCACCAGATAACTGTCGCCATCGATACCATACCCTTTGAAACAATTGTCGAACGAAGTCAACACCTTGACCTCATCGGCCTGGGGAAAACGGTCCCTGTTGGCAAATTCGATCCGGTCGTCCATAACGATGACACGAAAACCAACCTGGACCGCAGCCGCGGCAGTACAGGCGGCAACATGGCCGGCACCAATCAAAAAGAGATTTCCGCCCACTGCAAAATATGAAACCAGATATTCCCTGCCCTCATACTCAATGAGGGTGCAGCCAGAGGTCGACGAGCGGATCTGTTTGACGGCCGCCAGCAGTTCTTCCGGTACATCTTCATGGCTGGTCCGGCCCTTATGATCGATGACGAAACGCTGGTCGCCGCTACTGGCATCGAGTGGACAAACCAGTGCAGCCCGACGTCCCGATGCCATGGTCTCGTTCAGGGCTTGAAAAACCGTTCGGTTGCCTTCGTCGGCCCGGATAAATTCAAGAAAGAGTTCCATTTTGCCACCGCAGATCATATCGGTGATCGCTGCGTCTCCGTTGGAAAGGTCAAAGGCGCGACGCATGGAATGACCACTGGCAAAACACTTCGCGGCCTCTTTGATGGCCTGCGCTTCAACGAGACCGCCGCCGATGGTGCCTGCAATACGGCCATCGCGGTGGATAATCATTTTAGCCCCAGCCAACCTAGGGGTGGAACCGGACTGGCTGGAAATGGTGACGAGGACGAGATCTTCCCCTTCTGTTAAAGATGCGCATATGTGTTGAATGAGTTTTTTCATGGTCAGCTTTCCTCTCGTGTGTCTTCTAGAATACGTTTACCTTTATATATTTTGCCGGTGGAATCAATGGTGAGGTCGAACTCCAGCTCATATTTTTTTTGAATTTCTACTAATATTTCAGTAGATTGACGGATAACAGCATCTTCAGTGCCAGCAATGACGGCAAGATCTATCAAAAGTTTGTCGTGTTGTTTTTCCGTGGTCAAGACTGCCCTGAAATCAAGCAGGCCAGGTACAGTAAAAAACATTTCATCCAGGGTGCTGAGCGCCAGTTGAGAGCCATTTTTCAAAGTTCGACCTTGCTTTATCCGGCCAAGGACCTTGTCGAGTCGTCGAATATTGCTGCCGCAGGGACAGGTGCCGCCAAGCAACCGTCCCAGGTCGCCGGTGCGATAACGAAGCAGCGGCATACCGGTACGGGTCAGGCTGGTCACAACAATTTCGCCCCACTTGCCATCAGGCAGCGATTGAGCCGTCTGTGGATCAATTATTTCAAACAATAAATCCGCCTCCCGGAGATGTGTCCCCCGGTGCGCCATACAGTCCACCCCACCACCGAGGCCGGTTTCCACCGTCCCGTAATGGGTGAATATTTCGCAGGCCAGCACGTCAGTCAACTGACGACTCAGGCTCTCCGGAATATAATCCGAACAGAGAAGCACCGAACGGATCTTACCGACCGGAATGGCCTTGGCCGCAGCCATACGGGCAATAGCCAGGATCTGCACCGGAAAACCCACCAGCACATCGGGGCGGCTTTTAGTCAACTGTCGCGCCGCCTGCTCGGGATCGTCCACCAAACCTACAATCTCGCTTGCCACCTGCATCCGCTTAAGCGCCTGGGCAAGCAGGTGGCCGGTGGAATCGGGCGTTGAGCCCGGCAGAAGAATCGCCACCCTCTGACCGGGACTGACCAATACCTGCATACCCTGATGGAAGAAATCCAGGGTTCGCTCCAAATCCTCATCGGTGAAAAAGAGCCGCTTCGAAGCACCGGTGGTACCGGAACTGTGGATGGTGATGATCCGCGCCACTGCATCCTGGCTGACGCAAACCATTTCCGACCCGTGGTTGCGGAGTTCTTGTTCACTTGTCAGAGGAAGGCGGGACAAATCTTCCATTCCTGAGATCGTTGAGATACCAGCATCGGCAAATTTTTGCCGGTAAAAAGAACAATTTTCCCGGCAAAAATTAAAAATTTTACGCAGTTGTTTTCCCTGATAACGTTCAATGGCCGTTCGCGTCAGTGGCATGCTGCCCTTATCAAAAGGTCGGCCGATACTCTTGCTGACCAAGGCTTCCAGCGGGGTTATCATCATGGTTCTTTAACTCCGCGATAGAGTGGTTTTCCCATATTGGAGGTTAAATTGTAGGCACAAAATGGAACAAGCCTGCCTTCCGGGGAAACCACATGGATACAACAGCCCTGCAAACGCTCTAGATCAATATTCCACACATCCTGAAAGGCCATGGCCGAGATAGAAAAGGTGTGAGTGCGGGCACGGGCCAGAAAACGATCCAGATCATCCTGCGGTGCCGCCGTTTTGTCACCCGCGCAAGTACAGGGAGCAGACGCCATGGGCAGAGACCATTGCCGGGCGGTAAAGGCCACGCTTTTTTCCCGGCCTTCCAGCGCCGAAGGGATGTCGTCGGAATGAGTGTCATTATTCGGTTCACCGGTGGAACAACAGGCTGTCTGTCGATTGCCAAGGGGCAGAAGCGCGCCGCTTTCTTCCACCAGGAAATTACCATGAAACGAACAGAGCGCATGTTCGCAGGCGGGTGGCGCAAAGTGTTCAAGGGTAATTGCCCCATGGCTTTGCTCATCTATCAACCCGAGCAGTTCCGGCAGCGTCAGCCGGTCCTCGTCCGCCGGGGCTTCTGGAAAACGACCAAAATAGCTGACCGGCTGAAAATGCACGCCGCGCACCGTAGGGGCAAAGCTCGCAGCATAATCGATGATCGCCCCGACCTCGTGGGTATTAACCCCCGGGACCAGAGTCGGCACCAGCACCACACCCAGGCCCGCAGCTTGACAGTGCAAAATTGCCTGTTCCTTAACAGCCCTCAGATCCCGACCGCGCAGGGCGGTATGGGTGCCACTGCTTAAGCCGTCAAATTGAAGAAACACCGAGCTCAGTCCAGCTTTTTTAAGGGCGAGAGTATAACCCGGATCCGCAGCAAGGCGCAGGCCGTTGGTATTGAGCTGGAGAAAAGAAAACCCTTTCCTCCGCCCCAGAGCAATGATCTCCGCCAGGTCGTCGCGCACCGTTGGCTCGCCACCGGACAATTGAATATTGCAGGCACCGGATGCTTCCATGACCCGGTCATAATGAAAACCGATCCGGCTCAGTGAGGGATCATCCGCCTTGTCAGCTTTGACACCGGCATCGGCAAAACAAACCGGGCAGTGCAGGTTGCAGCGCTGGGTGATTTCAAGCAGGGCAGTGCAGGTATGCTGGCCATGATCCGGGCAAAGGCCACAATCAAAGGGACATCCCCGGTCAATAGCAGTGAAGCTCTGCTGGGGTGTAGAAGGCTTTTTGGGCCGCAGCCAAGTGGCAAAAGGCACCCGTCCCCGCCAGATTACGGTACGAAACGAACCGTGCTCCGGGCATTGTTTGACTAGAAAAACAGTATCATCCTGCTGCTCGCGAATGGCGGGAACTCGGCAGAGGCAAACCGGACAGAGACTTGCTGTGGTAGACAGCTGTTGCAGGGAATGTTCAGAACTCACTGGCTTGTTCTCTTGGCAGGCTGGGGTCAATATTATTTTCCGAGAGAATCTGTAAAATCATCTCACGGGCTCGCACCATGATGTCGCCGCAGACTTCAGGTTTTTTCTCGCCGTGAAAGGCGATGATGTCGTCGCAGTGCACACCGCCCCAGGAAGAAGCATTTTCTTTAAACCAGTCCATAAACTCTGACAGTAACAGTGGATAACAGTCTAAGGATGTTTCTTCGTCGCTCCCTTTAGCGGCGTACAGGGCCATAATGCAGGCAGCCCCGCTGGCCACACCGCAAAGGTCACCGCTCGCGGAGCCCTCACAAAGTCCAGCCATGGCGCGGATGAGGGGCACATTGCCTTCCCCCATATCTTCCAGCGTCAGTTGCATCATGATCTGGCTACAGCAAAATCCTTTGGCCGACAACTGCATGATGCGCAAAGAAGTATCATCCATTTGAAACACCTCCATTTTGGGTACTTTTGTGGGCAATGAGCACATAATAACCGAGCGGTGCGGTGGCCAGGGCACAATTCGTTTTATGGGCAGCCTCGGCTCCCATGAAGAGCTGCCAGAATTTTTCAAGGCTTCCATAGCTGAAGATAATCTGACCCGCCAGCTGTTTGAGCAGGTCACTGCGGTCCCGTAGGATATGTAGAGCAAAACCAGCCTGGCAGACTTGATCTTCAATGGTTTCTATAGGCAGGGCATGACTAATGCAACTCTGCAAATTCGGAAGATCCGCTTTTAGTTTAGCTTGTTTACGATAGATATCGGTTAGAATCAGCGTTCCACCCTGCCGGAGCACCCTGTGCATTTCCTGAAGGCTCTTGCCTATATCGCCGGTAAGTGAAAGGACACATTCGGAAATGACCATAGCAAAACTTTGCGATGCACAAGGGATGTCAGTGGCTTCTCCCTGGAGAAATGTAACATTCGGCGCAGTCGAAAGCCGTTCGGCCGCTGTAGCAAGCATGGCGGCGGACGGGTCAAGGCCTGTTGGTTGCAAACCAAAAACCGAGGCCAGCATGGCCACCGTATGGCCTGGACCACAGCCGACATCGAGGATGGTCGAACCAGCAGTCGGCTTGCAGTAACTAACAATCTCATTGGTCAGGGCAATGCCGCCGGGCCGGAGCGTTCCGCCGGTTATCTGGGACAGTTCATCCTGCTCGTAAAGAGTTGTTACCTGGGATGGACGAGGAGAGTTCATTGCTTCCATATTACTTGTCTTCGAGGAGTTGTTCCACTTCCAGCATCTTCCCCACCGCCAGCTTTTCCGGCACCAGGATGACGCCACACTGTGGACAGGCCATCAGTTCCACGGCAAAGACCGAGTTTAAATAGGTGACCTTGATCTTAGTCGGTTGCAGGGGTTGGCTGCAGCCGTTGCAATGCCAGGACGTCGCTTCAATAAAGGAAAAGGTGCTCATGAGATTACCTCCGGCAACTGCATACGGTGGCTGTAGCTGTTATGGATCACATACCCTTGATCCGTCACTTCATATTCCACCCAATAGGTTACCCTAACCGGCTTATAGCTGGCCAGACGGTGATTATTGTCAGGATTGATCAAATGCTTGCCAGTTTGCTCGGCAAAGAGGATAACCTTCTGGATATCCTCCTCAAGAATATGGCGGCTGTTCATGAGATCCAACACATCCTGACTGACTATCAATTGTATTTTTTTATGTTCAGGTTTTGGACGGGCAGCGTCCCCCCAAAGCTCTGAGAGCAGTTGCTCTTTCAATCGTGCCCGATTTTCATGACGTGCCGAAAAACCGGGATTTTTTCGTTTCAAGGGGTCACCTTCCCCGGCTCCCGGAAAAATATAGTCTAAAAGATGGGCAACCAGTGCACCGTTAGCTGCAAGATTATCGCGACACATGGCGCAGTAGGCAAGGCCAGCATGTTCACTCCGGTCTGCTTTGACCTTGGCTGCCTTGCTGCCTAAAGTGAGGTTGGCAAACTGCATCAAGCCGCCGTAACCGCAACAATCAGTGAGCTCGCCAGTAAAATCGTTCTCGACAATATCCAGCGCCAGCCTGCCGCAGATATTACGGACGCTGGCGCGCAGTGCCTCCTGGTCCCTGGCTGTGCATGGATCATGGATGGTAAGCAGCTGCTCTGATTTGATACCCTTGCCGGCTGGCAACTCCAAGGTATCCAGAACCTCCCAGAGGGAGACCACCACAATATCTCCGGCAAATTCCTTAAAAATCGATAAACAGCTTGAGCAGGCGGTGATCACCGTTGGCTGGCCCAGTTGTTCAATCTCGGTTTTGAAGCGGGTCATCGTCTGGTCAAACAGTTTTTCCTGGCCAGCCCAGTGGGCGGGAATACCGCAGCAGCCAAGCATCAGGCCAACACCGTCGGTTAATTGCTCACAGAGAAACTGGTAACTGTTCTTGACGATCTCCGGCGAGGAACCAGCCAGCTGACAGCCGGGGTAAAAGATATATCGACTGACCGAGGTGCCGGGTTGATGACGGCTGAGAGAGCAGAACTCGCTCTGGCTAAAGGACATATCTTCCAGGGCGAATTCATGGGCCGAAGGCGGCATGAAGTTGCCTTGCACCATTTCATTCCGACTGACGCGGCAGACTTCGGCCACGGGGAAATCATTTGGGCAGATGGTTGTGCACTGGTTACAGAGACTACAGGCATTGATCATTGAATTGGCTGCCCTGGTGCCCTGAACAATGGCCTGATTATTGTATATTTTCCGAATGAGCGTCTTCGGATATTCCTTATACTCACGAAGATAGACGCATTGTTTGACGCATTCCATGCACTCGCACTGGATGCAGCGACCAGCCTCAAGACTGGCCTCATCATCAGTGTAGCCTGCAAGCTCATCAGCGGCGACTATTTCTACAGCGGGGGCAATGCCTGTGGTCACGGTGTACATCCGGGTTGTTCTGGTACCTTCCAAATCCCGCTGGGCGGTGAGTGATACCTTCTGCAAATATCGTTCAATGGACAGGGCGGCGCGGCGGCCATCTTCTACCTGTTTGATCACCGAAAAATCAGCGCTGTCCGGTGCAATACCACCGCCGGCAAAGCAACCGGCAATGCAACCGGGCAAGCCAAGAACCAATGTATGCCGATCGGCCTCGCCTGCCGCACCGGGCAACTGATTCGGGCTGATCTCATCCAGATCAAAATAGACGACGTCATAGTCGGCAACAAGTGCAGCAATATTCTCTTGAGATAAGGTAGTGCCGGTTTGCAAACTAACGTCGTAGTTGGCAAGGGTTGCCTCGGCCTGCACCAAGGTCTCCTGAGGCAGAAGCGTTTCATCGAGGGCACGCAGGCTGCCGCCCAGGCCGACACTTGAGGTAATGAGCGTTGTGTTTCGTCCCTTGCGGGAGAGATCAAGGGCCGCCGTCATACCGGAAAGTCCACAGCCAATAACAGCAACCCTGCCATCTTTCATTGGTAATTTTGGCAGCTTCAGCACAGCCGTACTGTTACTGACACAATAACGTTCGAGCTTGCCTGTGCACAGAGGGTCACCAATCTCGCCCCGCTTACAAAAGGAGTAACAGGGCTGTTCACACAGACGACCGACAATTTCTGGAAAAGGCATAGTCCGGTCAAGAATCCGCCTGGCGCCACGGACGTCTCCCTTGGCAAGGCTGGCCATAAAGGCACGGACATCAACATGGATGGGACAGGCGGCAGTGCAGAAAGGTTGTTCCTCCTGAATACACCGAGCCTCTAATTCTCTGAGTTGTAGTTGATCCATTGCTTAAATCCGGGTTTGGTTAAAAAAAACTTTGAAAGGAAATAATGTTTTTGATGAGCTGAAAAACAAAGGGGCAGTATGATCACTGCCCCTTTATTTTTGGCCTTTATACTACAATTTACTCATTGAATAGTTTTATTTAGGCATCGCCGCCAATACTTTCTCCGGCCGGGCAGGAAGATGACGAATCCTTGCACCACAAGCGTTGTATATGCCGTTGATAATAGCCGCATGGGGACTGGTCAATGGCATTTCGCCAACACCGGAAGCACCAAAGGGTCCATCCGGACGAGAGGATTCAACATAAATGATTTCCATATTATCCGGAATCTGCTTGATATACGGAAAGCCAGCGCCCATAAGGGTTGAATGCTTTTTGATATCCTCGAAGTCCTCGGAGAGTGCCAGACCAATTCCCTGCGCCATTCCGCCATAAATCTGGCCATCAACAACCAGTTTATTGACGACTTTACCGACATCGGCAACACAGGTCATAGCGTCTACAGTGGTCTTGCCGGTGCTGATTTCCACTGCGACCTCAGCCAGGAAAAGACCGTACATGTAACAACAGAAAGGATTACCCTGACCATTTTCATCACAATTACCAGCAGGAGCACTCCATTTGCCATGGACTTTGGTCGGGATTTTTTCGGCGACCATTTCATCATAGGTACGGAAGGAGCCATCAGCCTTTTTCATGACCTTAACCAGTTCTTCACAACCAACACGGATGGATTGACCAACAACAACCTGACTACGGCTACCACCGGCAGGACCGGAATTTGGACATAGACTGGTATCGTTCATTACCAATCTGATCTGGTCCGCAGTGATTCCCAAGGGCAGCAATGCTTCATGGGCAGTAGCCATCGTTCCCATATCCGCACCCTGGCCATGATCTTCCCAGGTGTTGAAGATAGTGACGGTGCCATCAGCATTTAATTCAACATCAGTTTCTGCCGTATCAGGGCCGTCCAAGCCGGAACCGTATACACCAAGAGAGATACCGACACCCCGCTTAACGGCATCTGTGCTGTTGGCGGCAGCTCTCTTCTTTGCTGCCTCATATTTCGGGCGAAGTTTGTCGAGCATATCCGGCAGGGAGTAAACCTCTGGTTCTTGTCCGGTTGGGGTGGTGGAACCTTTGCGATAACAGTTTTTGTATCGTAGTTCCAACGGATCCATGCCTAATTTTTCAGCCAACTCATCCATCAAAACTTCAGAGGGGAATTCACTCTCGGTAGAACCATATCCACGGAAGGCAGAGCCCCATGCATGGTTGGTACACACGGTGCGCCCTTCCCCCCGGATGTTTTTGATGTCATAGCCAGCACCGATGAACTGAGCACCACGAAGGGTCAGTAAATCACCAAATTCGGAATAAGGTCCATGATCAACGGACCAATCCGATTCCATGCCCAGCAGTTGACCATCTTTGCTTGCAGCATAGCGGACGTTGGTCCAGAACGGTGAACGTTTGCCGGTGTAGGTTTGTTGCTGGAAGTAATCGTAGCAAAGGAAAACCGGTCGTTGGGTGGCAATAGCCGCAGCGCCGACAAGAGCTTCCATGGTCGGGCTGAACTTATAACCAAAGGTTCCACCAGTGTTATTTTGTATGAGAGCGATATTCTCAGGCTCAACTCCCAAGCCTGGAGCTATCATATAAAGATGGAGATGGACACCGATGGATTTTGAATGGATCATCAATTTGCCATTTTCATCATGATAGGCGTATCCGACATCAGGCTCGATGGGCATATGGGGTTGACGGCCGACATAAAAATCCCCTTCGATAACGACATCTGCTTTATCGAAAACCGGCTTGGTTTCTTCACCCTTGGCAATCTTCTGAATGTAATAAATATTAGGCGTGCCGGGATGAATTTCGATGGCATCGGGCTCCATGGCCGCCGGAGCGCTCATGTAAGCAGGCAGCTCTTCGAGTTCAACCTTGACCATTTTCGCAGCTGCTTTAGCATGTTTTTCAGTATCGGCACAAACGATAGCCATCGCATCGCCAAACTGAAAAATCTTGGTATCGCAGAGAATTGGACGATCCCAACCGTCACCTTTATTGGTTGGAAAGGTAATAAGGCCGGTGATACGGTTTTTACCCTTGATGTCTTTCGCGGTTACAACCTTGAAAACACCAGGCATTTTTTCGGCTTCACTGGTATCAATGGAGAGGATGTTGGCATGGGAAACTTCCGCCTGAACCAGAGCCATCTGCAGGGTATTTTCCGGCAGGGCCAAACCATCGTCCGCACCAAAGTCCCAGGTACCGGTCACCTTAGCGGCAGCACTTGGTCGCGGCATGTTGGTGCCGAACACTTTGCCATCCTTAGGAATTTTGTAAGCCAAATCCTTCATGGTGATTTCACCCTTGAGGACTTTGACAGCATCCTGGACTGAATCGACCAGCTGTTTGTAACCTGTGCAACGGCAGGCGTTACGGTGCTTTTGAAACCAATCGCGGATATCTTCACGGGATGGATCGGGATTAGTATCAATCAGAGCCTTGGCAGAGACAATAAAACCAGGGGTACAAAATCCGCACTGGGCGCCGCCATGCACCATCCACGCCATCTGCAGGGCATGGAGATCGCTTGGAGTACCAATACCCTCGATAGTAGTAACAGCCGCACCATCAGCTACCCTATTCATCTTAGTGACACATGAGCGGAGCAACTTGCCATCAATAATGACATTACAAGCACCGCATTGCCCCTGACCACAACCGACTTTTGTACCGGTGAGATGGAGGGTTTTTCGGATTACATCAGACAGCAGATCGGAGGCTTCTGTAACTACCGTCCTCTCAATGCCATTGACATACAGTTTTTTTCTCTGCATTATCTTCTCCTAATTAAAAGTTAGTGAAACATACTGGTTGCCAGTTTTTTCAAATACAAATACGGGACGCGATATTTCGTGTCCCGTAATACCGCACCTGCATATGTTAGAATTTGCAACTTATAAATTCCGGTAAAACCTGCGCTGTCGTGTGACGTTCAACAGCGGCAGATTCCACCAGATTTCCTTTTAGTACCTTACAGATTGATTTCTTGTTTTTTTGTAATAAATCAATCTGTCTCAAGGTGCTTATCCCGGCTTATTTCCCGTTCACCGGGGTTAAATTAAAGTGCTGCTTTGTAGATGGCCTTGACGTCATTATCACTGGGAGTACGAGGATTAGTCATACCACAGGCATCTTTCTGGGCGTTCCCAGTCATGGTATCGATATCACCGGCCTTGACATCTTTGCCGTAACGTTTACCAAGTTCGACCAAACCTGATGGTATGCCAACATCCGTGGAAAGTTTCTGGATCGCAGATACTGCCAGTTCTGCAGCAGCACGAGGGGAAAGGCCATCAACATTTTCACCCATCAATTGAGCGATTTTGACAAACCGGTCCATTTTGGCAATCAGGTTGAATGTGCAGACATGAGGAAGCAGAATAGCATTACATTCACCGTGGGGCAGATCATAAAAACCACCAAGCTGATGGGCCATGGCATGAACGTGGCCAAGGCTGGCATTGTTAAAGGCCATTCCGGCGAGATACTGCGCGTAACACATACCCTCACGGGCGACAATGTCCTGGCCATTGGCAACAGCCGGACGAAGGTGCTTGGCAATCAATTCAATAGCTTTTTCAGCAGCGGAGTCGGTCATCGGGGTAGCAATAGTGGAAACATAAGCCTCAACGGCATGGGTGAGAGCGTCCATTCCAGTGGCGGCGGTAAGTGCTGGTGGCATTCCCATCATCAGGAGTGGATCATCTAATGCGATACCGGGAGTTACGCGCCAATCAACGATAGCCATTTTCACGTGGCGGGCGGTGTCGGTGATGATACAGAAGCGGGTCATCTCAGAGGCGGTACCTGCGGTGGTGTTAACGGCCAGATAAGGAGGCATAGGCTTGGTTGATTTATCCACGCCCTCGAAATCTTGAATTTTGCCGCCGTTGGCTATAACCAGGCCAACGCCTTTACCGCAATCATGAGAACTACCACCACCCAGGGTGATCAAGCTGTCACATTTGTTTTTCTTGTAAGCCTCAACTCCGGCTTCGACATTTTTATCAGTTGGATTGGGGATTGTTTCGTCATAGACAACAAACTGCATCTCAGCTTTTTCCATGAGATCGGTGATCTGCTTGGTAATACCAGCTCCGGTGATACCCTTATCGGTGACGATGAGGGGTTTGGAACCGCCGAGATCTCTAATCTTGGCTGGAATCTGTTTCGCAGCACCTATACCGATAAGAGTCACACTTGGAATGAAATAACCATAAACTTCCTCTCGAATTGCCATAATGTTACCATCCTTTTCTGAGTTTGGTTTTCTGTAGATGTTTCGGTCTGTCCTTTTGATCCTGATGACCACACCCAGTGTTGAGCAAGTTACATGCCACAATAATTCCTTGTGATTTTAATACATTGAAAACTTGCTATTTTGAAAAACACAAACCAAGACTGACAAAAGATGACGACTTAAAGGCTAATTTTTTTGATAAATCGCAGAAATGCAAAAGGGAGGTTCAGACAATGACCGTCTGAAATTTGAGGCAATATGTCTATAGAGAGACAAAAACAGAATCAGACGAATAAAATAATACAAAAATAATCGTTTAGAAACAAACAGCTACAGTTGGATGGGTCAGAATGACACTTAATAATCCCAATTGGGACATAATTTCCTTTCAGGTTTTGTCAGTTATAAAACTAGCCTTTCGTATCAATTTCTTCCCTTTGGAGCACATCCCGAACCAGACTCCCCAGCGCCTTCCCGGACAGGGGTTTCAATGCGAAAGCCTTAATCCCCATGGCTGCAGCCGACTTCTCGTTCACGAGATTACTGTACCCCGTACAAAGAATAATCGGTATATCAGGCCTGACTTGCAGCATCCGACGGGCCAGATCTGTACCGGTCATTGACGGCATGGTCTGATCTGTGATAACCAAATCAAACTTTTGCGGATCAGATACGAAATCAGCCAGAGCCTCGATACTCTGGGTATAGGCAGTAACTGTGTATCCCAGACGCTCCAGCATAATTGTGCCCATGTTAACGAGAATTTCCTCATCATCCAGAAACAATATCCGCTCTTTGCCAGGCATGGGTTCGGCAATCAAGTCAGGATTTTTTACTTCCTCTTCTATTACCGGGAAACAGACCCGGACTGTGGTTCCTCGACCAAGAGTACTTTCAACATCGATGGTGCCACCATAGCTTTTTACAATCCCATGGGTGATGGATAAACCGAGGCCAGTGCCCTTCCCCACCTCCTTGGTTGTAAAATAGGGATCAAATATATTTTTAATAATATCCGCTCCGATGCCACGCCCTGTGTCACTCACCGTCAACTCAACAAATTCTCCCGGCTCTGCCCCTTTCAACTCCTCAGGGGTATCCATAAAAACCGGGTTCAAGGCCACTGTAAGTTCACCACCGGTTTCTTCCATGGCATGAAAAGCATTGGAGCAGAGATTCATGGCGATCTGATGAATTTGGGTCGGTTCTGCCAGAATAACTCCACACCGATTATCAATAGTAGCAGAAATCTTGATAGTTGTTGGGATTGAGGCTCGCAGCATTTTCAGCGCTTCCTTGACCAGTGATTGAATTTGAATAGGGATGCGATCTGTTTTTGATTGCCGACTGAAGCTCAGAATCTGTTTCACCAGTTCCTTGGCGCGGTACGCTGCAGTCAACACCTGATCAAGATCATTGGCCACTTGTGAACCCTGGGGCGAATCATCTCTTGCCATCTCGGCATATCCAAAAATTGCGCCGAGAATATTATTAAAATCATGGGCAATACCACCGGCCAGCACGCCAATTGCCTCCATTTTCTGGCTTTGGTTCAATTGAGCCTGAAGCCTGGCTCTCGCCTCTTCCTGATGTTTTCGTTCGGTTATATCACGAATGATGCTGGTGAAAAAGACTCCTTCACCGGTCTGCCATCTGGAAAGCATCAATTCAACAGGGAACTCGGTTCCATCTTTTTTCAAACCGAGCATCTCTCTGGAGATACCAATTTGCTGCAATTGTCCACGCTCAATCATTCGGGCAAAGGCAACAGAGTGTGCCTCGTGGGCAGTTGCAGGCATGATAAGGGTGATACTCTTGCCCATTGTCTCGGCTGCTGTGTATCCAAAGATATTTTCAGCTCCCCGGTTCCAGTGGGTGATAGCTCCCTTAACATCAATAGAAATAATGGCATCGGTTGCTGTCTCGACAAGTGACCGAAAACGAATCTCACTATTTTCAAGAGATTCCAGATTACGGCTTTTGGACAGTGCCAAGGCGGCTATTTCGCCGAACCCCGTTGCTATACGGGCATCATCCTCGGTAAAATCGCCCTGCTTATTGATGAGTCCTATCAGACCAACGATCGTGCCTTGCAATGGCATGGGAGCCAACATGACATTATACAAAGTCGCGTGGTCCTTAGGCAAACCTCGAGTCCAGGCACTGTTTATACAATCATTATCAAAAACGGCCTTTCCTGTCCGGTATACCTCAATGTCTAATTCCGTTATCGAACAGGTATACTGACCAGATTCAATCCACTCTCGATCATCAATATCCCGAAAAAGCAATGTATGCGTAGAACCATCTTCGTTCAAGAGTGCAACAAACCCGCGTGCGGTACCCAGTTGCTGCTTGCATTCTTGGAAAATCATTTTGATGCTGGTTCCAAAGTCATTGTTTTCGAGTACCGCATGCGATGCACGCATCAGCGCGGCAATCTCATGGTGACGGTCCTGCGTTTCCTGTAACAACATTCGATTAGAGGCCTCGACCTGCTTACGCTCCGCAAGTTCTCGTTCAAGTTCCTCGGTTCGTTGGGCGACCAGGTTGGCCAGCTGGGCTTTTTCCTGCCGCTCGTGCCTGTTGCCCTTTTTAATCTTGGCCATTGCCTTGATCTGGGCAATCAGCTCAATCTCATCGAAAGGCTTGGCAAGAAATCCCTCTGCCCCCATCTCCAGAGCTTTAAGCCGACTTTTTAGATCGGTCCTGATCGCAGTCAGAAAGATCACCGGAATATCCGCGACAAACTCGGTGTTTTTAAGCTTTCGGCAAACGACATAACCGTCCATATCCGGCATGACGATATCGAGCAGGATCACATCCGGGTCTTCTGCCAGGGCCAGCGCCACCCCCTGGCTGCCATTCGTAGCGGTAAGGGTTTTTGCTTCGGGTAATCTGTCCAATAAGACCGCCCGGATCGTGGTCAGGTTGTCCCGATTATCGTCTATGGCCAAAATCGTCAGTTTATTTACCACCATGGATTACCTTTTGGAGAAGCTGCATAAACTTCTTTTCGTCTATCGGTTTAGAGACGTAGCCATCAAAGCCATGGCCAAGGATTTCCTCCCGGTCACCCTTCATCGCACTGGCGGTGACGGCAACCACCGGAATATGACGGAGAACCTCATCCTGCCTGAGAGCTGCCAGTGCCGAAAAACCATCCATTACCGGCAAAGCAATATCCATCAGGATGAGATCCGGCCGATGCTCTCTGGCCAGCTCGATGGCGGTCAGCCCGTCGGCCGCGTCGATCACGGTATAACGCTCTTCCAGGATGGCCCGAGCGGTTTTAAGGTTATCGGGATTGTCTTCTACCACCAGAACGAGAGGCAGCAACCTATGCGGCCTGTCGCCTGTGTTGCCTGGTGTGGGAGCTGTCAGTTTTTCCTCTGATTGAGCCACCATTTTCGCCACCGTGGCCAGAAGTTGACTCTGATTGATATCTCCCTTCTGGATCAACTGATGGATATTATTGCCGGTCAGAAAACTCAACTCCTCCTGGGTGACATGCTTGGCAGTAAGGATCAGCACCGGCAGAGGGGCGGTTCGATCCGTACTGCGAATCTGCCGGAGAACTTCAAAACCGTCCATGCCCGGCATCATGAGATCAAGAATCACCGCATCGGGCAGACAACCTTCAACATAGGCCAGGGCGTCCGAACCATCGCGGGCAACCTCTACAAGATAGCCATGTTCAGTGAGAATGTCGGTCATCTGTACCACTGCGGGTTCACTATCCTCGACAAGGAGGATACATTGTCCCCGGCCGGGGCCAATGTCCTGAAGGTCAGAGACCGTCCCTGCACTACGACCCAAATAATTTTTCACTTCTGCATCAGGCCGGCAAAGATCCGTTGGCAGGCAGAGAGTGAAGGTTGACCCCTTACCCGGAGTACTCTCAACGGTAATATCACCGAGGAGCAGGTTGGCATATTTTTTGGCAATAGCCAGCCCAAGGCCGGTTCCGCCATACCTCCGAGAGGTGCCTTCGTCTGCCTGACGAAATTCCTCGAAGATATGAGGAAGATGTTCAGCGGCGATCCCTATGCCGGTATCACGCACGGCAATATGAATCTGATCTTCAACCAATTGTACCGAGACAACAACTGAGCCCGTTTCGGTGAATTTAACCGCATTGCTGACGAGGTTCTGAACAATATGTCTTAATTTCTCGGGATCCGTGGTTATCGGCTGAAGATTCTCATCTATCTGGTTTTGAAGGGCAATACCTTTCTCGCGCGCCTCGGGATCGATCATCTCCAACACCTCGCCCATCAACATCCGCAGCGAGAAACAAGACGGGCTTATCTCGATCCGGCCGGATTCGATACGGGAGAGATCCAGGATATCGTTGATCAGGGACAGCAGGTGCCTGCCGTTTCGCTCGATCACCTCAAGATAGTCGACTTCCTCTTTAGGAATTTTGCCGGCCAACCTCCGGCCCAGCACACTCGACAGGGCAATTACCGAGTTAAGCGGCGTGCGCAGTTCGTGGCTCATATTGGACAAAAAGGTGCTCTTGAGACGATTGGCTGCGTCCAGTTGATTCTTTTGCATCTCCAGTTCGGTGTTCTGGTGGCTGAGCTCATTGGCTTGGGCGATCAACTCCTGTTTTTGGGAATTCAGCTCCATGTTCTGCTGACCGAGCCGCTTCGCCAGCTCCTGGACCTGCCTATACGCCAACAGGCCATTCATCCTGGCCGTCACTGTGACAACAATGGTCTCCAGAAATCGGATGGCCTTTTCTTCATAATTTTGAATACTGGAAAGTGATATCATTGCCACCACCTTCCCGTCGGAGAAAAGTGGCAGAGTGATAATCTCCCGAGGAAGGTAATCACCTGATACGGTGGCTAAAATGGATCGGGTATCTTCCGGTATATCACTAATCCGCTGCATTACCCCCGTCGCCAGAGCCGCCCCAAACTCACCTTCAAGGGTCGAGGCCGAAAAAGATCTGTGGCCGATGTCGGAGAGCCCTATGGATTCAAAGTGTTCGAATAACGTTTCCTGCTTATTCAATAAATAAACTGCCCCACTCTGCGAAGCGGTATGCTCGAGAAGCTCCTTGATCAGCTTTTGAAAGAAGGTACGTACCTCTCTTTCCTGGAGCATCATCCCGGTGATCAGAGCCGCCTGCTCATTGATAAACATCTGGGTCTCAACGGTTTCGGCCATTTCATTAAAGGCGGCCGACAAGGCACCAAACTCGTTCTCCGCCACATACTCGCTCCGGCTGTCCAATTCACCAAGCCGAAACTCGTTTGCCGCCCTGGTCAGATCCGCCAGCGGTTTTCTGATCCGACGCATCAGAAACCAGGATATAAAAATACAAACCAGCAGGATAGTAGCGAGGCTTGCCACTAGATGACGTTTCAGAGAATCATTTTGCAACGTCGCCTGGCGATAGAATTTATCGCCCATATTTCGGGCGAAGTCAGAAATCGTCTGAATATGCTCCACCAACACCTTAGAAGATTGACCACGAGCGTGGGCTCTCTTTAATTGGGCCAGAGCCTGGTCTTTTCTACCGGCATGGGCCAACTGAACAAGTTCTTCCTGAAAGATTTTCCATTCGACAAAATCGTCTTCCAGAGAGGAGATGTCGGAACGGGGACCGAGGTAACGATCATAGACGACCTCAAATTGGCGGGCAGCATCTAGCGTGCTGACTTCGATATCCTTTTGGGCCTTGATCATCTCCTGATCATTGTCGGCCAGCAGCAAATCGCGCATTGCCCGGCGCATATTCTCGATATCAGCTTTCAGTTGTCCCACGGCACGGCTAACCTGCAGCGGATGCTTATAGATCAATTCGGTCTGGGACCAGAGGAAATTCGTCTGCACCAAGGCAACGGCACCGAGCAGGATGACGAGGGCGAGGATCAGACCAAGCCCTAATCGTAACAGCGTATTAATTCGAATATTCTTCAGAATCACTTTATGCTCCTGGTCGACAACAAGGAAAATATTTAATTCTATGGAAATAACATCTCTTTATTCATCTAGCCATATTTTTCCAATCTTTGACAAATATGGCCACAGGTGATGTCGCTTGTTGAAAACCACCGACTCCTTCGACAATCCGCCCCTCTGTTTCATCGGTGACAAGATATCCGCCAGAGGCGAGGCAAAACCTCAGTTTATTAAGAATAAACATTTGCTTCTCTGGCCGGTAATAGAGGAGGACATTACTGCAAAATACTAGATCAAAATTACCAAAGATGGACTCCGGCGGACAGCTTGTCTGTTCATCGAGTAGATCATAAACTGAAAAAGTCACGCGATCTTTGAGTTCTGAGCTAACTTGGAAAGAGGCATTCTTCGTGGAAAAATAACTGCGCAGATGGGACATCCGCACATTTCCAACCTCATCCTCGGAATAAAGACCTGCGCGGGCGACAATCAGATCCGGTTCATACCGGTCGGTGGCAATGATACGGTATGCAATCGATGAACCCTGAAGCCTGATCAGATCATCCAGCAGGATAGCGAGTGACCAGGCCTCCTGTCCGGTGGCGCAGCCGGCCGACCAGATCCTTATTGCGTGCTGACCCGCTTTTTCCTTGTCTTCAATGAGACCGGGTAGAATTGATCGCTCGAGCATGGCAAAGGCAAGAGTGTTGCGGAAAAATTCACTGTAACCTACTCGCAGCATCTGCAGAAACGTCTGGGCCTCCGCGAAATCCCGGACCAGCCGCAAGCCATATGCCGAGGCGGTCTCAGCCAATGCATCGGCCCTTTTTACCAAAATTTTGTGCAAAAATGTTGCATCAAAGCTGAAGAGATCTAAACCATGGACCTCAAAGACCTGTTTAATCAACGCATCCATCTTTGCACCTAGCCAACAGGGAGTCTTCATTACAAATATTTTTTTATCTCCGCAGCCGCAAATCAACTGTTTATTAGGCAGATTCAAGGCTCAGAATATCTCTCAATTTACCGGCGAGACTATCCAGGGAGTATGGCTTCTGAATAAAGAGAACACCTTCATCCAAAATGCCATTCTGGGCGATCACATTGGCGGTATAGCCAGACGTGAACAAAACTTTTAATTTAGGGCAACGGGATTGAAATATTTCAGCAAGTTCTTTGCCGGTCATTTCCGGCATCACCACATCGGTAAAGAGCAGGTCAATAGAACCGCCATACTCTTCTGCAATTTGCAGAGCCTCACTGGGCCTGCTCGCCTTCAAAACCGTATAGTCAAGCAACTCAAGCATCTTTTCCGCCATTTCCAACAATACCGGTTCATCCTCCACCAGCAATATAGTTTCCCGCTGACTGGCCCCGATCTCTTTCATGTTTTCCTCCTTTGATTCAGGAAGTTCGTCTTGAGAGGCCTGGAAATATATTTTAAAGGTTGTTCCGCTACCTAACTCGCTATAGATATTGATAAAACCATTGTTCTGTTTAACTATGCCATAGACCGTCGAAAGACCAAGGCCTGTACCTTCACCCAATTTCTTGGTAGAGAAGAATGGCTCGAAAATATGGTTCTGCGTCTCCTTATCAATACCACAGCCGCTATCACTCACCGTGAGTTGAACGAACTTTCCGGGATGAAAACCAATATGATGTGCACAGTACTCCTTGCCAAAAGAAACCATAGAAGTTTCAATGTTTACAGTTCCAAAACCAACTATTGCGTCCTTACTATTAACGCAAAGATTGGCAAGAATTTGATCAATCTGAGTTGGATCCATCTTCACCGGCGATAAATTCGCTCCAGGTTGCCAAAGAAGCTCGATATCCTCACCAATCAGATGTTGAAGGATGTTGATCATTTCCGTCACAGCCTCATTCAAATCAAGGACTTTAGGCGTAATGGTTTGTTTTCTTGAGAAAGCGAGCAGTTGATGGACAATATCGGCCGAGCGCCCTGCGGCATCCAGTATTTTAGTCAAGTCACCATGCAGCTGTTCAGTGGGCTCGGTATTGCCAAGTGCCATCTCAGTATAGCCAATTATAACCGCCAGAGTATTGTTGAAATCATGGGCCACGCCTCCGACAAGACAACCGACTGCTTCCATTTTCTGAGCTTGTTGCAACTGGCTCTCGAGCAATATCTGATCAGTAATATCACGTTTCACAGCAACAAAGCTGACAACCTGACCTTTTCGATCAAGAATTGGCGAAATTGTCACCTCTTCGGTAAAAAGCCTGCCGGATTTACGCCGGTTGATCATCCGGCCCTTAAAGGTGCGACCATTGGTCAGGGTGTGCCAAAGATCGAGGTAGAACTGTTCGTCCTGGTCACCACTTTTCAGGATGCGCGGATTTTTCCCCAGGACTTCTTGCCGAGTATAGCCAGTGACCTTTTCAAAGGCAGGATTAACATACTGAATATTTGCCTCACGATCGGTTATAACAATGGCGTCACTTGTTTGCTCAATTGCGGCAATCAATCGGTCCCGTTCCGCCTCTGCCTTTTGCTGTCCGGTGATATCCCGAGTAATCGAGATGAGATGCGGGACTCCGTCCAGGGAAATGATTCTCGCTGACATTAACGCGGTAATAATACTGCCATCTTTCCTGCAAACTTTTGCTTCGAGGTTTTTGCAATAGCCTTTCGTATCAAGACTCTCGGCCAATCGTTTTCTATCTGCGAGGTCATACAAGATGCTGGTATCAATGTAGGTTTTACCCCGGATATCAGCAATTGTGAAGCCGGTTAATTCAGTAAAGGCACTATTGATGTCAACATACAGACCATCATCAAGGCGATTGATAGCTATTGCATCAGGGCATGCATTAAAAGCCAGAACAAATTTTGTCTCGCTTTCCCGCAATTTCCTTTCTGCCTCTTTATGTTCATTTGCGTCTTGGATGGTGACAATATCGTCAATGGCATCAAAGGTGCGGCTCAAGACATCCTGGGATTTGAGTCTTAATTTTTCGTTTGTTTTTTGTTCGGTCACATCATACAAAAGACAGTAGCTCTGCTGAAAAGTACCCTCTTCGTTTTTTTCTATAATTCCGTCAAGAGAGACGTACACCAGGGAGCCATCTTTCCTGAACATTTGGAATTCAACTCTCGATACCAAACCAATAGTTTTAAGGGTCTCAAAATTGTGCGCAAAATTATCAATCTCATCATGGTGGAGATATTGAATAAAAAACGTTCCAATCACTTCTCGCCGCGTATAGCCGAATGAATTAAGCCACATCAGATTCACATCAACAATCCTGCCACTAATATCAAGAGACTGCGAGGGAAGTGGAGAATTTTCGTAAAGCAGGCGAAATCTTGCTTCACTCTGTTTTAGAGACTCAATAAGCTGTTGATTCGAATGAATCTCATTTTGCAACTCTTTGAGAGTTGATTGCAACGGAGATAAAGATGATCCTTCAGACATAACATTCCTTTGACAATACAGAGGCCTTTGCAGTGTTTTTCTTTGGTGTTTTGATGTGGGACAAATACAGGCTCTTGAGAAACAGACTGGAAAATTTTAAATCAGGCTATTTATCAAAACAACTATCCCCTTAAAATCAGATAACAAATTGTACGTCCGATTAAAGAACGTTCTGCTATTCGACCTTAACTTGAACACCTTGAACACAATTTTTCGTTATTGGTACAATATCGCATGACTTACCATGATTTCTCTAATGCATAAACCGTGCGAAATTAAGGTAAAGCTTATATTCGCCTACCAATACAATATGTTATCTTCGAATTATTAGGGATTCTTTGAAAAAAGAAAGGCCACAAGTGGCCTAAAGGGAGGCACCTTTACCACCACTATTCATCACGATAACCTTACATTATTTTGAGGAGTTGCCTGTTGTAAACCCCTTGCAAAGGCGTAAAATATCAATTCGAGTCAGTAACTTCCTGCAAGAATGGGCTAAGAGAAAAACTACTTAAAACACAAGCGGAGGCTATATTACCTCCCCCAGCTCATCTTCCCTCTGGAGTCTTTTTTAATACGAAGGGGCGACAAGGCAAAGGTTTCAAGGCAGGGGCAATGCCGGAAGTTATGCCTTACCGATAAACAAATGCTATACTTCCGCATGATGATGAGCCTTTAGACATCAAAGGAGAATATTCATCTCCTGAACAAGCAGACGGGAGGCTCTTTTACCTCCCTTTTATTCCTCTAAAGAGTATTTGCCTGAGCCCCTTTTCGTATTACAATCTCCGAAAAACGAACTACACCTGTTTTCGCGGGTTTATAACATAAGTTGATATTACTTTTTTGTTGGCATAAATATTGATAATTTATTTAAATAGTGCGATATCTTCTTCATTTTATGTAGTCCAAACCTTTTGCTATAAGTTTCATTCATGGATCTTTATAATACCCAAAAGACAATAAATATATCAAAAGCCAGCGTTCTCGTTGTTGATGATGAAGCCGAGATATGTAACCTGGTGGTCAGATGGCTCAATAAAGAAGGCATTTCCTGCGATAGAGCGCATGGAGTTGATGAGGCGATTGCCTTAATGCAACAAATCCACTTCGATTTGATTATCTCAGATATCTTGATGCCAGACAAGTCGGGTGTTGAATTTCTAACCTTCGTCAGTGAAAACTTCCCAACAACGGCGATGATAATGGCAACTGCTGTAAACAGTCGGGAGACTGCTGTTTCTACCTTAGAAAAAGGAGCCTTCGGCTATATCATCAAGCCGTTTCAGAGAAACGAATTTATTATAAATGTTTTTAATGCATTAGAACGTCGCAGGATAATTCTGGAGCATACAAGCTATGAAAAACAGCTTGAACAGAAGGTTCGAGATAGGACGGAGGATATCCGGAATAGAGAGGAACAAATAGCCCTCCGCCTCATCTCCGCTTCCGGTTATCGCGATGAAGAAACAGGACAGCATATTAAGAGGATAGGACTCTACGGGGCAATAATTGCCAACAATTTGGGCTGGAATCAAGAAAAAATTGATTATATCCGTGTTGCCGGACCGATGCACGATGTCGGCAAAATTGGCATTCCTGATGAAATCCTGTTAAAACCTGGTAAGCTCACCCAGGAAGAATTCGACATCATCAAACGACATCCACAGATAGGAGCCCAAATTCTGGATAATTCGGAAATACCTCTCATCAAAATGGCCCACGACATCGCCCTCTATCACCATGAAAAGTGGGATGGTTCCGGTTACCCCTTTGGCCTTAAAGGCGCTGCCATTCCAGAATCAGCACAGATTGTCGCCCTGGCAGATGTATATGACGCCCTGAGCAACGACAGGGTCTATCGGGCGGCTCTGCCGGAAGATAAGGTCATCGCCACAATGCAAGAAGGGAAAGGCAGTCATTTCAATCCCTTCCTGTTTGATTTCTTTATCGAGTCGCTACCGGCATTTAGGGAAATACTTGGCAAGCACGGCGATAATCAGGAAAACCCAAAACTCTTTTAACCAAATCAGGACAAGTAATGAGCAAGATTTTAATAATAGAAGACGACAGTGATTTTCGTGCAATGCTGAAGACTCTATTGAGCCGTGCAGCCTACACGGTCATCGAATCAAAAGATGGATGTGAAGGTCTAAAAATGGCCTCACAAGAATTACCCGACCTGATCATAACCGATATTGTTATGCCGAACCAGGATGGCATAGGCGCAATTATGACCCTGACAAAACAATTTCCTGGAATAAAAATCATCGCCATTTCCGGAGGAGGGCTCTGTCAACCGCATCTTTATCTTAAGATGGCCAAAGCCTTGGGGGCGAAGCAAATATTTGAAAAACCTTTAAACAATAACGAGTTCCTCGAAGCGGTACATACTCTTATAAACGAAAATAATGAGAGAACATAGCAAAAGCCCCAATCCAAACGTAAGCCGCAATCTCTTTATCTTCATCGTAACCCTGCTGGCAAGCCTTGTCAGCATATCGATTCACCCATTGGCCCAGGCCCAAGACCTTACTGCAACGGGTAAGATTCTCTCTATTGAAAGCAAACAACAACAGGTAGAGCCAAGCATCGATGGCCTGCCGTTCGTCTCAAACTCGAAAGGACGTGACGAAATATCTGATTTTTCCACAGCCTATTTGCGACAGCACGGAACAGTTTTGATTGTATTGACCTTGCTCATCCTGTGGTATATCAAACGATTGGTGAATAAAAAAACAGACCACCTAAAACAGGAGATCCTAAAACGCAGCAAGGTTGAGAGGGAACTTGAGGAAGCCAACGCAAAATATGCGAAAGCTGAGCAAATGGGCAAGGTCGGCAACTGGGAATACGATATTGCCAGCCAAAAATTTTATGGTTCCCGGGAGGCTAAAAGAATTTTTGGCTTCAAGGAGGATGATGTTTCGCTCACCATGGATGATCTTGACAACTGTATTCTTCAGTACGAGATGGTCCGCCGGGCACAGATTAATCTCATTCAACAGCACATTCCCTACGATTTAGAATATGATATAAGAACGAAGGATACCGGCGAACACCGAATTATTTTTTCACACGGCGAAGTTTTTTGTGATGAATTAGGTACGCCACTGAAAATCTTTGGATTTCTTCAGGATATCACTGAACGTAAAAATAACGAGAAAGCCTTGCGCGAAAGCGAGGAGAAACATCGAACCATTCTCCAGACTGCCATGGATGGTTTTTGGCTGGTTGACACACGGGGTAATGTCCTGGAAACCAATGAGACCTACTGCCAGATGAGCGGCTACACCATGAAAGAGATTCTGGGCATGCGTGTTTCCGACTTCTCAATCACAGAAAACAAAAGTGACATAGCTGCCCGCATTAAGAGGATAATATCACTAGGCTCTGAACGTTTCGAAACCACCCACCGACGAAAAGACGGTAGTCTCTTTGACGTTGAAGTGAGTATCCAGTACCGAACCAATAACGGTGGGATATTTTTGTGTTTTCTCCAGGATATCACCAAGCGCAAGCGGGAAGAAAGAGAACGTAAAAGACTTCAGGCCCAACTCCTGCAAAGCCGAAAGATGGAGGCTATAGGCACCTTGGCCGGAGGCATCGCCCACGACTTCAACAACATTTTAGGGGCAATCATCGGTTATGCCGAAATGATCCTGGCCGATTGTCCGGCAGATTCAAACACCAAGAGTGATATCAGCCAAATCCTCAAGGCAAGCCACAGAGCCAAGGAACTTGTCAAAAAGATTCTGGACTTCAGCAAACAAGCAGAAACAAAAAAAACCTTGCTCCAACCTGACCTGCTTGTTCAGGACACCATCAACCTGCTTCGACCCACATTACCAACAAATATTGTCATCAAGGTGAATAGTGAGCCTGGCACAGGGATGATTTTTGCCGACCCCGATAAAATTCACCAGGTGTTGATGAATCTCTGCATCAACGCCTTCCATGCCATGGAACAGACAGGGGGGAATCTTACCATTTCTCTGCAACAGGTGGTTCTCACCGCCGAAGACCTCACTGATCAGTCAAATATACAACCGGGGATATTTATGCAGCTGTCCATAGCTGACACTGGTCCCGGCATTGCTCCGGAAATACTGGAGAGAATCTTCGAGCCCTATTTTACCACAAAAGAAACCGGCAAAGGCTCCGGCGGCCTCGGCCTGGCCATCATCCATGGCATAGTAACCAGTCATCAGGGTTTTATTCGCTGCCAAAACAACCTGGACAAAGGTGCAGTTTTTCATGTATTCCTGCCAATAATTACTAAGGATCCCTTACCCAAATCAAGAGCTGAAGGATCCCTTCCCGCCGCTGAATAAGCATATTCTTTTAAAGGCGACGAGCACTTGCTAAAGAATGCCACAAGTTGCTATTATAACGGGCTATGTCTACCTTGCGTTGAGCTTTTCCACCTGTCGGTTATGCGCTTTGCATTGCCACAGTAACAGAAGCAGATCCTTCTGGCTCAACAACCCTTTTTCGACGAAAAACTGACCAATTTTCTTTTCCTGCCGCTTTTGCCGCAGCAATAAATCACGAACTTCCTCTCTCGTCAAATATCCCATATTCAGTGCCGTTACTCCAAAAGCCCCAAGTTTGACAGATTTTTTCAAAATAGCTATCACGGAATTTCGATCAAGATAGCCCAGGCTTATTCCCAATTCGCCAATTCTTGGCCTGCCAGCTTTCTGCCAGGAAAGGGCCATAAGAAGCTGACGCCATTCGATGAGTCCCATTCTATGCAAAAAACGACCAAACAACAGTTTTTCTTCAGGCAAGCCGCTGGGTTGCGAATATGATCTGTTTTGTGCTGTTCTTACAGGAGAGGTGGCGTTCCTGGCGAGGATATGTTTCGAGGCTATATGCTGGCGCAGAGTCTCACAGGCAACTTGCAAGGCAACAAATTCTTCCTGGCAGTTTGCAACCGACAGACCTGAAACCAAAGCCCTGTCAGGGTGAATCTCCATCGCTCTTTTCTTGAAGGCACTGGTCACACCTTCATCTCGAAGATAATTGAGGAAGCCCGGCGAAACCTCGATATCATTGCCAAAAAGAACGCGGCATGCCTCAAATAAATACTCTTCCATTTCCAAGCTATCTTTGCCTGCATTCTTGAACATGTGTTATCAAATTGTTATCAATAACAAAAGCTGGCAACCGCCTCTGCAATTTTTGTCAGCGGCACTACTTGACCAACGCCTCCCTTTTCAATAGCGACCTTTGGCATACCAAAAACAACACAGCTTTTTTCGTCCTGGGCGATGGTTGCGGCTCCTGCCTCCTTCATCTCCAACATACCTTTGGCACCATCATCCCCCATGCCGGTCATAATAACACCAACAGCATTTTTACCGGCATAGCGGGCCGCGGATCGGAAAAGAACATCAACGGAAGGCCGATGCCTACTGACCAAGGGACCGTCCTTAATCTGAACATAGTACCGCGCTCCGCTTCGTTGCAGCAGCATATGTCTATTGCCAGGTGCGAGCAGCACCCTGCCCGGCATGACAGTATCACCATCCACCGCTTCTTTCACCGTCATTTTGCTTAAACTGTCAAGACGTTCAGCAAAAGTTCGGGTGAAATGTTCCGGCATATGCTGGACGATAATAACCCCAGGGAAATCGGCCGGTAACATTTCCACAAAAATCCGCAGCGCTTCAGTACCACCTGTCGATGCCCCAACTGCGACGATTTTCTCAGTCGTCTGAATCATTGCCTTCCCGCCTGGTTTGGCCAGTATAACATCCGCATTGAGTTTTTTTTCGGTGTTGATGCTTGCGCTCCGGCTTTGCCTTTTGACTCTCACATTAGCCGCCGCTTTAATCGCATCACAAATTACCACCCTTGATTCATCCAGAAACTGTTTTGTACCCATTCTCGGTTTCTGAATAATATCAACAGCTCCATACTCCATGGCTTTCATTGCCGTTGCCGAATTGGTCTCGGTCAGGCTTGAACACATCACCACCGGAATGGGATGCTGCGACATTATTTTCTGCAAAAAACTGAGACCATCCATTCGCGGCATTTCTACATCAAGGGTAATGACATCGGGCACAAATTGACGCAATCTGGCAGCAGCGACATAGGGATCCTGGGCTGTGACAACCTCATCAATATCCCGGTCAGCCAGGAGTATTTCTGACAGGGTCTGTCGAACAACTGCAGAATCATCCACAACCAGCACTTTTATTCCCATTTATTCTCCTTCGTTTAACCAGCAGTACACGACCTTAAGCACCTAGCTTCTTGATATAGACAACCCCTGTATCGGTTTTAAAAATCAGTTTACGCCCCTGTTTGCCGCCGACATCAGAAGCAGCCAAAACAAGCCCGTATTCCTCCAGGCAGCGATTAGCAGTGGAAATATTCTGCCAGCCGACGGTAAGATTGCAAACACCTGAATTGCCACTGTGAAACATGTCTGCCCCACCAAATAATTTAACATGGATCTCTTTTTTTGATATCTCCAGATGGTTAAATTGGCTGACCATGTAACGCAGTGCAACGTCAACATATTTATATTTTTTACTAGTCCCACCACTTGGCAGCATGCCGTGACATATTGCCGCGGTACCCGTCCTCGGATGAAACATTGTCACCGAAATACAAGACCCAAGGACTGTTGTTATCATCACCGGTTCCTCGGATACCACCAACTCTCCAGGTTTGAGATAAATCTTTTCCAGTAGAGAGCCTTCACGGTTCATCAAAATTTCCGATAAATGGTCGGTGCCACCTGTTCCAGAGGAGTTGTATAGCCGTGTAGAGATTCCGAATGGCCCAGGAACAGATATCCGCCCTCATTCAAAAAACGACAGAATTTGATCATCAATTTTTCCTGGGTCTGCTTGTCGAAGTATATTATGACGTTACGGCAAAAGATGATGTCGACTTTGTATGGTAAACCGAAATCTTCATCCATAAAATTCAGGCGACCAAAACGAACTTTCCGGCGGAGTTCCGGGACAATCCGTACCTGGGGATTTTTTTTATCGACTCCCTTGAGGAGGTATTTTTTGCGCAACAAGGGTGTCACCGGCTCAATCAGATCCATTGGATAGACCGCCCGACGGGCAATTTCGAGAACCCGGGTGGAAATATCGGTTGCCAAAATTTCAAATTTAAAATGAGGCTGGGTTACCTGGACTTCAGCAAGAACCATCGCCAAAGTATACGGCTCTTCACCGGTTGAACATCCTGCGCTCCAAATCTTCAGGCTGTTTCGGCCAACAAATGTTTGCTGCTTCTCTAGCGTTGGCAGGGCCGTTTGGGTCAGATATTGAAAATGGCTGGGTTCGCGGAAAAAATCGGTTTTATTGGTGGTAATGACATTAATGAGGTGAACCATCTCCCTCTCCTGCCCTTCCGGACTGAAGAGGAATTCACAGTATTCGCTAAAACTGGACAGACTGAGTGCTCGTAGTCGCTTGCTCAACCGACCGGTCAGCATGGTGCTTTTCCCTGCCGGCATTTTAATGCCCAAGTTATCGTAAATGAATGAACTTAATTGCTGAAAATCACGTTTACTCAGATTTACATTCATAGAACTCATTTACACAGTATTGAAGTTCCGGATGGTACGGGCCCATCCGGAATTCTGTTATTTATCTGAATTGCTTAGTGCCTTGCAAATCATCATTTAGCACCATTTTGATGGGTAATAAATAATAAATTTTAATCTACAAAGGCACGTATCCCCTTGTGGGGTGTTAGAAACGTTCGAACTCATCATCAAGTTTACTGCTGTCTCCCCCCATATCCAGATCTAATCCGGTGGACGCTTTTTTGGTCTTTCTCATTACCGACTTTGGTGCCGGCAAAGTTGCCTGTTTCTTTTTCATACCAGGTTTTACCGACTGACGAACATGAGATCCGCTCTTAGTATCAACCTTAAAAAAAGAAATGGTATCCTGTAACTGTTCAGCCTGGCTAGACAACTCTTCCGAGGTTGAAGCCATCTCTTCTGAAGCCGAGGCATTCTGCTGGATAACCTGATCAAGCTGCATAATCGCCTGGTTGACCTGTTCGGCACCGGTATCTTGTTCTTTACTCGCTGCCGAAATCTCCTGCACCAGTTCCGCTGTCCGCTGGATGTCTGGAACCATTTCCGAAAGCATCTTGCCAGCCTGTTCGGCTATCTCGACACTGCTACCAGAGAGCTCGCTAATCTCGGCTGCGGCGTGTTGGCTGCGCTCAGCTAATTTCCGCACCTCGGCTGCAACCACCGCAAAACCTTTGCCATGCTCACCAGCACGGGCTGCCTCGATAGCTGCATTCAAAGCCAAAAGATTGGTCTGTCGAGCTATTTCTTCGATTATCGAAATCTTACTGGCTATTTCCTTCATGGCTGCAAGGGTCTGTGCCACCGATTCGCCACCTTTTTTAGCATCCTCAGCGCTCTTGCTGGCAATCTTCTCGGTTTGCAGGGCATTATCGGCATTTTGACGAATATTGGCTGCCATCTGCTCCATAGAGCTCGATGCTTCCTCGGCGGCGGCGGCCTGTTCGGTGGAACCCTGACTCATTTCTTCTGATGAAGCGGAAAGTTCCTGGCTGCCTGAGGCGACGTTGTCGGCGGCACTCTGGACATCGCCCACCACCTCTTTCAGCTTTTCAACCATGTTATTGAGGGCGCTGGCCAACTGACCGACTTCATCTTTTTGTACGATATCAAGGCGTTGACTAAGGTCACCCCCTGCTACGGTTTCGGCAAATTTGACCCCCATGATAATCGGCCTGGTGATAATACGGGTGATAAAGAAGGCAATCAAAAAGCCCAAAATAGTGGCCACAATCAACCCGACAATCATAATGTTGCTCGAACTTTTCAGTGCAGATACTGCATCTACTGCAATGTTTGCAGTGCTTTCCATGCCAGCCACTGCCACCGCCCGGGCCTCACCGACAACTCCATCACCGATTTCACCACGTTTTTTACCAAGCTCTACATTTTTCAACCAAAGATCAAGAAAAGCAACCATTGCCTGCTTATAGTCTTGTGCCGCCTGCTCGGTGTTTTCGATCCGTTTAATATCATCCTCAGCACGGGTAATTTTTCTCAGGTCAGCAAACTTTTCCTTCATAATATCAAAGTTGGCATAGGCATCCTGGATAACCTTTGGTTCACGTAGGGCCTGGGAACGCCAGGCAGCCAACCGGGTCATGTTACCGACATCGATAATGTTGTTGACAAGAGTTATCTTCTCCATGCGCTCATTGAGTTTTTCTTCGCTGAGGCCGTCAGCGATATCAGCCTCCATCTTCTTATTCTGGCCAACGAGAAAATCATTGCAGTTGCTCATATACTGTTCGGAACCAGCCTCCAACGCGGCCCGCTCTTTATCCATCAGGCCATTGACTGTAATAGTTTCTGCAATGAGTTTTTCGTACTCGGCGAGTTCTTTTTCAACCTTTTCGACTGCTGGTTTAAGGGCTTTCAGGTTAGGTGATTTATCCCCCAAAGCCTTGGCCTTGTCCAACCGTTCGTGTAGATCCTTAATGTTTTTTTCGGCATCCTTCAGTAAACTCTGCTCGCCGGTAAAGCCATAGCCGCGCATGGCATACATGGTGCGAAAAGAACTGCGCTCTATCTGGTTGGCAATCCCTACCTCAGGGACATATTCTTGCTCAAGCATAGTCGATTTAGTCTCGACATTGCCCATATTGACGATGGCGAGAACCCCAAGAGTTATAGCGATAGCGAGCAAACTGGCAAACCCCAGACCAATCTTAATTCCAAGTTTCATTGTTAAACCCTTTTGTTTAATTATTGAGATTAGAAATCCAACGCTATTAACAGTTGATTTTAACGTGTCGCTACTGGTTGAGGCGGGCAATCACCTCCCTGCACCATGGCCAGTTCCTCATGAGAAAAGACCTTGTCGATATCCAGGAGAATGATGAACACCTCTTCTCGTTTGCCCATACCTTTAATGAATTCGGTGTTGAGCTTGGTACCGATCTTAGGAGCCGGTTCAATCTGATCAGGTTCCAGTTCCACCACCTCCTGCACCGAATCAGCCAAGGCACCCAAAACGGTCACTTCCCCATCCATCTCAATCTCGGCGATGATGATGCAGGTGTTCACCGTCTTCTCCGTCTGCTTCATGCCGAACTTCAGATTCAGATCAATTACCGGTACCACACTGCCGCGCAGATTGATGACGCCCCGCATATATGCCGGTGTCTGCGGCACTCGGGTTACCGTCGTAAAATCGAGGACCTCCCGAACCTTGCCAATAGCCAGGCCGAAGACTTCTTGGTCAAGCTTGAAGGTCAGATATTGGTTCATGTCTATCGTGCCGATTTCGCTCATAGCCTTCTCTCCCATGTTTATTTTAACGAGATTCTCTGCCTGTTCCCTAAAGATACTATGCAGGAATTCCGGTGCTAAACCTTATCAAACCGCCTTAACCAACTTCTTCCGCGCCACGAATTTCCTGGATCAGACAGGGAACATCCAGAATGAGCGCCAAGGTGCCATCTCCCAGGATTGTCGCTCCCGATAATTCCTTTACATTTCGATACATATGGCCAAGATTTTTGATCACCGTCTGATGTTGACCAATCACCTCATCGACAACAAAACCAATGCGATCGCCATCAATATGGGTCACCACAATCTGTTCTATGGCCGCTCTTTTGCCTTGGATATTGAAATGCTTTCTCAGATGCACATAGGGGATGAGTTCGCCGCGGATATGGGCAAGATTTCGTCCCCTGGAGGAGCCGGCCTTATCAGGCTGTAACTCAACACATTCCTCAACAGCCGACAGCGGCAGGACATAATGCTCATCGCCAACCCTGGTCAGGAGGCCTTCAATGATGGCAAGGGTTAAGGGGATCTTCAAGGTTACTGTCGTGCCTTTGCCCTCAACACTTTTGACGTCGACCGCCCCCCGGAGTGCCTCAATATTGGTGAGCACGACATCCATGCCCACTCCCCGGCCTGAGACACTGCTGACGACTGTCGCTGTTGAAAATCCAGGTGCAAAAATAAATCGGAATAACTCGTCATCGGAAATTTCAGCGCCCTCGGCAAGAAGACCTCGTTCGATTGCCCGCTGTCTGATTTTGTCCTTATTGATACCCGCGCCGTCGTCTGTGACCCGGATCAGGACATGGGCACCGGAATGCTCCGCCTCCAGATGGATAGACCCTTCTCGTTTTTTGCCCGCTGCCATTCTTTTTTCCGGGGGTTCCACACCATGATCAAGGGCATTACGGATGAGATGCACCATGGGATCGTTGAGTTTTTCGATCACCGTCTTATCGAGCTCAGTCTCCTCCCCCACCGTCGTCAATACTACTTCCCGGCCCAGGTCAGTGGATAGATCGCGCACCAGCCTTTTAAACTTACTGAAAGTTGCACCGATGGGGACCATTCTGATATTCATGGTATTGTCCCGCAATTCGGCGCTCAGACGTTCCACCTCTTCGGCCAGAAATTTAAGCTGGCCGTCTTCGCCATCGTTTGCCATCTGGGTGAGTCGGGCCTGAACCGTCACCAGTTCGCCGACGAGGTTAACAAGTTCATCCAGTTTTGTAGACGGCACCCGGATACTCGAATCCACAACCGGTTTTTGTTTGCTTCGATCTTTGGCTTTTGTTTGGGCCTTTTTCAGATGCTCCTGTTCGCGTAGCGCCGCATCTAACTTAGCGGCCGAAATGAGACCTTTTTCAACAAGGATCTCACCAAGACGTTTCTGGTCCTCTACCGCGCCGTCCAGTTGTTCCCGGTCAAGCTCGCCACGCATAACAAGAATATCCCCCAGGCGCAGCAGCTTTTTCTCGGTATCTTCTCCATCAGAGAGATCATGACGTTCAACTTCTTCAATATTTAAACCAGAATCTTCGCCGATAAAGATAAAAACATCCTCAATTGCATCGTGGCCTTTATCTGTCGTGAGAAGAATATCCCAACCGAAATAGAATCGTTCAGGATCCAGATCCGCCAGGCGGGGGATATCGTCGGTGGTGCTGACGATGTCACAGTCGCCCAGTTCCGCCAGATCTTCGAGCAGAAAGACGGGATTGGTTCCTGAAGCAAAAACGTCTTCTGGTGGTTTGAACCGAATTCGCCAGGTGGTGAAGACATTCTCCCCATCAGTGCCTTTTTGCGACGCTGCTTGCTCTGCTGCGGGAAGTTCCTGTTGAGATGGAGTTGCCGAAGAGAGCTTTTGTAATCCGGCCACCACTTTTTGCGCTTCTTCATCGGACACGCCGTCGTCCCCCTGATCGGCATCGAGCATACCCCGAATTATATCACGGGAGGCAAGAGTCAGGTCGATAAGCTCTCGACTTACCTGCATGTGACCGGAACGAACCTCGTCGAAAACGGTCTCAACTTCGTGAGTAAACGAAGAGACCCGATCAAAACCGAACATGGCACCAGAGCCCTTGATGGTATGCAAGGCTCGAAAAACGCTGCCCACCAGATCGTTGTTATCCGGTGATTCTTCCAGTTCAAGCAGAGATTCTTCCAGCTGTTCGAGTATTTCCGTCGCTTCTATAAGAAATACAGCTCTTCCTGCATCAAGACCTTGAACATCACTCATGACTATTTGGCTCCTGGAGTTTCATTTATTATCCTGCTCATCAACCGATGCAACCTGGCACCGGCTAAAAGTGCCCTTGAGCTTGTTCAGCGCAGCACCTTTTTGACAACATCCAGCAACTGTTCCGGTTTAAACGGTTTTACTATCCAACCTGTCGCCCCGGCAGACTTGCCTGCCTGTTTTTTCTCCGCCTGCGACTCGGTGGTCAGCATAATGACCGGAATGAACTTAGACGCCGCGTTTGCCCGTATCTGTTTGATAAAACCGATGCCATCCAATTTTGGCATATTGAGATCGGTGATTACCATGTCTACTTTTGCACCTTTCAGTTTTGTCAAACCATCCTCGCCATCGACAGCTTCTAAAACATTGTATCCAGCGCCTTTTAAGGTGAAGGTCACCATCTGACGGACACTGGCGCTATCGTCCACGGTTAAAATTGTCTTTGCCATTGTTGTATTCCTTTGTCTTCTTTCTTAAATATTTTCCAGGCAGTATCCCTATTACCGCCAACCCCAAAACCAAAAACACAGGATTTTTCATGCCCCTTGTTCGAAATCCCTCGCTTTTTTAATAGGAGGGTACTCTGGTTACTGATTGTGGCCGTATGTAGCCCACAAACAACTCTTTCTCGCAGCGGGGAAACAGCCGCACTGCTTCATGTATCCTGCTTTTTCTAAAAGCGACTCGATAGTGTCACCCATCTCAGCGTCCATGAAAATATCTTTCTCAGATACGAAACATTCACGGTGAGCAGCACAGAGCAACTGGACAAAGGAGACATCAACCGATTCGATCTTTTTGAGATCAAGAAAGAGTCTATCCACCTCATTAATTGCCTCAAGAATCGCTTTTTTTGTTTCCTGAACCTCCGCCATGGTGACGTCCCCCGTCAGGGTAAGCGTCCCCTCCTTGCCGTTTTCCGTCTTGATCACTTGCAGTGAGTGGTTCATTCTGATTCTCCTCAAAAAACGTAACGGTGACAGTGCGCTTAAAAAAGCTCTACATTGTCGCCAAAATCCTCATTTTCTTTACCACCGGCCGTCTGTTTTTTCCGGGGTGCATCATCTTCAAACAACTCGAAGCCATCATCCTCAAAAAGATCGATACCTGCCGAGTCACTATCGGATGTACTCTGGCCGGCAACCTGGGCATGAATTGAGCGCTCACGCTCCATGACATATTGGTGGGAAAGCTTTTCGACCATTTGTCTGACTTCGGAACTTCGTTCCTGGAACCGGGGGTAAGTATCTTCTATCTTGTCGATAGTTTTGCAGATAAGCTGCCAATTCCTGTCAATTCTATCCCCCAATACTTGAGGAAATTTTATCCCCGGCACCAATTTTGTTATTTTAGAGGAGAGTTCCTGGCTGGCGGTGCTCATTTGGTGACCGATTGTGCTGACTTCCTGTAAAGAGCCAAGGATTGCCCCGGTAAATTCCCGCGCCTTGATAATCATCTCATCAACAACAACGCTGCTCTGGTCGAGATTTGCGGCGTATGCCAACTGTTTTTCGGTTCCTTCCATGATACCTTGCAACATTCCGATGGAGTCCGTTGCGCCATCTCTTGTCTCCTCAGAGAGGATACTCAGCTCCTTAGCCAGCACAGTTAAGGCATTTCCGGTAACATTTGCCTTGAGTGCCTCAACCATCGCATTGATGGCAAGGATCTTCACATCGAAGGCAATTTCTTCGATTGTATTGACGAAGCTGCCTATCTCAACCACGTTGTCATAAACACCCCGACTAACCTCCGCCGCCTGTTTTACAACCTGCAAGGATTTGTTCAGTGACAGAACGACGTTATCGATTTCCCTTTCAAGATCACCAACTATCGACTTATTGCCACCCCGGCCCTCTATTTCCAAGAGAGAACTGGCGTCCTTTGCCTGAGTCCTGGCCTCCTCCATCGTTTTTCCAAGGCCGGCTTCAATCTGTCTTTTGGCATTAAGAACCTGTTCGTAGATCGAATTGAGATGAGCGGCCTGGATTGATAAAATCGAATAAATTTCCAGAACAACCTGCTCATTGGCTTCACTTGTATCGTGAGTGTCCACAGCGGACGCTTTTTCAGTAACTTCAAGCAGGGCAGATGAAACGTTTTCAAGCTGTTGTCTGGTTATATCGTGAAACTGCATGGCCATAACAACTTCACTTATTCCCTGCACCATCATGGTTGACCGCACCTCAATACCAGCCGCAAGCTCGTCTGCCTTTTGGCCGATATCTTCCAGGGACTGCAAAATATTATGGACTGCCAGCTCACCACTATCATCATAGGAATTTTCAGTACTGTTCAACACCTTCCTCGATGTTGAAATACCATTTTCTACCAGAGTCGCTTTCTCCATGCAGAATTGGCAATTATCCTGAACCAGTTTTGCAATCTCTGCGACTTCCTCGGCAAGGAGTGCAAAACCCTGCATTCCTTCGGCTGTTCTTGAGCTTTCAACCTTGATCCCCACCCCCAGAACACGAAAGGTCTTGCTGGTACTCCGCAATTTGCCGATGGGTTCCCGGAGTCTTTTCATGTGAGCGAGAAGATCTATCAGGAGGTGCTCACCTTCGCTAAGAGAAGTGATTGTGGTCTTGACGTGACCGGCAATCGCAGCAAATACTTGTCTATTCCCTTCAATAAAAGACTCGTTTTCGGATTCATCGGTGTTTGCTTTGAATTTCGCCCGGCCACTCAATTGCACCGCATTATCCGTCATTTTATAGCAGATGCCAGCCAGGGTATTGAGTTCCCTGCCTATACTCAGAAACTCGGGTTCAGTATCAGGACCGAGTTTATTAAGGTCTCTGGCAGCAGCGGCAATTCCATCGAGATTAAGCAATCGTTTTTTCAAGGATTCTGTCATATCGTTTTTCTATTGATTTCCTTTTCGAGTTTGACACTTTTGCGCTGATTCCCGATCTTCAACTTCATTACTCTTCAAAGTTTCCAGAGCCTCATCACAAGAACGAGCTTTGTTCTTCTCCATCAACGGCCTCAAGCAATCCTGACATATACCGTGTGTTTTCTTTAACACCTCGAGCGGCTCTTTTTCTTTGATATATCTGCCACAGTATGAACAGATCAAGTGCATATCCGATCCTCTTTACAAAATGAGTGAACATGCCCCCACCATTCTCAATTTCCAGTACACCTTAAAAGTGCAACTATGCCGGAGAGCATCTAACCAAGAAAGTCTATTGCATAAAACATACCAACGTCAATTCGAGACCTTTGGCCATTGGCAGGCTAATAATTTAGCTGGTGATTACATGAAGATACAAAAGAGAGGATGAGAAGAGACCAGAAGAGGAAACTTCAGATTCAGAAAACTGCACTGGAATCCACGCCTAGAGGGAGGTAATATTGCCACCAACAACGCCAAAGAAAGATCAAGTGATATCCGCCAGACTTTCCTAAATCATCCTGAAACAGATGTTAACGAACAATGATAGGTTGGGTTACAGCAATCGCAAAAGATACCAGCGAGACAAGCAAAGGAGGTCTTTTTGCCAACCACAACCGCTATCAGCAGTACCACACTTGTCCTGAATTTATCCTTCTTTCAAAGAGGTCTTTAAGTACAACCTTTGATAATAGATATATCCGAGGAAAATACCAACACTCTCGGCTTTTTCTGGTCAGGTAAAGAATGATCTTTTGCAGGAGGTAGAAATACCTCCATTGAAGGTTACGACAGTGTCCCGGTCTCAAGTTGCTATAATCCGACAGGCTCCTAACCTTGAGAAAAATCTTTGACGGAAAGTCCCAGCTCTTTTATTTTTGTGTAGAAGTTTTTCTTATGCATTCCGCTTAATTCAAGAGCCTTTTTAAGGCTCCCTTTAGAAAGATAAAGCGTCTTCATCAGATACTCTTTGTCAAAATTGAGCAACACTTCTCCTTTTGCCTCTTTATAGGTTTGGAATGGCTGTTTTTCACCGTGAGATCCCAAGGCTCTCTCGACATCCGTGAGCGAAATCTTTCGGCTATCAGATACCTGGGATACTTTATACAAGGTCTGCTTCAGTTGACGGACATTTCCCGGCCATTCTTCTTCCACCAGGCGGGAACAGGCATCTGCCGAGATATCGAAGGTAATGTTTTTTGCTGTGCCGAAAATCGCCAGAAAATGCCAGATCAGTGGCAAGATATCGGCCTTTCTTTCCCGCAGGGGTGTTGTGTTAATTATGGCCCCGGACAACCGATAAAAGAGATCCTTGCGGAAGCTGCCGTCTTCGCACATTGCTTCCAGATTTCTGTTGGTCGCAGCCACAATTCTCACATCGGCATGCTTGATGCTGGTGTCGCCAACTTTACTGTATTCTCCCTCGTCTAAAAAGCGGAGCAATTTGGCCTGTACTTCTGGTAACAGTTCGCCAATTTCATCGAAAAATAATGTTCCCTTCTCAGCGGCTCCAACATACCCTGCCGTTGTTTTCGTGGCCCCGGTAAAGGAACCACTGACATGCCCGAAAAGTTCAGACTCCGCAAGAGCCCCGAGCACTGCACAATTAATGGGAACAAACGGTTTGCTACTCCTTTCACTATTGCGATGAATATCCTGAGCAATGATTTCTTTCCCTGTCCCGGACTCTCCCATGACAAGCACCGGCATATCCGTTTTGCCAAAAGAAAGAACGTCCTGGCGAACATCTCGGGTCGACATCGACACACCGACCAACCGACAGCCGCTGCTTTTAGGAGAATCCGCCATATAGGCGCTGCGGAGTCTCTGAAAATGTAAAGCGGCGTATACCGTATAGACAAGCTGAGACTCATTGAATGTCTTGAAGAGATATTGGGTCAATCCCATTTTCAAACAGGTATCGAGATTTTTTTCATCCGGAACGCCGGTGATGATAATGATTTCCGTATCCGGAAAACATTTCAGGACTTTTCGGGCCAACTGCTCGCCGCTCACAATTGGCATGTTGATGTCGATGAGAGCTATATCAAATTTCTGCCGGTCAACTATGGCATAAGCCTCACTGGGATCAGAAAACGAGGTAACCTGATAACCATGCGACGTAAGTACTTCGTCAATGAAATCTGCAATCGAAGATTCGTCGTCAACGACAAGTACTCTGACATTTCTGTTTGTCCTGATAGCCTTATTCAAACTGATTCACCACTGTTTCAATATCCTGGACGGTAAACGGTTTTTTCAGAAAAACAGCGTTATATTTGCTGCATTCCAGCAAATCAACATCTTCTCCTGACATAAAAACCATCTTTACCTGCGAATTGATAGTCTGCATTTTCTCCATACAATCGAATCCGTCACCATCGGTCAAACCAATATCGACCAAAAGTACCGTCACAGCCTCGTGAACGAATTCAAAATCCTCAAGTGCCTCCCCGCATGTTTCGGCTGAAAACACCACATGACCACGGCGCTGCAAAGAGCTCACAATTAAATCCCGCATGGCCTCGTCATCTTCCACCACAAAGAATGTTTCCCTTTTATTGCCGCAATCTTTTTTTCTTACTGGCGGCGGTAAGGCCGGTTCTTTTTCCGGGATAATATATTTTTCCGCTTCTTGCTGCGGCAATGGAATACAGGCTGAAAAAACAGTGCCGTCGCTTGTATCGTCCGAAAACGATAAAGTCCCGCCATGTTGTCGGGCGATTTCCATAGCCACATATAAACCTAGCCCCGTCAACCCTTGGCCGGACGTTTTGGTCGACACAAATGGTTGAAAAAGCGAGTCTCGAACGACAGGCGCAACCCTTTTTCCCCTGTTTTGTACAGAGAGAAGCACAGCCTCGTCATCTTTGCTGTCTATTCTCGCGGAAACTATGATGGTTCCGCCTTCCGGCGTTGCCTCAAGAGCATTTTCGCCGAGATAGAAAAGCATCATCCCCATATCTTTTTGACAACAACGCAAGCGTGGCAGATGCCCCTGTTTTTCAATCACAAACTGGTGGGAGCGGGAGAGGATATTCAAAGACTCAACGGCTAACTCCATGATGCGATCAAGAGAGTGATCCGATTTTTCAGTAGACGTATAACGGGAAAATTCATAAAGCGTCGACGTTCTTTTGCCCCCTCTGGTCAAGAGATCATCGACCATCTGCATCCGATTTTCCGCAATTCCGCCGAGGCTTGCGTCCTGGGCAATCAATTTCAGTTGGCCAGATAACCCGGTAAAAATATTATTATAATCATGGCTCACCCCCCGAGTCATAAGGCGAAGTGACTGCAAATACTTATATTCCATCAAGACATCTGCCCGGTTCAACTGCTCGGGAAAAGCATTGACCGGCTGACTGTCATTATTCATGTTGTTTCTTCCAGATCATCGACATACCGGATTGTGAGGAGACTCCCGAGAAGTCGGCTATGTCTTTTTTGTCCAGCGATCAACCACTTCCTTACATTGAGATTGACAGCCACGAAGTCAGCAACCAACCATCTATCAATTGTTCTTCAGATCGATTCCTGATAAATCCTGTGCATGTGAAACATAGCAAAACTCGTACCACGAAGAGTCTTACAAGAAATTACATAACCTTTTCGAATGGTTGGTGAACATCCACCGCAGCTTCTGCAAATAATGTCAACGTCAAGAGGTCCTTCCCCTTACACTAAGTGGTAATTTTACCTCCTTTTACTGTCCACCGCCCGAATTCTGGCAGATCACCAAAATTTTATAAAATCTCCTTTATCAAACGGGCAAGCTTATCCTTGATAATCGGCTTATAAAGAAAGCTTCGAATCCCATGTTTTCTCGCAACCTCTTCATTGACGTGAGTGCTGTAGCCAGTGCAGAGAATAATTGGCAGCGTTGGGCGAATCCGCAACATGGCCCTCGCAAGATCAAGGCCGGTTATATCAGGCATGGTCTGATCGGTTATGACCAAATCGAAATCGTCCGGCGAGGCCGAGAAGACCTCGAGTGCCTTTCGACTGTCCGTCAGGGCGCACACAGTATAACCAAGCCGCTCAAATATTTGTTTGGCCATTTCAACGAGCAGATGTTCGTCGTCGACGAAAAGGATATGCCCGCTGCCAAAAGATGAACCTTCTTCTACCAGGGGCAGATCAATTTCCTGCCGATGACTTTCAGGCAAAAACACATGAAAGGTGGTTCCCCTACCGACAGTGCTTTCAAGCGTAATCATCCCATCGTATTTTTGAACTATTCCGAAGGCAATGGAAAGACCCATTCCCGTCCCTTTTCCCTTCTCCTTGGTGGTAAAAAATGGATCGAAGATCTGCTCAATGATATCGGCGGGAATGCCGACGCCAGTATCGCTGACAATTAATTCGACAAATCGTGATTCGGTTGCCTGGGCTTTTCTCTGCAGGCTTGCCGGTAGATTCAACGCTGGTCGCATCTCAACTGTCAAGACGCCCCCACTGTCCTCCATTGCATGGTAGGCATTGGTGCACAGATTCATAAATATTTGATGTATCTGTGACGGATCCGCCTCCACAAGGCCGCAGTTTGCATCAATTTTCTGCTTGATCTTGATCGTCGAAGGCAGGGAAGCACGCAGCATTTTAAGTACTTCTTTGATGATAGAGCGCATCTGCAGATTAATACGCTCCTCCTGGCACGGGCGGCTAAATGAGAGGATTTGTCCTACCAGATCTTTACCGCGGTATCCCGCCCGCAAAACCTTTTCGAGATCCGTCCTGATCTGACTGTCTTGTGGGATATCATCAAGCACCATATCGGTAAAACCGATCATTACCCCAAGAATATTATTAAAATCGTGAGCAATACCTCCAGCTAAAACACCAATGGCTTCAAGCCGCTGGGCCTGTTGAAGTTGTTTTTGCAGACTTTCGCGCTGTTGCTCAGCGATCTTTCGGTCAGTGACATCACGCAGGAAAGCAACAAACAACTCGTCCTGCAACGGGCTATATTGGACCCGCATCTCAACATCAATCCGGCTTCCATCCTTTTTTTTATGTTGGGTTTCAAAACAAACTTCACCCTGCTGCAAAATTTCATCTACATAGGCCAAAATCTCTTCGGGAGTTTTCTTTGCTTCCAAGTCAGCAACGTTCTTTGTCAGCAATTCCTGCTCAGTGTAACCGCTCATCTGACAATAGGTTTGGTTTACTTCAAGAATACGACCCTGCCGGTCAAAGATCCAAAATCCATCCATAGCAGCCATGAGAATTTTCCGGTGACGCTGCTCGGTGGCAAGAACCAGGGCTTCCGTCTGTTTTTGGCTGGTAATGTCCTGAAAAACGCAATATGTTTGTTGAAACTGCCCTTTGGAATCCGTGCCGATTGTGCCATTAAAGGCAGCTGCCACCATGCTGCCATCCTTTCTTACCAACGTAAATTCGACACCTTCGATTTCACCCGTTGCCTTAAATTTGGCAAAATTCTCCTTGAAACGTTCTCGAGATTCCAAAGAGAGGAAATCACCACAATATTTGCCAATCACCTCCTGCTTTGTATAACCGAGGCAGCTGAGCCAGCTTTGGTTGACCTCTATAAAGCAGCCATCCTCGTCCAATGACTGATACCCCAGAGGCAGGCTATCAAAGAGTCTCCTCAGATAAAGATTTTCACGCCGCAGTGCAGCTTCTCTGATTGCCAGATCTCGCATTTGGTTTTTTAACTCGACAACATCGGCAATCGATTGAAGTTCAATCGATGGGATGTCTGTCATGGATTTGTCCTTCGATAAGTGCGCAAACCAAGATACAGTGCCTTCTGGTATCTAACCCTGATGAACGGGAAGAAAGCCGGGACTCTTTTCAGTACCCCCTTGAGGGGTGTAAGTACCTTGGGACAGATTAATTTCTTGCAAAAAATAAGAAATCAACACATAAGGTAACGAATCACATTATGCATTGCATCAATGAATATAATTACTCGATTAAACAATTACCTTAAAAAGTTATTTTTCCACAGCACAAACCAAAAATCCCACGTTTTTCCATCCTTCTAAGTGGAATTTTTAAATTTTTCATCATTTGATCACACCAAGGTCACTCCTCAAATTATCTGCACTCGGCCCCAAAGGAGGTAATATTACCTCCAGTATTTTTTGTCTCAGTAGTATGAAATTGTTCAAGGTTAAACTGATTATTCTTGAGGCACCCTACAAGACCATATCGAAGAGAAAAAGGCGTCTAAATCTGCAAAAAGCTTACAAGAGGTAAATTTACCACCTTCTGGTGGTTCTTCATATTCATTACATATTCTTTCTGTATAACCTTGCTGGAAGTGAAAAAGTGATTGTATACTCGCCCCAGCACGCGGAACAATTTCAGTGTCCAGTAGCGCCGAAGGAATTATCCGGTTCACCCTCGATTTACCGTTGCTTCCTTCACTCTCGCTGCTTTGAACCTTTAATAAATATGCGCCGGAAAACGTTCAATCCGTCCTCCAATCGAATGAGGTATGGACATCAGTTGGACATTTCGACCTCATGAACAGAAAACAATACAGGTTTGTTATGTCAAGACAAAGATTAGCAGAAAACTGGCAATGGACCGGATTGTGTCTGGTATTATTGCTTTCAACCATCTATTCCAGGCCACTCATTCCGATTGACGAAACGAGGTATCTTTCAGTTGCCTGGGAGATGTGGCACAGCAACGATTTCCTGGTGCCCCACATCAATGGGCTTCCTTACAGCCACAAGCCACCGTTATTATTTTGGCTTATTCACCTTTCGTGGCTGCTTTTTGGCGTGGGTGAGTGGTCGGGCAGGCTGGTTGGGCCATTATTTGCTTTTGGTTCTATTGCCCTGACGATCCAACTGGGGAAAATCTTATGGCCGGCGAACAAGGCCGTTCGTTTAGCGGTCCCATTTATTCTCCTCGGCACATTCGTCTGGAGCCTCTACGGCTCCCTGACAATGTTTGATGCTCTGTTGACTTTTATATCGCTTCTGGCTCTTATCTCTATCTTGGAGGCACGGCGAAAAACAACTATTTTTCCATGGTGTTGCCTCAGTCTGACCATTGGCCTGGGCATACTCGCCAAAGGTCCTGTTATTCTGCTATACGTCTTGCCGCCGGTACTGCTTGCCCCCCTGTGGAGCAAAAAAAATACAATGTCCTGGAGAAGATGGTATGGCTTTTCGTTCTTAACACTTGTAGCCGGGATAGGAATTGCCCTTTGCTGGGCAATTCCGGCCGCTATTGCCGGCGGTCAAGAGTACCGGCAGGCAATACTTTTTAGTCAGACGGCCGGGCGTATGGTCAAATCGTTTGCCCATAGCCGACCTTTTTATTGGTATGGACTTCTCTTGCCACTGCTCTGTTTTCCCTGGTTTTTCTGGTTACCGGCATGGCGTGGATGGAAGAAAAAATCTTTCGATAATGCAACGCGTTTTTGTCTATGCGTAGTGCTTCCTGCTTTTTTTCTCCTCTCCTGTGTGAGTGGTAAGCAAATACACTATATTTTGCCTCTACTGCCAATCGTTGCTCTACTCATCAGCCATTCGGTAACAACGGTCCCAAGGCGAACACAATATGATCAAATACCATTGTTGGTTATTTTTCTTGTGCTCGGTATCGCGCTCACGATCGTGCCTCAACTGTCTCTTCACGGTGGAGACAGGGAAATGATACAATATATTCCAAAATGGATTGGAGTAGTGCCCTTGTCTGTCGGCCTGGTTTTATATATGTCTCGTCCTGACTCAATGCTCAAGTCGATCAAAATAGTGTCGGCCAGCATATTGCTGCTGGTCATACTCCTCCATCTTGCCATTGCCAAGCCACTGCATGCAATCTATGACCAGACGGTGATTGGTGACAAAATCAAACAGGCGCAAGACCAGAATGAACCGGTTGCGGTATTTCCGGCAAAACTGGTGGATCAATTTCAGTTTTCAGGAAGACTGGAGCAACCACTTATTCCTATAAAAACAGTGCATGAAATGGCAAAATGGAGTGTTGAAAATCCCCATGGATCTTGTCTGATCTTCACTAAAAACAAGGTATATACACAACCCGAAGGAAGCGGGATTGCCAGACAGTATAGTAAAGGGTCACTGATCTTTTCACCGGCAAAAGACTTTGCTGGCAACTATCAACAGTGGATGACTCAGCCGAAAAACAAATGAGTGACACTGATACCTACGGTCTCATCAGGTTGATCAAGTACGTTTAAGCGGGCGTACTCAACCGTTTTTGCGAGAACCTATACCGGCTAATCCTATAAGCGCCAGCACGCAAAATCCTGCCCCCGCATAGAAAGTGTAGGCCGCGCCAAACTGTTGCCATAAAAAGCCGGCCAAGACACTCGCCACTAACATGGTAAATCCGCTCACCAGGTTGAAGAAGCCAAATGCGGTACCTCGCAAGTCGACCGGTGCAGTATGAGCTACCATCGCGGCTAGCAAACCCTGGGTCATACCCATATGGACACCCCAGAGGACAACACCAGTTACGACAAAACTCCAGTGTGCATCAGTGGCCAGGACCAGATCAGCGGCCACCAACATTACTAAACCGCAGGCCAGCAATTTGCGATGGCTCATTTTATCGGAGAGTTTACCAAACGGATATGCCGACATGGCATAGATCACATTCATCACAACCATTACCAGCGGTACCAGAGCAATGGGAATACCGCCCTGTTGGGCACGCAGAACAAGAAACGCTTCGCTGAATCGTGCCAGGGTAAATACAGCGCCAACACCAACGACCAACCAGTACGATCCACCAAGGCGTTTGAGGTTTTCTCTTTGAATCGGGTTAGTCCGTTTCTCGACCTGATGAGGTTTCGGTTCTCGCAGACCGAAGAAAAGCAGGGCAACGGCCATCAATCCCGGAATAACCGCAACCCAGAACACAGCCCGAAAATTGTTCGCCCAGAGCAGCATCAAACCAACCCCCAGCAAGGGACCGGTGAATGCGCCTACGGTATCGAGAGATTGACGCAGACCAAATGCGGCACCCCGGACATGCGGTGGCGTAATATCCGCAATGAGTGCATCCCTTGGCGCACCACGGATACCTTTGCCTACTCGATCCACGAAGCGGGCAGTTAAAACAACACCGATGGTTGGCGCAATGGCAAACAGCGGTTTGGTCAATGCCCCAAGAGCATAGCCGAGTAGCGCTAATCCTTTACGCTTGCCCAGGTAATCACTTAATACACCGGAAAATACTTTGACGATCAAAGCTGAAGACTCGGCGACTCCTTCGATCAGACCGACAGCCAAAGCGCTGGCCCCAAGTGTTGTGACCATGAACATTGGCAAGAGGGAATGAATCATTTCCGAAGAAATATCCATCAACAGGCTGACGCAGCCAAGAACCAAGACCCCGGAAGGAATCTGGATTAAAGATTTTTTTGATATATTGACAAGTTGCACGAGACTGCTCCCGGAAAGACGAGAAAGTACCTTCGCATGCAATGTCGGCAAAGACGTGACAAACCACGAGTCGTCCATTTTCTGGCAATGAGTAGAGAGCATGCCATGCTATCAACCAACCACAAGATGCTGGGCCAACACGTCAGGACCTCCCTGTTTTTCGAATTTTGTCGGAATCCTCTCCACTAAAATGGAATCCGCATTGACCGTTGCAGAGTTTCACTTCATCAATATCCCGTTGATCGATTGGAAAAACCTTGCAAGCCTGCGGTCTACAGATACCGTACACGAGACAGCGCCCCTCCTTGGTCAGCGTGGGGCAGGTAAACAGCAGGTTACAACATGTACCGCATTGACGGCAGGTTCCCTGGCGAGCTGAAAGTTGTCGGCGGACATACTTTTTTTGGCAATGGACCAAGGCCAAGCGTCGCAATTTCCCTTTTGTATGATGCACAAATCGGGATTCCTGAAACACCTGTTTAATAGCGATAATGAAATGATAGATAAAAACTGGCAAAACAGCAATCCGGTCAATCCTTCTGTGCATTCTGTGGCTAATGAACTGCATTTCCGCTCCTGTTAAATTTTGTTCTTGGTTATCGCCATAACTTCACATTATTCTTTTGGCACCAACTGGTACTTTAAAAAGACGACCGGCAACTCTCGTTGAATACGAGGCAGTAGGCGTGAACAGTAGCCATTCTACTCTGACATTCAATGCCATTAACGTATTATAATTTCAGAAAACTTCAATCAGGATGCAAACTATTTAGTTTTCTTGAATTAGGACTAATTACGATTTCATCAATCCTAAGAAAGATCAGTTTTTAATATCTGACTATACCGAAAGATCAATCCCGTGCCTTCCGGCCGGTTATGCAGGCTCACGCTTCCTCCCTGCGAAGCTGCCGCCTCCACCGCAATCGCCAGGCCGAGCCCACTTCCTTCAACGTTTGTGCCAGGCAGGCGATAGAACGGATCAAAAACACGCGACAGCTCTGAGACTGGTATTCCGGGGCCATTGTCAATGATTTCGAAAATGGCCCTATTGCCAATCGAATAAATTTTGAGTGTGACTTCCCCACCCTCCGGGGTGTATTTTATTGCATTTTCCAGCGCATTTTTGAGTATTAAAGAGAGGTTCTCGGCAGTATCGAGAAGCATGAGAGATGCTGCCTCATCTAGTCCAAGATCAATACCTTTCGCTTCCGACAGCGGCAAGTATTCAGCGATCAATTCCCGAGAAACAGCCGAGACGTCGACAGACATAGTTTCTGTAGTTCCAGCCTGAATTCTGGCGAGATTCAAGAGTTGCTCGGTAAGCTTTCTCGCCCGTTCGATAGAATCCTGGAGCGGCAGTACCCGTTCTTTTATGTTTTCCGATATTCCAGGCTGGTTCAGGTTTTGCACCTGTATCGATAGTGCCGTAAGTGGACTCCTCAGTTCGTGAGCCGCATCGGCCACAAAGCGCCGTTGTTGCGTCATGAGATCGGAAACCCGCCGCAGCAAACGATTAATGGCGTGCACAAATGAAGCTATTTCTTCCGGAACGTCTTTGTCTGGAAGTGGCAGAAGGAGATTGCCCGGTTGTGCATCGACATGACAGGCAAGATTTTTAACCGGAGCCAATTCATGGCGAACGATGCGCATAATGAGCCACGCCATGGCTGGCACAAGGAGTAAAAAAGGGGCTAATATCCGAAGGGCACTGTTTACCGCAAGTTCATCTCGAACATCGGTTGGCTGAGTCACCACCGTAATTTGTTCCGATGATTTTTTTAGCAGCAAGACTCTAAGACTCTCTTCACCTTTTTGCAGGGTATACAGACCTGAAAACATATTTTCCGGAAGCCAGTCAGGGCGAGGGTCAGTTGGTAAATGAAGAACACTGATTCGTGATTCAGGGTCATCAATAGCAATGCCTTCATCAGTAGATGAGGAGTTGACTGTGCTGCGCGCTGTCAATTGAGCTATCTGCCGCAGCACATCATCCTGGAATTCCTTCGCTTCGTTGTAGGCAAGAAAGAACGACATCAGGGCAATAACAATACCCGAGAGCAGAATAGCGACGCCCAGCATAAAGGTGAGTCGCCTTTGCAGAGACCGCTTCATTGGAATTTTTCGACCATCCAACCGGCCCCACGCACGTTTTTGATGGTGGTGGCACCGAGTTTCTTGCGGACGCCGTGAATAAGGAAATCCACCGCATTACTCTCTACTTCCTCATTCCAGCCATAGATATGTTCTTCCAGTTCTGTGCGGGAGAGAATCCTGCCTGGATGGAGCAGGAGGGCATGCAGCAACGAAAATTCACGCGCACTCAAGTCCACAGTCTGGTCACTGCATGTGGCTTTATGGGTGGCAGGATCAAGACTTACATTTCCATTAGTCAGCAAAGGAGCAGCCTGTCCGCCCTGGCGACGCACAACCGCACGCAGACGAGCGAGGAGTTCTTTTACATTGAAGGGTTTTATGAGGTAGTCATCGGCCCCCTGATCAAGTCCATTAATGCGGTTTTCCACACCATCACGAGCAGTAAGAACTATGACCGGGATTTTGTTTCCTTTCTGGCGCAAATGTTTCAGCACATCCAGGCCGTCTCGTTTGGGTAGACCAAGATCAAGCAACACGGCCTGATATTCCCCCTGGGCAAGGGTATACCAAGCCGTGTCACCATCTTTTACCCAATCTACAGCATAAGCAGCATCCCTGAGTGCAATGGACACTGCCTCACCGATCATGTAATCATCTTCAACCAATAATATTTTCATCAATTTTCAGTGTATTCATAATTGATTTTTTTCAGGCATTGTGAAAATATAGTGCTTTTCTCCTGAAAGGCCTTCATAAAAATGAGGTCTTCAATCATTTCACAATGCCACGATTTTGATTGACGTCTAGAGCTTATCCGAGAATTGGCTCCTAGTTGAACTCTTCAGGAGCGGGTTTCGATCATGACCTTTTTTTGCCTGGCAGTCAGATAAAAAACCAAGATCAGGATAGCGGAGAGAAACAACACGCTTGTGCTGATTGTTCCAAGCCCGAGACCGCCATCACTACCTGGCTGAGAAAGAAAATCACCCAGTGATGCACCGAGGGGGCGCGTCATAATATACGCTATCCAAAACGAGGTCACAGCATTTGCTTTGAAGGCAAAATGAGCAACAGTAACTAAGGCAATAATGCCACAAAAACAAAAGGCTGCGGTTGCATAACCCAAACTAAGACTTTCCGCCACGAGATCTCCCGCTGCAGTACCAAGGGCAAAGGTAAAGAGAATAGCTGCCCAATAGAACAGTTCACGTCGTTTAGTGTAAATAGTATGAATCGATAAGGTTCGTTCGATTTTATACCAACCGAGGAAAGTGGCGACAAGAGCGAGACCAAAAATCAGTGTTGTAGTTTCCAGTGCAACACCAAAATTATCGACAAGATTATCGGTGATCAGCGTACCAACAATGCTGATGAGTACAACCGTTGCCCAATACAGCCACGGTATATAGTTTCGTGCGCGAACTTGCATAACCAGAAAAGCAGTCAACAAAACACTCATAAATATTGAAGTGCCGGTCAAACCGAAGTTCAGATTTATATTGAGAAAGTCGGCAGCCGTTTCACCGACCGTGGTTGCCAGTATTTTAATCAGCCAAAACCAGATTGTTACCTCCGGGACTTTGTTGAGCACTGTTTTGATGGCATCTTTTCGTTCAATTGAATTCATATCGAGCCTCATATAATCGATTTTTAGTGATAATTGATGCAACTTTTCATAAACGCCGATTCGGAAATACCGTCTCGGCGCTTCAGAGACAGGGACGATCAATCAGCTTTGTCGTGATCATCATCGTGATCGATTTTATCCTCGGTGGCGGCAAGAACCTTACCACTCTCAGGATCAACTTTAACGTCCATGACTTTTTTTCCGTTTATTACCTCAACATCAAAGACCAATTGATCGCTATGTTTTTCCAACTCGGCACGGGTCGCTTTGCCATTGACGAGCTGTTCGGCTGTGGTGACAGCCTGAGAAAGGCTGACCTTTGTTGCCATGACGGCAAGTGCATCATTTTCTTTATCGTCAGCCGCATAGAGGCTAACTATGGATGACGTTGATACCAGTGCAATGACAAATAGTGAGAGTGTTCGTTTCATGATGAGATCTCCTTGCTAAATTGTTTACGCGGTTATTCGCGTTTTTTTGACTATAGCAATCAACAATTAGGCGAGAGTTAGCCGCGCAAAAAAAATGCCGTTTCAAGATGGAAACTATCTACAGAACAATAATTGGTAGCTGGCTACGGATTATGGCTCAACCTCACTAATTCTTCATCTTCTCCTGATATTCTTATATTTGTGAATCTCTCTCCATCAAGGGAATAAAACTGAATCTCGGATTTCTTCTCGTTCTCCCAGAAGTCTCATGAAAATGTCCATGTGAGCTGAATATGAAACAATTTTCCATCATCATTCCAACGCTCAATGAAGCAGATAATATCCAGTTCTTATTGCAGCAGATTTCTGAAGTTTTCCGACCGTTGGCTATGCTACCTGAGATTCTCGTAATTGATGACAGTTCCACAGACGGGACTCGGCAACTGGTCGCCGACTATCATGGAGACCTTGACGTGCATCTTATCTGCCGTGATTCCTCACGTGGTCTGGCTGGGGCTGTTGTCGCAGGATCGCTGGAGGCATCGCATCAACATATTGTCGTCATGGACGCCGACCTGAGTCATCCTCCGGCAATGATTCCTGCATTAATTGAACCCCTTCTGTCTGGCACTCACGACATGGTCATCGGCAGCCGATATATTGCCGGTGGCAACACGCCCGACTGGCCGGTTATTCGTCGCCTGGGCTCACAACTTGCCTCGATCCCTGCGCGAATACTCACCCCGGTCAGGGACCCGCTGTCCGGTTTTTTCTCGGTCAGCCGTGAACATCTCAAAAATCGGCAGCAGGATATGGCTGGATTTAAAATTGGTTTGGAAATCCTTGCCGAAAACAAGGGTTCTTTAAGGGTTCTTGAAGTACCAATTTCATTTAGGGACCGATTCTGCGGCAGTTCAAAAATGAATTTCTCTGTTTTAAAAGAGTATTTTTACCAACTGATCAGGCTCTCTGGAACCCATCGCTTTATCAGATTAATGCCAATATTTCTTCTACTGGGTCTAATAACAGCCTTGTTAAACTATGCTTTCTTCACTTTTCTCATAGAGCGGGGCCTGCCCCTGGGATCGAGCCATATGCTCAGCCTTTTAGGCGCTGTGCATATCTGTTACCCCCTTTCTTTGTTGTTCCACCGGAAAAAACAACGCAATTCTTTGGTTGGCGATTATTTTCGTTTTCTGACAGTAGTTCTGCTGGGACTCTTTATCCGGGGCGGTGTGCTTGCATTTCCGATTCTATCAAACGGTTCATCGCCAAACCTACTCGCGATTACTCTTGTTGCTACAGCCTTTTGCATTTGGATGGGTGCAATTATTACCGTTCGTCTGGAAGTGTTTCGTTTGCGATCAATGAATTGGAAAGTCTTTGGTACTCTGCTCATAGGTTATACCATTCTGCTTCGTCTGATCTTTCTGGGCAATATTGAGCTCATTCAAGAATAAGCCTACTACTGGAGTTATTCCCAGCATCTGGCAGCTGGCTATCTGGATCACCCGCCTGTTATCGCTCTGCTTATACGGATCGGTACTGAGTTATTTGGCAACAATGAGTTTGGGGTGCGCTTTAGCACTTTTATTTGCTGGTTCATTACAACTTTTTTCACCTACAAGCTGACAAAAACAATCTTCACCGTTGATACTGCGTTCCGAGCAGTGATTCTTGTAGCCTCATTGCCGATATTTTTCGGCGTCGGTCTTTTAAGTACGCCGGATGCACCACTTATTGCCTGCTGGTCAGGTGCACTCTATTTCTTCTATCGGGCACTTGTCTTACAAGAATCCTGGGCCTGGTATTGGGCGGGTATAAGTTTGGGAATTGGCCTCGCCTCCAAATACACTATCGCACTTCTAGGTCCGGCCGTTATTCTCTATATGCTTGCAGATCCTTCGGCAAGGAAGTGGTTTTTCAAGCCACAGCCATATATCGCTGCTTTTCTAGCTCTTGCCATCTTTTCCCCGGTAATCTGTTGGAACTATGAAAATCATTTGGCATCATTCCTCTTTCAAAGCCAGGGGAGGGTTCAGGATGTGTTTAAATTTTCAACTCATCTGCTACTGCTAAGTGTTCTGATCTTGCTGACACCTACAGGTTTTCTGAGCGCAATTACCAGTATGCTGCCGCGATTTGCAGTCAAAGGAAATCCCATCCTTGCCAATGAAGGTAAAAACCGAAGCGGATATTTTTTCTGCCTGACAATGGCACTTGTCCCCATATCTATTTTTTATCCTGTTCAGTTTCACCAAGGAGATAAAACTGAATTGGACCGGACCAATATGGTTGGCAATCATTCCATTTATTGCATTCAGCATGGTCTGGGGCAAAGGCAGAGTGCAGCAACGGGTGGCTGGTCTTTGGCCAGGGACATTTGTTGTTATAATGGTTACCTACGGGGCATTGCTTCATTATTGCGCCTTCGGCCTCCCCTCCACCTCCTTTGTCAAAAATGTCTTCCTCTATGGGTGGGAGGACCTTGCCCAACAGGTTAATATCCTCGCTCACAGTACCAGCAAACCACTTCTTGTCGTAGGCATGGATAATACAGGATAGCCAGTGGACTCGCCTTTTATCGCAACAAATTAAATCATCTTGAACAGAAGAAATCAGACATAAATGAGACTACCGGCCGCCAGTTATTTGGTAACAACGCGCTTATGTACAACTACTGGTGCCCTCCCGAGAAAGCCCTCTCTCGGGATGTTTTAGTCATTTCAGAAAACAGATATCAGCTGGAATCCGCCAATTTCACCAATCATTACTACCTACGGGGTCAGATTCAGGAGATCGACATCAAAAAGAGAGGAAAAAGTGCTGGCCATTTTTATTATCGCACGCTGACTTCGCATGTAAGCGCCCCTCATGCAGATATTACCAGTGTTGCTATGCCTGGCAGTGATCTGTCAAATAAAATGCATGATAGCTAATGGCATCGTAAACAGACACCACCTCTGGCCTCAACTCCATTGTTGGCATTGAGTACTGTCATACCGATTCTTTAGAGCATTTGTCCGGACGTTGCGATGGCGATTGGTTCATCTTCGACTGCGAGCACCGTGCCAGCCTATATTTCTGAAGTGATTTCGTTTTCTTGCGATCCTAAACGATCAAGGGAGATCGTGGTGGCAAGAGGGAGAAACACCCGAAAAATACTCCCGCACCCGAATTCACTTTCAACAGTGACACAACCATCATGGGCTTTTAAGATACCCATCACCACTGGAAGCCCAAGCCCCCTACCAGTGAACTTTGTTGAAAAAAACGGCTCAAATATTTTCTCAATATCGTCATTTGAAATAGCACGGCCTTTATCTATAATTTCCATACAGGCATAATCAGTGGTTCCAGTTTTAAAATCGGCCGGATGGCGGTGATCGGAAGGGATTTCAGTCCGTGATACTGTTTTGATTAAAAAAGAAATTTTGCCTTCGGTGCCACTCATAGCTTCCTGGGAATTCCTGAAAAGGTTGCCGAGAATCTGCTTTATCTGACCTGCATTACCGTTGACAATCGGACCCGGCGAAGGTAGTGAAGGATGAACAGTTATGTACTCTGGCAGGTCGCCCCTGAGGTCAGTAAGATATTGACGGCATGTTGCGGCAAGATCAAGCGGTTTACGTTTCGCAGTTGTCTGTCCGAGATAGGCCAGCATCAGTTTTCCTATTTCTGAGGCACGGTTGGCCGCACCCATGGCCACATCAAGATACTTTGCAGGCCCTGCAACCTTTCCATACTCCATCATTGCCAGTTCCAGGTTGCCAAGAACTACCCCCAGCAGATTGTTGTAATTATGAGCAACGGCGCCGGCCATCCTTCCCAGGCTCTCAACTTTTTCTGCTTGTTGGAGCTGACGTTCGTAATCAATCCGGCTTGCCTCGGCCTTCTTACGTTCTGTTATATCAGTTGCTATCTCCATTCTTACAATTCGCCCATCTATCCATTGAATAGCGTGATCTGCGATATCGTACCATCTTTGATTTACAGCATTTTTAAATTCCCACCTATACACACCTGCAGGTCTGCCGGCATCATTCAAAAGCTTCTCATTCGTGCAGAAGGAACAAGGTCCTTCCGATGCCTGAAGAACTTTCCAGCATGGTTTGCCCACTATCTCATTGCCAAATATTTTACGGCAGTATTCATTTGCAAAGAGCAGTTTATGGGTTTTCATGTCTGCAATGTATACTATAGCGTCGAGACTGTTCAGAATTGCCTGTAAACAATCGTGTGAATCTCGTAAGACCTCCTCTGCCCGCTTTCGTATTGTTATATCGTGCACGATTGAGTAAAGCAGCACTTTTCCATTTACAGTTAAAGGTCCGCTGTAAACTTCCACGTCACAGATCGAACCGTCAGCCTTACGATGTTTTAATAAACAATGATTCTGCGCATCAGAAAACACGCGCTTCATTTTTTCGAGAAGCTCTTCTTTCGACCCTATATTCAACTCATGTATCTTCATCCCTTTGAGTTCTTCAATACTCCAACCATAATACGCACTTGACGCCAGATTGGCATCGACAATATTTGCAGTCTCAGGATCAATCAGCAACATTACAATATGCTTATTTGCAAACAGCGTTCGATACCGCTCTTCACTGGCCTTGAGAGTTTCTTGGGAGATTTTCATCCGTGCTCTGTAGACCGCCAGACTCATCAGAAGAATGATCGCAATACAGACAAGGAGTCCGTTGAGCAACAGTCTGGTTTTCACACCTGTTTTTAAAATATCATCACGAGCCTGGCTGCGCAGAAGTATTACGGGCTGCCCCTTAATATCACTATATAATTGATAGAGTGATCCTTGGTAAAAGATCTTCTGTGTCTTCGGTGAGGTAGAAATAAGCCGAGAAAAAATTTCTCTTTCTGAAGGGGTGAGCCTACTATCTGTGTTGGTAACCAGATCAAATCGCACGTTGACACTTCTTGAAATATCTTCAAGCATGGTCTTAGTCAGGAAACGTCCCATAAGCAGAACTCCCCGGGAAATACCTTGTCCTTGTGAATCGAGAATGGGACGTGCAACAAGCAAAATTATCCCCTGATCGGTGCATAATAAGCCATCCAAAGGTCTTTCTTTTTCAAAAACAGGTTTTAAAGTTGATAAAATGGCAGGCGCATCATCTGAGATGAAACCCAATTTGATCTGTTTTTTTAATTCCGGGTGGTAATTCCCATACAGTAAAATTTGATCATTCCGGTCAAAGATTACAAACAGGTCCACTTTACTTTCGGTTGAGACCTGTGCCGGATCAGGATAATTTGATTGGATATAATTGTGATTATGGTCCTCGGCAAAGGTGTAGCTATCGTCCCAATAGGCCCAATCACTCGCTATACTGCCAAGAGCGCCAATAGCATTTTTAATTGCTGACTTGACACGATCAGCATCCTCTTCAGTTTGCTGATTCTCCAAGTTCTCAAAAGAGGCTTCTATTATCTGTGAGTCAATGCCCCAGAGAAGTAAAAAAACAAAAACCAGGCCAGAGGTTACCAATCTTACGGCTTGGCGGATTGTTTTTCGCCGATTATTTTGCATATAGTTTCAGTCTCTTAAGGTAACTCAATACTTCTATCTCGGACAAGCTCCTAGTTTTCATCCTGAAACTTTGTTAAAAGTGATTCATTCCTTCATTCACCTACATCAATTGCAATAAGCAAGATGTTTACATTTCAGCAAAACCCTTCGCTATTCCAGCCACGAGCGTCAAATTCCAGCCCGTTTAGCTGAACACACAAGGTTCAGTAAACAGTTCGGTCATGTTGTGATCAGTTCAGCACGACTACTGTGGGTCGAATCAATCAATTAGATGCCTGCAAAATATTTTGAAGCGAAAATCGTAGGAATTAACCTGTGAAGCCAAACCTTGGTGCTAGATATAATCGTCAGGAAAACCCGATTTCTAAAATCCACCAAAGTTTATGAAACGACTTTTCATCACCAATAGCTAAAATATTGGCGGGCGATTTTTTTACCGATTACCTTCACAAGACTCAATTGCATCATGTTGATAAACACATAATGCCTGCCTTGAAGTAAAAAATCAATGAACGCGAATGCTGCATAAAACACGACAAAACACGTAAATTTGATACGTGTTTTATAGATTCATAAGGTAGGTTTTGAGATTGATTTTTTCATTATTGAGTTTCAATTTTCTTCTGATGTTTTGACGATGGGTGTCAATCGTTCTTTTTGAACTATTAAGGATTGTTGCGATTTCTTTGTTCGAATACCCTTGCTTTATCATGGTCGCTATCTGAATTTCGGATGAGGTGAGACCCATCATGGGGTTGGCCAGTTTTTTGGCAAACGGAGCAACGATCTCCTGCAGATTTATTTCAATGATGTCCAGCAAATTGTGTTGATTTCTATTGTCTAAACGGTTTTTTAATACATTGAGAAATGGTGTGAGCATTAACTCATAATTGGCATATATGTTTTCTTGCAATTCCAGGTTGTCCTGGTCTCTTTTTTGGAGAAGTACTTTCAAGGCCGTGTTTGTATCTTCCAACTCAACGGCTTTACGTTCCAGGTCTTCTTTTGCCTTCCGAAGAGACTCTTCTACCTGCTTTTGCTTGGTAATGTCTCGCCAAACACCATGGATTACTGTCTCTCCGCCGAGTCCGATCACATTCAACAAAACTTTTAATAACAGATTTAAACCATCCGGCCGCTGGCATACCCACTCGAAACTATGGCTGCCATTTTTAACCGCTATGGCAACCATCAATTCTGCTTTTTCTTTTGAAAATTGACCATCGGGTTGCTGTTTGGGAGAAAGATCCCCTGGATGACTATTTAGTGCCTGGCAGAAAACCCCAAATTTTTGAAAAAATCGCACCGGCGCGGTCACAGTTAATGCGAATGAGTTTCTCTTCGGCAGAATCTTTTGTCATTTTTGCCTCGCAGATGACAATGATTCTCACCTGCTACGTAGGCCAGACATAGCTCTGCCATCGACTTTGCAGCCGGATGAGCCTGCTCTTCTCAGGCTGCTTTTTTGTAAGATCCGCGTTTGCGTTGAGCGGCCTCTTGTTCCTGTTGACGCAACACCGCACCCAGGCGCTGTATGTTACGTGCCACCACCGCCATGGCAATGTAGCGTTTAAATCCGTTGAGACCGTGATCGGGACATTTGTCCAGTCCGTGGACTTCAAGGGCGTTGATCGCCGATTCCACCGCCGAGTGTTGTTTGCGCAGATTGACAAATTCAGGTTCGCTTTCGCGAGCTTTGTCGGCTTGCGAGAGTTTACCCTTTTTGGGTAGTACCACACACTCAAGACGCGATTTCAGAACTTCCTGATTGGCGGGACTAAAGAAGCCTTTGTCCATGCTGACCGCTCGTAAGGTGGGGAACTTCTGCTTGGTTTCGCCCACCATGGCAAAGGCCACCTTGTCATCGGTGATCTTTACCATCACTCGGTGATGCAGAATAAAGCGGTCCTGGTCTTCCATAATGCACACACGCAGTCCCAATTCCACCGGAACGCCGGCCTTCCCTTTGCTGATCCATTCGGTATGCGGTTGAAACAGGGAAAACACCTTCTCGTCGTGAGGAATACGTTCACCCCGGAGCACCCGCCTATCAATCTGGTCGATCTGCCGACGGGCATGTTCCATAAAATCATTCAATACGCTGAGCCAAGCCACGGAAAGAGGGTCGTGCGGGCTGACCTGTTGGCGGGTGTGGTCCGCTCGGGTCAGATATCCCTCCGCCACCTCCAGGTAGGCACGATGAGCATCTTTAATCTCCTGATCTTTTTGCTGCTGTTTGCTTTCGTCTTTGGACGTGGAGTGCTTGAGCCGCTGTACTTTGCGGTACTGCCTTTTGAATTGACGCTGGTGGTAGCGGTGTTGCCGCCATCCCGGCAGTTTGTAGGTGGAGGACAGTTCAGCACTGATTTCGATGACCTTACGGATAGCGTCCAGGAGCAGGTTGATGTCGGTTGGAAAATGGACGTCTGTCTCCACCACAAAGGAATCACAACGGCCTACGACCTCCTCTTCCGTTTTTTTTTTAATGCCTTGTGTCCCGCTCCGACTATTACCCGGTTGAGCCGATCGAGGATTTCCGGAGTAAACAGCCGCAGATTATCTTTGAGGGTCTGCAGATTATAATACTTCTCGTCCGCCCAATCACTGTGACCGAGCATTTGCCGAAGGGTCTTGTGTTCGTTGGCCAACTCCTGGATACGGTCATAATCGGCGTTGAGCCCCAATCTGAGCACCCCCAGCACCAGAATCTGCCATTGTGTCATGCCGGGGCGACCGTTGTTGGGGTCGGCCTTGACAATCTTTCCTTCAATTTGACGCTCAGGCAACACCTCTTCCAGAATGGCAAATATCGGACCGCGCAGTTCAGGTGTGGTGTAGAGATGCTGGAGTCCTCGGAGGATTTGCGGGATATCATCGCGTGATTTAGGGTCCAGCTTTATGTCGGCGATAGCCAGTTCGCCCAACTTCATTTGTGGCACGATTACTTTACGCATGAGTTTTTCACCCGACGAAGATTTGGCGGTTGCAGTCGTTTTATCCCTTAGAGGCCCTGCTGAATGGTTTTACCGAAAAGTAATATACAATACATTACAACACGTTACATTATTACTCGACATCCGTCGCTATCTACGCGCTCATTTTCTTCGTTTGTGGGTTGTGATGTTATCGATTTGATTTTGTTAACACTTTTTAATTTTCTTCCAGGCACTATTTAACAATTGCTCCTTATCTCGAAGACCCAGCAAGGCAATTGCGGCCTGATTACAATCTATAAAATCATTGTTCTTGAATAAAACATGTGCATCGGCGGAGTGCTCAAAAAGCAACCGGAACTTCTCCTCACTCTCTTTAAGAGCCTCGTCTAAACGTCTACGATCTGTGATGTCGCTCAGCACAATGAGATAAGAAGGTGCATCAGTTTCGAACCGTTCCGTGGAGCAGGCGAGAGATACCCAGAATGGAGCTCCATTCTTTTTCACCATTCTCAGTTCACATGCCTGGAGTTTAGAGGTCTTGAGAACCTTTTTTCTGCAAAGATAGAATATATCCTGATCCTCAGGATATATGGTTTGATAGAACGATTGGTTGAGAAGATCCTCCCGAACTCTATCAAGAATTCTGGCTGCAGCCAGATTTGTTTTCAAGATAAATCCCTCACAATTAACAGTGATATACCCCACCGGGGCGAGGTCATAAAGGGAAAAATAACTTGCCCGTTCGACAGTTAGCTCATGTTGAGTTCGCTGCAGTTCTTCGTTCTGCATTTCCAGTTCGATCTGGTGAACTTGCAATTCATGTATAAGTTTTTGTGCTTCCTCCACCGACCGAAGAACGGAACTCACTGTAAAATCAAAACTATTTTCCCGGATCTTTTCTTCGGCTCTAGGCCGCCAGCGGGCGATATCTGTAGATTTGTTACCTTGATCGACCATAGGAAACATCCTTCTGCTTTTAAGGGGAACAGTTTTTCGTCTGACTTTTACCAAACCCGAAATTGGGATTCCGAAATGACCATGTTTTCAATCAAGAACAACACTTAAAAGTGAATTTTGACTAGAAACAAAAAAATAGGGTCTTGAAAGTCAAAGCCCATCGATGTGGAGGGATAAATCAGCAATTGCGCAATCAGGCTGCCCCTGCGCCCGCTGAAACGACAGGTTATAAAAGCACAGCAGGCCTGATTGCTGGCAGCCGAAAAGGCTTTAAAACGAAAAAGGGAGCCTGGTTTTGAGACGTATTCCGCCGTCCTGCGACACAACGAACATCAACAACAGAGAGCAACATTCCGGGCAGCTGATTTCAATCGGTGAAGTGATAAATCAACATTTTTTTCGACAACCATAAAAAAGCGGTTTGCTCCTATAACTCCTCTCCGAAGCCACTGCATTTACAGCTACCACACTATCCTTTTTAGACAGATACAGCAAGGTTTTCCTCGTTCGCTTCTTTCCCTTCATGTTAGGCCCCCTCCTTCTTGGTCCACCATTGCTCCCCACCAAATATTTCCAGTAAACGGCAAAGGACCGGGCGCTTTTTTTCTAGAAAAATTTCTTGCAAGAGGTTTTAAAATGGCTATTTTCTTCTAATAATTCTGCCGTCCCTGCGCCCCAGGCGATTGTGAAAATTCGACTGAAAGATGGTCTTATAAGCAGGCAGTGTTTCATCGCCTACCAGCGGACACTGCTCCCAACTGACGAAAGTACCTTATTCTGAGCACCAGAATTCTCCGATTGTTAACATTTAATACAAAGGAGATAAGCTATCATGTTCTGGGATTTCTATCTGCCTGTTGCTGGCCATAGCTTGAACATTTTTATGTTGCTCGGCCTGGGAATGGGGGTTGGCTGTCTTTCCGGTCTCACCGGCGTAGGAGGCGGCTTTCTGATGACTCCACTTTTGATCATGGCCGGCATTCCTCCGACCGTTGCCGCAGCCTCCGACTCCAACCAGATCGTTGCCTCAACCACCTCCGGAACCTATGCCCACTACCGCATGGGCAATGTTGATTTCAAAATGGGGACCATTCTTATGTTGGGCGGTTTCCTGGGCGGCTCAATCGGTGTCGAGATTATCAAAGTCCTCCGCCAGTTGGGAGGTGCCGATTTTTTCATCAAGATAACCTATGTGATAATGTTAACTCTGGTTGGCTCCTATATGCTGGTTGAGAGCATCCAGTCTCGAAAAAAAGCAACTGACGGTCACGTAGACGAAGAAAAACCCATCTCATCCTTTCGTCGATTCACCTCAAACCTTCCCTGGCAAACCCATTTCGCGAAATCGAATGTGACCTTATCCCCTCTCCTGCCTTTCATGGTTGGGACTTTTGTCGGTATGCTGGCAGCGATCATGGGCTTGGGCGGGGGTTTTATAATGGTGCCGCTCATGTGTTATGTGCTGGAGATGCCTATGCATGTAGTGATCGGGACTAATCTTTTTCAAGAAGTCTTTGTCTGTGCCAACGTTACCGTCATGCAGTCCGCCTCAAATCACACCGTGGATATAGTCCTGGCCATCCTGCTGCTGCTCGGCTCGAGCATTGGTGCTCAGATCGGTGCCCGGTTCAGTCATCGCCTCAGAGCAGATCATCTTAAGACGCTGCTGGCCTGCATTGTTTTAGGGGTAATGGTGAAAATTCTGTTGGGACTGCTCCTTTCTCCCCACTACCTGCTCGATTTCAAAGGGGGAGAATAACATGAACGATAAGAATTACAGAGGCCCTGTCCTGTGCCTCGCAGCACTCACCCTGATAGTGACATTGTGGTCGATTTCATCTGCACTTGCCGCCGGTGACGCGCTGACAGTACAGCCGCAATCAATATCAATTACGTCACTATTTTCCGGTTGCGACATGACCATCAGAGGCAGCCTGCCTGAGGGCAGTCATGCCGTGTTAACTATCCGCGGTAAGAGGATTGAAGAGGAAATGATGCGCAAGTCCCGCCACTGGGATTTGTGGATGAACAGCGGCGAGGTTGATATCGATAACGCACCGCTGCTCTATATCGCATTCAGCAGCGATCCGGCCTTGCTTGATCCCGGCAACGACGAATTTCCCTGGGGATATAGGGCCCTTGAAAAAGTAGCCAAATTCACCGGCCGGCTCAAGCCGGTGGAGGATGACATTATTTTCCAGGAATTCATCCGACTCAAAGAACGTGACAAACTCTACCATCTCTCTCCCGGCGGTCTGCAGCTTACCAAGCGCGATCCCGGCGAGATACTGGCACAGGCAAGCTTTCATCTGCCGTCCCGGATTAAGCCCGGTACCTACCATGTGGCCCTGTGGATTCTCAAAGACGGCAAAATCGTTAAAAAACGTATCACGACCTTTGACGTTAAGCTGCAAGGGATACCAGCAATCCTACAAAATATGGCGAAAAATCATGGAGTAGCATACGGCTTATTAGCGGTAACGGTCGCCATGACGGTTGGCATGCTCACCGGCCTTGTTTTTCAGCGAAAAAGTGGCGCTCATTAGCAGCAGGTAGAGCAACTACCGTAAAGACATCATCACAGAAAATGACCGGCATTATTTGTTAACAAGGAGTTTCATATGGCCATAATTACCATTTCTCGTGGTTCCTTCAGCAAAGGACGAGAGGTGGCCGAAAAGGTCGCTCAGATTCTCGGCTACGCATGTATCTCGCGTGAGGTTCTCTTGGAGGCATCGGAGCATTTCAATATAGATGAAGTCAAACTCGAACATGCCCTGCACGACGCCCCCTCAATATTAGAGCGTCTTACTTACGGCAAGGAGCGCTATCTGGCCTATATTGCCGCGGCAATTCTTGAAAAGGTTCATACCGACAATGTGATTTACCACGGGCTGGCCGGCCAATTTTTCCTGCACGGGGTGTCCCACGTACTCAAGGTGCGTATCCTGGCGGATATGGACGAGCGGGTGGCTTTGATGATGACCCGCGGGCAGTTGAATAAGAAGCAGGCAATCAACCAGCTGAACCGGGACGACCATGAGCGACGGCAGTGGAGCAAGCAACTGTTCGGAGTAAACACCTCGGATTCAAGTCTCTATGATATGGTATTACACGTCCATAAACTTAAGGTAGGCGACGCGGCCAATCTCATCTGTCAGGCCGCACAAATGAAACAATTCAAAGCGACCCCGGAGTCACAAAAATTGCTCGACAACCTGGTCCTTGCTGCCCGGGTAAAGGCCCGACTGGTACATGATTATCCCACTGTTCAGGTTTATGCTATTGACGGAAGCGTGACAGTCGATGTGAAATTTAACCAGACAGTGGAGCCCGAACTAACCGATGAGATAAAAGCTCTGGTTCTAGAAATTCCGGGAGTAAAAGATGTCCGCATGCATCCTATCCCTATTACTGCCTATGCCCATAACCGAGAATAGTTAGGCCAACTTTTTGCGAACAATTCTCAAATTCCCACAACCATCAATGAACAATTTTTGGACTCTGCTTGCTATCTTTTTTTCAATAACATTAGTGGTACACCTCTAAACGTAATTGCTTGTTATAAATACGAAAAGGCATCTAGCAAAGAACGCTAGATGCCTTTATATAATTGGTAGGCGGGAGGCGATTCGAACGCCCGATCTTCGGCTTCGGAGGCCGAACGATTATCTTGGTTACCTTTAAGTACCATAGCTTTAAGACTTTACTGGTAGCCTTAATTAGCAAAAATCTATGTAAAAAACCACCAAGAAAACCACACAACGACGAAATCAGCGAAGAGCGAAGCGAGTCTGCTATATTGAAAGATTTTGCCTAAATTTCTTTCAATTCAAGACGCATCTGCTTCTCTAGTTCACTTGATTCGATCGTAATGGTTTATCCGTCGCATTATCTTTTTGGAAAAAATTAAAACTGTAGTCTGTTCCCGGTTTTCATGTTGTAGACTTCATTCTTGTAAATGAATCAATATGTATTTGAACCCTGTAATCCCTATGCTTGGTGTGACTTATATTTTATGTAGCAAAAAAAATTTGACAAATATCGTTTTGTATTAGATCATTTCATTTGACTGAGCGCTTGGTCGGTTTCGTACGTAGCTTACATTCCTTCTTAAAATTCAGGAGAGCATTAATGAGAAAAATCAATCCACAGTCGATTTCATTCAGATTAATTATCGGTGGCTGTCTTGCTGTTATATTTCCATTGTTGGTTGTAGGTTACATTGCCGTTACCAAATCGTCTAATGCTCTGGAAAAGGCTGCCAAAGACAATGCTCTTAGTCATGCCCAGGGGCTGGCATCTCTTGTCGAATCGAATCTTGTCCTTCAGTCCAGAATAGCATCAGCCGTAGCTAGAGATGAAACCATTGTTCGGGTGAGCACTACGGTCAAGGAAAATGGTGTTGACCGTTCGGAGGACGATATTGCCCATTTACGTTCTGAAATGAAGAACATATACAAGGGACTAGGCCCAGATTATAACGGAATTTTCGTTTCTGACCAAAACGGACTTCTCATTTCCGGAGAGCAGAGTGATGGTAAGGATTTCAAAGGTATCAATATTGGTGACCGAGATTATTTTACAGAATCAAAATCAACCGGAAAACCTGCTATTAGTGAAATTCTTAGGTCAAAAGCGTCAGGAGAATTGACCTATGTCGCCTGTTCGCCGATCACCTCTGTTTCGGGTGATTTTCTTGGTGTTTTAGGCTTGTCAATTAAAGGTTCATCACTTGTTGATATGGTCAGCAATGTTAAGGTAGGTGACTCAGGATATGCTTTTATGACCGACAGCAAAGGGATCATTAACGCTCATCCAAACGAAAAATTTGTTTTATCGCTCGATCTTAAGACCTTAGAAGGGATGGAAATAATAACTAAAAACATGTTAGCTGGCCAGCAGGGTGTCCAGGGATATGTCTTTAAAGATGTCTCAAAAATTGCTGGTTTTGCGCCTGTAGCACTCAAAAGTTGGAGCATAGCTCTCACCCAGAATCGTGATGAATTTACTGCCAGTCCTCGCGCTACAAGAAACATCATTTTGCTAGTCTCTATAATTTCAGTAGTTGTGGTAAGCGTCTTAGTCTATTTTGCCTCACTAGGTATTATTCGACCAATCAACAATGCTGTAGCTGGCCTAAAAGATATTGCAGAAGGTGAAGGCGATTTAACCATGCGTCTCAAGGTAGACTCCAAGGACGAGGTTGGTGAAATGGCCAAATGGTTTAATACATTTATCGAAAAACTACAGGGAATTATTAAGCAGATATCCGATAATGCATCAGAAGTTGGAATTAGTTCAAAACTACTTTCTCAGATTTCTCAGGACTTGTTATCAAATGCTGATGATACTACTCAGCGTGCAAATAGTGTAGCGACAGCATCGGAAGAAATGAGTGCCAATTTAAACAATGTTGCTGCAGCCATGGAACAATCTTCAACAAATACCAATATGGTTGCTTCGGCGGCAGAAGAAATGAGTTCGACCATTAACGAAATTGCAGAAAATGCGGAAAGAGCCAGAAATATATCTAGTGAGGCAGTATCCCAGGCACAAAATGCTTCAAATAAAATGGGTGACCTCGGAAAAGCAGCAGATAAAATCGGTAAAGTGACAGAAGCTATTACGGAAATATCAGAACAAACCAATCTTCTGGCTCTTAACGCAACTATCGAGGCAGCTAGGGCTGGAGAAGCTGGCAAAGGGTTTGCTGTTGTCGCCAATGAGATTAAGGAACTCGCAAAACAAACAGCCGCAGCAACGCTTGACATAAAAACTCTTATTGACGATGTCCAAATGACAACCAAGACAACAGGGGTAGAAATAGTAGATATCTCAAAGGTTATCAGCAGCGTTAATGATATTGTTGCCACTATAGCAACAGCGGTTGAGGAACAGACAGCTGCAACTAGAGAAATTGCCAACAACATTTCACAGGCCAGCCAGGGTATACAGGAAGTAAATGAAAATGTCAGTCAAAGTTCAGCTGTAGCAATAGAGATTTCGCAGAATATTGCAGAAGTATCGATTGCGTCTAATGAAATATCAGGAAGCAGTAATGAAGTGAAAAACAGCGCCGAGGATCTACTTTCTCGTTCAACAGCTTTAACGGAAATTGTAGGTAGTTTCAAAGTATAAAAGTATAGAAATAATATTTTTTGCCAACATTAACAGGGATTAAGGTCTTAGATTAGTTCTTAGTCCCTGTGTTAGCAAAGGTTGCTTTCCAGATTTTACAATTAACTGATAACGATCCATTGCTGATATAATTTTAGAAATAGCAAAATCAAGCTAAACCGATCTTTTTCCAATAACCTTCAATCTGAAGTTTGTCTTTTAAAAAATCCCAAAAAGCTCTTTTTGCAATATGCTCCCTTGTTAGCGCTACGGTACTCGTCAATTATTGCTAGTTGGTTATGTGGTTCGTAGAGATCCCACTCAATGAATAAATCTTCCTTTTGTGCTTCGGTCATGCTGTTTCTCTCCCGGTAAAATATGGTGGTATTGTCGTGATTTTATAAGCAGACTCTTACGAAGATCTTACATTATAGGACTGCATTGTTTGTGGATAGAGAAAAATCTATTTGGCAGGTTTTTTGATAATTGCTAAAGGAGACAAAAAATGCAATTTATAAAAATTATTGTGTTGGCAGCATTTTTGTCTGTATTTGTGTCAAAAACAAATGCTGAAATGAAAAGTATTGATATAGTATGTGATGAATGGCCTCCATACCAAACTGTTGAAAAAAACCAGGTAAGCGGATTCAGCACGAAGGTTGTTAAAACAGTTCTTGAAAGAATGAACGTCAAAATTAATAGCCTTAAAGTCTATCCGTGGAAACGTGCAATAACAATGATTGAAAATGGTGATGCTGATGCTCTTTTTTCAGCTAATCATACAAAAGACAGAACAAAATTTGCTTTTTATCCTGATGAAAAAATTATTACTTCACCCTGGGTAATGTGGGTACGTGAAGAAGACAATCTGAAATTTGAATCTTTTGATGATCTATTGGGAAAAAAAGTCGGTCTTGTGCGAGGGTACAGTTATACAACCGACCTTTGGAATTTTGTAAAAAAACACAATATTTATGAAGAAGTTGTGACTGACGAACAAAACTTCAGAAAACTAAATGGGGGCCGTGTAGATTTTATTTCGGCAGAATTGGGAAACGGTTTATATTTAGTCAAATATTTAGGTATTGATAAAATCATACCTCTTAAAAAGAATCCTATAAAATTAGAAGGATTATACATTATTTTTAACAAAAAAAACGTACCAAAATCTTTTGTTGACAATTTCTCTGACGAACTGAAAAAATTAAAACAGGAACCCCTTTATAATCTTCTTTATGAAGAATATTTCAAATTTTGATTTCAGCGAAACATCAGCAAATCCCTTTTTGGCAAAGCAATCGCGTCTTGAATTTAAATGTTGATAATTCTAGCCAATAATAGTGGTCAATATTTGACTTTTTTGTTGGTGACCAATATTTCCAACTTCCTTTCTCTTGATATTCACACGTGAAAGCGATTTTTGTCGTTTTTTGTACATAATAATCCATCCACCCTGTTTATATAGTCTCCAGAGTACTATCTTTGACAACACTATGAAGCAATTTTCTCTTATGTTCGGCAGACCTCGCTAAGTTCCCTACGTTCAAAACCATGGGCTATTGCGCGTAAAATCGTTTCCATGGAATCGACCCGGTAATTGCGGAAAAACGAGCGAAGACTCTCCCACAGATAGCGTTTTGATTCCGCTTTTTGCAATGCCTCCTGGAACAGCCAACAGCTCAACTGCTGAGCCTGATCAATGAGGAAGGCAAGCATCATTAGAATGGTAAAAACCGCACTTAAGTTTTTCTTGCCAAGACCATAATTGTGGCCGAGATTGTAACCCTGGTTCTTGAGGGTGTTAAAGGTCTCATTCTCGATTTTCCACCGAGCACGGCCAGCCTGCATAAGCTGGAACACGTTTTCTTCGGTGATCGGTATATCAGTGACCCAGCTGAATACGGTGAATTTCTCATCTTTGTCGATTTGCGTGTATTCAAGCACGTTGACCAGCAGGTCCGAATTTGATTTATTAAGAGGGACTTGGTTCATAAATCGAAAGAAATGCATCTTTTTCTTGTCATCGGGATCAAGAAAGTCAATTTCATTCGCAGTCCCATCTTTGGCAGCTTGTCTCAGTTGTGTAAAAAGAGTTACATGATCACCTGGCTTTGCTCCCAGAATAAATCTCAGGTTATGTCGTTGCAGATCACAAATATGGGGACCATTGCTGCTCAAACCATCCTCGACAACGATCACTTTTAAATGCGGATGCTCCTGTCGAAACTGTTCATAGTAGCGTTTGGCAGCGTTCCGCTCACAATCGTTTTTTGTGGAACCGTCTTGTTGAATGATCACCTCCGGGCATGTTGGAATGACAACCTTACAGCCAGGACAGACAAAAGACGCCGCATACATCTGCTGGTAATAGAGGGTTTCACCATTCTTGTATGTTTTGCTCAGGCAATAAGGTGAAGACACTTTCGCCGAAGAATAATATCCGGTGCCATCGCCACTGAGCAGGTAATGTCCATCATAGAAGGCCATCTTCTCAAAATCCTTCCCTCGCTGGACTTGTCGGAAGATTGTACGGAATGGTGATCGAAGAAAAGAGAGGGGCAAAGGGTCGAGGATGGTGCGCATCTGGCTGTCACAGGGAATAGTGGCAATTCCGAATACTGTATGTAAATTTTCAGGTCCTTCCCGGCGGCGTTTGTCGAAGGCGAGCAGAGAAGGGTCCTTGAGCTGAAACATTGCTAACGCAGACATCAATGCATCATCAAGCGATATTTTTGTATTATCCGCACGGCTATCAGGGATTTTTTGAAAATCCTGTCGTACGAGTGCAAGTAATGTATCGGCGTTTAAATGTTTTCTCACTTTTCTCTTTGGTGAAACTGGCGGTAAGTTGAAGGCGTTGATAGAATATTTTTTTCGTGAATTCATAACGTTCTCCTATGTATATGTTTGATATCACATAGAAAAACGCGGTTTTTTTTAATGGCCGTTGTCAAGTAAAAAATGACGTAACCGTAACTTTTTTATACTATATTTTCAGATAGTTGAGTAACACTTTCACCTTAATAGTTTACGAACGCTAATTTTTATTTTTGTTATTATTTCAGCTAGTTAAAATTTCAACGGGAACTACTGGCGAAACATCATAATCTTATGTTATTAGATCGTTGCCTGACACATCTCATACGTAAGCTTTTCCTGAATGTGCTATAGCTTTCTTTCATCTCTAATTGGTATATCTCAGGTTCATCCGGTGTGTTGATTTGTTGTTGCGTGGTAGCAAGAATCAAAAGCAAACTTGGCATATTTCACATCGCATATACCATATGAAAATGTCTTCGGCGTGAGAGGCCGAACGATTTTTCTGTTTACCTGTAAATTCAACAGCTTTAAGGCTGTTCAGGTAGCTTTGAAAAGTCAATATTTGTGTAAAAAACCACCAAGCAAACCACACAATGTAGAGGTGACCGGCGCTCAGCGGCTTTATCGCGCAGCGTCCAGAGAGCGAAGCGAACGGGGTCGACCGCCTGGTTGGGCTTCGCGTTTACGAGCACCTGCGTTTTCCATTATTTTCTCAAACCTGAACATCTCTTCGTCATCTCCTTCGTCATGAATCCGGCGTGAATCCTGATGAGGGTCTGGATGGTACTTGTTGTAGAAATCGACAATTTTGAAACCACACTTGTTCACGTAGAAGTAAATATTTCTTTTCTCAAAATATGGAGTAACAGTTTCCCAGACTTTGGTAAGAGGAAATTCTTCTTCAATCGCTTTCCAGGCTTTTAGCCCTAACCCTCGACTCTGTTGGCCAGTCGCTATGAAAAGGAACGACAAGGAGTTCCAGCCGCTCATTTGGTCTATCACTACAACAGCTCCTCCAACACGTTGTTCGTCTGCCATGATCCAGTAAGTAACGGCTCCTGTGGTGTTGAATGACTTTTCAATATCTTCGTCGGAGGGAATTGGTTCTTCAAGTGGGTGTCCGAAGTCTGCCTCTGCGGCTACGCGGAAGGAATCCTGCAAGGCGACCTTGAACTCGGTGAGACTGCTCGGTTCAGCTTCAAGGAGCTTGATGTTTCCATTCTCTTCTAGTTCTCTCACCTACTCAACCCTCAACAGATATTAAATGACTGTTGGAAACTCAAAATTCCAATAGTCACAGTCGAATTCGCAGTAGCCCTCTGTCACCGAGAACGAACTGAAAAGACGTGCGCCGACCAGGATTAGTAACGCGATTGAAATGCGCACAGCCGTGCTGCAACGATTCCTAAGACGCCCAAAGCTCTGCTTCAGGGGCGCCGTGACCGCGCGGAAGCGCGGTTATGGGGTCCCCTGGAAGCAATTGTTATCGCTCGCGCTGATAAATTTTAGTGATTCAACATTTTCAACAATCTGTTTAAACAAAGCATTTTCTCTGCCATAAGCGGTGTCCCAATCCACATTTTTAAACTCTGGGTCTGCACCGATTTCAATGTATTCGTCGTGATTACTCAATTTGAACAGTGCTGTATCGACTTTTTTTAACAATCCGGTTTTTTCACTTGGATCAAAAGTAATTAACTTTGGTAAGTCATGAGCAATGTCATTGCGATGTTGTCTTAATTCTTGAATTGCAATGACATCTTTTGAATCTAAAACATGCATAAAGTCTCTTAAATATAGAAGACATGCTTGAAATTCATGCTTGTCTCGGAATCTTACATCTTCTTCATATGACTTGAACGGCATACCGTCACCAAAGGTAACATTCGAGTAGAAGAATTTGATTGGTTCGACGATCTATTTCTTCACAAGTTCAAATGATAGCACGATAAAGCCGGCATATGTTAAAACGCGAGAGGTTTGCTCGTTAGACATTTCACTGAATAAATGGCTGTTCATTTCATTTTGTTTCTCTTCGGCGATAACTCGGAGTTCATGTGAAACCGCGCAGTTTGCGGTTTCACATGGAACGACTTGTTAACTCAATTTTTCATTTTCTTCAATTTTTCTAAGAGATTCAGCCGCCTTACTTATAGCCATAGAATAGCTTAATGATTCTTTAGATAGCAACGCCCCTGAAGATAGTGATCTTAAATGTTCGGCTAGGTTTGTTTCGCTATATCCGAATAGGGTTCTAGTATCCCATCGCTCATTAATTAATTTCTCAAGTTCTTGTTCATTAAGAATAGGTTTGAGAATTTCAATAACCCCTTTCTCTTGTTGCCAAGGTGTAGAAACATGCCCTGTTTTTCGAATTTGTTGAATATAATAAGATAAACGACCTACCAATGCCCTGTAGCACCAAAAATACGCGAAATTTTTTTCATCTAAAAAAGGGCGAAGCTTATCTATATTGTTAGTTATTAATTTGCCTATGGATTCGTCAGATAATTCTTGATCGTAAAAATCATATTTTCTGTTCTGGAACACTTTACCATATTCTTCGAAAAGCAATATGTCGAGAAAAGTAATCGCTGAGGATTTATTCTTACTAATGTTTGATACTTCAGCCCACAACTCTTTCGTTGCAATAATTCTTTCGTTGGCAAATATATTAAAGGATTTCCAAAAGAAAATCCTTTTGACGTTGCACGTTTTCCAGAAAGTCGACATCCACGGGTCTTGCCATCAATTGATGATTTTTGGAAAATTGTTGAAGTGGCAGAATATGAACAGGACCGACTTATGTTCTATTGTTTTTTGCACCTGGCCGCGAGACGAAATGAAATATTTGCACTCAGATGGTCAGATATACATTTCAATGAAAAGAAAATCCGGCTTTTCACTCGGAAAAGGAAAGATGGCTATACAGAATATGACTGGTTACCTCTAACTGATTTTCTTTTCAAAGAATTCAAGATCCATTTGGACTCTCGTAAAAATGATCTTGAATATGTTTTTCCAAATCCAAGGACACATTTACCTTACGTCCATAGAGATAAATGGATGAGGCGAATTTGCCTAAAGGCGAACGTGCCTCCATTTGGGTTGCATGCGATACGTCACCTGTCGGCTTCGATCCTCATGGAGAATGATGTTCCACTTATCGATATTCAAACTATACTTCGCCACAAGAGTATTTCGACGACTGAAAGGTATATTCATCGTCTGAAGTCAGTGCGGGAATCGATAAGCATATTTGATAAGAAAGTTGAAAATCTAAAGTGATAAAATACAGTAAGCTAATCTACAACAGATTCTTCTGGATCTGGCAATTCAAAGGTTAAATCTATTTCATTACCATCTTTGTCTTTAAACCAATCTCTTAAAATATCGTTCTTGTCAATGTACTTGATAAAATCCTCAGTAGCTTGAAAAGCACTGATTATATTTTTTAAAATTTTGAAATTTTCCGAATCTATATTTGTAATAACAAATCCTGCCTTGTTTTTGTCGATATGAACAAGAATTCCTGAAAACTGCATTTCTCCATGAGAAATGGTTGTTACCTGGATTGTGTATTCTGTATTTTCCGGAGGATTTGATAATTCATTTACGCCTATTCCTCTTTCGCTGATATCAAGAGCACTTGCCTTAATAACAACACCAAGCTTGCTTTCCAGTGAGACTCCACCATGAACAGGCACTCTGATATGTATTCGTTTAGATTTCATAATTTACTCATGAATTTAGTCATTTTTTTGAAAAACATTATTGACTACACTGTTCGACAAAATGATAACATGATTTTTGTTCTATTTGTACAGACATACAAGGTATGAACCCATAGAAACAAAGAGACTATGAGTGAGAAAGTTTAATTTTGGTTTCAAAAAGTTCGGGATTTACGGGGAATAAGTGGGATTTAAAGGGAATTTTTAAGTGGGCACATTGAGAAAAACGAGGTGTGGTCCCGTTTTTTTGAGACTTGGTTAGTTATGGAGAAATTTTCCGTAAGGTTTGAATCCTTCCGTGAGGTTTGACCCCAAAGAGATAATTTGGTAACTCCTCTCAGAGAGTAGGTCAAAATCAATAGAAGCAATATGGTCTTTTGAGAAACGTAATTTTCAGGCTTCAGTGTCTGAATATACTCCCCAAAGGCTCCTCTCGTTTGTTTTTGCTTAACAGGCTGTTTTTGAAAAGGAAAAGTGGCTTCGAAGCACTAAGAAAGCCACTCAAGAGAGAATCTATTCTATAAAACAAATGGGTTGGCTTGGTCTGACCTCATTTGGATGGGGTCAAACGACTGCCGCTAAAGACGCAAGAAATGGCGCAACAATTGGACCCAAAACTTGTATGTGGTCTGCCAGTAGTGACATAAAGTGCTCATAGTGCGATTTGAAACTATCGGTACCCTGGCTTGCACGCATTTCTTTTACATTATCAATTATCGCTGCAGTTACCTCTGGTTGTTCAACAGACCGCAACGCTTCCAACAACTGAGTAAATAATTCAGCATTGGAATCGTTGGTTGTCGCGTTTTGCTTGAAACTATGGCTACCTGTCGCGACATTTTGCACATCACCAGTTATGTAGGTGTTGAAAATTTGGTTCACTTTTTCTTGAGATACAGGGGAAGAATCCAAAGCCGCTTCTCCCGCCGCTGGATCTTCGGCCTCAATTTCTAAAACAAAGTTTAGAATTCTATTTCTGATTTCATCCAATGCTTCGATTAAGGCGGGCATAGGAACAACCTTCCATGCCTGCAGACAATGCATACCTTGAATTATTTGTTGACCAACCATTGCAACAAAATCCGGGTCCCATGGCTCATTTGCCGATTCACCTTTAGAATCGCGCACCAAAACTTCAAGCGAAGCTGCTCCATGCATTAGGGTAGACCGACCCATAGTTTCACGGTACTTCTCAGGTAAGCAACCCATAGGAATATTGCAGTTTTGCAAACCTGACCCAAATGGGCCAGAAAAATGTCCTTTGGAATGTACTCGCACGATTCTATACTCAGGCAAATCATGAATATCCTTGTAGCCACTTAATTCTGAGTCAACCCAGGTTTTAAATTCTTCACTTCCTAAACGAGCCGCGAGAACTTTACATTTTCGCAGCAAACTAGCAAGATCAGTGTTGGAATTGATTGCGGCATCTTGTATTTCTCTTAAAAGTGACATTGATATTCCTTTAGAGCCTAAATATAATAATCCATTGTCAATTCAGGATATTATATTATTTAAAAAAGTAAAATAGCGGTAGACTGTCCGTGCTTTTCCTTTATTCGCTATGCCTGGTCATCACCTGCTGGAGCAGTATCATCAAACTCGAAGAATTCTAGTAATTTCATAATCTCAGAATGATGGTCTAGCTTTTTATGTCTGAATTCATGAATTAGTTTTCGAGCAATAGACGCTGTTGTTTTACTTTCTTCACTCTCTTCACTTTCAGCATTTGGTTCAGCATCTGGAACAAATGCATCAATATCGCCACCTTTTCGCAGGTGATCAAGAATCTTTTTGATACTTGTTTGCAAATGTGCATCAGCTTCTTCCCGGCGATCAGGGTCACAATCAAGCTCATCAAGAACTTCTTTCGAAATATCTTTGGCCGCTATCTTTTTTGATAATTTAAAGTATTTATCACTGGTTGACTTAATTTCTGCCTCTATCTCTTTGAATTTAGGATCTTTCAATTCAAGGGTGAAAACTTCATGGAGTTTTCTTACAGATAATGCAAATTGCTCTAGCAAATTGAAACTTCTTGTGAGAATGATACCGATGGGCACGATAGCTGCTGCTGCCATGTATAAATCAATCACAAAACTTCCATTGCGAGCGCCAAGGACTCTAAAATCACTAGGAGGAACATCCAACGCAACTCCAATACCATGCATTACTATTGACCATTCCTTTGATCTTGCCTCAAGGTCTTTCAAGCTCCCTACCTTTACACCTTCCTTAAAAACAATGCTAAATCGTGAATCTTGGTTTAGGTATTCTGTTGCTGTTAAGACTTCGACATATGGACTTACAGATTTTGAAACAGCATCTATTTGAGTTTTAGTTGTATTAAGCACTTGGTACATCTCATTAATTTGATTTGTGATGTGAGCAAGGTCATGACTATCGTCCCTAAACATTTCAGTCATTCGCTCAGCAGCGCTTGGCCCCAAATAATTAATTGCCTTGTGTACATTCAAGCACTCTATCTGGTCACTTGATAATTCTCCTATGTCAATTTTCTTAATAGCATCGATGGCTTGAATTTTTTCATCAGCAAATGGCTGTATTTTATTGTTTTGATTATTTCTTTGCCCTGCTGAAACATTAGCATTTAGAATCTGATAGAGTTGGCCTAACTTCGACACAAATCCATGCTTTGTTTCATTCAGTTGAATCCAGGCATTTAGCTGGGTTATTTCTTCTATTAGCATCTGACTCTTCCTTGTATAGATTTACAATAGTGCCAACACAATATTGTTTATTGTTTTTAGATCGTTATCGCTTAACTGCCTGAGTGACGTTATGCTTGCGTCTAGGTAGTGGTCGGCCATTTGGTAGAGCTTTTGTTTTGTTATGCCTCTTTCGTTGCATCTGGCGTAGATGGCTGTGTAGTATTTGTTGCGCCAGGCTTGGTTGGTGGCTTGGTCTATCTCGATTTGCAGCTTGGTTTGGTGTCTTTGGAGAAAGGCTGCTGCTGTGTCATAATCTTGATATGGGATCGCCTTGTATGTTGTTGTTTTGAAATGCGTTCTTAGTATGTTCCACCATTTTTTTCTGGCACTTTGGATGCCAGATGGGGAATAGCCGCAGGCTGCGTCCAGGTCGGCTATTTTGTAGATGAGTTGCTGAATCTCGTACGCTTGCTGCTGGGTGATGTATTCAGGGGCGTTGGTAGTATCACTGGTTAAGATAATATTGCCGTTTATGACTATATTGCCGTTCCCAAGCGCATTATGGTTTCCTGATATCGATTTGTTGACGTGGTTGCTTTGCTGATCTTGCACTGAATCGGCAAAGAGGCTGGCAATTTTCCTTTTTCTTTCTATCCCTTCATTCATATCTTACCTCAACCATGGCGTATAAAGCATCGATAACCTTCACTTATTTGAACGGTTTCGGTCATGCTTAAAATTAGAACAAGCATAACATGGTCGGGGTATCATATAGTGAGTACCCGTTTATGAAAAATGACGATTGTCGTTTTTTATCCCTACGAATTAGGCAACCAATCTTAAGATTTTGGCAATATTTGACTTATTGTCAGACTGCTCTTCCTCAGACATAAGCAAGTAAAGCTCGGTTATTATTTCTGCTTTTGTCGCAGCTTCAATTTTCCTGCCCTTTTCCTGCAAGGCAAACTCTAGTGCTTCTATTGCATCGGTGAGAATAGATCTATCTAATTCGGCCAACGGAACCTTTGGAGGTTCACCCAAATATTTGGGTTCCTCTCCAAACAACAGCCATTCAACCCGTATTTTGTACTTTTCACACAAAGCTATCACAAAATTTGTGTCTGGTGGTCCTTCATCTGTCTCGTAACGTTGGATAGTATTTCTGCTCAATCCAAAGCTTGCTGCAAAAGCAGGCCTTGCAACTTTCCCCCTTACTTCTTTTATTCGCTTACCTAATGTCATTTTTTAATGCCAATCTGCTTGTTAAAGGTGCAACCGATGGTGCAACCCCATTAGCAGTAGAACTGAGTTTACGTAACTACCTGATATGACGGCTATTAAATACAAAACAACCCATATGTTGAAAAATCAAAATGGTGCAACCCAGATTTTAGGTTGACAGTAGCCCAAATTATGGGTTATTTTGTTTATATATCACATGACTCTTGTCATGATTCATAAGATACCAGAAAGAGAACAAAAGGGTCAATGTCCGACTACTTTAAAAAGTCAGATACTGGTCAGGGGAGGTAGCGGATAGTGAAAGATAAAGACCTTACAGAGATCGAGAGAGAACTCGTCAAGAATGTTCTTACCAGAGCATGGCTGTCGATGGAATTTGTACAAGAAGATGACCGCTATGAGGATGACCAAAATGTTTTTCCACCCTTATCCAAAGAGGAAATGAACATACTGGCCAACGCAATCAATAAAATATGAGCGATCACCGAAAGCCTTCGGAAGTGTGGATTAAGCGTTTGCCTCAAAATGAGGGCAAAAAAGCACCCGAAAGCTGCAACCTAAAAATTGAACTTTTCCCCTCACATTTCTGGGCTAAGCATTGGGAGCCAGGGAGCAGGTTGTTCTCTCCTCGGTTGCCAATCCATAGCGTAGCCAGAAAAGAATATTGGGAGAGCAGGTTTAGGATCCGGGTCAATGGAGTGTGGATTGGATCGCAGGCTAAATATGTGACCTATACCAAGGAAATGATACGAGAGAGCTATTTTCGATGAGTTTCTCTCGCTCTGTAAAGTGTTTGGTTGGTTTCGACCTGACGCTGTAATGCAGGGAGAGAGGTTTTAAAAGGCAATTTAATGGTTAAGCAGCTCAATCTATTTAAGGCACAAAGCCTCAATGTGAGCCGGGAATTTAAAGAATGCCTGGCCCGTATTGTTGTGGACAGTGGTCTGTCCAGGGCTCAGTTCCTTGATAAGCTTAACGAGGTAGCTGCCAGGTTTGGAATTCGATTGATGAAGGGAAACGGTAACGGCCTGACCATGGCCACTTTTGAAAAATGGCTCAACGTGGATCAGATGAGTTACATACCACCGATTGCTGCTATTACAGTCATTTGCGAGGTTGGCAATACATTGGAACCATTACAGATACTTGCACGGGCTTTAGGGGCTGAGGTTATTGACGAGCAACGCAGCAAACGGTTGCTGTGGGCGGATGCCTACCTTGAGGCCAGAGATGCAAGAAAGACAATGAAGAAGCTGGAGGCGGAACTATGAAAGAAGAGGCCAAAGCGGATAGGCGTCGTGTGCGGGCCTGGATGGTTATGCAAAGACTCCGTCCTAAAGATATACAACGCGCCCTGGGACATAAGCACCACTCTCCTGTGGTGGAAACCCTCTCAGGGGTCAGAGACCACAGAGAGGTCTTGACCTGGTTACGAGAGAACGGCTGCCCTGTCGATTTTCTCAAACTCCCTAAAGATATGATCAAGGAAAATTAATGAAACTTTTAGCGACACAACCAGCTTCTCCCCTTTCTGAACGGGAAAAGAAGCTTTTAACCAGTTTAGAAGTCGATATTGAACAGAATTTAAAGGGATTTCAAAAGGTGGGCTATGCTCTTGCAACGATCAGGGATCAAGCCTTGTACCGGGAAGAATATGACACCTTCGAAGAATATTGCCGCGAAGAGTGGGATCTTGGACGTCCAAGAGCATATCAGCTGATCGCCTCGCACGATGTAATGGAAAATTTGTCTACAATTGTAGACAAAGCCAGGCCAAAACCATTTTCGGTTTTGCCTGTTAATGAGGCCCAGGCCAGGCCGCTCTCCTATCTTCCACCAGAACAGCAGATTGAAGTTTGGGAGATGGTACTTGAAGAAGCGGATACGACAGAATCTCGAATTACCGCCTCTTTTATTCAACGCTGTATTGATGCCATCCGTCAGAAAAAAATTTCCAATACCATCAGGAAAGCCAGGGAGTCAAGTGAAGGCCGAAGTTTTCTGCCTCAGCCGGTACAGCTGTCATTCCAAACTTTTTTGGACGAGTTGAGAAAAAACACCGATGAGGGTTTTGAGCCGGAAAGCAGAAAAGAACTGGCGAAACTTTTGCGGGAAATTCTATCAACAATTGAAAATTAACAAAGCAGCTTCCAAGGCCAAATAATGAGATCTATCGCCACGATAAAAGAGATTGCCACAGCAACCGGCTTAAGCAGACAGCGTGTTTCAGGCCGCCTGAACAAGCTTAATTGTCATTTCCTTTGGAAGACAGGCAAGAGCGGCAAAGAAAAACATTATTTCATAGCTTTCCTTCCGGAAAAGTACCGCATTGCTCTCGCTGCAAAAGATGCCACTCCAGTCCTTGGCAATCCCACCGACCTGGCCGGACAGATCGGCGCGGAAGCGGCACGGTCTATTTTATCTGCCAGGGCAGAGGAAAAAGAACGGCTGCAGATTGCCAAAGAGCAAGGCCTGGCAGCCTTTGAGAGGCTTCCGGAGCAGAGGAAACTCGAAGCAAGCGCCCGATATTATTTCCTGTCGATGGCCAATAATTTCGTCAAGGCGGCCCGTTTTGAGATCCGCCGATATGCTCTTCGGAGCAAGGTCGGCGACCAGGCTTTTGTTGAAGCCTATAACAGCGGAAAAGTCCAGGTGGACGCGGATATTTCCGCTGTCATAGGCAGCAAGACCAGCTATTCAACCCTGAAGCGTATTGCTGACAATTATCAGAAATACGGCATCGCCGGGTTGGCGTTCAATTATCACAACCCCAAGCGGGGCAGCACGGCGCTTGACGACAAGCAACAGGATTTTGTCATCGGCTTAATGTGCGACAGTCCAGAGACAACGGCTAAGAATCTTCGCCGGGGCCTCCAGGGAAAGTTCGGGGCGGATGTGCCGTCTGTCAATGTTATAGGGAGATTCTGTAAAAGGTGGGTCCAGCAGAATGAAGATTTATGGCTCTATTACACCAACCCGGACGCCTGGAAGAATAAAAAAATGTTCGCCTTCGGTTCAGCCAGTATTCATGTCGAGCGACTGAATCAGCTCTGGGAAGCAGACAGTACACCGGCAGACGTTATGCTTGCCGATGGCCGCCATTCCATCATCGGCATGATCGATGTCTACAGCAGGCGGCTGCGTTTTTTGGTGTCAAAGACCTCAAGAGCGGCCTCGGTTGTCAGTCTTGTCAGACATTGCCTCATCGAGTGGGGCGTTCCGGAGATCATCAAGACCGACAACGGCAAGGATTATGTCTCGCAGCATGTTATCCGGGTTTTTGCCGGACTCAATATCGAGCAGCAACTCTGTACGCCGTTTCAGGGGCAGGAGAAACCGCATATCGAACGGGCCTTCAAGACCTTCCTGCACAACATCGTTGAGATGATGCCGAACTATATCGGGCATAACGTAACCGACCGTAAGGCTATCGAATCCAGACGCAGCTTTGCCGAGCGTATCATGAACAAGGACAGCGATCCTGTCGAGATGGGCATGACCTCCAGGGAGTTGCAGAAGTTTTGTGACGAATGGGTGAACTTTGTCTATCACCACGACCGCCACGATGGGTTGAACGGCAAAAAGCCGATCGACATGGTGCGAAACTGGAAAGAGCCGATCCGCCGCATCAGCGAATTGAGAGCCTTGGATATGCTGCTCATGCCTGCGCCAAGGGACGGCGGGATACGGACTATCACCAAGAAAGGCGTTGTCGTTGAGGGCAGGCATTACCAATCAGGTGAGTTTACCGGACTGGTCGGTGAGCAAGTCTATGTCCTGCTCGATCCTGCCGACCTGGGTACCGCCTATATCTATCTGGAAAAAGACAATGGCGAACGCACCTTCCTTTGTCCGGCCATCGATCCTGCCTGGTCAGGTATCGATCCGGCCGCCTTCGCCGTCCAGGCCCGAAAGCATCAAGATAAGGTTATGCGCGAGGGACGTCGAGAACTCAACAAACTGGCGAAACAGGAAGGTGTCCAGGACGCTTATGCCAATTACGTAAAGTTCAGGAAGGGCCAGGTGGAAAACATTGTCGAGATGCCGACCAGGGCGAAAAATTATACAACAAACGGTCTTGAAGAGGCAGGAAAAGCCGTCACGGCAATCGATGCGATCAGACAGGAAGAGGCAACGCTTGAGACCATGAATTTTGCTCTTGATCTGGACGACGCCCCGACTATCGCCCCGCCGACCAACAAGAAAGCCAAGGTGGTTTTGCTGCTGTCCGACTCAGACCGCTACGTGCAGATCCGCGACCGGGCCAAGCAGGAAAAAACACCGCTTTCCGAATTTGATTATGACTGGCTGGGCGACTATTACCAGTCGTCAACCGGCAAGCTGTATCTGAAGCTGGAGGGAGATTTACGCAAGAAATACGGCATGGTCGGAAAAGAGCGTGCCGGGCTGTAAATAAAAGCGGCCAGGTGCGCCAACACCCGGCCTTACAACAAAAAATGAGAGCTACCAGGGAGGAAATTAAAGCATGCGAGAAGATTTTGCAATCACCAAAAATGTCCAGCGGTTTATCCAGGGCGTCGAGGTGGTCAACACCCCCATCAAAGGAAGAATCGGCAACGGCCTTTTCTTCGGCCCACCGGGGACCGGCAAAACTGATGTCGGGCAATGGTATTCCGCCGAAAAAGGCGTGCCATATATCCGAGCGAGGAAGGTCAGCTCACAGCGATCATTGCTGGCAATTATAGTCAACGAATTAGGTCTGTCTCCGGCGTTTCGCTCTGATGATCTTTTCCAGCAAATAGTCGAAGAGTTGATCGGCAGACCAACACCAATAATTATCGATGAAGTGGATTATCTGCTCAAAAACAACATGGTTGAGATCCTTCGGGATATTAACGATATGACCAATACGCCAATAATCATGATGGGCATGGAGCATGTCGACAAAAAGCTGCGGCTGTGTCGCCATCTTTACGACCGTTTTACAGCCATCATCCGCTTTGAGCTGTTCGACAAGAAAGAAATTGCCAATCTGGCCGAGCAGGCATGTGCGGTGCAACTGTCTGACTGCGGAGTCGAGTTTATCGAGAAGAAAGGCCAGGGTAAATTACGGCTGACCATGACCTGGTTCACCAGGGCCGAACAACTGGGCAAAAGAAACGGCCTTGATCAGATCACCGCAGCTCACCTTCAGGCCTATGAGGACGGGAAAAAATGACAGTCCTTGAGCCGGTTATTCAGTTTTTATTTGAATTTAAAGGGACTGAAGTTTCGCTTACTCAGCTGCTCGGTGGTGTGGAAAGACCACGTAAGCCGATTTTGCGGGTAATGGATCGGCTGGTGCGGGAAGGCAATCTGGTTGAAATTGAAGATAATAAAATTGCGCCTAAATTGGGCGAAGTTGGCCGTAATCGGCGTAATCCTACCTGGCGTATTATCGAAAAACCGTTGCTCGATGATTTTATGCCCAGACCAAGCAAGACAACCCTGCGGGATAAGATGTGGCGGTTAATAAGGGCGCGCAGGCGCTTTACCAGGCTGGAGCTGATGCGGCTGTCCGGCTGTAAGGAAGGCAGCGCCACCGATTTCACCCAACTCCTGGAGCACCATGGCTATATACGTATGATCGGTAAAGACGGTCATCTCAAAGTTTATATGCTGGTCAAGGATCCAGGGCCAAAGCGCCCGGTAACACCGGAGGTAAAGAAAAATGCTCAGTGATACATGCAAAGCCATCCTGGCACGCCATGCGGAAATGAAAGGACGCAAGACGGTGATCAGCGAGCTGGGGATCTCCTCCACTACGCTCAGCCAGGTGCTTGGCGATAAATACGGGGCCGCGACCGATGCGATCGAGGCCCGAATAATGAAGATATACGGCAATGACGGGCTGGTAAACTGTCCGCATCTGGGCCGGATCGAACCGGGGCAATGTGCAGAAAATTTCCAGCGAGCTCAGCGAAATATAGCGGCGGGCAATCCGGCAACCATCCGGTTGTATCTGGCCTGCCGTAAATGCGATTTCAGGGGGTAGTTTAATGACTATAAACGTAGAGCAAAAGGCCAAAGACGTATTGGCAACACTGTATCAGATCCAGCCACAGATAAATATTTTAGGGTTGGACGCGGAAGCGGAGAAACTAAAAGAAATGCGGGACGACCTGCGGCAACTGGTCGATGAGCTGTCTAAGGATAACAGGCGACTGGCTAGGGTTGTCGGATCGTGCAGGGAGGACGCCATGGCCAGTTATATGGAGTTGAAGCAGCATACATTTTCCATCATGAGTGGGCAGTTGTCCGACGAGGAAATGCAAAAGGTCAGCATTGTTGCCGAGGTCTTTGTGGCCAGGAGTCAGGAGTATTTGTCCTGTAAGACTCAGTTTAAAGCCTTGCAAAACGGAGGTCAATAATGGCCATCAAAGACCAACAGGGACGATGGATCGACGCAAAAGGCGATCATATCCCCATGAAATATGTGGATCCTGTTTCTAAAAAGCGGGACGTCATGGTGGAGAAGCTGCACCGCGAGGCAATCAAGGCTCAGGAACGGCTGCGGAAATTTAAAGGCGACGTGACCGCCGAGATCGGTAAATATCTTGATTGGTTGGCGACAACCAACGGAGAAGAATCTCTCAATCCGGGCGGTAATTACTCTCTTGATAGTTTTAGCGGTAACCTTCGCATCCAGGTCAAGGTCAATAAAGTTATCCGCTTTGACGAGCGGTTGGCGCTGGCCAAACAGAAGATCGATCGCTGCGCCGAGCGGTGGAGTGTCGGGGCCAACGAAAATCTGCAGGTTGTCGTTACTCAGGCCTTTGCCCTGGATAAGAAGGGCAATGTCGATACTGGCAGGATCCTTGGGCTGCGCACCTGGAAGATCAAGGATAAGGAATGGAAAGAGGCGATGGACCTGATCACCGAGGCGATCACCGTCACCGGCACCAGGGAGTATCTGCTTTTTATGGTGAAAGATACTCCTGAAGATGAATGGCGGACAATTCGGCTTGACCTTGCTGGGGTTTGACCAAGCGAAACCCCGGCAACGGGGTCATCGGCGGGTGGTGCCGTCGGTCTGATGAGCAACCAACAAAAAAGCATAGACCATGAAAAACACGAAAAAAACACCCTACAAGCAATATGTCCCGGTGGAGCTGCCGGGCTGCAAAGCCTCTCCAACGGGATCAACCGTATCCTTGGCATGGTGCCGCAAGGCTCGGGGCGATTGGTGTAAAGATAAAAGCGGCGCTATCTGCCAATGGAAAAAAACATGAACGGAACCTGTCAAACATGCGGCACCGTGGCCCCAATAGAATGGTTTTTGAGCGAAACAGAGTACCGGCAGCTTTGCGGCATCCTGGTCGCGCTACCGAAGGATATTCAGGCCGTTGTCTTTCTCTATCTCGGCCTATTCCGACCCGTAACCGGGCGGGCAATCCAGTCCAAGAAAGCCACCAGGCTGCTGACTGAAATAAAACAGCTGATCGCCGCCGGGCATGTGCAGGTGGATCGCAAGGTTGCCCGCCCCTGCCCGCCCAGGATCTGGGCCCTGGCCATTGAACAGATGGTCGAGCGCCGAGATCGACTCAACCTGCCTATGCCGAATCATAATTATTTGAAGTCGATTGCCTACGATCTTGCTGATCAGGCTGATTGTCAGAATGAGAAGAAGGCTCATTCATCTATGATGATCAGAAAACCTGCTCCCGATCGGTCAATCGCCGATCCAGCCCGCGACCCGCTGGAGATCGCCAGGCGTAAATGGGACGAAGAGCATGGCGGACCGGATACATCTGTACAGATACCAAGCATCAACACGATCATAAAGGGGATGGACTGATGCCGCCAACCAAAGCCGATTACGCCAAGATAAACATTGCCTGCAAGGAACTTGGCTTAGATAAGCATCAATTGATTTCAGATAGATATAAGATCGAATCATCGAAGCAGCTTAACCCCTGGCAACTGGCCGATATATACAAGCATTTCCGTTCACTCGGATGGAAGGTCAAGCGCAGTAAGGAAAGCAAGCTATCCCCGAAATATGACGATCGGCAGCATCGGAAAATCGTTGCCATATGGATCACCATGGCCAAGAAAGGGGTTATCCGTAATGCCTCAGATAAAGCCCTGCAGGCTTATGTCAAACGGACTGTTCATCTTGATAACCTGAAATGGTGCGGCGTGGATGAGTGTCGTGTATTGATTGAAAGTTTAAAATCCTGGGCCCACCGGGAGGATGTTGATGTCGGATAAGAAAAAACTGCCAGCCTTTAATCCAAACCATGAAACTGCCGTTTTAAATGATGACCTGGCCAGACTGGCAGAAATCATTGACGAGGTGGTTCCTGGACGCGGCAAGGAGATCGCGGTGCGAATATCCAGAGCCTTCGGCGGCTCATATATTTATTGCCTCCAGGATGAAAAACTCTGGCGTGGCGTTCGGGATCAATGGGTTATTGAGCAGTACGATGCAGGTCACCGCGTGCCGGAGATCGCCAGGGCGATCAAGAAGTGCGAGAGGCAGGTGTGGAATATCCTCGGGCGGGAACCGGGGGAAGATAAACAACTGAAGCTCTTTTAACATGAATTCCAGGCGCTGCACATATAGTAAGGATAAAAACGGTCGGACCATCTGGGTCGGCGACATGGTGAGCAATGCAGAAGGCTTTTCCGGCCCGGTGGTCTTTAAGAACTGTGCATTTAGGGTGGATGTAAGCAATGATAAAAGTGGCTGTTATCTGCGCTTTAACTCGTCGTTGCTGTTTAAAGAAGGGATTGGGACTGAGGGATGGGAGATCATTTAATATGAAAATGGAGCAACTTTTCGACTACCTTATTATACTGATAATGAAAAAGAACAGCCTTTCCTGAACTGAAATTATCAAAACAACGTAATTCTCGCTATTATTTGGACAAGTATACTGGAGCAAGTAAATGGCAATAAATCTCTCTATAGGTAGCTATGTCTCTTCAGTTAGTGAAGCAATAGGGTCTAAAACAGGGCTTTGTTTAAATGAGAAAGAATTGTCTCAGCTTGTCAAAGAACATTCGGAGGAAGAAAGCAGGATATTTACTGCAAACAAGGATAATTGGATAAGAATAAGAAGTGAAGACTATGAAGCTACTTTAGCATGGTTGCTGTATAAAACGGGTTATACTGATGCTGTTTATAGTACATTCGAACATATAAAAATATTTCATAAATACAAGAAAAACGAGACAGCTCTAAATATATACTGTGCTACCATGGAAGCATGGACTAAACATCTCAAATTTTCACTAAAAGAATTCGATGAAGGAAGAATTACATCGATAGATCCGACACCTGTTGTAAAACACATTTCAAAGAAATACGGAGATCTTGGTGTTGTTATTGCGAATGAAGTGGTTCTAGCCTTGTTTATAGAACGACAAGTTAGTGCTTGGGGACGTGTGGAGACAACTAGATGGAAGGACAAGAAAGATTTAGAAGAGCTTTTCAAGTCAGAATCTCTAGAAACTCAATATGGGTCATTTTTTGACCAAAGGTTTATTCATTATCTCCTGAATAACTTTGAAGACATAGACAAAATACATTGGCGCAAATTTGAAGGCTTAGCTTGTGAATATTTTGATAAACTGGGCTGTCATGTTGAAATTGGTCCGGGTAGAGATGATGGGGGCGTTGATTTAAGAGTATGGAGTGAAAAGCAGAATCCTGAAGGCCCTGCCTGTATTTTGGTACAGTGCAAGAGGCAAAAAACTAAAGTTGAGAAAGTTGTAGTTAAGGCTCTGTGGGCTGACATGATTGATGAAAGCGCAAAATCAGGCTTGATTGTAACAAGTTCAGCATTGTCTCCAGGAGCAAAAAAAGTATGCGTAGCAAGGGGATATAATATCCATGAAGCTAATCGTATTATATTGAAAGATTGGCTACTCACAATGAGGAAGCCGGGGCATGGAATCTTTATGGGAGAATAAACAAGAAAAAAAGGGAATGGATGGAATGGCACATGAAATATATGCAACAAAATATGCAAAGAGCAGAGCTTTAATAATTGGAATTAACAAATATTTAACAGGATCCCCTCTTGAATATGCCGTCAACGATGCCAAAGTTGTACGAGAAACATTGATTGACAAATTTGGTTTTAAAAATGAAGACATAAAATATTTATCAGATGAAGATGCAACAAAAGAAAGAATTATGTCTTCATTTCTTTCCTATGCTAATAACCAAAGTAATCCCGATGACAAGATTATCTTCTTTTTTGCTGGCCATGGTTTCACGCTTCCAAGTAAGCGAGGAGAAGTTGGCTATTTAATCCCATATGATGCTGAAATAGAAAATTTATCGTCACTGATCCGATGGGATGATTTGACTCGTAATGCCGACCTTATAAAAGCTAAACATTTGCTGTTCATAATGGACGCCTGCTATGGAGGATTGGCAATAACACGTTCCTTGCCACCGGGAACAATGCGATTTGTAAAGAACATGTTAACGCGGTATTCACGGCAGGTTTTAACGGCTGGCAAGGCTGATGAAGTGGTAGCTGATTCAGGGGGACCACGTCCAAAACATTCAGTATTTACAGGACATTTTCTCGACGCTCTTAGCGGTAATGCCGAAACTCCAGAAGGCGTGCTAACCGCAAATGGGATTATGGCTTATGTCTATCAAAAAGTTGCCAATGACCCCAATTCACACCAAACCCCCCATTATGGCTTTCTGGATGGAGACGGGGACTTTATTTTTAAAGCACCTATACTTGATGAACCTTCTGAATCATCCGAAACTGAAACCGATGTACTTATATCTGTGCCAGCAGTGCTAAAAGGAGAATACAGTTCAACTGTCAATATTATTGAAGAAACAAAGGAATATTTGTCTGACAATAGGTTTAAAATCAAATTGCATGATCTGGCTTCGATCAAGTTAAGAGAATATTTTTCAAATTTGCTTAAAAAGGATCTCCAGTTCCAAATGGGAATTTTTAACGCTGATGAATTTAACGATAGACTTAAATTCTATGAAGAATTAGCGCGTGATCTCCAACTTGTTTCCATATGTATCGCATATTGGGGTGGAGAACAACACAGACTTATTTTACAGAAAATTATTAGCCGCTCCACCGATCCCTTGGAACCAATTGGAGGGTCTAACGTCTGGCTATATTTACGATGGTACCCTATAATATTATTAGCATATTCAGCGGGTATATCAGCAGTTGCATCTGGAAACTATGCACTCTTGGCCGATGTTTTGCTAAGAAAATGTAGATCGTCCGATTCATCAACAAAGAATCTGGCGTTAGCTATTTCGTTAGGTGAAGCTAGCGCAGAAACACATGAGGCATTCAAATTAATTCCTGGTCATGGAAGAAACTATTTCCCTCGCAGTGAATATTTATTCAAATACCTTCAGCCGATGATAGACGACGTACTATTTCTAGGTCGTGACTATGAACAAATGTTCGACAAATTTGAAATTTTTTTAGCATTAGTTTGTGCCGACCTCTCTGAACAACAATTCGGTCACTTTTGGGGGCCACCAGGTCGTTTTAAGAATAAATATCGAAACGGCCTGACCGATCCACTTGCGAAATTTGCAGAAGAAGCAAAAGAAAAGCGAGCTGACTGGGGGCCATTAAAGCATGGTTTCTTTGATGGATCTTATGAAAGATTCGAGAAAATTGTTCAAGATTATCTAAAGCCTTAAAAATAAAGGTAAAGATAGGAGTCAATCAGGATTTTGTCTTTTCTGACAAATGAAAAATTAATTACACTGTGCCCCCCTCCACTCGTTTTATCCCCCTGTAAATCAGCTTTAAAATCCACTGCAACAAACCACTGCAATCTGCATCTAATAGTCCCGCCACCAATCCCTTATAACTCTGTCTGACATTATCGAATACCCCAGGAAGCCGGGGAAGGAAAGGGTCTGCCATCCCTTGATTTTCCTTCCCCGGCGCTTGTGGGTTGACTGCAAACAATAATCAAGTGTTGGAGGCGTTATGGACAACAAGAAACCGGCAATGCTTCGCCGTATCGAAATGACGGAAGCCTGCAGTCGAGGGGTATTGGTCATTGATAACAAGTTTATCTGTATGACCCTGGAGCGGCCCTGGCTGGACAATAGGCCCAATGTCTCCTGCATCCCGCCAGGCCTATACCCCTGCCGCCGGGTTAACTCACCCCACTTTGGCGAAACTTTCGAGGTTTGCGATGTGCCGGGGCGCAGCCATATCCTCTTTCATGGCGGTAACAAACCGACGGACACCGAAGGTTGTATCCTGACCGGCCGCACCCTTCCGCCACTTACCGCCGCGATCCGTGACAGCAAGGTTGCCCATGCCACGCTTATGGAGGTTCTGGCAGGAATCGACACTTTCGATCTGGAGGTCATATGAAACATATACAACCACTTTTAGTCGTCAGCCTGCTGCTGATTACGCTGTCAGCCTGTTCATCGGCAACCGTCACAACAAACGGTATCGATCCGGACACAAAAACGACTCAAAGCTGCACGGCATCGTACTACGCGCTCTTTCACTCAACTGAAAAAATCAATATGTCGGCCTGCAATGCTAAAGGTAGTGCGACAAAAGCAGACAGTACGCAGGCGTCATCGGTGCTGGCAGATGCCCTTCTTAAGGGGCTCGGCTTGGTGCCGAAGTAGGGGAAGTTCCCACGCTGGAGCATGGGAACTATGGAGATAACCTGAAATCAGAATCGGAAGGGAACTATGAACGGTTGGAAAACATGGCTTGCCGCTATTTGTATGGTTGGATTGGGCGTTGTGTCTATCACCCAGGGAGATACGGCCGGAGGCATTCAGCAGATAGTTGGTGCACTGGCCCTGGTCGGCGTTGGTCATAAAATTGAGAAAGCCGGTAAGTAATGGATCAATTCGACCGCGCCCAGGAGATTGATGCCAGCTTTTTAAAGCAGGCGCTGACCATGCAGCAAAGAGTTGCAGCTTTTTCCCGCGATGCACGGACCCATTGCATCGATTGCGGTGAGATGATTTCGAAAGCGCGGCTGGCGGTGCTGCCTGGTTGTATCAGGTGCATTGATTGCGCTGAGGCTTTGGAGTTGAGCCAGAGGAGAGGATAGTGGATTTACTTTTACGATGGTTGCCGGTGGTCATCCTGGTCATCCAGATGCTCATGGTCTGGGTATTGTGGAGCCTGAAGCAGCAGTTTATGTCCCGGACGGAATGTACCCTTCAGCGCCAGGGTTGCGGCAGCAGCAAGGAATTGGCCGTTGAAAAGGTAGGCGTGCAGATTACCAAGGCAGGCGTGCGGATAAATGCGCTTGAGACTGATGTCCATGCCCTGCCGTCAAGGATGGAGTTTATCGATCTGACCAATAAGATTGAACGGCTTACCGAAAAGCTTGGCACCGTGGACGGCAGGCTCGGCGGCATAAACCGGGCCGTCGACCTGTTAAATCAGCATCATCTCAAGGTGGACTAATGAACGAATTTGCCAGACTCAAACAGGAGGACCGACGCCTGGTCATCCTCCGCACCATGGCCGAGGATTCTGCCTACGGTGTCAACGAATATGTGCTGCGCCGGGTGCTTGACACCATGAAGCATACGGTAAGTGCCGACCTTTTGCGTACCGACCTCCGTTGGCTGGAAGAACAGGGGCTGGTTGTGACGGAAGATGTCGCCGGTACGGTGGTTGCCAAGCTGACCACTCGCGGCCTCGATGTGGCGAATGGAGTTGTGGTTGTTCCTGGCGTCCAGCGGCCAATGCCGGAGATATGACGGACATGGGCAAACCATCCACCATCAACCGCCTGCCGGAGGATATCCTGGAACAACTACAGGAGCTGCTCCGCGATCCGCGCGTCACCCAGCTTGAGGCCACTGCCAAGATAAATAAAATTCTTGCGGCAGAAGGCCACGACGAACGGCTGACGAAATCGGCGGTAAACCGCTACGACCTGAAGATGCGCGAGGCCGGTGAGAAGCTGCGGCAAAGCCGGGAAGTGGCAAAGATGTGGATCGGTAAGCTCGGTGCCACACCCCAGGGGCAGGTGGGCAACCTGGTTAACGAGATTCTGCGAACTCTGGCCTTTGACCTCAGCTTAAAGCTGCAAAACGAAGAATTGACCGCCGAGAGCCTGCCCGGAGTGATCGACCAGGTCAAGGGGCTGTCGCTTGCCGTGCAGCGCCTGGAGGCGTCGAGCACCATCAATGTCAAACGGGAAGCGGAGATCAGAAAGCAGGCCCTGGACGATGCAGCCACAGTGGTGGAGAAAACAGCGGTGCAACAGGGGCTCAATGCCGAACAGGCCGCCTTCTGGCGACAACAAGTGTTGGGGGTTAAATAATGGCCAGGCCAGGTGATGTAATCCGGGTTATCCCCATCGATTCCGAGGAATTGCCTGCATCGGTCCGCGAGATCCCAGACGGCCTTGACCCCTTGGCCGATGGCATACTCATGCTGCACCAACGGCAGTGGATCAAGCAGATCCACCAGGAGGACCTGAATATTGCCGAGAAAGGACGCCGGACGGGCATCACCTATGCCACTGCCCTGGATGACGCTATCACCGCATCCAGCGGCAAGATGGCCGGAGGAGACAACGTCTATTACGTCGGCGACACCAAGGAAAAAGGCCTGGAGTATATCGGCTACTGCGCCAAGATGGCCAAAACTATGGCCATGGCAATGGCAGACGGCTGGGATGGTATCGAGGTGTTTCTGTTTGAGGACCAGCAGGAAGACGGCACATCAAAGCAGATTACCAGCTATCGTATCCGCTTTTTAAGCGGCTTCCAGATTGTAGCACTGTCGAGCAACCCGGCCAACATTCGCGGCCTGCAGGGGATCGTCAATATCGATGAAGCGGCCTTTCATAAAAACGTCCAGGCGGTGATCGATGCCTGTACCGCGCTGCTGATCTGGGGCGGCAAAATCCGCATCATCAGCACACATAACGGCATGAAAAACCCCTTTAACCAGCTGATCCGCGACAGCCTGGCCGGGTTGAATTCGTATAAAGTTTTTCACTGCACCTTCGATGATGCGGTCGATAACGGGCTCTTTGAAAGAGTTTGCCTGGTCAAGGGCTGGACACCAACCGCCGAAGGCAAACAGGCATGGTACGACAAGGTTCGCAAAGGCTACGGCACCAATACCGCCGCCATGAAGGAAGAGCTGGATGCTATCCCGCGTGAGGGATCCGGCGTGGCCATTCCAGGGGTGCTGATCGAACAGAGCATGAAAGAGATTCGGCCAATCCTGCGTCTGGCTCTGCCTGCGGATTTTGTGCCAAAAGCCCTGTCCTATCGCGATTCATGGGTGGCCGAGTGGATCAGGATAAACCTCGATCCCTTACTGGATAAGCTCGATAAGGATCGCCAGCACGTCTTCGGCAGCGACTATGCCAGGCACGGCGACTTTGCGGTATGGGCTCCGCTGTCCATCGAACAGGATCTTTGTCGGCGCTGCCCCTTTATGATCGAGATGAAAGACGTGCCGACCAGGCACCAGACGCAAATCATCTGGCATGCCATTCGCCGTCTGCCCCGGTTTCTGTCCGGAGCGATGGACGCCACAGGCAACGGTGCCACCCTGGCCGAGTACACCGCCGAGGAGTTCGGCCTGGAGCGTATCCACCAGGTGATGCTGAACGACGCCTGGTATCGCACCAACATGGTGCCCTTTCAACAGGCCTTTGAAGATCAGATGATCGATTTGATGCGGGATGCCGACGTACTCAACGACCTGCGGGCGCTGGAGATGGTTGACGGGATTATCAAGCTGCCGAAACTCAGGCAGCAGGACACCAAAAACGCAGAGTTCAAACGGCATGGCGATTCGGCGATTGCCTTGGCACTGGGCCACTTCGCCAGCCGTCAGGACATTGCTGAAGAGTGGGGCTTTATGCCGGAGAGTGCGGCCAGACCGGCCTGCCGGGTAGTCAGCGGATATTGAGTAAGGGGATTTTAATGAACAACGACGAACTGCTCCGCCAGATAGCCGACTATACCAGCGATCCGAATTTTATCCTCGGTCTGTCACAACTGCCGAACCCGGATGAGGTTTTACGCAAGGCCGGGCTGTCCCATAAGATCTACGACCAGGTGATGACCGACCCGCATGTGATAAGCAAGGTCATCGACCGGCGGTCAGGGTTGCTTCGACGAGAATGGAAAATTGATGCGGCAGGCGATTCAGCCCAGGAAAAAAGGGCGGCGGATCTCTGCAGGCAGGCCCTCACCGATATGGAAGAACATGACGAGTATCCCCTGGAGAACAGTCTTGGCTGCCTGCAGGAAGCGGCGCTTCGAGGCCATCGTGCTTTAGAGGTCGTCTGGGGCTATTCCGGTGGCAACTGGTTGCCTGATTTTCTCCGCGATATTCCCAACCGGCGCTTGATCCATACCGGCATTGAGTGGCGACTGCTGACCATAGACCACCAAAGCATGGGCGTTCCCTTTCCGGAGAGGAAGGTGCTGATGGCAACGCATATGGCCAGCACCGACAACCCGTATGGCGAGGCCCTGCTCTCCCGCTGTTACTGGCCCTACCTGTTTAAGCATAATGGCTTCACATGGTGGGTAACGCTCGCCGAAAAGCACGGTATCCCCTGGATTATAGGGAGGCTCGGCGGCAATACCGAGGAGCTGCAGCGCCGGGATCTGCTGAATAAATTGGTGGCCCTGGTGATGGATGCGGTGGCCGTCGTTCCGAAAGACGCCGAGATCGATATTAAAGGAATGGAAGGCGTCAAGCCGGATGTCCATTCCGGGTTGATCACCGTCTGCAATGCCGAGATAAGCAAGGTGCTGGTCGGCCAGACATTGTCCACCGAGCTCGATCAGAAAGGCGGCTCACGGGCAGCGACCGAAACACACAGTGAGCTGCGTGGCGAGATCGTCGATGCCGATGGCAAGCTGGTGGCAAGAGTAATAAATCGGCTCTTTGCCTGGATCACCGAGATTAATCTCGGACCGAAGGTCAAATCGCCCAAGTTCAAATGGGTGGAAGAAGATGTGCCGCCCACCGAATGGGCAAACGTCGCCGATAAGGCGATCAAAGCGATGCCCAATAATGTACCACGTCGCTGGGCCTGGGAAAAGTTTGGCATCCCCGAAGAGATGGTCGGAGAAGAGATGTTGCCAGTTGCGGAAACAAAACAGGTCGTCAGTCAACCTGCAAACTTTGCGAGGGACGATGAATTTACCGAAGAACAGCAGGCACTCGAAGCGCTTGCGGACCAATCAGTCGAAGAGGCGGCATCGGCCCTTAAGGGTAACGAAGAGAAGATCCTGGCGGCCGTGCAGAATTCATCCACCTATGAGGAAGCCATGGACAAACTGCTTGCCCTCTATCCAGATCTCGATGTTGGCAAACTCGAAGATGTACTGGCCAGGACAATGGTAGCAGCCGGGATGTTTGGCAGGTTGACCGTCCAGGAGGAAAGCAAGTGACCGTCTCACTGTCGCCTTTACCCATGCAGGCCGCTGCCGACTTCTGGCAAGACAAAATCAAGCTTGGCCCGGCCGAGTTCGGCAAGCTGTCCGACGAAGCGAAGATTCGAGCGTTCGCCATCTCCGGGATTGCCAAGGGTGACGAGCTGAGCACGGTCTTTGATTCCCTGCAGGCGGCAATCGAAAACGGCATCAGTTTCGGCGATTTCAAGAAGGACTGTGCCGACATCTTCGCCAGGCGGGGATGGACGGGCAAACGGGAATGGCGGGTTCAAAACATCTTTCGGACCAATATCCAGACCGCCTATAACAGCGGCCGCTATAAGCAGCAAAAGGAGCTGGAAGAGACCTTTCCCTTCCTCCAGTATAACGCGGTCAATGATCGGCGAACGAGACCAACCCATGCCGCGCTGCATGGCATGATCTTTCCGATCAATCATCCGTTCTGGGATATCTGGTATCCGCTGAACGGCTACCGCTGCCGTTGCTCGACTCTGTCGCTCACCAAAGCCCAGATCAAGCGCCGAGGTTTGAAAGTCGAGACGGAAGATCCGACCGATTCACCGGTGGAGATTGCCAACCCGGTGACTGGGGCAAAGATGACGACCCAGCAACTTTTCCCGGATCCTGGTTTTGCATATCATCCCGGCAAGGTGGTCTGGGGAGGAATGGTTGAAGATAGCGCCAGATACAACTTCAAGCAAATGGAAGGCCTTGCCGGTCCTGATAAGTATCGGCGGCAGGCACTGGCCAATATCCGGCCTGCCTCGATAACCAACCTGGATGAAAGCTCGTTGTTGGCAACCGGTAAGAAAGACGCCTTTTACCAAGAAGAATTTATCAAACGGTACGGTGAAGAACAAGTGATCAAGGATGCAGCCGGAGAGCCGGTGATCCTTTCTCTGCGCAGCTTTCTGGTGGATAAGACAGCCGGTGCCAAGCCGGTGTGGAAATTTGCCAAGGGCGGACATGGCGAATCCATCCCTCTCTTAAAGGATATGGTCGAAAAGCCGTTCGAGATCTGGCTGGTACCGCAACAGGATGAGAAGTCGGGAAGAGTTCGCTTGGTAAGGCGCTATATCTCCCTGTGGAAAACAGAGGACAAAAAACGGATAGCAGGACTTGCGGTGTTCGATGTTGCGAGAGGGATCTTTCAGGGAGTGACGAGCTTTATTCCTATGAAGAACGGGGCCGCCGACCTCGATTATGCGGAGCGGCAGCGGCGTGGCCTGTTGCTGTATCCCAAACGATGACCGCCCAGGACCACTGGACGGCTCCTATGCACCTGCTCGGCAGGGTGGCCCCCCTCGGTGCACAGGAATCGGATGCCGCTATGACATGACATAAATATAACGGCCCGGAGTCTGAAAAGCAAGAACGCTGAAAAAGGCCTGTGCGTGATTTAATCCCCAGTCCGGACAATGTGCCGCAAAAGAAAAGCACGTTTAGCACAGGAAAATTTAAACGGGTTTTAAACGGGGTTCCGAAGTTTGGGAGAGGATCAAGAAAAGTATGAGCGGCGACGGTCTGACACTGACACTCGATACAACAAAATTTGATGACACGATGCGAAAGCTGCTGTCCGGCATCGAGGACTTCAGCGATGTGTCACCGGCGATCGCCCAGTTGCTCGAAAATTCGGTCCGGCAAAACTTTCGCGAAGGAGGCAGACCGAATAAATGGCTAGCCTCGAAAAGAGCCGACCGGGATGCCGGGTACGGCAATGAGTCGGGGCAGACGCTTATCGATACCGCCCGGCTGATGAATTCCATCGTCGGGGTGGGCGATAGCGACTCAGTGAGAGTCGGTACCAATGTGGCCTATGGCCCTGCCCATAACTTCGGGGTGGATAAAGAAATCAGCCAGCAGGTTCGGCAGCATGTCCGGCGGATCACCCAGGCCTTCGGCAAACCGATCGACCCGCGTGAGGTGACAGTGAGCAGCCATAGCCGGAAATTCCATATGGAGCTGCCAGCCAGGGAGTTCATGCTGGTGCAGGAAGAAGACTGGGAAGATATCAACGATGTCATCACCAGCAAACTCAACAAACTCATAAGGGGATCATGATATGAAACTGACGGCAGGCGATTGGACGGAGATCTTCCGGGCCGGTGATTACGGAGCCAAAGGCAGCTACACCGAGGCCGATCTCGACAAGATGGTTACCAACTTCAACGGCTCGGACCAGGTGCCGATTGTGGTCGGTCATCCTAAGACGGATTCTCCGGCCTGGGGCTGGCTGGATGGCGTGAAACGGATTGGCGAAACGCTGTTCGGCAAGGTGGGCGAGCTGCACCAGGACTTTGCCAAGGCTCTTGCCGAAAACAAATTTCGTAACCGGTCGGTGCGGATCGTTAAAACCTCCGCCGGGCCAAAACTTTTGCATCTGGGATTTCTGGGCGCGGTACTACCCCAGGTGGAGGGATTAAAGACAGCGGCATTTTCAGAAGACGGAGAACGGAGCGACTATGCATTCAACCTGGCCGAGCCGGTGCCGGAAAATAAACCCAAGGAGGGTGAGATGGAAAAAGACGAACAGATCAAACAGCTGCAGGCGGATCTTGCTGCCGAAAAAGCGGCCAGGGCTACCGAGAAGAGTGCCACTGAAGAGGCAGCGAAGAAAACCAGGCAGGCGGAGTTTTCAGTTTTTGTCGACAACGAGATGATCGCCAAGGGCAAGCTACCAAAAGAGCAAAAGGATGAAGTGATCGGCTTCATGACCAGCATGCCAGCTGGCGGTACTGCCGATTTCAGCGTCGGGGAGGACGGGGCGACAAAAACATATAGCCCGGTCGAGTGGTTCAAGGATTTTGTCAGAGGTCTGCCTGCAGCCGATTTCACCCGCGAACTTCCCCTGGGGGAGATGGGAGATTTTTCACGGAATGGCAAAGAAGAGAAGCTGGTGGATCTGTCGCATAAGGTGTGACCGGCTGAGCTTTAGATAGTCGAGAGAGAAAGTCAAAATAGTTCAACATGGGGAGTAAAAATCATGCCACATAACGCAGTGCTGGGAACCCAGCAATTTACAGATATTCAGATCATCGACCGGACTCATCCGGCCATCATCCGGGGTGCCGCTTTCCGTCAGGACGGCCGAGTGCTGCCAAGGGGCCGAGTGGTAGCAAAAGACAGCAACGGCGACCTTGCCGCCTATGAGCCTGGTCTGGCTGATGCAGCCGATTGGGCAGCAACCACGGCGGTCACAGCCGGGACATTGAAAAAGCCGACCGTGAGTAACGGCCACTATTATCGCTGTACAACAGGCGGTACAACCGGCGGCAGTCAGCCAAGCTGGCCAACCAATGCTGAGGCAACCGTTACCGACGGCACAGTCATCTGGGAAGAAGCCGGACTGATCGGGGTCGACAGCTTGCCCGGCGGCGGAGTTTTGACCGAGCAGATCGATACCTCGGCCGAATCGGTTGGCCCGGTACTCAAACACGGCACGGTGGTCGGTGAGAATCTTGACGTAGCGGGTGCAGCTGCAACAGCTGCTGATATTGCCGCCCTGGAAGCAATCGGCATCTTCGCCATCTAATCTGGGCTGTCCCTAAAGTCATTCGTAAATAATTCTATAAAGAGGAACAATCATGCAAGTAAACATTCGGCAGTACTTCACCCCGGCAGCGGTGGCCCTTCATCTTGAGGCCCTGCCGGTCCTTGAGACCTTTATCATGGATCTGATCTATCAGACCAGGATCACCCATCCCCTGCCGGTTCTCGGCGTCGATGAGCTGCTCAGCATCACCGGCAACGTCCCAGTGGTTCGGCGCGGGACCGCCGCCTTTGCGCTCTCCGGAGAGAACAAGGGGATCACCTATCTTGAGCCGCAGCCGGTAGATGTCTCAAGTTTCCTGGGGGCGGTCGATCTGAACAACCTTAAGCTGCTCGGCAACCAGGGCATCGAGTACTGGGTACGCGGCAAGGTCGATACCCAGCGACGGGCGGTGCGGTCGACCACCGAGGCCATGGCCTGTCAGAGCCTTTCCGGCAGCATCGCCTATCCGATGAAGACCGAGGCTGGGATCCTCGACACCTATACGGTCAACTTCGGCTCGATCCTCAACCATTTTATCAGCAAACCCTGGAATGGTGCTGATACAACACTGGCCGATATCCTGCTTGATCTGATCGCCATGGGCAATGTCATCAAGCGAACCAGCGGCTATGGCTCGAAGCTTATCTACCTGGCCGGTCAGGATGCCTATATCGCGGTAGCCAACAAGATCATCGGGGTTGAGGATGCCAAGATCAACGCCCTGGTGACCGAAAAAGGCATTACCTTGGCTGGTTTCACCATCATGCTCGCCACCGGTGGCTATAAGGATCTAAAAAACGACGGAGCCTGGGTGCCGTCGGTCGCCGATGATGCAGTTGTCGCTGTTGCCGTGGATGCGCCGTTCAAGCTGTTCTATTGCGCTCTCGATGATCTCGACGCCAACCTGCTGCCGATGCCGTTCTTTTCTAAGCCGGTGAAGATGGACAATCCGAGCGGCTATAACATTATCGGCATGAGTAAGCCGGTACCGGTACCGGTGCCAAAAGCGATTTGTGCTGCTGCAGCCGTTTAAGCCATGGCCTATTCGACGATAGATAACCTGCTGGCGCTCTTGCCGGAAGAAACCCTGATCAAGCTCAGCAACGATCAGGGTGGAGCAACGGCAATTGATACGGCCAACATCGATGCGGCCATTGCCCAGGCGGACCGGGTAATTGACGGCTATGTCGGGGTGCAGCGACAGGTGCCGCTTGATCCGGTACCGGGTCTTATCTCGACCATATCGGCCAATTTGGCTGTGTTCAATCTCTATCGCCGCCGCAACCAGGTGCCGGATATCTGGGAGAGTCAGCAGAGAACCGATGTACTGGTGCTGGTCAAGATCAGCACCGGCCAGATCAGCTTCGGTGGCGATGTCAAACCGGCCTCTCCACCACAACAGACCCTTGCCTATTCAAGTAACAAGGTGCTGTCCGGCAAGGGCGGTTTACTGGAGGGCTTTTAGATGGCAGCGCTTTTAAGTCTTGCCGAACAGCTCGATGCCTTAATCGCCAGGATAAAAGATCAGGTATCCCGGCTAAAAACGGTAGTTGGCCTGGAAGATCTGGAAGAGGCAATGAAGACGGATGCCTTGTTGCCTGCAGCGGTGGTCATCTACTCCGGCGACTATCCGGAAAAACCGGCACCGGGAGTGACAGGCCATACCGGCCAGAAGATCAACCGGTATTGGTCGGTGATTGTTGTCCTGGAGCTGACAGCCGGTCCGAGTGAAGCACTCGATATGATTGAGGCAGTGAACAAGGCCGGGGTCGGCTGGCAGCCCTGCCGGGGGGCCAGGTTCCTTGCCGCTGCCGGAATGAGGTTTGTAGCAAAGTTCGATAAAACCAGGGTCGTTTACGAAGTTCGGTTCTCGACCATGACCACTATTTAGAGAGGAGAAAGAGGATATTATGGGAACACCATTTTCATTTATCGGCGCGGCAGATGCCTATGTCGATGTACTCACCGACACCGGCGTGCGGACTGGCCTTGAACTAAAGGGTAACTGCACCAACTTCACGCCAAAGCCTGATTCGGAGCGTAAGGAGCAGACCGCCACCGGCCGGTACAACTACGGCCAGGTCCTGTCTTCGGTGACCTTGCCAAAACCGATGACCGCTAAGATCACCTTCAACCAGCTTGATGCATCGCTTTTTGCCGCCGCATTTTTCGGCATCAACTCGGCTTTCACCCAGGAGGCAGGCAATCTCGCCGATGAACCGGTGGTCACTATCGCCGATCGCTTCGTTGAGATAGGCAAGCTGAAGCTCAGTACAGTGGTGGTAAAAAACGAGGCCGGAGCTATCACCTATGAACTCGGCGAAGACTACGAACTGAACACCAATCTCGGCATGATAAAAGCTTTGTCAACCGGGGCTATTACCGCCGGACAGACGGTTAAGATTACTGCCGCCCATGCGGAAATAAACGGCACCCAGATGAAGGCCATGACCAAGAGCAACGTGCGGATCCGCATCAAGCTCGATGGCCAGAACTTTGCCGATGGTCGGGAGTTTATCTCCGATATCTATCAGATGCGCCTCAACCCGACCAGCGAGTTTTCTTTCGTAGGCGACAGCTTTGTCGACGTGTCCTTTGACGGCGTGCTTGAGACACCCACCGGCGAAAGTGAGCCGATGAAACATATCTGGCTGAGCTGATCGGCAATTTTAACACCTCGCTAAAGGAGATTAAAAGCAATGAGGAAGAGCAAGATTATCAATATTGAGGGCGTTGGTGAAATCACGGTCAAGGAGGCCAGCCCTTTTGCCGTCTATAAGGCCGGAACTGCTAAAAACAGAGTCGAGGCGATTAAAGCCCTGGCCCTGGAGTGTATCGACCTGTCAGAAGAGAAGATGGAAAATCTTTATGCATCGGAGGTCGAGCAGCTCATCGACGCCTTTATGGAGGTGAACAACTCTTTTTTGGCAATAGCCGACAAGCTCGGCCTCAAACCCACCTTGATCGCCATAGTAGTCGAGATCTCGAAGATCTTACCGCCTGTGTTTGCCGACTTATACAAGCAGGTCATGGCGAAGCTGCCTGGCATTACGGCTGGACTTACTTCCTGATAGCTCTAGAGACATTAAACGGTAACCGGTAAACGCACATGAACACCAATAACCATCTGGAAATGTTCCTCACCCTGAACGCCGAGGCCTTTAAAAAAGGTCTCAGCGTTGCCGGGACTGGTGTGCGCAATTTAGCCGGTGGCGCTACGACTGCTTTTCAAAATCTGACATCGACCGGCAGATCTGTTGACAATCTTGGCACATCCGCCTCTACGGCCAATGGCAAGATCAAAGAGACAACCAGGCAAATGGGCAATCTTGGCTCAAAGTCAAAGGGTACCAGTTCTGCTCTTGCAGACGTTGCCGGACGCCTTTTTAAGATAGCGGCGATAGCCGGAGCTGCTCTGTTCTCGGTTAAATCGGCCATAGATTTTGAATCGGCTATGGCCGATGTAAGCAAAGTGGTTGACGGGACTGCGTCTGAAATAGATGATTTACGTCAATCTATTGTCGGGATGGCCAGGGAGATCCCCCTCACAGCGGTTCAGTTGGCAGCTATCGCCGCTGAAGCAGGGTCGCTTGGGATAGCGGTTGGTGATATAGAGGCTTTCACCAGAACCGTGGCCAAGATGTCGACGGCCTTTGATATGACGGCTGAAGAGGCTGGCAATGCGATCGGCAAGATAAAAAACATCTATGGCCTGAGCATGGCAGAAATGACCGGCTTTGGTGATACCGTCAACCAACTCGGCAATACCACGGCGGCCAAAGAAAAAGAGATCGTTGACTCCATGATGCGGATCGGCGGCTCTGCCAAACAGTTCGGCCTTTCCACCAAACAGGCAGCGGCCTTGTCCGCCGCATTTATATCGCTCGGCAAAACTCCTGAAACAGCCGCTACCGCGATTAATTCGCTTTTAGCCAAGTTACAGACAGCCGAGAGTCAGGGGCAACAGTTTCAAGAGGGACTGGCCGGAATGGGGATATCTGCCTCGGATCTGGCAGAGGATATTAAGAACGGCCCCAATGAGGCAATTGTAAATTTTCTTGAAACGCTGAAAGGACTTGATAACGCTGATAGAGCGAAGGCCCTTGTTAATCTTTTCGGCACCGAGTTCCAGGACGATATAGGTGTTCTGGTGACCGGCCTGGACAGCTACAAACTGGCCCTGGGTAATGTGGCAGACGCCTCGTCATATGCAGGCGGCATGCAGAAAGAATTCGAGACCAGGTCAAAGACCACAGCCAACCAACTCATTCTCACTAAAAATGCAGTAAATGAGATTGCCATCAACATTGGCAGCTTCTTTCTGCCGACGATTAATAGCGCCCTCAAAGGCGTGGCCAATTTCACCAACGCCATAATTGATTTCTTAGCGGCACATCCAGCTTTTTCAGCAGCCTTGGCCAGTGTTGGAGCTGGCCTTAAAAAACTCTTTACTGATATTTCTGACAGTTGGGCGGGAGATGCCATTGCCGCAGGGATTCGCTCTATTATATCGGCCCTGGAAGAGTTGAGCGCCATGGTCAACTCAGGCGAACTGGGCGGATATCTGCAAGCATTAGGCAGCCAATGGTCTGTTTGGGCGGATGATGTAAAAGAAAGCATAAATTTTGTGGGTCGTTTTTTTGACGGTGAAATGGATGTTATGCAGGCTCGCGGGCAAGGGACTGTCTCGTTCCTTATTGATGCCTTCCGTAGTTTCCCGTCAAACGTAAGAGCTTTTATCGGCTTGATAACGGTCTTGGCGGCCGCTGAATTCGACAAGGTTATGATTCGGGCAAAGGCCTTCAAGGATAGCGTGGCCGCACTCTTTAATGATCAGACTGTTGCTGGGGTTATGGCTGAACGTGATCGCCAACTGGCGATCATCAACGAGGCAAGGGACTCAACCATAGATTCCATCCTGAAAGAACGTGATGTCGCTATAGAATCGACAAACGCCCAAATCGAAGCGGCGAAGAAGCTGCGGGAAGAATTCGAAAAACGGCGGGCAGTTGAATTAGAGAATCAGCCAGCCGATTCCGGCGAAAGCACCACTGCGGATGAAACGAAAACGACGCCTGAAAAGAAGGCCAACGACTCAGCCACTAAGAAACCTGTTGAACCGATAAAGACCAAAAAAGAGGAAGATGCCGCCAAGAAGGCCGCTGAAAAAGAACAACAACGACTCGCTAAAGAAGAAGAGGATCGCCTGAAGGCAATTCTCGCCGAGCAAAAAAGATACACCTCCGCCATTCCGGCTGGGGATAAGCTGTCCGTTGATACCTCAAATGTTGCTCTCGCTGAGGAGAACCGGCGGCTCGCCAAAGAACAAGAAGCCGATGAGCAGGATCAGGCCAGGCGTAAACGGCGCTCTGCCGGAGAAGACAGGCAACGGGGAAGAGAGCGCGTGGCCAGTGCCCGACAAAACGAGAAAGACATAACCAGGGCCAATGATGACCGCTTGGCATCTGCTAAAGAAGGTGCCAGGGAATGGGCTCAGACCGAAACCCAGGCGGTGGACAAAGCCAAATCCGCCTTTCAAAAATATGCCGACAAGGTCAAGTCCATTCAAAACGATATTGTCGGTCGGGAGAAATCACTCGCCCAGGAGCTGGACGAGCTCGATACCTCCACCCCGGTCGAATCGAAATGGCGCAGGAAGGCAAAAGAAGCCAGGGAATACGAAGAAGCGGCCAAAGAGGCGATGAAAGCCGGAAACCTCGATCAGGCCTTAAGCCTCTCCGACCAGGCCAAGGCGGCGTACAGCAGTCTTCAGGGCGGAGCCGGAAAGATCTCCGACAAGGTGGGCGATCAAACGGCCTATAGAGGAGTGAAGGAATCCGGCCAGCTGGGTATCGAAATCGCCAAGGCAATCCAACAGGCCACGGCAAAAACGGCGATGTCAACGATGTCCGGCACCGATATGTTCGGTGGTCTCACGGCAAGGATACGCGGTCAGCTTGCGGCTGTTGCCGGGGGCGGTGCGGACAATACAGTCGGAAAGGGTACCGCATCTCCCGCCAAGGTGCACGAGCTCCGCTTCAAAGGCGGATCGCTCTCCGGTGGAGCAGCCGATGTTGAGGCCCTTCTAAGTTTGCTTGAACAATCCGGAATGAGTGCCGCATGATTACTCTCGATGGCTTGACGCTCCCTGTCTATCTATTTTGGCAGGATGAGACCGACTGGACCCCCGTCCAACAGACAACGGAATACTCGACCACCGGGGCATTACTCATTGATCTGGCCACCAAGCAGGCCGGTCGACCAATCACCCTGGTGGGCGATGAGCAGACCGCCTGGATAACCAGGGCAACGGCGCTGGCCCTGATGGCCATGGCAGCGAATCCCGGCAAGGAGATGACCCTTATCCTCCACGACCGATCCTTCCAGGTGATGTTCCGGCACAGTGACGGCAAGCCGATCGACGCCGAGCCGCTGGTGCGGATCAGTCCTCCTGCCGATGATGACTACTACATTCTTAAGGCCCTGCGATTAATGGTCCTGTCGGAAAACCTATAAATAAGGGTTCATAACAATATGTCGATTTTACAAGAAAACGTCAAACTCATGGCCTCGCAACGCCTCACGGATAACGACGACGGCGGCGGCAGAATGACCGGCATTGAGATAATCGACGGCAACGTCAACAACCTTTTCCCAGATATTTCCCGCCTTGATAGGGTTTATGGCCGGGTGTCATTACGGAAAGCCTTTGTCTCTGTCCAGACAGCAGACACAGAAGCCTATTCCGGGGCACACGTTATTTTATCACTGCCAGCCCAGGACCCAAACGTTTCGGTTTGCATGTTTTCAACAGGCGATCCCAACGACGAAAGGACCGAGGCCAGGAATAGGCTTGAATCATATGTCACTATAGGCCCGCGTTATCAGGGGTGGTTGTGGGGCGATCAGCCAGCCGGGTCACGCTCACTTTTGATTTTTCAAATAAAGGGTTCGAAAGTGCCAGAAGTCGGCAGCGTCCTTTGTTTGATTAAAGACAAGGGGTTGGCAACCGAAATACGGCAGTTTGTCAGGGTGACAAAAGCGGAAGCAACCACAGTTGAATTTACAGCCACGTCTGAAAGTTCGGAGTATGGATCAACGGCCATGGCCTTCAACCGGGATATTGTCAAACTTGAGATTGGCGATCCACTCCGTGAAACGTTTCCCGGCATTGAAATAAGTAAAAATGATTCACTTGCTACAAACCTTTACACGACGACCGTTTCCGATGCCTCAAAATATTTTGGGGTCATGTTGCCCACGGCACCCGTTGCCGCCGGTCAAATTGAAATCAATGTCAATTCGATCTATGCCAATCTCGTACCATCAGCCCAGGGCGAGGCCCCCGTTGTTGATTTGGCCGTCGGTGAGGCCGGGCCGGTTGTTGGTAGCGGGTCGGGGTATAATTTTTCGGTAAGTTCTTTTGACGTAACCAATGGGAAGCAACTGCATTTTGGCCGGGGAATAAAACCAAAAACCCTCAACATATCAGCGTCAGTGGGAGGGCATAGCTATGGCGACGACGGCAACGGAATTTTGACGGAAGGGACAAGCCAGGTGGGAACAGTGGATTATTCCACCGGCTCATTGACCTTTTCAAATATTTCTGCGGGGTATACGGCAAACCTCGCTGTCTCCGCTACCATTGGTGTTGAGGTTTTGCGGGTGCCTAACACCATGGCAAAATACGTTGAATTGTCAAACCGGGGGTATAACTACACGGCCATGCTTGCCCCCCTGCCAATACCCAAAACAGTTTGGGTTGATTATATGGCTCAAGGCAAATGGTATCGGCTGAGAGACAATGGCAATGGCGTTTTAGTCCCGGACATAGCAGGAACGGGAACCGGCACAGTCAATTACATGACCGGCAGCGTTATTCTGACTTGTGGCGCTTTGCCTGACGTTGAGACAGCTATAATTTACAATTGGGCCAATCCGGTTGAAACCGTGGATTTGTCCGGCGAGGTCGCAATTGACGTTGCCGAGATCACCCATACCCTGGCAAGTAAACCAGTAAACCCCGGATCTTTTACCATGACCTGGCCGGTTGCGGCTGGCGGCACCGGGACAGCCACCGACGACGGCAGCGGTTATCTGACCGGCGACGCCACCGGCTGGATAAATTACGCCACCGGAGAAATAGCCTTTAAGCCCACCGCCCTACCTGTTGCCGACGGGGAATATACTGTTGATTACGATAAGTACCCGTTAGTTGAGGGGACCATTGATGCAAGTGGCAGCGGCTTATGTACATTCACTTTGCCACAGTCGCCCATTGAACCCGGCACAGTGTCCCTAAATACAATGGTTTCTTTTTCAGAATACCCACATATCTACGCCGTTAAAGACGACGGCAACGGCAACCTTTTGGCCGAGGGCTGGTCAATAAAAGTGTCGGTGACAAATCCTACCTGGCCGGGCAGTACCAACGCAAGCGGTATTACCGGGACAATCGACTATTTAACCGGACATTGTACCCTTGATTTGACCAATGTTACCGGCTCGGAAACTTGGAAAGAACCATACACCTTCATCTCTTGTTAGGCAGAAAACAATATTATGGGAACTTCAACAGCTTCAAGTGCGCTTAAATGTAACAGACAAATTGATTATTACCCGAAAGAATCAAAAGCAATTACTTGGGTTGATAGTAGTGTCGGGCAGATTACTTTTTCCCTGTCCTTGGCCGGGGCGGCAACCGAAACAGCCGACGAAATAATCCCGGCAAAACCTTTTGTCCTGAACTTATTAAAAAACCATGCGGGCTATACCCTTCTGCCTGGTTCTGTTTCCTTTTCATGGAGTGGGGCAAGGTACGTTGACAGACTTGGAAAACTCTATAAAAACGTTGATCCAAAAACGGGTTACGGGGTGGAAGCGGGGACCATTGATTACTCAACCGGCGTGGCAACGCTGACCGTTTACGATGGCGGCGACAATACCATTGTCATTCACTCAATGTCGGCCAGGATCGGCAGACAACTTTTAGCTGATGCCACATTCAGGACCCCAGGGGCACCACTTCGACCGGGTTCAATTTCAATTACCGGCGTCGCCCTGGATGGTACAACCGTTTCCGGGTCAAGCAATTTTGACGGCACCTTGTCGGGCGATTTGGTTTCGGGCCTTGTTGATTATGACAACGGTATTGTCTGGGCCAAATTTGGCACATGGGTTGTCGATGACGGCTCATACTCAACAGAGCCTTGGTATAATGCGGATGCGGTCGAAGATGGGAAGATATTCAAGCCGCAACCTGTATTTGGTGACAGTCTCACCTATTCTTGTGTTGTTTATTCTTATATACCCCTTGACGCCGACTTGCTCGGGCTTGACCCGGTCCGTCTGCCAAGCGACGGGCGGGTCCCGATAGTCCGCACCGGCGACGTTATAGTTATTCACAACACCCAAACAGAGCAATTAACAAACCCCCTGGCCGCCGGTCAGGTAATCACCCTTAACCGGCCTAATATTTCCCATGTTGAGCTTTACGACACCACGGAGCCTTTACCTGTTCGGGTGCCTTCAACCCTTTATAGCTGGAATAAGGACACCCAACAGCTCACCATGGCCGACCCGCTCGACCTGGCCGCCTATACACAACCGCTTATCGCCATGCACCGCATTGAAGATATGGCCCTGGTTTCCGGGGTGCAGATCAGCGGGCAGATTGTTGTTATGGCCGGGCTGGAAAACGATTACCCGGTTGAAGGAACATATGTTTCGTCGGCCCTTAAATATGGCGACTTGCAAGCGCGGGCCTATGGTCTTTTCGACCAAAAGACCTGGACGTCGGTATGGTCGTCGGATCTTATCGGAGACGCAACAAACGCCAGCTATAACGAGGTGAACTATCCGGTCATTGTCACCAACGCCGGTGGCGTAAAGGGTCGATGGGCCTTGAGGTTCACCGATTCAACGCATTTCGATATTATTGAGGAAAAGCTCGGTATCATTGGCGACGGCTACATTACCCAGGACACCGCCCCGATAAACCCGGCAACGAATCAGCCCTATTTCTTTATTGATTACCGGGGTTGGGGGACAGGGTGGGCCACCGGCAACGCTTTACGCTTTGACACCGACGGACCTATCGGGCCGTTATGGATTGCCAGAACCACATTACAAGGCCCGGTAACAGAACCAAACGACCATTTTACCATTCAAATTAGAGGGGATGCAGAATAATGATACCGATAGTTTACCGATATGATGACCCAAACGCGCCGGTATTGAGCGGAACAAAGGGGTCAATGATAAACCTCTTAACCAAGTGCCTGGTTGATGGATATGGCGAGAAGGAACCAGCAGGATGGACAAAAGAGTTTTCCAACGTTGACGATACACTGACCGCTTTTAGAAATGACCCGGAAACAGGAACAGGGGCTTTTTTAAGTATCGACGAGGCGTCAGCGGCGGCCCACCAGTTTTATTTTCAGGGTTATGAGGTAATGACGAGCGAAGCCGACGGGACAAGCGGGTTTTTTACTTCAAAATCACTCGTAACAAAAAGCAACGCGGCGAATACGTCGGCCAGGGCATGGCTTATGGTCGCCAGTAACAAACTAATATACCTGTTTATTTATAACGCCACGGCAACATTAACCGGCTACCCAAACGGGGAAATGTTTATTTTTGGTGATTTTACCAAACTTGCAGAAGAAGGGTTTAACGCCGCCATAGGTCGAGGAAATGGGGACTGGGATCATATATATGGTCTTTTTGTTAATCACGGTTTTGGGGCAGGTGGCACCGGTCACATAATGACACCAAGAAATGACGCCGGGGAGTCTTCATCGACCATACTATGGAGCGGTGCAACTGGAATTGTGCAAGCGGCAGGGCAACAATTTGCTTCCTATGGAAGTGTCTTTGATGGTGAGCGGTTAATTCTTGCCAGGCCAATGATGGGCACTTCTGGCCGACAAAGTCCGCGAGGATATTTCCCAGGGTTTTTTTTCCCTATGCACCTTTACGATTCGTTATCTTTGGGGCAAGTGGTAACTGTTTCCGGGGGAACTTTCCTCAATATGAAATTTTGTCACAATTATCAGGCAGGTGACGGTATTGCTAAAGACTGTTTGAATATGAATTTCATGGTCGAAATAGGAAGGGATTGGGATGATATTTGAAACCTTAATGGTGGTTGGTAAAAACAAACCACTTCAGACCCGAAACAAAATCGCGGGGACCATAACGGTTGACGGCCAGCCCGCCAAACGGTTTGTCGCAGTCTATGACCGGCGCAATTTTGCATTTATTGCGGCAACCGTTTCCAATCAAAATACTGGCAAATGGGAAATCACAGGGATACCAGAATTTCCAGAAAGGACTTTGCTTGTTGTGGCGACAGATACCACCGGCAACTATAACGCCGAAGTGGCCGACTATATAAGCCAGGTGGCGACCGTTTAAGGATTGGTGAAACATGCTTTTACTCGCAAAAGACAATAGCGACACCCCGGAAAGCTTTTCAACCGGCGACGATTCTAACCCGGTTGTCGTGTCGTTTTCCCTCACCGGCGACGGCATACCGGCTACCGTCACAAAAATCCCGGATATTGATATATTTGTATGGGCCAATAACCACACCGGCACCATTGCCAATTATTCAGAGCCAAAACTTGACATTGTCGGCGAAGATATCGGTATTACCTGGGAGTTAAGCACCGACGGCGAAACCTGGGGGCCGTCGATCAGCCTTGCAACTTTGGACGTGTCGGAAACCTTTAAGGCGGTGCAAGTCTTCGCCAGAGCAACGGCGGTCAATGACGGGACCGTCGAGACAGACAATTATACAACTGCAAAAGTCACCATAATGGCCCCGGAAAACCCGGCTTAACATGGTTTACGAACCTATAGACGGGGCGAGTATTCAGTTTGTTTTTAATGAATATTACCGGCCAAGAAAGGGCGATAGTCTCTATTTAGGAACGGATTACTACCCGCTACCCGGCGACGGTCTATGGTTTGATTTTAGCGGTTTGTATGACCCGCCTTCAGGCGACGCAATAGCCTTTGGTGATGTTACCGGGGGCGGTAGCCAGGTCGTAACAGTCACCTATGATCTACGGGCAACGGTCAGTACCAAGGCCCTGACAACGGCGGCAACCAGGGCGGCAGTTAGCAACCTGAAATCGTCCGCCTACGACACCAGGGCGGCGGTATATCAAATACCGATAGTTAGCACCACTTTTGATCTAAGGGCCAGGGTTTCAAATTATAAGACAATTGCAACGGACACCAGGGCGGCGCTTTCCATTATCGCCCCGGAAGCAAAGCCAGATTTTGCCGTTGTATGGGGAGAAAAGGCAGCCGTTGACGCCGGGACCGGGGCAGGATGGAAAAACCGGAAACAGCTTACCACATCAATCGGTATGGGGTGGGTTAAAAGGCTTTTAGTCGAAAACAAGGTTTCCTCTCCATGGGTCAAGAAAAATGCGGAAGATAGTTCAAGGCGGATGCCGTTTGCAGACTGCCCGGAAAAAATCGAAAGGACAACCGACAGCCCATGGAAAGCAAAGGCAATATCAGACCACTTGCGGGCCTTGCCATGGGATCAGTCAAAGGGCACAGATGTTGACCGCCATAGCAACAGCATATCGCCACCGGCAAATGATCTATTCAAGGGCCTGGCTTACGACAGCAAGAGAATTGTTGACCTGGGGGCCTTTGAAATGCCATGGGGCAACCCCCCGCCGAAAGACCTGTTGCACCGGACTGTTTGGGGAAAGGAATATTACCAAGAAATATGCTGGCGAGCCTACGCACCGGCGGACGGCGGCCAGGTTGATTTTAATATTCATGTTCCCATTACTCAAGTGGATGACGGCGAAAATATCCGCTTCTATTTCGATAAATTCAGCTATGACCGCCGTTGTTCATGGCGGGAGCCGTCCGGCTGGCGGGATGCCTATTTCTATATTAAACCAGACCTCACTCCGGCCGGTCCCTGGGCCTCGGTATATATCATGATGAATACAGCTTATCTAACCAGATTACCGGAACGGACGCCGATCGATATCACCGGCATGACCATCGCAACCGATTGGGATAGCCTCTACTGGTCAATCAATGCCGGGATCGGCAGCGATGCGAGCCTTGCCCTCCTTGAACCCACCGAAGAAGGGCCTGTCCTGGTTGAGGCGTCAATCAACGGCCACCTCTGGCAGTTCCAGGTCGACCGCTGGTCCACCGGCAAGAGCTTTGGCAGCAACAGCAGGTCTATTAACGGTCGGTCGATATCCGCCCAGCTCGGAGCACCCACGGCCGAGATAAGGACATACACAGAAGCAAACGAACGCACCGCTCAGCAGCTGATGGCCTACGAGTTGGAAGATACCGGCTGGAGCGTCACTTTTGAGCTTGACGACTGGCTGATACCGGCCGGGATCCACTGCTATCAGGACCAGACCCCGATGCAGGTAATCAAAGCTATTGCCGATACCTGCCGGGCAATCGTCCAGACTGATATGCTGGCTAAAACTCTCACCATTAAGCCACGGTATAAGGTGGCACCATGGTTGCTCGACAGTGCCACTGCGGATCTGGTCATTCCAGCATCAATGGCTACCCGGCTCGATGGCGAATGGGATGAGCGGCCATTCTTTAACTCTGTTTTTGTCTCCGGTGAGGCGGGCGGGATCTCGGCAAAGATCAGTCGTGAAGGTTCAGCCGGTGATCTTGAGGCCCCGATGATCACCAGCAAGCTGATCACCGCCACCGAAGTGGCCAGATCACTGGGCGTTGCCGTCCTGGGTGGCTCTGGTAAATGGTCGAAGCACAGTATCGAGCTGCCGGTCTTTACCGCCCCCACAGTCCCCGGAATTATTCAGCCGGGCAGTATCATCGAGTACAAACTTGGGGCGACATCATGGAAGGGCTTTGTTTCTTCTGTATCGGTCTCCGCGCCTAGAACCCGTGAAGGTCTCAAGGTCAGGCAAACAATCGATGTGGAGCGCTACCATGGCAACTAACCTCTGGGCGAGATTCAGGCGGCTGTTACCCGGTAACCCGATGATCATTGTCACGGTTGCTTCCGTCAATAGTGACGGGACCAGCACAGTGATCACGGCTGGTGGTGGAGCCATGCGAGTTCTCGGCACCGGTGTCAGCGCCGGGTTAAAGGCATATGTCAAAGACGGGGCTATTGTTGGCACGGCCCCAAGCCTGCCACATTATGAGATTGAGGTGTGAGCAGCTGCTGCCTGGCAGCTTAAAACAAATGTAGACGTTTTGAGGACGGAACGGGGATGCTAGAACATCCCCCAACCACTCATCCGTGCTCTAACACGGAAGGAGGCGACAGGGTTCACCTGCGTAAGTCCCGGTGCTTGTGACACGCGGGGAGTTGTAGCAGATGATCCTGAATAATTAAAGGTAAAAAATGAAAGGAGTTGTTCCATATTTCGGCGGTAAATCACGACTGGCAAAAACCATCATCAGCAAGATCCCAGAGCATACCTGCTATGTGGAGGTATTCGCTGGCGGGGCAAGCGTATTTTTTGGCAAAGAACCATCTCAGACAGAAGTAATAAACGACCTGGATAAAAATCTGGTCACTCTGTATCGGGTAATCAAACACCATCCAGAAGAACTTTATCGGCAGTATAAATTTAGTCTGGTGTCTCGTTCCGAATTTGATCGTGAACAACAGGTCAACCCTGAGACTCTCACAGATGTACAAAGGGCAGCAAGATACCTTTTCCTGCAAAAATGCGCTTTTGGTGGCCACGTTACCAGGCAAACCTTCGGGACAGCCACAACCGGCAAACCACGGTTTAACTTGCTCACCCTGGAGTCAACGATAGAGCAAGCCTGGCAGCGTCTTATTAATGTACAGATCGAATGCAAAGACTTCCGCGATCTCATCCCTCGATATGATCGGCCCCATTCGTTATTTTTCCTGGATCCACCTTACTGGTGCATTCCTGGCTACAAGCATGATTTTAAAGAGCAGGATTTTGTCGACTTGGCTAATATCCTCCAGGACATAAAAGGCAAGTTTCTCATGACCATCAACGACACTCCAGAGGTAAGAGCGATTTTTAAACGATTTACTATCCAGGAAACTACACTGAAATACTCAATGAGCACAAAGCCGGAAGCGAGGGCGAAAACCCGAACTGAACTGCTTATTTCAAACTATGTTTAAGGGGGTGAAGAAGAGGACTAAAAAGGTAATTGATTAGCCATCAAAACAGGGGGTGATTAACCTTGCAAAGTGGGATTCAAACCTTGCGATGAAAGGTCCCAAACCTCGCGACGCGCTACACTATTCAGTTTTTTTCTTTTAACAAACAAAGAACCACCAAAAGCAAAAAAGCATCTAACGAAAAACGTTAGATGCCTTTATATAATTGGTAGGCGGGAGGCGATTCGAACGCCCGACCTTCGGCTTCGGAGGCCGACACTCTATCCAGCTGAGCTACCCGCCCATGGGGTATTTATTACTTGAATAAGTGACAGCTAATTACCACCAATCCCTTATCAGCGCAAGGTTTAAGTGATCTGAAGGAATGTATTCTTGTCATTGTATCCCCTGCCCTGATACCTTTCAACAACAGCAAATTCTTCATTAAATCCATAAATAGTTTCACTATAGTTTCACTGGATTATGGAGAATTAGTATGTCTATCTATGCGAGATGTTGCGGAAAAGATCATTCATCAACCAAGAAAAAATGCATAAAATGCAATAAAAGTTTCATTAAATACGTTGCAAGAGTCAAAGATTCTGTTTCTGGAAGATGGAAAACAAAAACAGTTCCAACTCTGAAATTGGCAAAAGATGTTGAATCAAAATTCAAGACTGAGATCCTTGAAGGCAATGTTTTCGACAAGAAGAAACATGGAGAAATCGTTTTTGACCGATACCTGAAATATGCCAAGCTGCACAAAAAAACTTGGAAGATGGACCAAAGCAGATGGGATAATCATATCAGAGGTAAAGACTACATGACTAAAAGAGGCATTGTAAATATTCTTGGTGTCATGAAAAAGAATGGTTACTCGGAATCTACAGTCCATCATGTTTTGAAGCTCATCAGAAGAGTTTACAATTGGCATATCCAAAACGATCTTTATTACCAAGCTAACCCATGCAACACAATCACCCTACCACCATATGACAACAAGCTGACAAATTACCTTAATCATGATGCTATAGATCATCTTACATCTTATCTGGAGACATGGGACAATTTCAGAGCATCCAATGTAATCCTGTTTGCATTGTATACAGGCAGGAGAAAAGGAGAAGTCACCAATCTTGAGTGGTCGGATATCAATCTTGAAGAGAAGGTAATCACCTGCAGGAAGACGAAAAACGGTAAGACTTTATCATTCCCTCTTAATCAGAAAGCGTATGATGTTATTTTAAAGGCACATGAACATAAAATATCCAAGTATGTCTTCCCTTCTTCAACTGGACACCACTACTACAACGGTTTTAGTCTAGCATGGAGAAGATTGCAGAAAAGACTTGGATTAAATTATAGATTCCATGACCTCAGACATACATATGCTTCTCATCTCGCCAGTAGCGGAAAGGTGGACATTTACACGCTTAAGACCTTACTCGGACACCAGGACGTTACTCTTACAATGAGATATGCGCATCTAACCAATGAAGCTGTAAAACAGGCAACATGCGTCCTGGATGATATCTTTTAGCATTTGAAGTTAATCTCTTCCAAAACGATTTAAACAAATGTAATCGCTTGATTCTTTTTAGTTCTCCCTAACTTTTTTGTATTGCTGAATGATTAGTCGTATGATATACTATTTTAATGATAATAGTTATTATTATCGATAAATTGTGAATACAAAAATAATTATAGTTGAATAAGAATTTAGTCTAGCACTCCAGGAACGATTCTTAGCATCAACAGAATCAAAAATGGAGGACAGAATGAAAAGATTTAACAGATCAAATGGAACAAAAATACAAAACAGTGTTGCTAACACAGTCAGTATTTCCCAAGCAGTAAAAATGATGGATTGGACAATTCCAAGATTACATAGGAATGTGGAAAATGGAACACTTAAAATAGTACGTCTTGAAGGAAAGAGATTCAAAAGAATCACAATCCAATCATTAGTAGAATTGCTCAAGAAGGAATTGAATGCACTCGCTAAGAGAAGCAATGCTATTAAGGAGTCATTAACAGTTTTACAGACAATGTTGGATAAGGAATATGAAGAGCATGTAATACAATTTAGTCCGAAATATGATGTAGAAACATTTTCATATCTTAATGATCCAAAAAATGCAGAGTTACAATGAGATAAAAAAAGAAGCATAAAAAATATAGGAGAAACATAATATGTCAGAAAATAAAAGTCTAGCTATGACTCATAAAAAGCAAGAATTACAGAACTTAGTTACAGGAGCAGCAGTTTCAATTGAAGCAGCGCAAGATTGTATGAACAGTTTTAAATTTGAAAGTTTTGAACATAATGGAATTGAGCGTGTAATAATCCGTGACAATGCTACTGATAAAATACTGCTGGATGATAGAGCTATCCTGGAGCATTTAAAAGAAACACGTCCAAGCTATATGAGCACTGGAATAAATGGAGCAGCAACTGCTAATGCAGGAGCAAATCTATCTCCAATGTATCTTGACGAACTAGCAGCAAAAGTTGAGTCAGGAGAGATTGAAAAATTGACTCCAGAGCAGCAAAGCAACATAAGAAAGCTCCTGAATCATAAAGACAAATTTGGAATCTCAAAGGATCTTGGAACAAAATCAAATCTTGAGTATCATAGAATTTTCAGGAAAGCAGGAGGATTAATGTAGTGGACTATGAAGAGTTGCTTCATACTCTGCAACAACTGGACAGTGGAATTAAAATAAGTAGTGCCTGGCAGAAAACCCCAAATTTTTGAAAAAATCGCACCGGCGCGGTCACAGTTAATGCGAATGAGTTTCTCTTCGGCAGAATCTTTTGTCATTTTTGCCTCGCAGATGACAATGATTCTCACCTGCTACGTAGGCCAGACATAGCTCTGCCATCGACTTTGCAGCCGGATGAGCCTGCTCTTCTCAGGCTGCTTTTTTGTAAGATCCGCGTTTGCGTTGAGCGGCCTCTTGTTCCTGTTGACGCAACACCGCACCCAGGCGCTGTATGTTACGTGCCACCACCGCCATGGCAATGTAGCGTTTAAATCCGTTGAGACCGTGATCGGGACATTTGTCCAGTCCGTGGACTTCAAGGGCGTTGATCGCCGATTCCACCGCCGAGTGTTGTTTGCGCAGATTGACAAATTCAGGTTCGCTTTCGCGAGCTTTGTCGGCTTGCGAGAGTTTACCCTTTTTGGGTAGTACCACACACTCAAGACGCGATTTCAGAACTTCCTGATTGGCGGGACTAAAGAAGCCTTTGTCCATGCTGACCGCTCGTAAGGTGGGGAACTTCTGCTTGGTTTCGCCCACCATGGCAAAGGCCACCTTGTCATCGGTGATCTTTACCATCACTCGGTGATGCAGAATAAAGCGGTCCTGGTCTTCCATAATGCACACACGCAGTCCCAATTCCACCGGAACGCCGGCCTTCCCTTTGCTGATCCATTCGGTATGCGGTTGAAACAGGGAAAACACCTTCTCGTCGTGAGGAATACGTTCACCCCGGAGCACCCGCCTATCAATCTGGTCGATCTGCCGACGGGCATGTTCCATAAAATCATTCAATACGCTGAGCCAAGCCACGGAAAGAGGGTCGTGCGGGCTGACCTGTTGGCGGGTGTGGTCCGCTCGGGTCAGATATCCCTCCGCCACCTCCAGGTAGGCACGATGAGCATCTTTAATCTCCTGATCTTTTTGCTGCTGTTTGCTTTCGTCTTTGGACGTGGAGTGCTTGAGCCGCTGTACTTTGCGGTACTGCCTTTTGAATTGACGCTGGTGGTAGCGGTGTTGCCGCCATCCCGGCAGTTTGTAGGTGGAGGACAGTTCAGCACTGATTTCGATGACCTTACGGATAGCGTCCAGGAGCAGGTTGATGTCGGTTGGAAAATGGACGTCTGTCTCCACCACAAAGGAATCACAACGGCCTACGACCTCCTCTTCCGTTTTTTTTTTAATGCCTTGTGTCCCGCTCCGACTATTACCCGGTTGAGCCGATCGAGGATTTCCGGAGTAAACAGCCGCAGATTATCTTTGAGGGTCTGCAGATTATAATACTTCTCGTCCGCCCAATCACTGTGACCGAGCATTTGCCGAAGGGTCTTGTGTTCGTTGGCCAACTCCTGGATACGGTCATAATCGGCGTTGAGCCCCAATCTGAGCACCCCCAGCACCAGAATCTGCCATTGTGTCATGCCGGGGCGACCGTTGTTGGGGTCGGCCTTGACAATCTTTCCTTCAATTTGACGCTCAGGCAACACCTCTTCCAGAATGGCAAATATCGGACCGCGCAGTTCAGGTGTGGTGTAGAGATGCTGGAGTCCTCGGAGGATTTGCGGGATATCATCGCGTGATTTAGGGTCCAGCTTTATGTCGGCGATAGCCAGTTCGCCCAACTTCATTTGTGGCACGATTACTTTACGCATGAGTTTTTCACCCGACGAAGATTTGGCGGTTGCAGTCGTTTTATCCCTTAGAGGCCCTGCTGAATGGTTTTACCGAAAAGTAATATACAATACATTACAACACGTTACATTATTACTCGACATCCGTCGCTATCTACGCGCTCATTTTCTTCGTTTGTGGGTTGTGATGTTATCGATTTGATTTTGTTAACACTTTTTAATTTTCTTCCAGGCACTAAGTAAGGGTTGCTTGTCTGTAAGTGTTACTAAAATACTTGATTCTATGTTAGATCAAGACAAGATCATATATGACGGAAAGTATTACTCCAGAGGATTTGAAGAAGAGCGAACTTAGTAATTGATCAGATTTAATAAAAAAAAAGAAAAGAAAATACTCCAGTGGAATGTTTCCACTGTTTCAGATAAGCAATAAAAAATCCCTATACTCAGCTAAGAGTTAGGGATTTTTTACTTCGATGCTTGGAGACATCAAATGAGCGCAAAAGGGGAAGAGTAAATATCTTTATTGTTTCCTATATTCTCATTGTAACAATTCCAATAGCAACAACAAGATATTTTTAATATTCTCCAAATAAAAAAAAGTGCTCCACATTGGAGCACTTTTAAAAAGCATAGTATACAGTAATGTAACTCGTTATTGAGCATGTTTAATTATAACATCCTTCAAGACAGAATCAATTTAAGTTTGATCGGCTTAAAATTAAGCTGATCAAAATCTCAATGAAAGATTTACCCTCCACAAAATTGCGGTCGGCTAAAATCTCGTGCAAGATTCACTGCACAAAACTGTGCTGCGAAAATCCCAATCCCTAGATAATAGCTTTTCCCTGGACATCAAAATATTTGGTTGGCTGAGAATTAAGCTGTCCTCTTGACTTCCGTAAAATTGCGGAGATTACAATTCCCCTATAAATAGAAATTTCTCTCTAAAAAACCTACAGTGAAATGCACTTATAAAGGATTGAAATAGTTCACTATTCTTCTGTACTTTTTTTATAGCGTTATAATCCCTAAATAATGGAGAAAAAAGCTATCCCTTATATTAAGAGCATGATTCCCCTGACTCCACAGAGCAAAAGCTAGGATAAAATCGTCACTTTTATTCTCATCCCTTATATTAACAAAATCTCATCCCTTATATTAAGAGCAACGAAAAAGCGTGTTTTGAACTCTCATCCCTTATATTAGCATCCCTTAAATACTCTCCCCTCCCCTTTTTAAACAACAACAGCAACAGCAGGGACTCCAGTTGCAGTATTAGCTCCAGCACTCCAGCACTCCAGAAAGTTCCAATCTGCTCTCTAAGCAGGTTGCTTTTTTCATCGTCAAGTCTGCTGTAACTATTATTTGCTTTTTAGGGAAGGGGGAAGTGCTCAAAGGGAGACTTGAGATTCTGCGAAGCAGAATTGTTTCTCTGCGTAGCAGAGAACAAGTATACTCCCTTAGAGAACTCCCTCCCGTTTTAACTGCTGCTCCCTGGAGTCGTTTAAAGAACTTCTCCAGTTGCTCCAGATCTGTGATGCATCAAAGGATGTCGTTTAAAACTACTCCCTTTGATGACGAAAAAGATTACGTAGTTTTAAACGACTCAATCGGAAGAGGAAGAAACATCTCCAGCACTTTTTCCCAAAGCTGGAACACGAATACTATTCGTGTTCTTAAGCAAGATGATGACGAAATTTCTAATACTACAAATTATAGTATTAGGGTTCCAGGGGTAAATCGTGGAATGAAGGTTATTAATGAGTTGATATATTCTCGTGGCTCAAAATTGTGCTGCGAGAATTTCTCAGTACAATCAAAAGGAAAGCAGCATTGCAAAGGCAATAGTCCAACATCCATGAGGAGGAATCCCAGAATAGTGTCTAGAATCGTTTGTAAGGATATTGTCTATATGATTGGATACAGCACAGAGAAAAATGCAATACAGAGCATTCTATGATGTTTTATAGAAAAGTGAAAATGTTAGTCTCAACTAAACTCTTGATTAGTTTTTACGATTATGATATATTTGGAAGATGTGTAGAATTGTTTCTGCAAAAGGAAGTCCAGTTTCAAAGTGAAAAGGACAAAAAAAAATCCTGCTTCATTATAGCTCTTCGAAAGCTAGAAACAGGATTAAATCAGATGTAAACAGGATAACATATATGGAGAAAAAGTCAATAAGTTAAAACTCAAGTGATTATTTTTTTAAGTGTTAAATGTGTACATCTCCATCTTTAAAGGAGATGAAAATGAGCAATCAATTTTATGAAGGACTCACAATAGAGTCAGATCCAAACAATGTAGTTAGCAGTTCTATAAGTTCCATCAAAGTTGCAATTTCGGAGGAAGTCAAAAAGACTTCTGCTGAGAATGTCATTTCCAATCTAGTCTATTCTCAGACTGATATCATATATAAATTTTCCAAAGATAGAAAGAATCCTCCAGGACGTTCTTTGCACTTCGAAAAGAAGATAATAGATGATCTTGAGTCAAAAGGATACATCTCTGTAGATATAGGATTGTCCAATAAAGCAGTTAAAGAACTTGAAACAGCAGGACAGGACGTTTCCAAGTATAAAATCAATGGAGTGTCAGGGAGAAACAAGGGAACAATGATTTCTCTTACTGACAAGGGAAAAGAGTATTTCAAAGACATAATCGTTTTTACGGATCTAGTTACTAAACGAGAGAAAATAGAGAAAGGAAAGTATAGAGAAATTTTGTTCCAACTGGATGAAACTCCAATGATTGAATATTTAAAGAAATTAATGCAGGATTTTAATTCTATCATAAGAAAGCACACATTGACTTATGTTGATGCACAAACGAAAGAGACGCATATTTTTACAAACAATTCTAGAATTATCTATACTGGAAACGAATCAAATACAATTCATGATGATGGAGCAAGGGGAGGAAGAATCTATTCCAATGTATCCTACATGTGGAAGAAAAATAGACGATCAGTATTGATTGATGGAAAAGCAACAGTGGAACTTGACTTCAAATGTTCGCTTCCATCCATACTTGCAGCGAAGCTTCATAATTTCGATTTAAGTCTTCTTAAGAAATCAGGAAGAGATTTATATTATGTTCCAGATGAAAATATAAATGTAGCGAAAAATCAGCAAGATAAAGAAGATTTAAGAGATCTTGCTAAGAAAATTGTAGTTTGCATTATCAGCGTAAAGAGTGAGGAATCATTAAATCGGACTTTAAGATATAAGTTTGATGGATATCATAAAGGATACTATGAAAATGGATCATTAATGGAGAGATTCTTTCCAGAAAGTTTTGAATTGGATGATATCTTTAGAGTTAAAAATACTATCTTGAAAAGACTTAGGAAGTTGCTTCCAAACATTGATAACGATATCTTCCAAGAAGATCTTGTAAGCAATAAACTCCAAGGAATAGAAGCAAGAGTTACAATGAGAATTGTTAAGGATTTTGTTGCAGAAAATAAAGTAATCCTTTGTGTTTATGATTCATTTAGAGTACTGGAAGACGATGAAGATTTTCTCAGAAAGACTATGGAGAAAGCATATATTGCAGAAGTTGGAAAAGCTCCACTTGGAATTACTGCGGATAGACAGGAAGTAATTCAAATAGGATTTGCTCCGAATACAGAAAGAAGACTTATTAAAGAGGATTGGGAAGTTGAGTTGCATGATGATCTTGCAGATATCCAAGAAGAGTATTTGCAGGAGTGTTTCCAGCAGGAACAACAGGAGTGTGGAAAGATTGATTCTGTTAATGATGAGGAAGGAATCCAATACATTGTAGACGGTATTACATTTAGATTTGATAAAGAAACTAATCAAGACTATGCTTTTGATGCAGGATTGACTAGAAGATGGATAGCCCAAGGTAGCAGAAGAACATATGACAAACATATTGAAGATGTATCATAAATAGTTCCTTATTTCTATCAAGTATGTTGACCATTATAATGGTTGCTAGTTGACTCAACAACAATAGGCACTAAAACAACCAATGGAAACCACAATAATTACTAATATAGTGTATGAACTTCTTGTCAATGGAACTGCATCTTTTATATTAATATTTTTAACTTTCATTGGAGCATATTGGTTATATAACCAAACAGTAAAAACCAATGCTGAAATAGAAATTACAAATATCGGCAAAGAAATAAGCTTAGTATTATCTAATAAAATATCCCACTCTCCTGCAGGGGGTATTTCATATAGTGATATTGATAAAATTATAGAAAAATCAGAATATGATAATCGAGATGAGGCAATACACAACGTTCTAAAACGTGTGCTTCATGAATGGGATAGAGAAAAATATTATCCTTCACTATCAAAGAAAAAAGCAGCTAGATTGATTGTATCTATCGTTACTGAGAGATACAATCAATTGACACCATACGGAATTAAATTATCAGGAAGAGGAATTGCTTTCTCTCCATATGGTGAAGAAGTTAAGGCGGAAGACACGTTGTTTCCATTTGGAACTTACATGTATAAAAAATGGGTACGTACATATAATTACATATACCAAGATCTATGGATGGCAACTTTTAAATTTAATCGTAGACATTATGTGCAAGATTACCCAGAACACGATAACTACTATAATAGCGATTATGTTGATTTATGGTTAGATCAAATCGAACAACAACTAAATGCTGTTCATAAATTATTTCAAAAACTAACATCATATTTCCAGATCTTAGAAAAACATGACAATCAGTTCAATCTAAACACCAAATATAGGGACTGTCTGATACTTACTTTTTTTCTTAGCATTTCAGGATATTTACTGCCTAAAATTTTAAATGAAATAACCTTACTCGACACTGGCAACACAATAATATTATCTTTAGTTTCAATTGTAATTATATTTTTAATAGTTAAAATATTCTTTACTACTAGCAAGATCAAATCAGATATAGATTTAACTAGAAATATTGAATTAAGCAAACTTTTAAGGCCACTGCAAAGCTTATCAAAAAGGCATTTTCACTATAAGTCTATACACTTACGACATATTATATCTTTAAAAAATGATTTAAAAATTACACCTCCTGTAATAGAGCTAATTTATGACTGCGTTCGCTTAATTGGCAAGTATAATCAGATAACATCTAAAATCTCTATTATTGGAGAGGAGCCCTTTAACAAGTTTCTTTCAAAGTATGAAACGACTAGTAGATCAGGGTCTACATTAAGTCTCGACATACTTGATTTGTACGACCCAGATTACAATTTTGACAACTTTTCACAATTACTGTCTATGGATGGTAAAGATTTCACAATATCCTGCAACAGTCAAGATTCATTTAGAAATCTCCTGGAAATTAATCTTGCCGAATTATCTAGTAATGATCGAATTTCTTTAGCACAAGATCTATATATACTACGTAACAACAAAGAAATATTGAATTTGTATGTTAAATCAAAAACAATACGTAAAGAGATAAATTCAACGATATCTAAATTAGTTAGAATATTTTCTAGGTATAATCGCAATTATTAACATTTCACCCTTGCAATCACTTTGCTACTTTGGAAGCAGTCATATAAACTCCATCCGTTTTACGAATATTTGGAAGTACTTCTGATATTACCCACTTACGAAACAGCTTGGCTTCTGGCTTTGTTGACTTCATAACCATCGCATACATTCCTGATTCATTAACAACCTTCATTTCACGATTTACGCCTGGAATCCTAACACTCATATTTTGAGTATTAGAAATTTAGTCATGATCTAAGCCGATTAGACCATTTGCAGTGTCACGAAAGCCAAGACAATCGGTTAAACCTTTTGCCACAAACCATGACTCATTTTCTACCGTTACTGTTCTTACGTTGTTTCCATCGAAATTGAGTGTGGTATGCGTGATTAAATAGGAGTAACATGCACTTACTAATTATTTATTATTTTTTAAGGAGGGATTATGCCCACTAATAATTGCACAGAGGCCCTTGGGTTCTGGACTATTGGTATCCAGTATCTGCATCTTGTCCAAGCTGTCTCCAATGAGACTCATCAACAAGGGAACACGCATGTGGTAATTTCAGACGATAACATTTGTGTGAATGAATATCAGGAGCAAACAAAATGGTCTGATCACAACCTAGTTATTCCTTTACTCTTTAATTTTTACCATGGACTCGAGACGATTTTAAAAGGGTTTTGTTTGGCTAAACGGATTGCTGGTCGCCACACCCACAAGCTATCAGATTTGTTAACTGAGTTTAAAACTAACTACCCTGGAAGTGATTTAATTCCGCTATTTGAGAAGTATATCGTGCAAGCTAATTTTCCTGCGATTCTGGCAGATTTTTGTACTACTTCAGGCATAACGATGGATGATTATTATCAGGCATTAAAATATCCTGTCAGCACAAGAGGTCAACAGTATCAGCACCATCCGTTAAAATATCGAGAGTCTGAAGGATCTGCATTTTTTTGTGAACTTAGAGATGATATTGCAGAGATCAGAGCAAAAACAGTTAGCCTTGGTCGAAGTGAATGCCCAGGTATCTGCTCATAGGAAAGCAATCTCTCATCCAAAGGATTGAACCAGTATTCAAATTTAACATATTTGTGAGGAAATAATTGTAATGAGAGACATTGGCACAATGGGAGAAAAGACATTTGGCGTATGGTGTGCAGATGCTGGATTAGTTGCCAATGGATCACGTATAGACAAAACTGGATGGGACTACTTTGTTGAATTTCCTTTCAACTTCAACACTGATGTTGACCAAGTTCATAAATCTGCAATTGAATGTAAAATTCAAGTTAAATCTACAGATAAACAAGAAGGCAAGGTACAGGTTTCTTTGTCAAATTTAAGACGATTGATCACAGCGCAAATGCCATCTTTTTTTGTGTTCATTGAATTTGATGGCAAATCAGAAGCGCAACAAGGTTACATCGTCCATGTTGATCATCACTTGATTTCACATGTTCTAAAGAGATTACATCAGTTTGAGCAAAGTGATAAAGACAACAGGTTCAATAAACGTAAAATGACTATTCATTACGATGAATCAAACATCATGAGTAGCCTGGATGGTACAACGCTTAAAAAAGATTTGCTGAGTCACATTGGCAATGATATGGCAAAGTATGTCGAGTCTAAAAAAGCTCACCTTGAGTCAACTGGATTTGAGAATGGATTCGCACAAATTAACTTCTCAACAGATGGTAAGGAAAATGTCAGAAAACTTATAGATGTCTCATTAGGTTTAGAAAAATCTGCTCCAATCAAGAGCTTTAAAGGTGTTAAAACAAGATTTGGTATAGAAAGTAAATCACCTTTTCTTGATGCAATTGATGGCAGACTAGAAATGCCAAAAGTTGAGCCAACCTCCACTGGGGAAATTAGGTTCAAAGAAGATAAATTGAGTGCTGGGTACTCTTTTCCTGCCAAATTATATGTTTCCCCATTCAATAAAATGGCACCTCATGAGCTTGTAAAGGCTAGGGTAGAGGGGGATTTTTTTGATCTTAAATTTTATCCATATACAGGAAAAGCAGATTATTCTTTCTCTTTTGGCGAAGGAGTTAGATTAGAGATTCATCAGTTTCGTGATGCGTTGAAATTACTAAGAGACTTCTCTACACCTTCAAAATCCTTATATTCAGAATTTATTTTTAAAAATTTCCCCAATATTGAATCAAGAGTAGAAGGTCATGTTCAAGAGTTCCCTTTTTCTAAAGAATTGAATGCTCTTGAATCTGCATGTGACATTCTTTCTTATTTTGACGTGAGAAATGGAGTAGATGCATCTCTAAATGAAATAGCATATGCAGCAGATGAGATCAATCAGTTTAAATACGTAATTCGTTCTGATAGAGAAGTATTCAGTGTTGAATTTGATATTGAAGATGGGAAATTGGATTCAGGAAAAAAGGTTGCTTGCATCAATTTAATTTCTGTTCATATTGGCAGTCATATTTTTGGAATATTTTTAGTTATTGCTGGTGAAATATTCACCAACAATAAAACTGGAAAATATCAAGTTTTTTCAAATTCATGTAAGATCGAAAAAAAAATATTATCGAAAAAAGATTCTGTGATTCATAAGGAGGACCTGCTTGCTGCGATACCACCTATAGAAAAGAAATACTCTGATGAGTACCAAGTCATAGTGATGAACAGTTAAGAAACTTTATAAAGAGCACATTGCCACAACCACTTAAGGTGTTAATAGTACAACGTAAATTCGTTTTCTATATATTTTTTGAAGTCGTATATATAAAGGTGGCCTGTTTCTGTAGGGGAAAAACATATTGGGAAATGTCCGATTGTCACCCTTTTCTCAAAATATTTCAGACCTGATTCTCTTAGAAAAGTGAGGGCAAAAGGGAGCAAGGGCCAAAACACCTCAGACTCTATATGACCTTCTATAGCATCGCTCTAAAAGTCCAATGAATAGGGTAACGACAACAAGCCAAACGGAACATTTTACGTTAACGTAAGCTTACTTCAGGGCAATAAACCATCAATCCGTTTCAGCACTGGATCTTAAGGACAAAAACAAAACTTGAGCCTGTATGTGTAGGTAGCTCTGTGAACCATGTTTCCTGGATTGGCGTGATTATACCAATAAAGATATAACCATCAGCTACAGCCATCCTGATCATAGTTGGTGTAACATTTAGTTATCATCAGTTGGGAGAATCCTCAAGCAATAAATGTCCAGGTCTTTATGAATAACTATTGGACAAATTCTTTGATCTTAGTAGTTTCAAAATTAATATGTAGTTTCATTCATTAGCTTTTAGTTCTTGTAAGCAACCGAATATCAAAAAGCACCGACTCATTTGTTTTTTCTGTTATTTTTTTTCTCTGGTCCTTTACTTTTTGCAATTATTTTATCTAATGGAAGTTTATTGTTTGTGCTTATTGTCATATTGTCTGGGATAGTTCTAGGTACTTTCTTTGGACGTGTCCTATGCTTAGCACGAACGATTAGTTTCAATAGATTAAGCTTTGCTTCTTCTTCTTGAGACAAGAAACCATAGGCAAGTTGATAATTGATAGCTTTAAATACAGAACCTAAAAAGAAAGAACTCCTATGTAATAGATTCATGAAATCAAAGACAATCTGATTCCATCCATTAGGTTTTTCGCTTATTAAGAAATGCAAGATTAGCAAGGCTTGCAATTCAGAACTGTTTTTGGACAAGTTCTGGTACACTAAAGGTCCAATTTTTTGAGAAGAGAGGTGATCTTTAAAGTAAAAAACAACATTATTTGGATTGGCCAAATAGATGCTTTTTAGTTTATCCTTCTCAATTTCATCGAAGTCATCAGCCAAAACTACATTCATTCCATCAAAGCACGCTGATCCATCTTTTGCCAATGTTGGTGAAATGCAAAATAATACCTTTGAAACTTGCTCCCACGATTTAAAAATTGCATCTATTAATTCTATTTTCAATTCTTTATCTACATGATTACTGTTTCGCAACGCTTTAGAGGATGCTCTAATTGCTTGCGTTAGACTTAACACAGAGTAATCATTCATAAATTGATTAATTGATTGATCATATGGAGCTTCTGAGTTATACGATTCATCTGCATGTTGGTCCTTTAAAACATTTGGCAAATTTGAATCTTGAACTCTTTCAGAGATGTCATCCTTTATCTTGCGTACCGCCTCACCTCTTACTTCTTGTCCTGATGGATTCCATACGACACCTTTTAATGGATTAAGTTTGCCCTTTATTCCAATTTTATTATCAACTATTGTTATAAGAGTTTTTAGATCTTCAAGTAGTGTCTCGATAGCTTTTGTTCGTCTTCCGTCTTGTCCTGTGTAAAATTCTATTATTTCTGGGTAATTTACATACTGTTTATTGTCTAAAATAAAACTCTCAAATTCTTTATTTTGCATCATATAGGCAGAAGCGAAATAGAATATCCAATAGCTGTGTTTAAACTCGTAATAGTCATTAAATCTCAACAAAATATTATTATCAAGCAAGACATGTACTATCAGTTCAACTTCAACATTTAAGTAATTGTCTTCACAATATTGATTCAATGATTCATTGATTTCCGAGACTTTAAACATTCTTCTATGATTCTTAACCAAGGACGCACAAAAATGCCCTAATATTATTTCACAGTCATCAATGTTAGGTTTACTGGAGGAGTAAAAAAATGATTCTGCATCGGAAAACAGTATCGTTAATACTGTCTTTATTAGTTTCGTTCTATTTATTAAATCACCACTATAGTTATTATCAAACACCTTTAGTAAAGTTAAACAGTTCAAAGGAGTTCTGTGAATATTCAAAGCTTCCAGATCTCTTAGCAACATACTTACTAACGAGTCTTCTTTTTCTCCATTCTGGGTTCCGTTACACTTTACAACAAGCTCTCTTACTTTGTTCCTTTCTAAAGCTTGTAAATGAATTATTTGGAATTTTTCATTTATTTTTGCAAAATCAAACATTGAAGAATAATATGTTTCCCTGTAGTTTGACATCACTATAATAGGAGTTTTATCATAGGTCGCACTTATTGTTTTAGCAATGTTTACATGATCAATGTCATCACTCTTCCAAGAGTCAATGATAATGCATTTGATATCCGATTCTTTCTTCTCAAACCTTTTTGTTTGCAGACTCACTTCGTTAATTACTTGTCTAGCTTTTACATGTTTCGAATTTACATAGATCCAAAAATTATCGTTCTTGTATGCTTCCAATCGCATATAATGTGACAAACTTGTTAAACCAAACTGAGGTTGTGCAGTTATAACATAAAATCCTGGGCTCTTGATAATATCTTCCAACAGATTTTTTTCTTCATTAAATTCCCTTTCAAGAGCTAACTTTGGTTCTACAAATACATTTGTGTGCCCTTTAAAAAAGGCTAACGAGCTTTCCAGATTTGATTCTAATTCTTGGATGTTTTTCTTATGTTGCGAATCAATAACAACAATCCCCTCGTTATTCTCTGCAAACATTTGTCCATTTAAAAAGGCACCTTTTACATATTGTCTATAAATAATCTTTTCAACTAAACCATCCTCTATGCAAATTATTCCATACCCAAGGTTATCCTCTTTTTTAGTAAAAAGTTGTGGTGCTGAGCATACGATTGATTTTCTTGAAATTTTATTATAATATATATCTTGCTCATGATCATGACCACAAAGGCACAATGTGAAATTGTTTTCCACAATCTGCTTTAATTCGTCTTTGCTCCATTGGTTTAAATGACTAAACGGATGGTGCATCAACAGCACGTTAGTAGATGTTTTTCTCGAACTACACCACCTCGTCAAACCTCTTGTGCATACAGCTAGATTTCCTTTATCGTCAATTTTGTTCACTCCACCAAAAGAACATATAGCGGTGTTTAAACAGTAGACTCCTAGATCATCATTAACTTCCCAACCTTTTCCTGCAGGAATAAAATCAATACCGTATTTCGAAAAATCAGATTCAAATAATTTATAATTTTCAAATTTACCTTTATGCAATCCACTCTTATCAACAAGATCATTAAAGAGCCTTTCATCTTTAAATAACCTTTTATCTTGCTCCATTGTACATAAATTTGCTTTTACCACTTCCCTATCAATATCATGATTTCCTGGAACCATAAAACGATTTGCTTTCTTTAATCCTATTTTATAAAATTTTTTATCAAATTCTTTTAAAAATTTAGAATATGACTCGTTGTCATTTCCAGCTTGTACGATATCACCAGTTATCGCCATATGTAATGAGTATCCATCCAATGCTTTCAATTGGCTTTCAAGGTCATCTAGAAATACGTTGATAATACTGGAAGAACCTTCAGGTTCTTCCTTTCTATAATGGATATCAGCTACGTGAACAATGGCGTGTCTCATAAGAAACCCTTAGATATATTTTTCAAATATATTGTTTAAAACAGTCAGTTTTCATCAGTATAAAATCGTTTTAATGATTCATTTCAAGGCTTACATTATCAAGAATACCAGCAGATTCCTCGAACAACACTGTGTTTTGTTCCCACAAATCACATTACACCTTAATGCAGCAATATCCAAACGATTTCCATTTAAGAAAAAGTGGTTGGTTTCAATTGGTTGGCAAAGAGACTCTTGTTGTACAGGTATGAGCCTTCACCCTGTTCGTATTACTGCAACGATTGTTACAGAATTGTTGTAACCTCATCCATTCATTTTCATAACAAGGATGAGGTAATGTGGTTTGCTAAGTTAAGTATGATGAAGTAGAGTCTGGACAGTGCTATTGCAAACGAACAAAAGTTTCACTATAGTTTCATTGGCACATAAACAGGATTTTGAAGAAATTGCTTAACGTAGAGGTATTACAGGGGAATACGGGAAGGAAGGTAGTCGGTGTATTCGGTATTCGGAGGCCGACACTCTATCCAGCTGAGCTACCCGCCCATGGGGAAACAAATAATAAAAATATGCGATTTGCTCAATGCTTTTAAACGAAATTGGCGAAACAATCGAGAAGAAAATAGAGGTTTTCGCTATTTTTACTCTTTTTCCTTCTCTCTTTTTTCGAGATACTCCTCCCATTCGAGAGGGAGCATGCTTTTTTTCAGATTATTGCAATCTTTGCAACAGGGAACAAGATTATCCTTTGTCGAACGACCACCTCTTGCCAAAGGAACCAAGTGGTCCATGGTAATATCCTTAAAGGCAAATCTATTCCCACAATAGTGACAAAGCCCCGGAGCAGTTTTTTGCTGCCACCAACGGGTTTTGCGCAAATCCCTGGCTTTTCCCCGCTCGGCCCGAATTTCGCCATCGTCAGGTGCATCAAAGTCTAAAAACTCCCTTGCCACTAGACCAAATCTCCAAGCAAAAGATGCCGCACAGCACCAACAAGATAGAGGGAGCCGCCGACAACAATAAGATCTTCCTCTGCGGCGATCTCTTCGGCTGCACGAACAGCTTCACTCACTATTGCAACACAACTGGCCTTCTTTTGCTGCTCTGTATCCAAAATAGCATAGATTTGTTCCGGCGTGGCAGAACGGTCACCTGACGGCTGCGTTAAAATCAATTCATCCACAAGTGGCGCGATGAGACCAAGAGTGGTGGAGAGATCTTTATCGACCATGGCACCCCAAACGCCAATCAGTTTTTTACGTTTAAAATTGTCGGCCAGTGTTCTTGCCAAATTATTGACACCACCAGTATTATGCGCACCATCAAGGAGATAGCGTAAATGCTTCATCCTCTTTCCCGCCTCAGCACTGGTAGCCGGAGAATAATCCTGTTCAAAGTACTCCATCCTTCCGGGCCACTTGACATTGGCCAGCCCCTCACGAATCTGTTGCTCACTCACCTCGAACCCTCTATCATGCAAGAGATGCAGGGCAGCAATAGAGAGTGAATCATTTTCCTGTTGGACCAGACTTGGCCGATAGCAGCGCAATCCTGATATTTTCCGGTTGCCAAAAGTTTTATTTCCTGTCCACACCCAGCTTTTATCCGGCAGAACAGTATAGTCAAATTCTTGACCAAGCGATAACACCTCAGAGTTCCGTTCTTTTGCAACCGCTTCAATGACCGGAGCGACCTCTGGATGAATGGCTCCGGAAACTACCGGCACCCCAGGTTTTATAATTCCAGCCTTTTCTCCGGCAATTTCGGTAAGAGTGTTGCCGAGATACGCCTCGTGATCAACACTGACACTAACAATGACTGACACCAGTGGTGTCACGACATTGGTGGCATCAAGTCGTCCACCCATGCCCGTCTCCAACAAAACCAGATCAACATTGGATTCAGCGAACCAAAGCAGCCCAAGTGCGGTGGTGAACTCAAAATAGGTAATCTGCTCTTCACCGAGCACCTTACAGATCCTGGTGCCAATTCGAGCAAACGCTTCCTCACTGATATATTCGCTGCCAATCCTGAATCTTTCCCGTACACTGCTGAGATGAGGAGAGGTGTAAACGCCAACCCGATACCCGGCCCGGCCAAGGATTTCGGCAAGAGAGGCACAGACCGAACCTTTGCCATTTGTTCCGGCGATGTGGACAAATTTGAGGCGACTTTCCGGCCGATCCACTTTTTCCAGAAAAGACTGCATAGCCTCAAGACCCAACTTGATTTTATGCATCTGCAAGGCATCAAGATGTGCCAGTATTTCTTTATATGTCATGGTGATAGGGTGATTTAAAAAGGATAAGTGTCAAAGAATTGTCAGTTTTGCGTAGTCCAGATGGAGGGTCTTTAAGCCATGTCTGTCAAAATGAATATCAAGTGATCGAGTCTTCGAAAGTTTAGTAACCGTACCATTACCAAAAAACGGATGATTTACTCTACTCCCCAAAGAAAAATCTGTCATTTGCAATTTTTTCTGTTTTTGCTTTCGGCTAGGTGAAGTGCTTCCCGATGCTGGGAAAGAGTCTGATTGAAAACTGTAAGATTCTTCGGCAGCCCCTGATTCTTCCATGATCCGTTCGAAAAGTCCCCCACTCAGCTCAGCTAAAAAAGGCGACATGCCGACCCTTCGAAACTGTCTGTCCTGGGTCATTATCTGCCGGGGATAGGTCAGATATAGATATCTTTTGGCCCTCGTTGCAGCTACATACAAGAGTCTCCGCTCTTCTTCCCACTGCTCACCAAAGGTCGCTGAGGCATGGGGAAAACGGCCATCCGCCACGCCAATTACAAAAACAGCTTCAAATTCCAACCCTTTGGAAGAGTGAATCGTTGATAAAATGAGCCGGTCCGTTCCCTGACCATCCTTGCCAGCCTCTTCCGGCGGATCCAGAGTCGTATCGTCGATAAAACTTTGCAGATCCTCATAACCACCCATAATGCTCTTCAGCTGATCGAGATCCTTCTGGCGTTTAGGGAAGTCATCACCGTAAAGCCTCTCAAAAATGGGCTGATAATAGGCAAGAGCTATTTCAAAGAGTGCCGAGGGGGTATGACTGCCTGCATGCAGATCGACAAACAATTGCACCAGCCTTGCATAAGAATCTTTCCATGTTTTTCCAGGCGGATACGTCTTTAAGGCCTCAAGCACATCCGTCGCGCCAGCGATAGCTGCCGAAATTTTCTGGGCGGTGGCCGGGCCTACCTTTTCCAACTGGAGCAGAATCCTGTTCCAGGAAAGGGTATCCTGCGGATTAACCAGCACCCGAAGAAAGGCGATCATATCTTTCATATGGGCCGACTCGGTGAGCTTCATGCCACCCCGCTTCTCGTACTCCAGACTTTCCGACCCCAGGGCCAATTCAAGCTTATAAGAGTGAAAACTGGAGCGGAACAGCACGGCAATATCCGTCATGCCGACACCTTTGGCCAGCAGTTTTTTTATGGTCTTGACGATGAACGCCGCCTCCTCCCGTTCATCCCTGCCGGCAAAGACCATGGGCCGCAAATCACCTTCTATGCTGGTAAAAAGCGTCTTGGTATATTTTTCCGCAGCATTTCTGATGATATCATTGGTGAGCGAGAGTATCGGCTGCGTCGAACGGTAATTTTCTTCTAATTTAATTATTTTACTGTTCGGAAAAACCTTCGGGAACCGCATAATATTGTAAAAATCAGCGCCCCTAAATGAGTAAATTGACTGTGAATCATCACCGACAACCATAACATTATCGTGGGTATGGGCGGCCAGTCGAATAATATCGGCCTGAATAAGATTGGTATCTTGATACTCATCCACCATAATGTAGGAAAAACGTTCCGAGACAGCCTGCTGCACCTCCGGCGATTCAACCAGCAGTTTTTTCCAATTAACCAGCAGATCGTCATAATCCATCAAGCCGTGGTCAAATTTGAACGTCTGATAGTGTTTGTGCAAGGTGAGGATGTCTTCAAGGTGTTCGGAGAGATGGGCATATTGATCTTGAACCAGCCCCTCAAGATCGATGGACTTATTGACAGAACCGCTGATCATATTGATAACGGCCTTTTTAGAGGGAAAACGCTTGTCTTTCTTGCCAAGCCCAAGAGACGATTTCAAAAGATTGACGATCCCTTCGGCATCTGAGCGATCAATAATCGTAAACGAGGAACCAAAGCCGATGCGCGAGCCATAGCGCCTGAGCAGCATATTGGCAACGCCGTGAAATGTTCCGCCAACAACCCGGTTGCAGTTTTCATTGAGCAGTCTGCCGGAACGCCATAACATTTCCTGACTGGACTTTCTGGTAAAAGTCAGCAACAGTATCGCTTCGGGTGGAACACCCTTTTCCACAAGATGAGCGACCCGATACACCAGAGTTCTGGTTTTGCCGCTGCCGGCTCCGGCAATAACTAATACAGGGCCTTCGGTGGTGGTTACCGCTGCATATTGAGATTCGTTCAGTTCCTGCAGGTTGACTGTGCCGGAAGATGATGCAATTCTTTCATTTTTCATGGCGGCTACTTTAACACAGGGCATTTGCAGCCGCAACATCGGTTGACAAAATTGGCGCAACTGTTATAGTAGTTGCCTTTTAATTAGTTGATCAACTTCTCTTACTCATCATTATCTAACACTCTTCTGACGACGTAATATATGAAAAATGATACGATGAACACGGTCCTCACGAAAGAAAATCTCGCCAGAATATTTCCAAAAGAAAGAACCGACGACTTTTTCGAAGCCCTTTTTGGCGATGCGAGCGAAGGTGCTTATGACATCGAACTGGCATACCGGGAATGTAATGGAAACACGCTGGTCATGGATTTGCTTTTGCACGAGCGACCAAATTGTTGTTTGGCCTGTAATCTTACGCAAGGGCTTCCGCAGGTTTTTTCCCGCCATCCCATCATAAACATCACCGGTATCGTCCGCGACGTGGATGCACTACTGGGAGATGAATATAAATGCGGCGACTGGAGCCTTGGCTCTACTGAACAATTCAGCAGAGCCCTGCATGCTATTCCAATCAAGATTGCGATTTCAAAGAATTAGATTACTTTTTTATCGAACAGTTAAAACAACAAAGGCCGACTTTTTCAAGTCGGCCTTTGTTGTTTTAACTGTATCACGAAGAAAATTTATTCTACAGCAACCCTTGATCGCCCTTCGTCTTTGGCTTGATAGAGAATATCATCAGTACGTTCCAGCCATTTTTTCAGAGATTCTTCTTTTTTCAGTTGCGTCAGTCCGATAGAGACGCCCAGCTTGATTGTATCATTAGCCCAGATGTTTAGCTCATCGACAGCGACGCATAACCTTTCTGCCAAAATTCTGGCACTGGTGATATCGGTGTTGTCAAGTATAAGCAAAAACTCATCACCACCCATCCGTACCAAAAGATCCGTTGACCGCACCGCCTGTTTCAGCACCTGCGCCACAGACCTCAAGACATCATCGCCAGCCTGATGGCCAAGATTATCATTAATTTCCTTAAATTTATCCAGATCCATGGAAATCATGGAAAGAGGATTGTGATACCGCTTGGCACTTTCTATCATGCCGTAAATCCGCTCTTCGAATACCCGTCTGTTGGAAAGACCAGTGAGAGAATCATTGCTTGCCCGCTCGAACAGGTCCTCATACTCAAGCCCGCGTCGCAGACATTCTGCCAATATTTCAAAAGAATGATTAATGAGATCAATTTCATCAGAGGACAGCTCACGACCTTTTTTCAAAATCAACAGAATCCCGGAATCATCAGCCGTCTCAAAAACCCATTTATAAGCAAACCGGCCATTTCTCTTGGTGGAAGAGCCGTTATGAGCCGATTCATCGTTAATGAGTTGTTCAGCAAAAGCTATTGCTTTGCGTCTGTTAGGTCCATGGCCAGAGCAAAACAGGTGTCGTTTGTTTCGAATGCCATTATTATATCCAATTAATTCATGCTCAACTTGTGGCATTAGCCAAACTGAATATGCTTCGATCATTCCTGTTAAACTGAGCACTCCAGCCATTCTTGCATGCAGCTTATTGATGAGATCCAGTCGCTCGGACTGCTTCTTTATAGTATCGAGCTCAACCATGACCTTTTCCAGCTCTAACTGTTGCAAGTTCGATCCAGAAAATTGAGATTCTTTGGTTATGAGATTCATGAGCAATATTCCTTAACTTTGTACAATTTGAAAAGATTTTTTCTTACTTATTTATCTTATCGACCTGTAGCCAAAAATCTTTATCCTTTTTTCTATTATTGTACATTTTGCATTTTCCATGCCAGCAATGGCCGGCCCATCTTCAGAGAGTCAGAACAAAACAGTATGCTATTGATATAATATGTTTTTTATCTGTTCAATAAATAGCAGCCTCTTCTCTCACCTGCTCGACAGCATCTGATTTCGCCTGCTTGACCTGTTTTGTCATATTTTTGACATTAGGATTTTTCACCCCTTTATTTAAAGAGTCTCCGGAATAACGAACTAAACGCGCCTGCACCTTGCGACAAATGTATTTTCTTGCCAAAAACAAGAAACTAACCCGTAATGTCCCAAATATTCTTTGACAATTATGACCACTGAAAGTAATTCTCAGGACACGATTAAATGGACTCAACCTGAAATCTCGACGAAGACTAGAAAAGAAATGACAAACCTCTCCCTGGAACAAAAAATCGGTCAACTCTTTATCTTGGGTTTTCCAGGTGCTACCCTTCAGCCCGACCACCCCATTGCCCAAGACATTTGCCAAAGAAACCTTGGCGGAGTGATTCTCTTTGACCGTTTCCTCGCCGAAGCAAAAGCTTCAAATAATATTCTTAACGCCAGGCAACTGACCCAACTCACCGCATCTCTACAAGAACTGGCAGAACAGTCCCTTTTAATTGCTGTGGATCAGGAAGGGGGGCTGGTCAATCGCTTTAAAAAGGAGAGAGGCTTTCCAGTCACTCCGGCTGCTGTCGAACTTGGGAAATCCTCCGACCTTGCGTCCACAGCTCAGAACGCTCGACAAACGGCCCAGATGCTTTTAGACGTTGGCGTGAACCTGAATCTTGCCCCGGTGGTCGACCTCAATGTCTATGAAGAAAACCCGATTATTGGCAAATATGGACGGAGTTTTTCCGCTGATCCAGCCATTGTAACTGCCCACGCCGAGGTCTGGGTCAGAGAGCACAGAGAGTGCGGAATTCTCTCCTGCCTAAAACACTTTCCTGGCCATGGCAGCTCCCATAGCGATTCCCACCTTGGCTTTGTCGATATCACAGAGACCTGGCAAGAAGCCGAGTTGCTGCCATATCAACAATTAATAAACCGCGGCCACATTGATTCGATCATGCTCGGCCATCTGTTTAACAGAAATATTGATGCGCAATACCCGGCAACTCTGTCAAAAACGACTATCCAGACACTAATTCGACAACAGCTTCAGTTTGCAGGTGTGGTTATTTCCGATGATATGCAGATGAAAGCAATCACTGCTCACTACGGACTTGAGGAGGCCTGTTGTAAATCACTGGCGGCAGGAGTAGATTTGTTGATCATAGGCAACAATCTTGCTTATGACCCATTGATACTTGCCAAGGTGAGAGATACTATACTAAGAGGACTGGACGAAGGGATAATTACAGAGGCTCGGTTGGAAAAAGCCTGGCGCAGAGTCCAAAAATTCAAACAAACAATCACACTGCAAACACACCATGGAAAACAATAATAACGAAACCCATTCTCTTCTTGTTGGTTACCTGATCTGGATTATCGGTTTTCTGGGAGCACATCGGTTCTATTATGGAAAACAGATCAGCGGCACGATCTACTTTTTCACCCTGGGTCTATTTTTTATTGGCTGGATCGTCGATATCTTTCTCATCCCCGGGATGAACAGAGAAGCAGATATGCGCTATCGCGAAGGGCAAATCGATTTCAACCTTGCCTGGCTATTGCTGGCTTTTCTTGGCCTGTTCGGTATCCACAGAATGTATATGGGAAAGTGGATTACCGGCCTGATTTATCTCTGCACCGGTGGTCTGTTTGGCATAGGCTATATTTACGACCTCTGGACACTCAACGAGCAAATCAGTCTCATCAACGCAACCAATCAATAAAAGCATGAGGATGTCAGTTCTCTCTGCGAGTGCCAAGAAAACGGCCAATGACACCCGAGAGATCCCGCATGGAAATGGGTTTCATACAATACTCATTGATACCTGCCTTAAATGCGACATTCTTAGAAACCTGATCAGAGTATCCGGTAAAGAGAACGATAGGAATATCCGGTCGTAATTCTTTCACCAACTGACTGAGCTCCAGACCGGTCAAACCAGGCATGGTCAAGTCGGTCAGGACCAAATCAAAATCCTGGGGCGAACTTGAAAACAGCTGCAAGGCGTCCTGGGGTGATGTTCTGCCGACTACCTCATACCCCAAACTCTGCAAAATCTCCCCGGTAACCTGAACAACCTGTTCCTCATCGTCCACCAGTAATATCCGACCAGAGCCACCCTGCAAATCACCAAAAGTGACAATCTGTTCTAGTGCTGTCTCCTTCTGCGCAACAGGCAGGTGCACCCTGAAAATGGACCCCTTGCCAACCTCACTTTCCACCACAATATTTCCACCTTGACGACTGATAATACCGTGCACCATGGCGAGCCCCATGCCAGTGCCACTCGTCTTTTCTTTAGTGGAAAAATAAGGTTCAAAAATTCTATCGAGCAATTCCTCTTCAATGCCACTACCGGTGTCGGCAACACTAAATTCCAGCCACTCCCTGCTACCTTCTCCTGTCTTAGCTACCTTATCAAGCTTGACGGTCAGCACCCCATGCATGCCCTCCATTGCATGAGCAGCGTTCGTACAGAGATTGATAATGACCTGATGGATCTGGACCGGATCAATCAGCACCCGCCCACATTGTTCATTAACTTCTTCGTTGATGACAATGGTACTTGGCAGAGTAACCCGCATGAGTTTCATCACTTCTTTGATAATTGGATGCAGGAATTGCAGCACCGCTTTTTTCTCAGCACTCCTCGAGAAAGTCAGCACTTGCTCGACAAGCGACTTTGCCCTTTTGGATGCTTTGAGAATTTGTTCGAGATAATCAAAGACGGCCTGATCATCAAAACCGTCTTTTTTAAGCTTTAAGCGGATTATTTCCGTATAGCCCATTATGGGAGTGAGGACATTATTAAAGTCATGCGCTACTCCACCGGCCAGAGTACCGATAGCTTCCATCTTTTGCGTGTGCCGTAACTGTCTTTCCAGTCGGTATTGTTCCGTCACATTCTCGGCAATAACAATAACCCCGGAGACATTGCCGTCTCTATTCTTTACCGGAGAGGCGGTAATATCAAAGACGGTCTCATCCCCATCCTTGCCAAAAATCCCTAAGCGTTGTGTACTTTTTTCTATGTTGCCGCTTTTCAAAGTCCTTTGAAAGGCACACGACTCGCATTTGTCGGTCTGAGAGCAAAAGATCTCATAGCAGGTTTTACCAATAGCATCCGGATATTTCTCGAAAATTTCTCTATTGGTCCATTGCGCCTTCATATCCTTATCAAAAAGGATCAGAATCCCTGAGAATCCCTCAAAGATTGCTTTTTTCTGAGCTTCACTTTCAAAAAGAACATCAAGAACAACTTGTTTATCGCTTGAATCCAAAGGAATTCCTCTCAAGGTCGCTGTTTTTTTTCAGGTGTGACACATTATACTGCTATTAACTATAAGTACTTAAAACAAGTGTATCATCATGGACCTATTTATTCAAAAAAGAATTTCATGATAAGGCAAATGTCTTTCAGCTCATTGTTCAACACATCAAACTGTCAAACGGTCTTTTTCTTGACTCTTGGTGCCGCATTCATTATTACTTTTCGTCTTGATCAGTCCTCCAATCTTAGATCCAGAGGATACCATCATTATAAAAGAAAGGAACATCATGACACATGATCGCAAAAATCAGCCTTTGGGACCAGACGATCGACCTGAAATAGAATACCCCTGCACCTGGGTATACAAAGTAATAGGAGAAGATTGTAGCCTGCTAAAAGATATTATCGTTTCAGCATGTTCTCCTCTCCCGGTCAAAATCAGCCATTCGCACATGAGCTCCAAGGGTAAATACCACAGTCTCAACGCAGAGCTTGAAGTGCCAAATGAAGAAATCAGGCTCAATATATACGAAACTTTGAAAAGCTGCGCCGCAGTAAAAATAATTCTCTAGTAAAAGCAATCAAATGGAAACAGAAACAAAGAAAAAATCAAAACTCATCATTTCACTGAGGGAAGGGGTAAGCCTCGTTCAGATGGTTCTCTTCAAAGAAATACGAACCAAGCTGACCGGGGAGAGGCCGGATCTGGCCAAAACCCACCTTGCCATGCTGGCCGGCGCAATCACCAATGAAGTTTTTGGTACACAGAATCCAGAAGAAAAATTTGTCAGTTTTCGTAAAAAACACTGGGGGGATATTGAGCAGGAGCTTCTCAACATCAAAGAACACCTGGCACAACTTTGCCCGTATCTCACCGATGCCCTGCGCATTCAGACCTTATGTGACCATCAGGAAGGCGGCGATAGCTCGGCAACCCTCCTTCGGGCAAAAGAGCTTGATTTTCTGTTAGAAGAGAGGGATATTCCCCTGCCTTCTACGTTTATGGCATCTGTCAAAGAACTGGGCAAGCAACATAATCTGCTCATTCCTCAAATGCAGATCACTCCCGAGCAAGACGCCTCGATGATTCACTGAGGCGATCTCAGCTTTACCCTAACCAAGCCGCGCACCGAGTTACAAAGCCAAATCGCCTCGGCAGACCGGACCATCTGCTCGGTCAGCACTTCTTCGACAAGGGGGACAGCGCTCTCAGTGAGCAGATGGCCGCGCATAATCCCCGGCAGGAGGCCGCTTGCCAGAGATGGCGTTCTGAATTTTCCGTTGGAGTAAATGATGATATTGGTGATGCACCCCTCAGACACCTCCCCTCTTTCATTGCAGAAAAGAAGGTCAAACAGGCCATCCTTTTGCGCCCGCTTATATTCCGAATCGTACAACTCGCGCATGGTGGTTTTGTGATAACACCATGGACTTTCGGTATCTATCTTATGTGGCGAGAAATCAACAAGAGCGTAGTCTGCCTCATCATCCTGCACTGGAGATGACGGCAGCGAGGTGAGCACTGGAGCATCGCAGGGTACGGCAGAAAGAAATACCCGGCCATCCTTTTTCAGAACGAGGCGCACCCTATAGCAATTTTCATCAAAACCTGCCGCTTCCAGAGAAAGTCGTGTCCTCACTGTTGCTAGATCACAGGAGAATGTGAAAAATTGCGCGGCACTGACCAGTCGCTGAAGATGTTGCTCAAGGAGCCAATAGCCACTGTCCGGCTGCCAGAGAATTGTTTCAAATAGTTGAAAATCCGGTTGGCAATGGGTCAAAAAGCGACCTTTCAAAAGAGATTCCTGCCACTCTTCCTCGGCGCTTGAGTAGTGGGTGATTCCCCCGCCAATGCCCATTTCACCAGCTTCCCCCTGCAAGCGAACCGTTCGAATTGGCACGTTAAAAACCGCTGAACCATCTGGACCAAAATAGCCAATGGCACCGGTATAAACTCCCCGCTCTCTTTTTCCAGTTCATTGATAATCTGCATGGTCCGAATCTTCGGCGCACCGGTGATTGACCCACAGGGAAACAAGGCCCGAAACAGTTCTGTCAGTTTCAGTTCCGACATCGCAGGCGAAGAGCTTTTTGCCTTGATCGTCGAGGTCATCTGCAACAAACTCTCGTAGGATTCAACGTCAAACAGCGAGTCGACGACCACCTGACTCTCGCCATGACCGTGCATCAATCGTGCAAGATCATTGCGCAACAGGTCAACGATCATCACATTTTCACTTCTGTTCTTACTATCATAATAAAGCGCCTGCCTGTTACGCTTTTCTTCCATTCCGTTGCGGCCTTTTGAAGCAGTTCCCTTCATGGGACGAACGGTGATTTCATCGCCCTTTTTCCTAAAAAACAACTCCGGAGAAAAAGACAGAATCCGTTCCTCGCCATTACGGATATAGGCACCATAAGCAACTGACTGATTTTTTCGTAGAACGGAATAGAGCGCTTCTGTAGAGCCGGTGAAGTCAAACAACAACTTCATGGTATAATTTACCTGATAGGTGTCACCGGCGATGATATAATCCCGAACAAGATTCAGAACCCGCAGATATTCTTCTTTCGCCATGTTGGGCCTGAGATTCGAAAGAACATAGCTTTCATTTGTCTCATTGACTGCAGACTCAAAGGGAAAGTTATTTTCACCTGTACAATGGTCAAATCTAAGTGGTTTTAAAAAAACCCCTAAATCGGCTAAAACCTGTTTTGGAGAGTGAAACTTGTCATTTACGCCAACCCTGCCTTCGAGCATTACCCCGAATTCGTACCCCACCCAACCGGCAAGATAATACCCGTTTGCCAGGCGCTCCTGGAGAAGAGCCAAATAGTCTTCGAGGCTATCACCGGTTCTGCAAATAAGCCGATCAACCGGCTCAAGAAACAGTAATGATTCTATATTTTCATGGTCTGGACGAGATGTATCCAGAAAAACGAATTCCTCCTGCCGCCCCAGAAAATTCAGCAGTTCAATCAGATTCGGATCCTGCATTTTTAACATATTTTACATCCTTTTAATGCACACAAGGCCAACTTAATACACACCCTTTGGGAGAGAAACGACAAGCGCAATTGCCTGGCCATTATTTGGTTTTATTTATGAGACCAATCAACGTTTTTCATCATTTGCATGCAATGATTACATCGCGTATAGTCCGGATCTAAATTTATCTCTGTATTTGTTGTAATTCGGTGAACCATATACTATTATCACCGGGTATTTCTTGCATGACAGTACAGATCCCTTCAGAACATTTATACTATTTAGGCAGTTTTCGCCACTTAGCTGGCACAATTAATAGTACTAACAAAGGAGAACACATCATGTCGCGAAAGATGGTTACAATTGACGGCAATCAGGCGTGCACCCATGTCGCCTACGCCACGAGTGAGGTTATAACACTTTACCCCATTACCCCGTCAACCCCACTGGCTGCCGAAGCAGACTCCAAGTCTGCTACCTTGCAAAAAAATATCTGGGGTACAGTCCCCGTAGTAAACCAGATGCAATCCGAGGCTGGCGTTGCAGGCTCCATTCACGGATCTCTCACCACTGGTGCTCTTTGTACCACATTCACGGCATCCCAGGGTCTGCTGTTAATGATCCCCAATATGTACAAAATTGCCGGCGAACTGACCCCAACAGTTTTCCATGTCACAGCAAGAGCCATAGCCTGCCAGGGTCTTTCAATTTTTGGCGACCACAGTGATATCTATGCGGCCCGTCAGACCGGTTTCGGTATGCTTTGTTCTGAGAACGTTCAGCAGGCACAGGACATGGCGCTCATCGCTGTTCAGGCATCGCTTGCTTCCAGAATCCCATTCATCCACTTCTTCGATGGTTTCCGCACCTCACACGAAATTCAGAAGATTGAGGAGATCGGCTATGACCAAATGGCCGAGATGATCGACGAAGAACTGATCTTTGAGCATAGACACAGAGCACTCTCTCCTGATCATCCAACTATTCGTGGTACCGCCCAAAATCCGGATGTATATTTTACCGGTCGTGAAACGGTCAACAAATACTATCTTGCGGTCCCTTCGATCATGCAGGAGACCATGAACAAGTTTGCCGGCATTACCGGCCGCCAGTATAATCTTTTTGATTACCATGGTGCACCTGATGCGGAAAATGTTATTGTTATGATGGGTTCCGGCTGTGAAACAGTTGCGTCAACCATCGACTACCTCATCTCTCAGGGTGAAAAAGTTGGTATGGTCATGGTTCGCCTGTATCGTCCGTTCGATTGCAAAGCCATGGTCAACGCCCTTCCCGCCTCAGTAGAGAGAATCACCGTTCTCGACCGTACAAAAGAACCAGGTGGACCTGGTGAGCCGCTCTACCTTGATGTCCGTGCAGCAATCGGCGAAGCCTCTGAAGCCAACAGTTCTATCTATCCACCGGTTGTAATCTCTGGCCGTTATGGACTGGGTTCCGCAGAATTCACTCCGGCGATGGTCAAGGCTGTCTTCGAGAATATGGATTCAATGGCGCCAAAGACCAAGTTCTGTGTTGGTCCAAATGATGATGTAACCTATTCCAGTCTCAGCTACGACAGCTCTTTTAACATCGAAGGTAAGGATGTTTATCGTGCCATGTTTTACGGCCTCGGCTCCGATGGTACAGTAGGTGCGAACAAAAACACCATCAAGATCATCGGTACCGAAACTGACAACTCAGCTCAGGGCTATTTTGTCTACGACTCTAAAAAATCAGGGTCCATCACCACCAGCCATTTACGTTTTGGTAAAAATGCTGTCGTTGCGCCTTACCTGATTGATAAAGCAAACTTTATTGCCTGTCACAACTTTGCATTTCTCAAGCAAGTTGACATGCTCGCCAATCTCGATGAGGGTGGCACCTTCCTGCTCACCACCAGCTTCAGCAAAGATGCCGTCTGGAATGAATTACCCGGAAAAGTACAGCGTGATCTGATCAATAAGAAAGCCAAATTCTATATCATTGACGCGGTATCCTTAGGCCTCGCCCTTGGACTCGGCGCTCGTATTAACATGATTATGCAGACCGCTTTCTTCCTGATTTCCGGCATTCTTACCGAAGATGAGGCTATCGCAGCGATCAAGAAAGCGATCAAAAAGACCTACGGCAAGAAAGGCGACAAAGTCGTCGAGATGAACTACAGCGCAGTTGATGGCGCCATAAAAAATATTGTTCAGGTTACTCTCGGTACCGATGTCAACGGTAAAAGCATGCCACCTGCAGTACCGGATCATGCACCAAAGTTTGTCAAAGAAGTTACTGCTAAAATCATTGAAGGTAACGGTACCAAACTGAAAGTATCGCAGATTCCATCAGACGGCACCTGGCCGACGGGCACCACCCAGTACGAAAAACGTAACATCGCCGTTGCCGTTCCCCGTTGGATTTCTGATAACTGTATCCAGTGTGGTCAATGTGCCCTGGTTTGCCCACACGCGGCAAACCGCATCAAGGTCTTTCCCGAAGCGAAAAATGCCCCGGAAGCTTTCGTTGCAATTGATGCAGTCGGCAAATCCTTTAAAGGTCAAAAATTTGCTCTGCAAATCTTCACTGAAGATTGCTGCGGTTGTACTCTCTGTGTAAGTGTCTGTCCTGCCAAGACCAAAGCCCTGGAGATGATTCCAAACAGTGAAGAAGTAAAAGAGATTCAGTCTAAAAACGTTGACTACTTCCTGACTCTGCCGGAAATCAACCCGGCAGATATCAATTTGGCAACCGTCAAAGGCAGCCAATTAAAACAGCCGCTGTTCGAGTTCTCCGGAGCCTGTGCCGGTTGCGGTGAGACTCCCTACATCAAGCTCATCTCCCAGATGTTTGGTGACAGAATGTATATTGGTAACGCTACCGGTTGCACCTCTATTTATGGTGGCAATTTGCCAACTACACCATACACCAAGCGGGCAGATGGTCGCGGTCCTACCTGGGCCAACTCGCTGTTCGAGGACAACGCCGAATTCAGTGCCGGCATGCGCACCACTGTCAATAAACTGAGTTTGCAGGCGGCTGAGCTTTTAGTCAGTGCTGCTGAAGCAGGCATTGTTGGCCAGGAGTTGGTCACGGCTACTCTGGAAGCAGTCCAGGTTACTCAAATGGACATCGAAGCGCAACGGGCAAGAGTTGCTGAAATTAACGCTGCTCTCAAAACCAGCAGTGCACCGGTTGCCCGTCGACTCATGCACCTCACCGACTTCCTGGTCAAAAAATCAGTTTGGGCCTTTGGCGGTGACGGCTGGGCATATGATATTGGCTATGGTGGTGTGGATCACGTCCTCGCTTCCGGTGAAAATGTCAATATTCTTGTGCTCGACACAGAGGTATACTCCAATACCGGTGGCCAGATGTCAAAATCTACACCACGTGCCGCCACAGCTCAGTTTGCCTCCAGCGGCAAGAAAATGCCCAAGAAGAATATGGGTATGATCTTCGCTACTTACGGTAACGTCTATGTGGCCCAAATCAGCATTGGTGCCAACCCGGCACAGGCAATTAAAGCGATCGCCGAGGCAGAAGCCTACAACGGACCATCTTTGATTATCGCCTATGCACATTGCATCAACCATGGTATCAACATGGCGCTGGGCCTTGAACAGCAGAAAAAGGCAGTTGCCTGTGGTCATTGGCCACTCTACAGATTCAACCCAGACCTCGAAGCTGAGGGCAAGAATCCTCTGATCATTGACTCTAAAGCAGAGCCGACAATCAGCTTTGAAGAGTACGCCCTCGGCGAAAACCGCTACCGTACCCTTAAGCGAGTCAATCCAGGCAATGCGGAGTCACTTCTGGCACAGTCCCAGAAAGACGTGCTGAAAAGCTGGAAATTCCTCAAGAGTCTTGCTGCTGCCCTTGAGCCAGATGCAAAAGTGGAAGAATAGTATTTTTCCCTAAAGCCTGTTCCATTTTGGTACGATCCGGAATGGAACAGACTCAAGCCGTCTATAAAAAAAGGCCCGATGGTTAAAACCATCGGGCCTTTTTTTTATGACGGTGTCGTAAAAACTCTTCACCTGCTCCGTTAATACTTTTTCAGTTTGAATCTATTTTTTTTTCAAGCCCAGTGGCCGCCTTCTGCTTTGCCGTCTCAGCCTTCAACTCTTCGTATTCTTTAACAGATTGTTTAACTGCCTCATCCTGCCGTGCTTTCATCTGGGCAACTTTTGCTTTAATTTTCTCACCATTAATTTCCAATGTCTGGGCACCAAAGAGAGTCGCGGCCAGATATTTAAAAGAGAAAAGCATCAGTTCAACGTCGTCTTCGCGGATCTTGTCAATTGTCTCTTGATCCAGCACATAGGTTTCGAGGAAAGAACTCTCGAAAATAAATTTTCGGAAAGTTGCCAGATCGGTGGAGGCCATAAAAAACATCCGTTTGGCCGGTTCTGACAAAGTAGCCTGAAGACCGTAGGATTTTCGCCGCATGACTAATCGCAACCACTCCTTGTTCATTTCATCGCGGACATCCACTCCCTGATCTGCACGCCACTCACGGATTGTCCACTCTTTGTCTTCTTCAAAACCTTTGCAATGATCTTCCCTTACAGTGAAAAAGAATTTCTCCTCGGCAGACTTAACCTCAACTCCATCAGCATCCCTCGAACCGCCTTCATGAAAATCAGCCATCCCTACCGGATAGTAGCGACAAGCAGTGGGGCGATCAGTATAAACGGTGCAACCTTCAGGAGTCACAAAAGGACATTTGTTATCCTCTTCCCGCAGTTTGATCATAACACCTGGCATATCCGTTTTTTCAAGATAGGTTGGCAAAGTATATTTATGCAAAAATTCATGAGCCGGTATATCAAGTCTTTTGGTCAACTGCAGAATATCATAGGGAGTTAAAACAATTTTAATTCCACCACAACATGCGGTAAAGCATCTCACGCCAGGATGACAACGAAATTTCAAAGGACTGTCCAGAGTCAATTTTTTTGGTTCAATTGACGATGGGTTTTTCTCTTTTCCAAAGATCGTTTTTGCCTCTACTTCATTTCCTTCGTTACTCATTTTACCACCTAAAAGTAAAAATTATATCGGACCCCATAATGAGGTTAAGTTTCCTGTAAACAGCCTTACATCATAAACATCTCATCACATTGTGTAAACCAATTTCACCTTATTTCACATGGTCTTTAACAATGTCCTTAACTACCATCCCCTTCAACCGATTCTTCGCAAAGAAAGCTTCAAAAAATAAGGTTATATCTTGCGGTTTTCCATAATAGTTCGTATATGTCATCTTGTTTGAACATTTATCTCATTTTTTAGTGTGCAGAGCAATCTGCATCACAAAGGTTTTAAAGTATGAAATTATTTAGTCGTCCGATTGATTTGTCCGGGGTCAGTACTGTCGTATATCATCTTCCTGATGGTCCTGCCCTCTCCCTGAAGATCGAAGGCATAGAAGAATATCTCGATCTTGAACTTGAACTCGGCCATGTCTGTGATACATCCGATATCGATGGGGTCCTCCATTTCTTTCCTAAGGGAAACGCCTGAAATAGCACCTGATCCAGCCTGAACCTGCAAGGGTCGCAATGGTTACCAATAGCCTTGATCACGACGGGTTTGTTCTATGTGATAATCATGTTCACACGCACCTTTGCGGCCATGCATGCGGTGAGATGGAAGAGTATGTTCTCACCGCCATTGGTAAAGGTCTCAACAAAATCATCTTCCTGGAACACATGGAAGAAGGCATTGATTACAATGAGGGCAAGACCTGGCTTTCTGACGATGATTTTGATAGCTATTTCGTGGAAGGGCAGAGACTTCGATCTCTATACCAAGGCAAAATTGAGATTGGCCTGGGAGTCGAATGTGGCTACAATGCTGATTATCACCACCTACTCAAGAGAAGACTTGAGAGAAAATGCTGGGATCAGGTGGGGATATCCTGTCATTATTTGAAGTTTGACGGAATGTCCCACCATCTCAATCTGTTCAGCAAGAAACAAGAGAACATCCTGCTCGCCCGTCAAATAGGAGCAAAAAAAATCCTGGATCACTATTTTATTTCCCTTACAGAGGCCGTTCAGCGTTTGCCCGGCACCATGCTCTGTCATCTTGACGGGGCGTTGCGCTTTTTACCTGAAGTCAGCCTGAGGGAAGCTCATTACCAGCTTATTGATACATTGCTGCAAACAGTGAAGGCCAAGCAGATGGCCCTCGAGATAAATACTTCGGGGTTTGATATTCGCCAGGAACAGTTTCCTAACCGGCGTATCCTAACCATGGCTAAAGCCTACGGTATCCCCCTGGTCCTGAGTTCAGATGCCCACAAACCGGATGATGTGGGCAGATATTTCGTAACGGCTCCTAAGCTCCTTTCAGAATCTTATCCATAGCCTCGCCAAGGCTCTTGGCATTAAACGGTTTATGGACAATATCGTTCACACCAGCCATATGTGCTGCGTCATTATCTTGGCTTTCATTTTGTGTAGTTACCATAATTACCGGCAACAGGCTGGCTGAGTATTTTTTTCGGATTTTTTCGGTGAGCTGTATCCCTGTTATATCCGGCATGTTGAGGTCGGTAAGGACCATAAGTGGTTTCTCATTCTGCAGCCACTCCAGGGCAGACGCTGGAAATTCAAAGAGAATTGGGTCATAGCCTAATTCGTGCAAAGTTGCCTTATAGATATTGAGGATCATTCTCGAATCATCAACCGCCACAACTTTTGGCCGAACGGCAAGCTCTTCTTCCCCTGTTATTTTTTTGGCAAAATCATTCTTACCAGCCTTCTCCAAAAGTTCATGATAGTGATTTCGGATATCCTTATGGGTATGGGGAAGATAAATAAGCGCCAGTTTTTCAAACAGTTCATCATCTGCCAGGTGCAAGAAAATGTTGTCCACCTGAGCATTAACGATGATCTTGGCAATATGGCGCGCCTCATTATCCGGGCCACGCAATAAGTTTTTGATGCCAGCCCCAAGGATCGCTGAAAAGTTTTTATCAATTGCTCTGGCCGCAGCAATACAGACATGATCTTCCGGGTCGGTCAAACCAGCAGTAAGGGTATATGCGCCTTTCTTCAAAGGTAAAAGAGCCAGAGTTTCATAAGCTGCAAAACGGACGTTTGCATTTTTGGGTTCGTTGGAAAGTAACTTTCGAATTGGTATAACTGCAGACTCATCACCAATATCACCAAGCACATTCAATGTGTGGATGCGAAAATCAGGATCATCGTAGAGAAGATTTTCAATCAATACCGGCACGGCTTTCGGACCAATCTTGACCAGTTCAGATTTGGCGAAGGTGCGCATATGGGCATAATGGGAACGAATGGTATCATTCAATTTTTCCAAAGAAATCTGATCTTGTACTTCAGAAAAAATTGACAGTATTAAATAGTCAATCTCATTATCAGTTCCCATCCTTTCAGCAAGACGATGCATGGCGGTAGGGGTGCCCACCTGACCAAGCGACTGTACCGCCGCCACGATGAGTTCCCTGTTGGCGGCATATAAGTAGTCGGTCAAGGTATTTATAGCCAGTGGATCAGCTATGAGTCCAAGATTTTCGATTATCAACAGTATTTCAGCTTCGTCTTCAGATACGGCAACAAGATCAAGAAGAATGGAGGTTGCCTCATCGAACCGCAGTTCACCAACGACTTTAATCAGTTCCGATTTATCTTTTATTTTCGGTGAAGCAAGAAATTCGACTATCTTTTCAGGATAGGCAAGCAGAATCGAAAGCAGGGACTCACGAATGATCGGCATCTCATCGGCCACTGCCACATGTTCTGCCAGTAGATAGATATAGAGAGGAACGGAAAAATCGACATTTGCTCTCGACAGGATATAAATCAGTTTATTGCGCGTTTTCAGGTCAACCTGGTCTAAACAAGCCAATACGAGTTGCGCTTTGATGGCGTCGCCGGTCTTTATATTTTCCTGAAGTTCATCTATCATATGTTGCGGATTTACAATCGCCATTATTACTCCATCGCATAAAGGTCTATTCAAAATATTAGTCGTGAACTATGCAAGCTCTTCACTTAAGAAATTAAGCATATCACAAAACGAACTATTTTGTCTAATCACTGTAAAATAGTTCGTCTCTAACCAAATTTCGAAAAGCTTTTAACCTTTTATGGGCACTTTTTCTTATGAGTGGCAGGGTTTCAGGTGACTGGCAACCAATCGGCCCCCATTCGTCTTATGACATTAAAACCGCCCGGCACAACAGTACAGTTTTTTAGCCCGATATAATCGAGAAACATTTGGACTTCAAACGACCTGGAGCCAGCGTTGCAAAAAACAATAAGCGTTCTATCGGTCGGCAACTCGGAGTACCTGTCTCGAACCAGATCATATGGCAAAGAACTCCAGAGGACGGCACCGAATTTTTCAATAAACGGTGCGGCCTGCTTTTCATGCCTGACATCCAGAACCTGCCAATCGGGGTGAATGGCTGGGTCCTCCATCCATCGATAGAATTCTTCCATAGAAATCTGCCGCATACGTTTATCACATATATTATCAGCGATATAGGCCGCAGCGTTGATTGGGTCAATGGCCGGGGAAAATGGAGGAGAATAGGCCATTTCGATATTGGCAAAATCATCTATTGTTGCCCCGACACTGAGCGCCACAGCAGCGGCATCAATGCGGGCGGAAAGGCCGTCGTTTACCGGCCCGGTGCCCTGCAGTCCTAAAACCTTTCTGGTGCGTTTGTCAAAGACCAATTGCAGACAGAGGATATCCTGACCTGGATAAAAGTGCGCACGATCCGAAGGCGCAGAAAGAGAACAGTCGGCATCAAAACCTTCAGCCAGAGCTGACTCAAGACTTAAGCCCACAGATCCCAAAGACATCTCAAACGCCTTGACGATAAAACTACCGACGCCACCTTTGAAGACAGAAGGAATCCCGGCAATATTATCGGCGGCCACCCGCCCTTCCCTGTTGGCCATGCTGCCAAATGGGGCCACAAACCGTTTTCCTGAAACCAGATGAACAATGTCGACACAGTCGCCGGCAGCATATATATCTGGATCTGACGTTTGCATCCGCTCATTAACAACAATCCCGCCGGAGGCTGCGACCAAAAGGCCAGCATCTTGAGCCAATTGGGCTCGCGGTCTTACCCCAACTGCCAATATGACCATATCGGCATCAATACTCCTTTTCCCGGTTCGAACGGCCGTTACCTTGCCATCCTGAACCACAATTTCTTCAGCAGCTTCTCCCAGATGCACAGCCACATTATGATCTATCAAGTGCTTTTTTAGGATAGCAGCCAGTGGCCAATCGATGATCCGGGGTAAGAGTTGCTCCTTAAACTCGACAATTGCTGTTTCAACACCCCAAAGATCAGTCAGGGCCTCAGCCATCTCAATGCCGATGGCACCTCCGCCAATCACTACCGCTTTGCCAACCTTTCCCTGGGCAATCATCTCTTTGATAGCGATGGCCTTATGCAAATCGCTTACGGTAAAAACGCCGACAGCATCATTGCCTGGAATTGGCGGAAGTACCGGCTGACTGCCGGTGGCAAGCATTAAAGTGTCGTAGGCGATCGCCGATTTTTTACCTGTTTTGAGGTCTTCCAGCTGCACCGTCTTATTTTTCCGATCAATTGCCAGGGCACGAGTGGAAGTCAGAGTTTTTACACCCTTGGCTTTGTCGAAAAATCTTTCATCCCGCACCATATGAAAACTCGTTGACCGCAACTCTTTTTCATCAGCGACATCGCCTGCGACATAATAAGGAATACCACATCCACCATAAGAGATAAGGTTATCCTGATCGATGACCGTCACCTCGGCGCCGGGCATGAGACGTTTCAATCGACATGCAGCCTTTGGGCCTGCCGCAACTCCACCAATGATCACTACTTTTTTATCATCCATACTATCTCCAATTTTGTATTCTAAGAGTATATGTATAAAGGGCGCCAGATCTCTGTTACGCCCAAAAAATCTATCGTTTAAAAGGCCGAACAACCACCTGAACGAATACCGGAATATTTTTCGATATTACTTCAACCTCTCGGTCTTCAAAATCTCCAGGCAGAGCCGGTGCCGGTCATCAAACAGCATCAAACCAGACATCCAGATAGCGCTTATCACCCCGAAACCTGTTCCGGCGGCGATCAAAAGCATGATAAGAATCTGATACTTTACCGCCTCAACCGGCGGAGTACCACCCAAAATCTGTCCGGTCATCATCCCCGGCAAACTGACAAGACCTGCTGCGGCCATGGAATTCATTATCGGAATCATCCCGGTTCTCATACAATCCCGCCGAATATCGCCGCTCGCCTCCTGCCAGCTTTGACCAAGCAACAACCGCTGTTCCACCTCGCCACGCCGGCCATACAGCTGATCCGTCATCCTGTCCATAGCAAGAGAAATACCGGTCATTGTATTGCCAAGAAGCATACCGAGCATCGGAATAGCATATTGTGGAGTATACCAAGGTTTTGCCTGAATAATAACCAGCAAGGCCACAATGGTGACAGAAAAGGAAGAAACGAACATGGCAGAGATACTGATCATGTACCCTGACAAGCCCATAATTTTACGTTTTTGTCTGGCCTGCACCTCCCGGCCAGCAGCCAGAAGCATGACCGTTGACATCAGCACCACAAGAAGAAGACTGCCACTGGCAAAGAGGAAGCGGAGCAAAAGTCCGACGAAAAGGAGTTGGGCGGTCATCCGGCAACCAGAAAAAAGAATCTTCCGCTCGAGACTGAGGCTCAACAACAGGCTCAAGAGAGAGAGTAACACCAAAAAAGATGCGGCTAATGCCAGATCAACACTGCTTAAACTGACCACAACCATCGTTTCACCCGGTGTCCATTTGTTGGATTCGGTTCATGTCATTTCATACAAACCGTTCTGCTCCATCCGAAACTTTCTGGTCGCCACCCGCCGAAGTTGTTCTGGATCATGACTGACCCACACTATTGCTGCCCCATTGACTCGGCAGTACTGTTCAACAAATGTTTCCATCAATCCGGTGTGATACGCATCAAGTCCGGAACTCGGCTCATCGAGCAACAGCACAGTCGGCTTCTTTTGTAAGGCGCGCAACAAGGCCAAGCGCTGACGCTCACCGGTGGAAAGCCGGCTCACCTGCCAACGCAAGACCTCAGGATCAAGTCCAAGGGAAATACAACCGTCCTGAAGTAAAGGAATCGGATCACTCAGAGGAAAATGGTCGCCTGCTATGTCGTACCACCAAAACGAATCAGCGGGCACCATGGTAACTTTTGCCCGCCAGCTTGAGGGCGTAAAGACACTGCGCGGCACCCCATCCAGCAGTATTTCACCACCGGCAGGAATGAGGTCGGTTATAGCTCGGAATAACTGCGTCTTGCCTATTCCGGATTTACCAACCAGACCAACACATTCTCCCTTCTCCACAGAAAAGGAGTAGGGTCCCTTATCTAAAAAGGTAATGTTTTGAACACGAAGGTAGCTGTCACTCATGTCATCGGCGGAAGGGTAATGGTGAAAGTCGTTCCCCGCCCCTCTTCGCTCTGAACATCAATCTCGGCATGGTGATTTTCAATTATGCTCTTGGTAATGGCCAAGCCAAGACCGGTTCCCTTGCTCTTATCGGTGAAAAACGGTTTAAATATCTGGGCTATTTTTTCAGGAGACATACCCATACCACTATCCCTGATGGCCAACTGACAGCCTCCTTCCGTGGTAAGGCTGGTGCTCACCTGCAACTCCCCCTCTTCTTTCATCGACTGTATGCTATTCATGAGAATATTTAGCAAAGCTCGATAAAAAAGATCCTGATCGAGATTGCTGTCAGGGAGATCAGGGGCAAGATCAGTTATCAACTCAATCTGCTTATCTTTCAATTCATGTGTCAGAAATTCGAGTAACTTCATAACAATAGAATTGACATTGATTGGCTGCAGATGTGCTTCCTGCGGCCTGGCAAAATCGAGAAACTCAACCACTATATTATTGAGCCGTATAGTCTCATCAATCACGATTTTGGCAAGATGTTCGTTGCCGGGGGCAACTTTTTTGATCCGTTTTTCAAGTATCTCGGCCGTGCTGCGCACTATCCCCAAAGGGCTTTTAATTTCATGGCTCACCGTGGCAACCATTTTCCCAAGGTGAGCCAATCTCTCCGCCTGATTAAGCTTTTCTTCCAATCGCAGGCGCTCCACCGCCCTTTTCTCAATTATTACGCCTGCCCGGGATACGATGGATCGCAACACTAAAAATAAAATGGCCATAACCACAATTGAGACCATTATAATCCATCCCTGGAACTTGAGAATGTTTGTGTAGTTTCGTGAAAGGTCTTTTTCAATCTCGATGACCCCCATGATAAGATCGCCTTCTTCTCCGTCACGCCGAACCTGTCGAAAGGGAATATAGGTTTTCAGCATACACTGCACATCGGTGGTGATATGCATCAGGCTCAGAACCGAGCCGCTGTAGATGAGTTGAGAATTGGGATTGCCCGCCAGAGCTTTATAATACTCCTCTTTTCCCAAATCTTTTTGACCAACAAGCTTTGGAATTGTTGAATAGGAGATTATATTTATGCTTGAATCATAGATTGTTACCGAGTCAATCTTCAGCCCTTGAGTGACACCCTTGATGATGCTGTCAAGCAGCTCAAACTGTTCAGGCTTGCGAAGAGCGATGCCACCATAACGGATAACAGCAGGAAGGACAAAACGCCGAAAAACCTGTTGATTGATATTTTCAGCGAGCAAAAGTGAATACTCCTCATTTTGCTCGAGCATGATTTTTCTGGCGTTATTGGAAATAATCCAGGAAAGCAGGAGGGTAAATACCAGGATGGCGGCAAGACTGGAAAAAGAAAAATATTTGACGAGCTTGAACGACTCGAGTCCTGCTTCAACCTTCTCTTTCTGGATTGAAGCAAGAACCGGATCAGTCTCATCCCCTTTAGTCATATTGATGCTCTCCCGGAGAGATTCTGATCAGGATCTTTAGTACGTACCTTAAAAAATTTTGCAGTTACCCCCTCAGTTAGCTTTTTTACGCAGATACGTAGGGGTCTCAAGGTAATCATCATTCCAGTTAAGAGAATTTGAGGCCTTTCCTTCCGGAGTGTTTGAAGGTCCAATATGGTCTAATGCATCAAAATTAGAACCCGGCAGTCGTGTCACTCTGGGATGTTTATTCGGTGATGCCGGAGCCCCTTTAATGACTGTTTCCTGCTCCTTGACCTTCGCCGGTCGACGCATATGGTCTTCAACCGGATTGATTGTCTCTTTTTTATTGACCATTCCACCGACCCCGGTGGCGATGACCGTTACATGCAATTCATCACCAAGGGCATCGTCATACAGAGCACCAATGACGACCTTTGCTTCATCATCGACCTTCTCCTGAATAAGCGCAGAAGCCTCCATAAACTCAGCCATTGTGAAACTTCCTTCCGAGGCTGAAATGTTAATAAGCAGACCGCGTGCACCATCAATACCGAAATCCTCGAGCAACTGGTTATCGATTGCTTTTCTGGCAGCCTCGGTCGCACGGTTTTCACCAGTGGCAGTACCTGAACCCATAACCGCCGGACCAACCTCTCTCATCACTGTTCTGAGATCGGCAAAGTCAGCATTAATCAAGCCAGGAACGTTTATGAGATCGGTAATACCTTTTACTGCCTGAAGCAAAACATTGTCCGCCATTGATAACATATCGGACAGCTTGCTGTTTTTCTGCATGATGGAGAGAAGTCTGTCGTTGGGCACGGTGATTATTGTGTCTACATATTTTTGCAGTTCCACCCACCCTTCCTCAGCATTTTTCGACCGGTATTTACCTTCAAAACTAAAGGGTTTCGTCACCACAGCGACGGTCAAGGCGCCAAGTTCTTTACTTATCTTGGCAACCACCGGGGCGGCGCCGGTTCCGGTTCCTCCGCCCAGCCCGGCTGTGACAAATACCATATCACTGCCCCGTAGAGCCTCTCTGATATCTTCCAGAGACTCCATGGCCGACATATTACCGGTTTCCGGATCTGCTCCTGCGCCAAGACCCTTGGTGATACTTGGACCAATTTGAAGACAAACGTCAGCCCTTGACTGATTTAATGCCTGTTTATCAGTATTGGCAACAATGAACTCTACACCCTGAAGTCTATTGGCAACCATAGTGTTTATGGCATTTCCGCCACCACCACCGACCCCAATAACTTTCACGACTGCAACACCTTCTGATTCGGCCATCCTGAACGGCATGTCTTCTCCTTGATCTGTAACTTAAACATCCACTACATGCAGAGGTAAAGTACGAATATTATAAGTACAATACTATAGCACCCCGAATTTATCACTTAAACAAAAAACTTAACAATCACATGATTTTTTTAATCCAATCTCTCACCCTACCTATGACGGTTGTGTCCTGTCTGGCCATCTCATTACGCGCATTCCTGCCAAAGAGTACCAGCCCTACGGCCGTTGTACAACGCGGGCTGTGGAGTTCCTCCACTCTGCCAGTTACGCCAGTGGGATATCCTATCCTCACTGGTAAATCAAAAATCTGCTCTGCCAATTCAACGAGGTTGGAGAGAAGCGCAGTCCCTCCGGTCAGGACCACTCCACCGTTGATTTTATTTTTTTGCCCCGAGGCAACCATTTCACTGTTCATCATCTCAAGGATTTCCACCATCCGTGCCTCGAGAATATCCACCAGTACCTTCTGGGTTACCTTGCGGGGTTCCCGGTCTCCAACCGTCGGCACATCCACCACAAGATTCGGTTTAATAAATGAAGCTATCGCCCCACCAAAATCTTCCTTCAACCGTTCAGCCTCCTGGAGCGGTGTTCTGAGACCAACAGATAAATCATTGGTGAGATTGTGCCCACCCAAGCCTATTTCGCAGGTATGTCGAATGGTTCCATCGCAAAAAATTGCGAGATCGGTTGTCCCTCCACCGATATCAATCAGGGCAACACCTAATTCCATTTCATCCTTGCTCAAAACCGATTTGGCTGAAGCTATCGATTCCAGAACTAGTTCTGCCACTTGCAGGCCTGCCTTATTACAGCAGGTCACCAGATTATGTACGGCTCCAATATCTGCGGTGACGATATGAACATTGGTCACCAGCCGAACCCCCGTCATCCCAACAGGATTCTGGATACCGGTATGATCGTCAACCATATATTCCTGGGGCATGACATGGATAATTCGCTGATTTTCGGAAATCTTAACAGTTCTTGCGGCGGCGACCACTTCATCAATATCTGCCTGTTTAATCTCTCGGTTATTGACAGCGACGATGCCGGGGCTGTTGAAACCTTTTATGTGGTTACCCGCTATCCCGACATAGACTTCCACTGAGCGCAAATCAACACCGGCTGAAGATTCGGCTAATATGACGGCCTGACGAATTGAATTGACGGTACTCTCGATATTGACGACAACACCTTTTTTCAATCCCAGCGAAGGTACTGTCCCCACTCCGATAATTTCAACCCGGTCATCAAACACTTCACCAACGACGCAACAGATCTTCGTTGTTCCTATGTCAAGACCAACAACCAGATCCCCCGCTTCCTGATAATCCTCATGTTTTTCTTCGGACTTAACAATATCAATATCGGAGGACATCACAGCTTTATTATTATCATTCATTCTGTTTTTCTAACCTGATTCGCTCTTTGCAACGAGCACCTTATCGTTCAAATAATCCATCTGAATATATTCAATTTGAGAAATCGATCCCTTGTTACTCTGATTTTTATACAACTCTTTAAAAACCTGTACCAGGCGAGCATATTTCCTGCTGATGTTATCACTTCCGAAAAAAATTGGGAATGGATATTCCACTAAATAAACCACCATTCCACCATCTCGGTTTAAATGAATCTCTGATACCGACTGTGCTGGCAGATGTGGATTATTATTATTCACCTTTTTCAGAAAAACCAACACCTCATTCAAGGCACTTTTTTTAAGCGATGCCTCACTGATTTCAGAGAGTCCTGTAATAACAGGAAAATCGATATCGGCCCCCGGACTCACTTTAAGAAACGGCACCCCATCGCGATCGATATAGTGCAACTCGCCACCAGTGGAACTGGTACTGAGTAGCAGGGCCACGGGAACATTTGCCACAACAGAAATTTCAATGGTCGACGGCCAGTTTCGCGTCACTTCTGCTCTAGCCACCCATGGAACTTTGGCCAAATCAGCTTCTTTTTGAGAACAATCGAAACCAATCAAGCTGGTCTGATGCAGAACTATTCCTGCTGCTTCCCGCAATTTTTCTTTGGAAATATTCTGATTGCCTGAAAAGACGATCTCCGACACCTGAAAAAAGGGTGCTGACGCAAGACTGTCGATTATTTTTCTTCCACCGCCAATCACGATAAACGACAAGAGGCAAACCGCGACAGCTGCTAATCCAACTGTTTTAAATGTGAATTTTTTACGGCCAGTGAGTTCTTTATAGCCGTACTGATGTACTCTCTTTTTGGCAGTAAACAACTGTTTAAAACGGGTCAACCAACTGGTGCATTGAGTCCGACGCTTATATTGCCCATTTCTGGTACTGCTTTGCCCAGGAAAGGACTGAAGATCCATCTCACGTTCCAGATAGCCATTGCCACTCTTTTTTTTGCTTTTAAAAAGCGAGAAGATATTTTTAATTTTCGTAAGTAATATCATTATCATCAGAGTATATGGACTTCCGGTTGTAAATCTACGCCACTGTCATTTTTGACCTTTGACTGAACCAGTTTCATAAGGTTCAGCACATCATCTGCGGTGGCTCCCCCCTTGTTCACTAAAAAATTGCCATGCTGTTCAGAAATCATAGCACCGCCGACAGACACGCCCTTCAAACCACTGGCATCAATTAACCGACCGGCACTGTCGTTTGCAGGATTCTTAAAAAATGACCCTGCATTGGGGTACCCGCAGGACTGTGTTTCCTTCCTGCGCCATTGTAAATCGCTGCAATAACGTTTAATTTCGTCCGGATCTCCAGGCGTGAGTTTTAGTTCCACCTCTGAGATCACCGCTTTTCCCTGATACGCAGCCAATCCTTTCCAGCACCTATAGGAAAAATCAAGCTCCTGACGGTGCAAGAGCAGCTCTCCTTTCGCAGTGACCAGCCTGACACTCGCAACGACAGATGACATCTCCCGGCCCCAGGCCCCGGCGTTCATAACAATAGCTCCTCCCAGGGTACCGGGAATACCACAACCAAATTCAACTCCGGTCAATCCCCATTCCGCACACATGAAAGAAAGTTTAGCGAGGGAATGGCCGGCACCGGCACAAACAATAACAGTCTCTGCACCTTCCTTTGGATCTTTCTCTATAGTCTTGAACTCATCACCCAAGACAAAAATCACTCCGGCAAAACCCGCATCTCTTACAAGCAGGTTCGTCCCACGGCCAATAACCCTCCACGGGATCTTTTCTTCAACCAAAAAAGCGAGCAGCGGTGACAACTCCTGACGTCTGTCCACGTGGACAAAGGCTTCAGCAGGACCGCCGATGGCAAATGATGTATAGCGATCCAACCGGCACTGCCAGAGAACAGGCTGCTCAACCAGTTTGGCGAGTTTTTCTTTCTGCGCCCGGTTCATTGTCTCTACTGTGTCTTCTGCTCTAACAAGACGAGTAACTCCTCGCCAACTCGAACAATATTTCCAGCCCCCAGGGTGAGGACAAGATCCCCCTCTTCCAGCATGGGCAGGAGTTCTTGGGCCATTGTCTCCAGGTCCCCCATATATTTAGTATAACGTTGACCATGGATCTTGGTTGCCTCAAGCAAACTTTCAGCGGTTACCCCGGCAATAGGCTCTTCACTTGCCGCATAAATATCAGACATGATCAGATAATCGGCTTTATGAAAACAGGTTTGAAACTCTTTAAAAAGAGCCTTGGTCCTCGAATATCGATGGGGCTGAAAAAGAACCACCAATCTTTTTTGCGGCCAGGCCTGTTTAATCGCCTCTAAAGTGGCTCGAATTTCGGTGGGATGATGGCCATAATCATCAACAACTGTAATTCCGCCAACTGTCCCTTTCTGCTGCATCCGTCGCTGCACCCCGGCATATCCCTGCAGCCCGGCCTGAATCTTTTCAAAGGAAAGCTCCAGTTCCAAACCAACACATACCGCCGCCAATGCATTGTAAACATTGTGTATTCCAGGAGGGGCTATGCCTATTCTCCCTCTACTGCTTGCAGCATCTTTAACTGTAAAGTATATCCTGCCATCCTGCCATACAATATCATCGGCATAAATATCCGCCTGGGGAGTCAAACCATAGGTTATCGTTCGTTTTTTAATTAACGGCAAGATATCTGCAATATTAGCATCATCCAGACAGAGAATAACCGCCCCATAAAAAGGGATTTTTTCGATAAATTGAAGAAACGTCGACTTAATATGGTCGATATCGCGGTAATAGTCGAGATGCTCAAGATCGATATTGGTGATAACTTCTACGACCGGTGACAATTTCAAGAAGGAACCGTCACTCTCGTCAGCTTCGGCCACTAAATACTCACCTTGTCCCAATTTGGCATTTCCACCCAGTGCATCAACTTTACCGCCTATAACCACCGTCGGATCAAGGCCTGCGGAGGCAAGCATCCAACTGACCATAGACGTCGTTGATGTTTTGCCATGACTACCCGCAATGGCTATGCCATTTTTCTTTAAACGCATCAGTTCGGCAAGCATCTCTGCCCGCATTATTACCGGTACGTTGTTTTCCCGGGCCCTGACTACTTCCGGATTACTGGGTGAAATAGCCGAGGAGGTGACGACGACGTCAGCCCCTTCTATCCATTCGCTTTTATGCCCTTGAAAAATGACACCGCCAAGGCGGGATAGATTTTCTGTAATGAGTGAACCGTTCAAATCCGACCCGGAAACCTCATAACCGAGATTGAGCAGCAGTTCCGCGATGCCGCTCATGCCGATACCACCAATTCCGACAAAATGGATATGTTTCGTTTTTCTATTCATTGTCCGTGGCGTTTTTCAATTTCTTCTAAACAGCAGGCCATAATCCTCTCAGCCGCGTCAGGAAAGGCCAGGCGTTTCATAGCCTGTCCCATTGTTTCCAATTTTGCTTCATTGTTGATCAGTCCGAAGAGCGTCTCACTGAGCTGTTTGGCCGTAAGGTCCTTTTGGGTAAATTGTACGGCACCACCCCCGGACACATAAAAATGACCATTTTTTTCCTGATGGTTATCAGCAGCATAGGGATAAGGAATGAGAATTGCCGGTTTTCCCAACACTGCTATCTCGGACAAGGTTGTTGCCCCGGCTCTCGAGACGAGGAGGTCGGCCTGTTCATAGACCTCGTGCATTTCGGTGAAAAATCCGGCCACCTCGGCATCGACTCCTCTCTTACGATAAGCATTGCGTACCTGTTCTTCATCCCTGGCACCTGTTTGATGGATCACCCTGATTTCCAACAACTGCTCATCAGTCAAAGAACATATGGCCTCAACAACCAAACTATTTACAGCCTGCGCACCCTGGCTCCCCCCCAGGATCAATAGAGTTCGTTTGCCACTATTTCGGGGGAGATTTTTTCCGGCCAACGCAAGAATTTTACTTCGTACCGGGTTTCCGGTGTACTGTATTTTTTCCGCTGGAAAATTTCCCCCACTCCCCGGCAGCGAGAGACAGACCCTGTCGGCGAAACGGCCAAGTTTTCTATTTGCCAGGCCCGGCACGGAATTCTGTTCATGAATGACAACGGGGATACGCAGTAATTTTCCGGCCGCAACCACCGGACCTGTCACATAGCCGCCCACGCCAAAAATAATATCCGGTTTAAAGCGGCGAATGATCAGAAGGGCCTGGAGGCAAGACAAGGGTAATACCGCAAGTGCTTTAAATAATTCCCAGGGATTTTTACCCTTCAAACCGTAACTCAAGATACTCTCACTGGCAAAACCGTAGGCTCCCAAACTCTTGGTATCCACCTTTCTTTTTGTGCCGACGAAAAGGACCTCTGTGCCGGGCATCTGCTCCTGAAACTTTTGAGCGGTTGCCACCGCAGGAAACAAATGTCCTCCCGTGCCACCACCGGTTAACAGCAGCCGTATTGTTTTGTCCTTTCTGTTCAAGCCAAAATCCTATCTTGAGATATCCTGAGTAAGCTTATAAGGCTAACACGGCCTTTTTAAATTCGTTGCCCCTGTGACCATAGCTGGTGAACATATCAAAACTGGCACAGGCGGGTGACAGCAGTATAACATCGCCAGCAAGGGCGTTTTTTGCAGCTGTCTTCACCGCCTCGGCCATGGAAGCGACAGCGATAATATTCACCACGTCGGCCAGAGCTTCTTTCAGGAGCCCAGCGGTCTCCCCAAACACTATCAATAGTTTTACTTTTGCTGCCACACTCTCCCGTAACAAGCGAAAATCATCATCTTTGCCGCGGCCACCAGCAAGAAGAATCACATTTTTTGAAAACTGCGCCAAAGCACCAATCACCGCGCCGGTATTGGTCGCCTTCGAGTCATTATAGTAGGCTACCCGGTTTATCTCAGCCACAAACTCTATCCGGTGCGGCAGGGGGCGAAAGGACTTGAGTCCCGCCTGAACCTGCAAGAAAGTACAGCCCTGAGAGCGTAGTGCAAGTATGGCCGCCGCATAGTTCATCAGAGTAATAGTATTAACGAAACCGGTACCCTCCAGACGATACTCTTCCTTTGTTCCGTCCGTAGTCAGAGTTATCAGATTGTCACTAATGCTCGCCGTGCAGCCGTCACTTGTGCCAAATGTCTGCACCAATGAGGCAAGCCCGGCTGGAAGCTGACTACATAGTGGATCATCGCCGTTAATAATGGCGATTGCGCCAGGACGCTGATGCGCAAAAAGCTGCATCTTTGCCTGGACATATTGTGCCATCGTACTATGCCGATCCAAATGATCTGGGGTTATGTTCAGCAGCACTCCAACATCGGGCGAAAATTGTCCTGCGCTCTCTAACTGAAAACTGGAGATTTCTGCCACAACGATATCGTAATCGCCTGGGTTGAGGAGATATTCATAGAGTGGTGTACCAATATTACCGCCAACGAATACTCTCTTGCCAGTACTGGCAAATATTTCACCGATCAGCGTCGTGACCGTGGTTTTGCCATTTGTCCCGGTGACTGCTACCACCGGAACCTCTATCTGCCCGGCAGCCACAGCAAATTCACCGACAATCGTCACCCCGTCATCTTTCAATGTTTGCATCAGGGGGAGGTGCAAATCCACTCCGGGGCTGACTAAAATCAGGTCGACTCTGCCTAAAAAATCCCGACTGTGTCCACCCGCTTCCCACTCTATATTTGCGAGAGCAAGCAGTTCGGCCTCCTCGGCAAGAAACTGTTGTTCAGGCCGCCTGTCAGAAACTAAAACCTCAGCGCCACAGTAAAGAGCGTAACGAACGGCGGCCCGACCGGAAACACCTAATCCCATCACCGCGACTTTAACGCCGGGATATATTAATTTATTGTTTTTCACTATCGTAATTTCAATGTGGCAATAGCCACAAGACCGAGAATGATCGAAACGATCCAAAACCGGACCACAACCTTTGACTCATGCCAGCCCTTTTTCTCGAAATGGTGATGAAAGGGCGCCATCAAAAAGATCCGTTTGCCGTGGGTCATTTTGAAGTAGCCAACCTGCATAATCACCGAGAAAGCCTCCATCACAAACACCCCGCCAACGATGGCCAGCAAAAACTCCTGTTTAATGATAATCGCTATGGAACCAAGTGCACCACCAATAGCAAGAGAGCCGACATCCCCCATAAACATCTGGGCGGGATAGGCGTTGAACCACAAAAATCCCAGGCAGGCACCAAAAATTGTCCCACAAAAAATGGCCAATTCTCCACTGCCCGCGACATAGGGTATCTGCAAATAATCAGACAGAACCACATTCCCGGCCAGGTAGGCAAAAACCAGATAGACTGCGGCAGTGACAACAGTTGGTCCGGCAGCAAGACCATCAAGCCCGTCGGTGAGGTTGACGGCGTTCGATGCCCCGACAATGACAAACATGGCGAAAATGACATAAAACCAGCCAAAATTGGGACTAAAATTCTTAAAAAACGGTAGACTTAAATGTCCGTCAAAACCGGAATGCCAAAATATCACCATCCCAACCGCAAAAGCACCCAGAAGCTGCAGTACCAGTTTCCACCTGGCACTTAAGCCTTTGGAATTATTCTTTCGTATCTTTCGCAAATCATCTATGGAACCAATGCAACCATAAAATAAGGTGATAAATAATCCAAGCCAGATCAGCGGATTATCAAGTCTTGCCCAAAGTAAGGTGCCAATGCTGATTGCCGCAAGAATCAACAACCCGCCCATGGTGGGCACTCCCTGCTTTGCCAAGTGGGTCTCAGGCCCATCGTCACGGACCACCTGGCCGATCTGATAAAAACGCATGGCTCGAATAAATAACTGGCCGAGAAACAGTACAATCAAAAAGGCGGTAACAGCCCCGCCGATGGAACGAAATGTTATATAGCGAAAAACATTCAAGCCACTCAGGCTGGTATGTAGTGGGTAAAGAAGGTGGTACAACATATAACAGACTCACAGGAAAATGGTTCAACGACAGTAATTTGGGACGGAGGTTAGAGCATCCCTTTAATCAAAAATCAATAAGTTTGGCGACAATTGTTTCAAAACGTAAACCCCGGGAAGCCTTGACGAGGACGACATCATCTTTTCCAAGTTCGCCACGGTCGAGCATATCATGTATCCAAGTGACCGCAGTCTCCTTCTCTTCAAACTTCTGGATACGACTCGCATCAAAACCGTGCTCGAGTGCACCCTGTACCACATTTTCCTTAAATTCTCCAACAACTCCGACACAATCAATCGCCAAGTCGGCAATTAAGGTCCCTATATCGTAATGAGCCTGCTTCGACGTCTCACCAAGCTCACGCATATCGCCAATTACGCAGACAGAAGCTTTAGCGGCAATCTTCTTTAATGCTTTGAGCCCAGCGGTCATTGAGGCCGGGTTGGCATTGTAGGTATCGTTTATTATGGTAAAGCCCGATCTTTTGGCGTGGAGCAGCTCCATTCGTTTATCCGGAGGACGAAAATCAGCCAGGCCAGCAGCGATTTGGTCAAGCGTCGCTCCTGCGGCAACTCCAATGGCTGCAGCGCAAAGTGCGTTGGAAACATTGTGTTCCCCCACAATATAGAGATGAATTTCACCTATCTCTTCGCCATAGTGCAAATTAAAAGTAATGACACCACCTTCTGCCATATGGATGTCTGAGGCCCAGATATCAGGTCTCTGCTGTCCATCTGCAGCTTGCAAGGCAAAGGTGATCTTCGGGTTTCTATATTTGATGGCAAGTTCTCGAATCCTGGTGTCATCGAGATTCACCACCAAAACACCTGATTCCCTGGTCACGGCAAAAAGCTCTTCTTTGGCTTTAGCCACACCTTCAATGGATTGCAGTCCTTCAAGATGCGCCCCGTGAATATTGGTTATACAGCTTATATCAGGATCGGCAATTGTCCCCAGCCGACGAAGTTCTCCGGGCCGGTTCATGCCCATTTCGAGAATTGCAGCCCGATGTTCGACAGATAAAGGCAGCAGCGACAATGGCAAGCCAATGAGATTATTAAAATTCCCTTTTGTTTTAAGCACAGAATCTACGTGATAGTCCGGCCCCTGCGGCCACATTCTCAACAGGATAGCTGCCACCATCTCTTTGACAGTTGTTTTACCACAGCTTCCGGTGAGCCCGATAACCACCTGCTGACATTGCTTAGCCAGGGCCTTTCGGCGAAAAGAAGCCAGATCGCCCAGGGCCTGCTGCGTATCTTGAACCACTACCTGACAGGCATTTAATCCGGCGGGCAGAGAAATCAATTTTTCAACCACCAAACAGGAAGCACCATTTGCCACCGCCTGCACGGCATAATCGTGGGCATCGTGGCTTTCCCCCTTCAGAGCAACAAAAATTCCATCGCTACTGGCAACTCTGCTGTCAGTTATGACCGGCCCCAGCAGTTTTGCAGGGTTTGAATCTGACTGCAGAAGACCTTTTACAGCTGTCGCCACCAGCTCGGCCGTCCAGGAAAAGAGCACTCCTTTTGCTTCCAGCCGATCATCGAAAAACCGTTTGCCTTCTATGGTCAATTGGTAGGGTTCGTGGCCTTTGCCGGCAATGACAACAATATCTCCAGCTGAAGCCGCCCGAATGGCAGAATCAATGGCCTTTTTCCTGTCACGTATGACGACACAACCGCATTCCTTTTTGTTTCTTTGCCTGCGCCAATCATCATCTTTTACTTCAAGTGAGGTTTTACTGAGCCCACCAAGGATCTGATTCAATATCTGATCAGGATCTTCAGTTCGCGGGTTATCGTCGGTCACAACAGCAAAATCGCAGAGATTGCCAACGATCTCGCCCATAAGCGGCCGCTTACCCTTATCCCTATCTCCGCCACAGCCAAAAACGCAAAAAAGCTCATTGTGGGGTAAAGCGGCAACGGTTGTTAGCACCTTTTCGAGAGCATCCGGGGTATGGGCATAATCGACCAGAACCACCGGACCATTTGAATGCCAGCCGGAACCGGCAGTAACTCTTTCCAGTCGGCCAGGAGCGCCCTGTGCCGTGGTGAGGGCTTGACAAATCACCGATTCATCAATGCCCATGGCCAAAGAGATACCGTAGACGGTGAGCAGATTATCTATATTGTAGCGACCAACCAGAGGAGATGAAAGAGTATGCGAACCAGAGGAGGTCATGACCACCATCTCAGTTCGAGCAAGTGTCGTAGAAAAGCTCTGGAGCTGTACTTCTGCACCTTCCGCCTCTCCCCATTGAATGATTTTATTGCAGTTGGCTGAACAGATATCAGTCAATTTCTGCAGCCAAACCCTGCCTTCAGGATCACTCGACAATGCCGGCAAAACCGCTTTGCCACTCCCCTTCAGATGCTCGGAAAACAGTAGAGCCTTGGCCTGAAAATAGTCTTCCATGGCCACATGATAATCCAGATGATCCCTCGATAAATTGGTAAATGCCGCGACATCAAACTTTATGGAACCAATTCGCGATTGGGCGAGGGCGTGGGATGACACCTCCATAATGACATAGTCAACACCATTATCCACCATCTCCCTCAGAACTTGCTGAAGTAAAAAGGCTACCGGAGTGGTGAACTGGGTTTTTAGAATTTTTTTCTCGCCGGTCTTGGCGGTATATCGGTTATTGATAGTGCCGATCACGCCAACGGCCAAGCCAGCCTGCAGCAGCACATGCTCCAGCAGATAAGTAACTGTTGTTTTGCCATTGGTCCCAGTAATCCCAATAAATTGCAGGTCTTCTTCCGGTCGATCAAAATAGTTTGCGGCGATCGCCGCATATGCCTTCGTCGTATCCTCCACCTCAACGACTGTGGCACCGAGATCTCTCGCCTGACTCTCATTCAATCGGCCAGGACCGCAGACAATCGTTCTGCAACCTGCTGCAACAGCTGCCTCTATAAAATTATGACCATCACAGACAACCCCGGGAAGAGCGATAAAAAGACTTTTCGCCTCGACCTGCCGCGAATCAACAGTGATCGAGTTAAGCAAATGGTCCTCTGGCGATTCTCCAGAGTGACAATGGATCAGTTTATATTTCAGTCCCTTTAGAAGAGATGCCAGGGCAGCAGATTTTTTAGGTGATAACATTGGCCTGTCTTGTAAATATTATAAACATCGAGCTAAATTCCAATGAACATTTTGAGGGATTTTCACAAGTAATGCCGAAGCATTTCCCTCTCATACGATTTATTTTTTCTTGGACAATCCCTTGGATAATTTTTCTGGTGCCACATCCTCTTGCTTTTCAAGAATCAAGACACACTCGGAGACTCCTTTCAAAGAACTCCCCGCCTTTGGCCGTTGAGCGATAACTCTCCCTGTCCCTTGAATATTCAGCTTCAGATCAATTCCCTGCAACAGGCGAAGACTTTTTCTCAAGCTTAATCCCTTAATATCAGGCATCACACCTGGTGCAGTTTTTTCCGCCTCAGACCTTGCAGCATCGCTACTGAGCTCAGTTACCAGTGAATCATTAGCCTGATAATTCCCGTCACCACCCTCTTCAGGTTCCACCACATCAGACAAAGCTTTAGCAATTTGTTGAAGCATTGAAATTCTCTCTACCTTTGCCTCAACTAGCTGCTCAAGATTGTCATCTTGCTCAGCATCGCCCTTGGTAATCTCAAAAGGTTTTTTTTGAACAACAACCAGCATATTGAGATCATGAGCTCCTGCGGGTATAGTGACAAACAGCAAATCGTCGATCATGAATTGATTAAAATCACCACGATCAACACTGACCAGAATACTGTCCCTGAAAAAGTATGTGTTTGAAACTCCGCTTCTTGCCTGGCTGCGAAAAAGTGATCGTATTCTATCGCCTCCACCATCAGGCCAAACCTCCGATTGCCCGGTGCCATCCTCCTCGTCTGGAATATGAACCTCAACAGCCGTTTCATTATCAAGGATTTTTTTCACCACAAACGGGTGGATCTTTTTGCCCCCATTCAACAGCGTAGAGTAGCTCGTCAGGAGATTCATAGGAGTCGCACACTCAGGCACAAAACCAAGAGGTATCGTTGAAGCAAGTGCAGGTTTCTGCGGACTCTCTGCCGTCTTATCTAATTGTGTCGGCACGTGAAAATCTGTTTCCAAGGGCCGTTCCAGCCCAAGCCAATCCCACAGACGCAACTGACTGCCAAGATCACTGTTTTCCGAAACTAAACTCCAGGCGGAAGGCGATACATCATCTTCAGCATGTGCTTTTAACGTTGTCGCATCCCGCAGAAAAAGTCGATATTTTTCTGGCAGACAGAGCGGAAAAAAGAAGGAATTTTCTGTCTGCTTCTGAGAATATTTGGTAAAAGTATTGGGATTAAAACCTGGCAGATTAGCTCCGCCGATTATTTCGCCAGTCCCACTTTCCAAAAGATACGCCGCAACCTTTTCAGCCTGCTCACCAAGAGCGATATCTTTAACGAGATTTTCCAAAATATCTTGTATTTTTAAGTCAATGGTCAACACAAGATCCAGAGCACTACCAAGCGGCTGGTTTTCTTCTACCTTTTTTAATTTTATATTTGCTAAAAGCCGATCATAGTAAAACTCCACTCCAGAAAGACCAATACCATTTTCGACATAACCGACGAAGTAAGCAGCCTGTTCATCGTTTGGATAAAATCTTTTCTCGTCTTTTTGCAAATAAACACCCGGCAAATGAAGGTCCTTAATGGAAACTTCCTGCTCCTGGCTTATATCTTTTGCGACCCAGAGTCGCAATACACCGCCTTTCATCCCCTCTTCCAGCTTATCCCTGTCAACTCCCAACACCTGACTAAGCTGTACAGCAGTATCCTCAATGGAACCAATCTCTCTGGTTCGCACATACACCGAAACTCGCTCTAGAGTTATGGCAAGCTGCTTAAAATTCCTGTCATAAACTATGCCTCTGACAGGACCAGTCCTGGAAAAAGTACTTTTTATGGTGCGAAGGGCCTCTTTAACAGAGGCAATGATTTCAAAGTGCCGTTCAAACTGATGACCAACTCCCCCCAGCACCGCAAATATCAACACATAGAGAAGTACCCGCCTCCCCTGTTTAGTTTTTTGCACTCTGAGGCGGGATTTTTTTTTCATATTGTCGATTACGTTTTCATCCTGAAACGAGAGACCTTGTTAAAACCAGAGGCATTCGACAAAAATCAACCACAGGAATAAAGTTGACACCTCTGAGAACGACGTGTGAGAACAGCAAAAAGCTAGAACAAACAAGCCTAGCCACAAAAACACCCCGGTTTATAACCAGAACTATTGACGATATGAAAAAGTTCCAGTTCTGCGGTTAAACTTTCCTACCTGATTTCCGGAATTCTCTTGAAGCGCCAATTTCTCTCCAGCCAATTGCTGAAATTCTTTGGGGGACCAAAGCCTTGCCCTACTGGCAAGTAATCCGATTTTTTTGTCCATCAGCTCATGCCGTTTATTATCCAACACCACAATTGACCTTTCAGTATTCGACACAGCCGATGCCACAAACATATTTATAATCAGGACCAGGGGAAAAAGCATCAGTAGAACTTTTCCCGCAGGTTTCCACAACATCAGCCAGGTGGAAAGATCAAAAGACCCGCCAGAACGAAAGCGCCGCCGAACACCTATCTTTGTAACTGGTCTCACATACGCTTCTGTAGAGTTATTAAAATTCATAGTGTCCCCTGGTTTTTAGTTTTTTTTCCGCGCAACCCTTAACCGCGCACTGCGCGACCTTGGGTTAACCGCAATCTCTTCTGGTGAGGGCATTACGGGTCTACCCGTCAACACTTCCAACAGTTCATTATTTTTAAATTTTCTCTTCACTATCCGGTCTTCCAGAGAGTGAAAAGAAATCACACAAAAGGTTGCCCCCGGCTTTAGATACCTCACCGCATCGTCCAGAATATGGGCCAGATTTTCCAGTTCGGTATTAACAGCAATCCGTAAAGCCTGAAAAACCTTGGTGGCCACGTGTATCCTCTTCGGGTGAAACCGCTTGGGAACTGCGTGGGCAACAATTGACACCAGCTGTTTTGTAGTTTGGATAGTCTCTTTTTTTCGGGACTCGACTATCGCAGCAGCGATGGGTCGTGCCTGGCGTTCTTCTCCGTAGTAAAAGAAAATATCTGCCAGTTCCTGTTCCGAGCAGTTTTCCAAGATAGACTGGGCAGTTGTTTCTCCACGGTTGTCCATGCGCATGTCGAGGATTTCATCACGTTGAAAACTGAAGCCCCGCTCGCCCATGTCAAGCTGAAGAGACGATAGGCCGATATCTATCAACAGCCCATCAATCTCCTGAATACCTATCTCGTCCAATCCTGCGGCGAGCTCGGCAAAATTACGCCGGACAACGGTCAATCGATCCTTGGACTCGGCCAACCGCTGAAGGGCATACTGCAGGGCGGTTTCATCCCATTCAAAAGCGACAACTTTACCGTCTGGTGCCGACGCGGATAAAATTGCTGCGGTATGTCCCCCAAGACCAAGAGTACCGTCGACATAAACTTTGCCAGTTTCTGGGGCCAAATAGTCCAGACATTCATGCAATAAAACTGAAGTATGGATTTGATCTGTCTGACGATTGGTAACCATTAGAGAATCCCCATCCTGGCAAGACTTGCCTGATGATCTTCAAATTTATCACGAGTACCATCGGTTTCGGCAAGTGATGAGTCTTTATCCCAGATTTCAATCCAATCCAGCATTCCTGTCAGGGCAACCTCTTTGTCTAAGTTGGCATCATTTCTCAGTTCAACCGGAAGACGAATACGCCCCTGCTTGTCGATGACACATTCAACCACTCCACCGACGACATAACGAACAAAGCCACCAATCCCCTGCTCACCACCCTGATTCATCAACTTGTTCTCCAGCGCCTCCCACTCAGCAAGCGGATAAGCACGCAAATGTGTCTTCCAGGGGGCTACCATAAATATATCGGAGCCATTTTGACGCATCACTTCACGAAAACGACTGGGAAGATTAAGTCTCCCTTTCGCATCCAGCACGTGAAATGTTCTGCTTCGGAATCTACCTTGCATCAAAAATTCGCTCCAGCATCCTACTTTGGACCACAATAAAGTACTTTTACTCCATTCTTCCCCACTATACTTATTTTTAGCTGAGGACCGGGGTAGTGTCAAGAAAAAAACAATGCAAGTTCAAATAGATAAGGGCATTCCACGAAATCATCAAAACCACCACATATTGCGCATTGCCGAGCGCACCACCACACCATCTAGTAAAAACAAGAGAATTACGGGCCAAACACCCCAACACATACTTTACCTCAAAATGGTAACTAATCGTGTATTTTCAATATGTTCAACAAAAGCGTTCAGCAAGGCAATATTTATACTATTTTTTCAGGGTGGGGCAAAGTGGGGAAAGGAAACAAACGGATAAAACGACAAAGGGTCGATTGAACAGTTGTCAGTCGACCCTTTATGATGGAGGCAGTGTTGCGGCTACGGTGAACTTATTCGTTCAACAACTGATGATAATCGGCAGCACTGGAGAAACTATGTTCTGCGTCCGGGTAGGTACCGGCTTTCACTTCCTTGTTATACTGCTGGATACTCTCTTTGATGAGAGGCGAAAGATCTGCATATTTTTTGACAAACTTAGGGGTGAATTTATCGAACATGCCAAGCATATCATTGACCACGAGCACCTGACCATCGCAGTGAACGCCAGCCCCAATGCCAATGGTTGGAATGGCAATGGACTCGGTGATCACCTGAGCGAGTTTATCAGGGATACATTCAATCAACAAGCCGAAGGCACCAGCTTCTTCCAGCCCCTTTGCCTCAGCGAGAAGCCGCCTGGCATCGTCCAGCCCTTTTCCCTGCAATTTAAACCCGCCGAGCTGGCTGGCCGTCTGAGGAGTCAGGCCAATATGAGCCATGACCGGTACACCGGCATTAACAAGTGCCCGAACGACCCCACACATCTCCAGGCCGCCTTCTAGCTTCACCGCATCACAACCAGCCTCTTTCAAGAAGCGAATACCGTTTTTCACAGCATCCCGCTCACCGGTATGATTAGCCCCAAAGGGCATATCACCGAGAATAAAACTCTCTGGCGCCCCCCGTCGAACAGCCTTGCAATGGTGGAGCATATCCTCCATTGTCACAGGAACGGTTGAATCATAACCAAGCATCACCATTCCGAGTGAATCACCAACCAACAGAATATCCACCTCGCAACTGCTCAACAATCGCGCCATAGAACTATCATAGGCCGTAAGCATGGAAATTTTTTTCCCCTCTGCCTTCATTGAGCATATTTCTGCAAGTGTTTTACGCATAACAGCATCCTTTTTTTTAAATAAGGGAGCAGGTTGAGTGCCTTTTTAGTCCTCAAACAAAGACTGCTGAATGGCGATCTGCCTGGGAACCTTCCGCTTAAAATGTTCGTACGCTCTCACTGTTGCCACCCGACCACGGGGCGTTCTATTTAGGAAACCTGACTGGATCAGAAAAGGTTCGTAGACATCCTCCAGGGTATTCTTTTCTTCACAGACTACCGTGGCCAGAGTCTCCAGACCAATCGGTCCGCCGTCGAACTTGTCAATGAGTGTCAGCATAATTCTTCTATCCATATCATCAAGGCCAAACCGATCAACCCCCAGAAGATTGAGCGCATCATTGGCGACACCACTATCAACCACTATGTGACCACCAACTTCGGCAAAATCACGCACTCGGCGAAGGAGTCTATTGGCAATTCGAGGTGTTCCACGGGATCGTTTGCCCAACTCAAGTGCCCCGGAGCTGTCGATCTTCATACCTAGAATTCTCGCAGACCTCTGCACAATGGTCACAAGTTCCTCGGGCGAGTAAAATTCCAACCGCAGCACAACGCCAAAACGGTCTCTCAGCGGTGGAGTCAATAGACCAGTGCGGGTTGTCGCTCCCACCAGGGTAAACCTCGGCAGATCCATTTTCACTGATCTGGCGCCAGGCCCCTGGCCAATTATCAAATCCAGCTGAAAATCTTCCATTGCCGGATACAAGACCTCTTCCACTGCATGATTCAAACGGTGGATTTCATCAATAAAAAGGACATCCCCTTCCTGCAGACTGGTCAGGATAGCGGCAAGATCCCCTTGTTTTTCAATGACAGGGCCGGAGGTGACTTTTATCCCCGCCCCCATTTCGTGGGCAATAATATAGGAAAGCGTCGTTTTACCAAGGCCCGGAAAACCATGAAAAAGCACATGATCAAGCGGTTCAGCCCGACCAATAGCTGCCTGGATAAAGATACCAAGGCTTTTGCGCACCTGCTCCTGGCCGATATAATCGACAAGCTTTTGCGGCCGCAAGGCGTTGTCATGGGCCGGCTCCCGCATTTGGGGCTCCGGAGCTACCAGACGCTTTTCGGAATTTATATCTTCCTCAATATTCATGCCAGTGCTCTAAGGGCCTCCCGAATGAGATCTTCGACCTTCTGAGTATTAAATTCCTCTTCACCAAGTTGTTTTTTGACTTTACCCAGCGCTCCTCTGGCCACAGCATCGGCATAACCAAGATTGGTTAAGGCAGAGATGGCATCAGCCACAGCAGAACCGGCGACAGCGACCACTCCGGGGCTACCGCCCTTCAGTGAAACTGTCCCGGTAATTAAATGGGCCACTTTGTCTTTAAGGTCGAGACAAATCCGTTCCGCTGTTTTTTTGCCGACACCGGGGAGCGTTGTCAGTCTTTTAACATCTCCACCACTAATCGCCTGGCAGATCTCACCAACCCGCAGGCCCGAAAGCATCGCCAGGGCCAACTTCGGCCCAATCCCGGTGACCGTTTTCAGGATAAGAAAAAGCTCTTTTTCCTGCTCCTCCAAGAAGCCGAAGAGGGTGATAGCATCTTCCCGGACATTGGTATGAATATAGAAGAAAGCGTCCTCTCCTTTTTCCGGCATACGGGCAACACAGTCAGTGGACAAGATAACCTCGTAGCCAACTCCCGCCACATCTACGACTGCCCGGTCAAAGCCTTTTGAAAATACCCTGCCTGTTAAAGTAGCTATCATAGGTTTTTATATTTGAAACTGATTAGCATGACATATCGCCACCGCCAGTGCGTCGGCGGCATCGGCACTGGGCGAGCCTGACAGACCAAGCAAAACACAAACCATGTGCTGGACCTGTTTTTTATCCGCCTGTCCGTAACCGACCACTGCCTGCTTCACCGCCCGGGCACTGTAATCAAACACCGTCAGGCCGTTTTGCATGGCGGCCACAACGGCAGCCCCCCGTGCATGTCCAAGTTTTAGGGCAGAACGGGGGTTGGCAGCGAGAAAAACATCTTCAATTGCAGCAACAGCAGGTCCATGCACTTGAACCACTTCGTTTATGCCATCAAAAATTTCATTGAGTCGATACGAAAAGGGATATGTGGTGGTGGTTTTAACCACCCCGCAGGCGATAAATTGCAATTGCCCCCGATCAGCATCAATAACGCCGTATCCTGTCACCCTGCTTCCCGGATCAATACCGATGATTCTCTCCAAAATACCTGCCTTGTGAGCTGTCTATTCGGACAGCTGTTCCATAAGAGCATCGTCTATATCAAAATTGGCATAGACATTCTGCACATCATCATGATCCTCAAGGCTATCCATCAGCCGCATAAGCGCACGGGCGATTTTTTCATCAACCACTTCCACGGTGTTTTGGGGAATCATGGAAATGGATGCATCCAAAAAGCTGACACCTTTTTCTTCCAGCGCATTACGGACATCATCAAAATTTTCCGGAGCAGTCAGAATCTGGAATTCCGTCTCTTCTTCGACGACATCGTCAGCGCCTGCTTCCAGGGCCGCATCCATCAAAGTCTCCTCGTCGATAGTGCTCTTGTCGACAAGAATCAAACCTTTTTTGTCAAACATATAGGCGACACAGCCGGACTCACCAAGATTACCGTTGCTTTTCGCAAAATAATGACGAACATCAGCCACTGTCCGGTTCCGATTGTCGGTCAAACATTCAACAAGAACAGCTATTCCACCTGGCCCATATCCTTCGTACATGATCTCATCGTAGACCTCGCCAGCAATCTCTCCGGTACCCTTCTGGATAGCTCTGGTGATGTTGTCCTTGGGCATATTTTCGGCTTTGGCCGTGGAAATCGCTGACCTCAGCCGGGGGTTTCCTTCAGGATCTCCGCCACCATGACGTGCGGCAACCGTAATTTCCTTTATCAAACGAGTAAATATTTTTCCTCGCTTGGCATCAATCGCACCCTTTTTCCTCTTAATTGTCGACCACTTAGAATGTCCTGACATATATCACCTGGTTAATATTTAATCGTTTTTTTCATTACTACAATTCTTTCCCTGGGATCACTTCCGATATTCCATCCCCAATACAAATACTTCTCTACTTTCAATTCGCGAACTTTTTGGTTTGAGCACCTTGACCATGGCAAAACGCTTATTTAACTCTGCGACAAAATCAGGAAAATCTTCCCCCTGAAAAACCTTGCAGATGTAATGCCCTTTGTTCAACAAAAGTTCCTCGGCAAGTGCCAGCGTCTTTCTGACAAGGATCAACGACCTCTGAGCATCAGTCCATTTGTTACCTGAGGTCGCTGGAGCCAGATCAGAAATAATTACTTTAAAGGCCGGACGAAATTTCCGAACCATGAGAATCATTTCCGGCTCAAGGATGTCCTGACAGAGCCAATGAATCGGTGCTCCACCCGACCGAATTTCCTGATCTGCCTGCTGTAAATCCACTCCAACCACAATCCCTTTCGGGCCAATTACTTCGGAGGCATACATCGACCAACTGCCGGGATAACAACCAAGATCAAGGACACTGTCTCCCCAATGGAGAAATTTGTACTTGAGCTGCACCTCTTCCAGTTTATAGATGGATCGGGCCGGATATTTATCTTTTTTGGCTTTTCTTGAATAGTAATCGTTTATTTTACGCACGTTTTAGTCCATTTATTTTTCTTTGACAAGACGAAACCAGTATCGGTTATGGCTCAAGGAGCCTGTCTCGCAAAAATTCCTTCACCCAAACAAAAGCCGTTTGCCGGTCAACCACTTTCCCCTCTACTCTGGCCGTCTCAAGCTCGCCCAAAATTTCAGAAAAAAGCGGACCAGGAGTGAGCTTAAATTTTTCCACCAGGTCTTTACCGGTCAAAAGACGAGGCCCGAGCAGCACGGGAGCGATATCTTCATCATAGATCTTCTGTACAGTTGCAAAAAGGCCGAGTAATTCTTCTTCCATCTGTTCTGGTTTTTTCTCTCCACTACTGGCCAGACTGTCGGACATGGCCAGTAAAAACAGGCCTGTCAGCTCTTTTTCTGCCCGGCGGCAGAGTTTCAATGCCGCCCGTTTAGAGACGCCATCCTCCCGCTGCACATTGCAGAGATGAAATGGATGCATATGCATGGCGATGAGACTGCCGACCAAGTCGGTGTCTGTCTTACTCCATTTTGCGCGTTCGGCAAACTGTTTGAACAGATCCCTGCCAACTTCGTCATGGCCGTAAAAAGTAACCCTGCCATCTTTATCGAGCCGAATATTTTTTGTGACCGGTTTCCCAATATCATGCATGAGAGCGGCCCATTTAAGGCATCTCACTCTCTTTGGCTCTTTGAGATAAGCAGTAATCTCCTCACCATGACTGGGGAAAAACCGACCCGGCTCGGCAATAATAGTTTCCATCATCTGAAGAGCAAGGAAACAATGGTCAAAAACATCCAAATGATGAAATTCAGGCTGATCGACACCCTCGCCCTGATACAGTTCCGGCAGGAGCTGGCGCAAAAGTTCCGTCTCTGCCATCGCCCGAAGAGTCTCAGAGGTTCGAGGCGAGTCAAAAATCAGCTGCAACTCATAACATATTCGCTCGGCGGCAACATTGACAATAAGGGGTGCGTGCTGTCTTATCGCTTCTTTCGTGGTTTCATCCAAATGAAAGCCAAGGCTTGCACACAATCGATAACCACGCAACATTCGCACGGGATCGGCGACAAAGGCACCGGCACAGTGTCTGACCCGGCCCTCTTGAAGGTCACCCAGACCGCCCAGATGGCCCAGTCCGCCGAGACCATCAGCGGGATCCAGAAGCGTCAGAGGCTGTACGTCTCCCAAAACTTCTAAAAACGGCACCGCCATGGCATTGATGGTGAAATCCCGTAGAGGAAGATCTTCTGCAATGGACGTGGCGCCTTCCCGAAAGGCAGAAATATCGACTTGTTCCCCTCGCCAGACGAGACGCACTGCTTCGTCCTTGGGGCCAGAAAGATCGACCAGGGTTCCGCCGCCAAGCTCACGCTGCAAGATTTTTGCAACCGCCAGGGCACTGCCGGATACGGCAAGATCAAGATCGTGGGAAATTCGACCCAACAGAAAATCACGAACAGTACCACCTACCAGATACACCTGTACCCCGCTCTTTTCGGCTGTTCGCCTCAAAGCATGCAGCAATTCAGCAGAATAACTTTTGCCAAATTGCCTTAAATTTTCCAGCGCTATACGATGCACCCTTTTCTTTCCCTTTACTCTTTACTATATTCCGGCCCAGAATTTACCAGGAGTTAGTCCGAGAATGCCCTTTTGCACAAACTTTTCGTTATTACCATAAAAACAATGCTCGCAATATCATCTATATAGCTCCGCTTGTTTTTATGATAATGCCTCAATTTTGAACAAAATGCCTATTCTCGGACAAACTCCAAGGACAACCGACTTCCGGTGGCCATAATCACCCAGCGAAAAGCTGTGAACATACCATATTCCACTGAAGAAGAACACTCTCACTTATTTAATGAGTCTTATGAACCAACCACAACCATTTCTCTATCTTGCCCCTATTCGCGGACTCACTGATGCGCTCTTCCGGGACACCCTGGCAAACCATTTTGGTGGTTTTGACGCAGCAGTCGCGCCGTTTATCACTCCGCAGAAGAAATCGTTGTATGAAGACAAGATGATCCGGGATGTACTGCCGGAAAACAACACCAAGCTGCCGGTTGTCCCCCAACTGCTCCACACCGATCCTGAGGATTTTCTTGTTCTGGCCCACCGCCTGGCAGGTCTTGGCTACACCCATATCAACTGGAATCTTGGCTGCCCGGCGCCGATGGTCGCGCGAAAAAAAAGAGGTTCCGGCTTACTCCCCTACCCTGAAGAGATAATTGATCTGCTGTCCAGGGTTATGCCAAAACTCCCCATTGAATTATCCATCAAGACGAGACTTGGCTACAACGACCATCAGGAAACCAGGGCTCTTCTGCCCGAACTCGACAGCTTCCATTTAAAAGAAATAATTATTCATGCCAGACTTGGCAAACAGCTTTACAAGGGGACAACAGATCCTGATGGCTTTGAGCTCTGTAGACAACTCAGCAACCACACCCTCGCCTATAACGGCGACATCAATGGTCAGGAGACATTCATTTTTTTGAACAACCGCTTTTCTGATATCAACCGCTGGATGATTGGCAGGGGCGCCTTGGCCAATCCCTTTCTGGCCGAAGAGATAAAAGGTTTTCCGCAACAATCCACAGAAGAGAGAAGACTCCGCCTCTATAATTTTCACGACGAACTGTACAACCGGTACACCGAACGACTCGACGGCCCCAGCCACCTGCTTGGCCGGGTCAAGCATCTCTGGCTTTACCTTATTACCTCATTTCCTGGAAATAAAAAGCTACTGAAGAAAATCCTCAAAAGCACAAGTCTCACCACCTACAGCGACACGGTCAAGCAGCTTTTCGACAGCTAAGAACTGAATCAACGTACGGCCCAGTCCCGGAAGACATCATCAGCCAACGGCTCAGCGTGAATTATCCGACGGTTGTGACCGAGGGTACAGGTAACTTTCCCTTTGCTCAAACCTTCCGGCAGTTTTTTGGCGTAACGGACAACCAGAGAGGCGGCGAGCTCCAGATCTTTTTCAAGCTTTATTTCATCCAAATAATAACTGCCGGCCTTTTTCAAAACGGCCAACGGCCCCGGCCAGTCATCCATAAAAAGAACAGCATCCTCAGCCTTTGCCAGTTTTTCCAACCGATTATTATCTTTCTCGTCGCGACCAACAATCAACCAGCCACCGCCGGGTAAAAGAAACTGCCGTCCTATCAGCAGAACCCGAATATCCGTTGCGGTAATTTCCACCGATTTGAGTACTGATTCGCTGGAATAGAGCTGAGCAATACGCTGACTGAGGATAGGATCGGCAAGGATGCACCCACCGGCGGGGCTTGGAAAATCGGTAATACCATACTCTTTTGCCAAAGCAATCTGGGGAGAGCGACTACGTCCGCTCATTCGCAGCAGCTTCTGGCGATCCACCCACCCTTCAGCCTCCGGCAAGGTTTCATTCATAAACTGGGCACAGAGAGGACGCAGGAGAATGGACTTTGTCCCGGAATCCCGGGCTATAACGTTCAGGGTGTCACGGCGCTGGGACATCGGTCGCTGACCAAGGACTTCGCCGGTAATGAGAAAAGACGCACCTTTTTCCACCAGCAGCTGCTTCGCCCTGGTAAACATCATTATCTTGCAATCAATACAGGGGTTAAAATTTTTACCAAAGCCATGGGCCGGATTGTGCAATAACTGAAGATAACCGGCGCTGATATCTTCAACTTCAACGCTTATCCCATATTGGGCCAGCATCTTCTGCTTATGGCCCTCAATGTCATGAAGGATATCATAATTAAAAAATGGCGTGACGAACTGAATGGCCTCCACCTCGACGCCCTGTTCCATCACCACGCGGGTGGCCAGGATGGAATCCAGCCCACCGGAAAAAAGAGAAAGTGCCTTGATTTTTTTCATGCGCAGGCACCACCCTTGACCAAAAGTTCTTTAGCCCATGCCTGGGTCTGCTCGGTGGCGGAGTCTCCGGCCAGCATCCGTACCAGTTCCTGCACCCTTGATTCAGGCGAAAGACGGACAACAGCCGACTGGGTTCGACCATCCCCCACCGTCTTGGAGACCTGGAAGTGCAAGGTGCCACGGGCGGCAATCTGGGGCAGATGGGTTATACAAAAGACCTGATGGTGGGCCGACAACTCCTGAATCTTCCTAGCCACCGCTTCTGCCGCTTCGCCACCTATACCAGCATCGACTTCATCGAAAATCACCGTTTCCACCATATCTTTTCGGGCCAGAAGGCATTTCATGGCGAGCATCAGCCGCGACAGCTCACCACCAGAGGCAATTTTCGCGAGAGGCCTGGCCGGTTCGCCGGGGTTGGCGGAAAAGAAAAACTCTCCCCTTTCCCAACCAGTGGCTTTCATGGTTTCGGCAAGCGGCTCCACCTCTCGCCATATCATCTGAAAACTGGCCTGATTAAAGGCGAGCGAAGACAATTCCCCTGCCATTGCCATTTGCAAAGTGGCGGCGGTGGCCCTTCGTTTTTCCGAAAGGAGCTTTGCCTTGTCACACATATCATGCTCAAGTGCCGCCAGCTCTTTTTCAAGAACAGCAATTTCCTTATCCATATTATCAAGGTGCTGTAGCTCTAATTCGCCCTGCTCGGCAAATTCGAGAATGCTGTCAATTGACACGCCATATTTCCTTTTCATCTGCTGGATGAGATCGAGTCGTTCGGCTACCTGGTCAAGCCGGTAGGGATCGTGCTCGAGGGAATCCCTATACGCCTTAAGCTCATGGACATAATCCTCGGCCAGAAAGGTATAGCCAGTAATGTCCTCAGACAATTTCACTATGCCGGAATCGATGGCGGCGAGCTGCGCGATATTCTGTCGCAAAACAACGAGGTTATCCATCAGCTCATGGGAGAGAAGCTTATAGGTCGCCTGACTGAGGCTAATCAGCGTCTGCGCATTTTTTAGTCTTATCTTTTCCGCAACCAGCAATTCATCTTCACCGGACTGCAGGGCCGCCTCTCTGATCTCGCCCAGTTGGAATCTTAGAAAATCCTGGCGCTGCTCTTTTTCCTGTTCTTGCTGCCGAAGTGTATAAAGTTCGGCCTTTTTGTCCTGCCAGTTTTTATACACCTGGCCAAGGAGCAGTCGATCCGGCCAGAGGTTACCCAAAGTATCCAAATAGTCGAGATGAAGCCCAGGCTGCAACAGCTGCTGATGATCGTGCTGACTGGCAATGCTCAACAATTCAGCGGTCAACTCGGAGACAGTTTTACCCGTAGCCAGCGAGCCGTTGACGTAAAAACGGCTGCGGCCAGAGCCGGCCAGTATTCGTTTTATAACCAGTGAAGGCTCATTGCCAAACCCGCCTTCATCGAGTTTTTGCAACAAAAGCTGATGGTGGGGGTTAATTTCAAACAAGGCCTCCACCTCACAACTCTCGGCACCGCTGCGAATCCAGTCAGCAGAAGCCCTCCCCCCTGACAGAAGATGGATAGCCCGCAGCATAATTGACTTGCCCGCACCGGTCTCTCCGGTCATCACCACCAGTCCACCACTTTCGCTCTGATCAAAAACCAATTCAAGGTATTCGATCAGGGCAAGATTTTTTACTCGTAGTTCACAAAGCATCTGTTTTCGTTAATATTTTCATATTTAGAAGTCCTTTCTTGACTCTCCCGGCAAAGGACAGTAGTTTACTTATGATTCAAATCGGTTGTATCGAGAGTCTGTTATTAGCCTTCAGGGCAGTCACCGTCTCATTACCCATTATTCTACAACAATTGAATATGAAAGACAAAACGGATCTCAGTGCCAGCCTTGAAGATTACATTGAGGCAATCTATCACATAATTGAAGAAAAGCTCGTTGCAAGAAGCAAAGAAATTGCCGCCCGTCTGGGGGTTAGCCGCGCCTCTGTTACAGAAGCATTGCGCGCCCTGTCCAAAAAAGGCCTTATCAACTACTCTCCTTACGAGGCAATAACCCTGACCAGTGAAGGAAAAGAGGTCGCTGAAGACGTTATTTTCCGTCACGAATCCCTTAAACGTTTTTTTATTGAAGTGCTGACCATCGAAGATTCGATTGCTGAAGAAGGTGCCTGCAAGATTGAACATTCTGCGCCGCCTGAAATCATTGCCCGAATGATCAGTTTTACAGAATTTATGCAAATCTGCCCGAGAGGTGGAGATGAATTGATCAAAGGTTTTGCCGATTACTGCAAACGTGGCAAAAATAAAGATAATTGCGAAAACTGCGTTTCCCACTGCCTTGATACACACAAACCCAGCTGATTTTCAACTGTTACGAACGGCGTCTGGCCTCGAGAAAAAGAGTTACCTCCCCTTCTGCAGGAAAACGTTGCAAACTTTTTTTAGAAAAAATCAGCTCATTATCCACGACTACCTCAAACACCCCGCCCGAAGAAGATATTAAGTCTACATCTGCCCCAAATACCTCTTTGAGTTCCTCCCCCAGACTGGAGGCACGTGGCTGGTAGTTTCACTGTGAACAGTATTCTATGGATATCTTCATTGATTTTTCCTTAAATGTGCTTTTTGTATATAAGAACCCTGGTAAACGGGAAAAGAATTTCTATGGTAATGACACGGCTTGGAATGTAGCCACTTTTTCTTTCAATATCAATACGGATTAATAAACAGCCCAGATGACTACCTCCTCGCTTTTACTAGAACTTGCCAGACTGGACCATGAGGAAACGCAGCGCCTGTCACCAGTTGCCACCAAGTCCCCCACAGGATTGCGTCGATCCCCCGAGGGCGCCGCGGCATATCGGCAGCAATTTGCCCTCGATGCAGACAGGATTCTTTATTCCAGGGCCTACAGTAGATATATTGACAAAACTCAGGTGTTTTCTCTTGTGGCCAACGATCATATCACGCATAGGGTTCTGCACGTTCAACTGGTTGCCCGCATCGCCCGCACAATTGGTCGTTTTCTGCGTCTGAATGAAGACCTCATTGAGGCTATTTCCCTGGGTCATGATGTTGGCCACCCGCCATTTGGCCATGACGGCGAGAAATTTCTTTCCGATATATGTATCGAGCATGGACTGCCACCGTTTCAACATAATATTCAGTCGGTCCGCCTCCTCGATCGACTCGAACGTAAAGGCCGGGGCTGGAACCTCACTCTCCAGGTATTAAATGGCATTCTCTGTCACGACGGGGAAGTTCATTCACAATTTCTGCACCCTGAGCCGATCCACACCTTCGAGGAGTTCGACAAAAATCTTGAAAGAAAGTCCAGAGATCCAAAGATCGTCAACATGCCGTCAACGCTGGAAGGTTGTGTCGTCCGGCTGGCCGACACTATCGCCTATATCGGCAGAGATATTGAAGATGCAATTATACTAAAGCTCATCAGCCGCGACGACCTTCCCAAAAACTGCCAGGCGATACTCGGCAGCACCAATGGCACAATTGTTTACAATCTGGTAACCGACCTTATCACCCATAGCCATATAGAAGATTTTGAATCTTCCTACATAGGCTTCAGCGAAGACGTTGCTGCGGCTCTTAGTGAATTGAAAGCCTTTAATTATCAACAGATTTATCTGGCCCCGAGAACCAAACAGCAAAGCCCACTTATCCGGGATTGTTACCGGAGCCTCTTTGACCATTATCTTGGTTGCCTTGACGGTTCACTGCGAAACACGTGCAGCGATGTGGATCTAATGACCGATATCAATCCGCAATATTTACAAAAATACAGCTCAGAAGAGAAAGTCAGAGATTTTATTGCTGGCATGACAGATGATTTTTTCCTCAAACAGGCCAAATTAATTGGCTGCGAGGTACCGGTAAAAAAATAACCTTAATTCTTTAGGGCAATTGAGTTAATAGTCGCCTGCCTGTTTGTCATTTCTCTTGATTCAGGCAATCTAAAGTTAAGCCAATCACAAACACCGAATTCATTGCCTAAAGAGACATTACCATTGACCTCAGTTGACGAACATGGTATCCATCTTTTTTCAAAAACACATGCACTCGTAGCTCAGCTGGATAGAGCACCGGACTTCGAATCCGGGTGTCGGGGGTTCGAATCCCTCCGGGTGTACCAATAAAATCAATGGCTTACATGGTTCTCTGTGTAAGCCATTTTTACTTTCTGCCCACATTGTAAGCTATCTGTAAGCTATACAAAAAAGCCCGATCCTGTAGCGCGTCGCGAGGTTTGGGACCTTTCATCGCAAGGTTTGAATCCCACTTTGCCCTCTGTGTCAATGTAAGTGAGACACCTACCCCTTGAAAAATTAGTGTAGGGCGGGTAGGAAATTCTCCATGCAATTTAAAACAAAATCCATACACAGCGCAAAACATTCACATCCAGCATCAATGACCGACAAAGAGCCAAAACGACCTGATCCAGAAGTGCTGGAAACGAAACCCCGGCGGCGTTTTACGGCAAAATACAAGCTCATAGATCGTTGTTAGTATTATCGACAATGGCACCCGATTTGAGATAACCGTAATCAGAATCAGCCGCAAAAGACCAACTATTGATAAACTGATATTCTTTAGGGGTCTGCGCCGACATGGGCACTGGGTCATCCATCTGTGCGGCATCATCAAACAGATCCATGATCCAAGAGTAAAATTCCTGAACCGTGTAACGAGTAGTATTTGCCGTATGGCTAATTGTTTTTGCCGCACAATTAAGTGTAAAATCGTCTTGTATTGGCATTATTTTCTCTAACACTGTCAGTTTTAATGTTGACGATTGTCAACATAGCAGTAAAAAATGGACTATCTCCAGCTCGTGAAAATAGTCCATTTTAACAACAAATATTATGCGAAACGTTTCAGTAGTTAGCCTCGCACATTAGCGCGATAGGCAATAGTACTGGCATCAAACTTAACAGGGGTGACAAAGGTGCGGGAAAATGTAATTTCTGAATCTAACGACCCTCGACCCCCGCCTATACCAAATTCCTCGGCAATAATGCCATCTTGAACAAGGAGCAAGGTAAAGCTCAATTGTGAAAATGTGGTGAATGTTTGGCCTCCAATATAATTTGCTGTGCCTGATATCTTGTATTCGTTTGGATTGCCAGTCTTTTCTATCTGATACTTAAAAGAAAAATTATTGTCGGAACCTGAACACGTTGCTGGAAACGCCTTAAACTTACAGATACCTTCATGGCTCATGGTTACGGTTCTGCCAACATAATTTGATCCACAAGCGGACAGCATAACCAGACAAAGCGCAAAGAGTACCAACTGTGAGTAACGGTTTTTCAACATTTCAATCTCCTTATTTAAAAAGTTTTAACTGCCTGTTATCCTCAACTTCCGGCTCCGTGCCTAAAATATTCCAGATCTGCCGAGACGACAGACCTAAATCCCTGGCGATATCATCAACCCGCTGACCAGCGCTAACAGCTTCTTCTCTGAACTCTTTTGTGCATTTTCCGTTGGCTATTCTCTCCATGGGACACCTCCGTTATATTGATTTGTACATTAGTTTGGTATCCACTTTTTTCAACCTACCTCAATCGCTGCCAAGGCTGCCAATGGTAGAGTTAAATTTGAGACAGACCGTTGGTTCCACTCACCTCTTTAAAAGAATGAATATTTCTTTGACTCTCTCATCGAAATACAGGATACTTAACTAGTGATATCATCATTGTTTTTTTAATCAGCTGCATTCTAGTGAGGCGACAAAAAAACAGAGATACAAGTAACGGAGGTGAAATGTTTGGAGCGATGGTCACTCTCGGCCGTACACTATTTCTGGTCTTATTGATGTCCGCCTATGTCTCTCCATTAGATGCTGCCGAAACGGTTATGGTCGGGCTGAATGTCCCCTTGTCTGGGGCCTATGCAAAAGAAGGAGAAAATCAACTTAAAGCATATACCCTGGCAATCGATTTACTCAACAGTAAAGGTGGGATTCTTGGCAAAAAAGTTGTCTATGCAGTCCGGGACACCCATATGAATCCTGTTGTCGCTAAAGCCAATACTTATGATCTGATCGAGCAGGGAGCCCAATTAATTACCGGAGGTTCAAGTTCGGCAGTGGCTATTGCCCAGGCTGAAGTATGTCAGGAAAAAAAGGTGCTCTTCCTCGCCGGACTGTCCCATTCCAATGCGACAACGGGAAGTGACGGCCACAGGTATAGTTTCAGGTGGTACAATAACGGTCATCAGACCGCTAAAGCTATGGTTACGGTGTTGGTTGAAAAATTTGGCAGAAAAACGTCATATGCCTTTCTCTATGCCGACTATACCTGGGGACGTACCGTTCAGCAGTCCTTTGAAAAGATTATTCAAAAAAACGGTGGCAGAATTGTGTTGAACCTGCCAACCAAACTCGGGGAAAAGAGTTTTATCTCAGCACTTCTCAAGGTGAAGAAGTCGCAACCAGACGTCCTGATCATGATTCAGGGTGGGGATGACATGGTCAACTCACTCAAACAGGCGACTCTGCTCAAGTTGCGCGATAAAATTGCCGTTGTCGTACCTCTGATGGAACTTCAAACTGCCCAGCTTCTTGGTCCGGAGATCGTGGAGGGAGTTATCACCTCCACGTGGTGGTATCATAGCCTGGCTGATTCCTTTGAGGGCTCACGCAACTTTGTTACTCTGTTTCAAGAACGCTACCATAAAAAACCCGGAACTTCTGCGGCGACAGCCTGGGTCAATATGTTCCAGTATGCTGATGCAGTCGAACGAGCAGGCAGTTTTGCCGGGAATGCAGTGGTTAAGGCCCTAGAGGATCATCATTTTACTCTACTCGGAGCAGACGAATACTGGAGAGGCTGGGATCATCAGGGAATCCATCCAACTTACATAGCCGTTGGCAAAAGTCCCGTCGAAAGTAAAGACGAATGGGATTTGTTCACTCTTGTAGGTGAACGAGATGGTGATTTTCTGGCACGAACCAGAGAGGAAAACCCCGTAAAACTCGAACCGCTTGAATAAAAAATCCGCTATGAAAACACATCGCCTGCTTTACCCATGGCAAAGGATATTGTCAGTTGTTTTATTCGTCATTTTTCTGCATGCAGGGCAGGCTTTCACAGAAGGAAAGAATCCATCGGAAAAATCAGTTCTTTTGCGGATAGGCTACCTGCCTGTCCTTGAGCAGTTACCTCTTGTTGTCTCCTATGATCGAGACCGATTCTCCTACCAGAATGTCCAAGTTGAGTTGACAGGGTTTAAATCCTCTATCGCTCTGGAAGCTGCTTTCAGGGTTAAGGCCGTGGATATAGCCTACCTGCCCATACCCACCATCTTTGCCATGAAGGCCGACGGTATAAATGTCCTCATGGGAAATTCCCTTCATAAAGGTGGCTCTTCTCTGATTATGGCTTCATCTAACAAGGAGAAGAAAAGCTCCGCTACTGTCTACGGTATCCCCGGACCGACCAGTAGCGAACTTCTGATACTCTTCAGCTCTCTCAGCCACAGTGGATTAAGTTACGGTGACGATTTTAAAGTGGTTGCGGTACAACTTGATAGCGCCATTAAAGAGCTTGAACAAGGGCATGTTGATGGTTTGCTCCTCCCTGAACCTTATCCGACAATGGCTTCACTACAGTTGCCGGATAAAGTACAATTGATTCAACTCCCGCCTTGGAAAAAAGAGGCAGCACAAGCGGCACTTGCCTTCAACAGCAATTTGGTTACCAACAGCAATTATGGAGGCATTCTTGAGTGGCTCGGGAGCATAGAGCGTACCTGCAGTTTTCTTGAGGAGGATATTCAAACCTATGGTGGAGCGCAAACCGTACTCACGCAGCAACTCTATTTTGGATTTGAGCCTGCCCTGATCCAGCAATCTTTCAGTAATCTGCGTTTGTCACTCAGATTTTCATTTGAGAAAGTAGCTCTATCGACTCTAGAGGAAATTATCGAGAAAATGATTTCCCTCAAACTACTGCAAAAAGAAGTCAATGCAAACGATATATTGTTTGATCCATATCTCCCGCAATAATGCATCAACAGAAGAGGAATGATGAAGCTTAAGCACAAGATTCTTCTCCAGTTTGTCTTTCTCATTGCTCTGGTAAGCAGTGCCATTATTTTTACTACAGCAAAGTTATCAGAGGAAGGGAAAAAGGACGTTTCTGATGGAGTCTCCAGTAAGCTAATAGAATTACAAAAAGTTTCGACTGCCGGACTCAAAACAGCCAAACAGATTGCTGATAAAGGCGTCAGGGATGCCAGCGGACTAGTGGCAATTGACCAGGTAACCTCCATAACACTCATTAACCAGCAGGAATTTTATAACACGGTTAAGCAAGAGATTGATCATGCCAGTGATAACATATCAAAAACTCTTGAACAGCAGAATCTGGCGATAGACGAGAGCTTGAACCAACTTCTTACTGAAGCGACTGATTCAGTGAACCGCATTATGCAACGCGACCGGGACTCCTTTTCTGTTATTTCTAATGCGGCCATTGGAAATGTCAGTTACCTGCAATCAGCAAATACTGAAGGACTCAACCGATTCAAAACAGATCAGGAAAAGTTTGACTCCCAGCTCAGGAAGTTAAGTGATGAAAACAATTTTTCAATCGATCAACTTCTCGTCAACATTCTAACTGAAGGTGAACAGGAAGAAACCAGCCTTTTTCTCTTGAGTGACAACTCTATCAGCCAGTTTGACTACCTGAAGTCGATAATAACGGAGAGGCAAAATGCCATTATTCATGAAGTTTTTCAGACAGTCAACCAACAAAAGCGCATTCTGGCAGAAGAAATGCGACTTGCGGCGAATAACGTCAAATGGGCAATCAGCAGTGAACAGGAGAATAGTAGAAATATACAGGCGCAGCAAATCGAAACTATCATCGAAAACCTCATTACAGCCCAGACTAAAATACAAACCAGAATCGATACTGCAGCGAAGGTAGTCCAAAGTACAATTGATGACCTTAAGATAAATTTACCGATCCAATTGCAGCAAAAAGGAGAAAATACCAACAGAATTATCAACGAACAAATTAATGAAACCAGAAAGGACACTGCCGCCACTCAGGCTCTTGTTGGTAAAAGAATAGAGGAGAATACCCAGAAGGCATTGGGTGTTTTTCAATCGGCAATTGATGAGTCTCGGTTTGTCATCGAAGAATCTCTACAGTCATCACAACACAAGACGGCTAAACTCAGTTTTCTGATAGCTTTAGGTTGTGCGGTACTCGGTGTCGTTTTCAGTTTTATTATGATCAAGTCACTTACCAGGCCGATTTTCCGTGTGCTTTCTTTTGCCGACAAATTGTCCAATGGTGATCTTTCCGAGAGATTACCTGAGGGGCCGGATGAAATGGGAGAGATGAGTAAGGCCCTCAACAGGATGGCTGATGAATTGGTAAAGCTTCAGGAAGCAACAATTAACAGCTTTAACCAGACCCTCGATCAAGTCATTGACTGTGTATTTATGTTTGATCCTAAATCTCTTCGTTTCATTTACGTCAATCAGGGAGCTTTGGATCATCTTGGTTATAATCGTGAAGAGTTTCTCACCATGACGCCGCTTGATATAAAACCAGAATTTACAGAAGAATCCTTTCGTCAGAAAATAGCTTCCCTTAAAAATAACAACAAAGAATCAATCTCGTTCACAACCCTGCACCGCAATAAGGACGGCATTGATATTCCTGTTGAAATTTTAATGAAATATGCGATTCCCCCTGGCAACGATCCCCGTTTTGTCAGCATTGTACGTGATATCTCAGAGAGAATCCGAGAAAGAGACGAGAAAGAGTTAATTCAGGCGGAACTCTTACAAAAACATAAGCTTGAATCCGTTGGCCAGCTTGCAGCCGGCCTTGCCCACGAGATAAACACCCCCGCTCAGTTCATTGGCACCAACATAGAATTTCTCTTCGATGCGTTTACTGATACGGCAAAGTTTGTTACAGGATTACAAACTGTGTCTTTGGGGTGGCCGGAAGAAGTCAGGAAGCAGATGTCAGCGGCTCTGGAGGAACTCGACTGGGACTATCTTAATACGGAAATCCCTAATGCTATAGTACAATCAAGAGACGGAATAGATCGGATCAGCACCCTGCTTGCAGCCATGAAGCGTTTTTCTCATCCTGGATCAATAAAGATGAGCAACGCCAATTTGCACGAGATAATTGATACAGCTCTTACCGTATCGAGGAACGAATGGAAATATGTCACCAAGGTGGTAACGGAATATGATCCAGATATGCCGCCGATACCTCTTCTTGTCGATCAGATGAGTCAGGTTATCTTGAATATGGTTGTCAATGCCTCTCAATCTATACAGGAAAAGAGGGAAAAAAGTGGCAATCAGGAGATGGGGCAAATAATAATATCAACACGGCTGACAGACAAAGCAGTTGAGTTGATTTTTCAGGATAATGGCCTCGGTATTCCTGCAGCGGTTATAAACAAGGTGTTCGATCCATTTTTTACCACCAAAGAAGTTGGTAAGGGGACAGGGCAGGGATTAGCAATCTGCCACGATGTCATCACCAAAAAACATCATGGCACCTTAAAGGTATCTTCTGAACCAGGCGTTGGTGCGACTTTTACAATCAGGCTACCAAGAGAAAAAATGACAGACAAGTTGCCTGTGAACCCGAGCAAAGCTGATTGAGAAATCAACCTGCTTTTCTTCAGGATGAACTGTAGCGAAAAGAATGGTCCTGTTGCAAACTTGACTCGACTATTGGTGACCTTGCCAGTTTTTTACCACGATGTTCTCATTTCCGTGGAGGTGACTCAATGGCAGGCAAGGACGGTAGATGACTTCTTGAGATGACCAATGAGGAAGGCGTTGTGGGGACAACATTTACTATAATCCTGTCGGTAAATCCGACTCTGCAGGATAATACAATGAGTCAAGCTAGAGGAAACGTATGACATCTAAAACTGTTCTTTTTGTTGACGACGAAACCAATATCCTTTTGGGTCTCAAAAGAGTGTTACGGCCAATGAGAAACGAAATAGATTTCTATTTCGCCGAAAGCGGCCAAGAAGCCTTAGAGCTTCTTGCCGAGAAGGAAATAAACGTTATTATCTCTGACATGCGCATGCCTGGGATGGATGGTGCAACCCTTTTAACCACGGTAATGGAGCAATATCCGCAGGTTATACGGATGATGCTGACCGGGCAAGCCGATGACATATCCATTTTGCAAACCATCCCAATTGTACACCAGTTTCTGACAAAACCTTCGGATCCGAAAACCCTGAAAGCAGTACTTTCAAGGGCATGTGCACTCCAGGAATTGATTTCCAATGAACAGCTTAAAAGCCTTATTGCCGGTCTGGGTAGTTTGCCGAGCCTGCCCGAGGTGTATGCAGAGCTACAGGAAAAAACAAAAGATCCAGAGTGTAGTCTGATTGATATTGCCGCCATTATCGAGAAAGATCTTGCTATGAGCGTCAAAATTTTGCAATTGGTCAACTCTGCCTTTTACGGTCTTTATAAAAATGTTGACAGTCCGGCGCGAGCGATCAGCCTGCTTGGTCTGGAAACGGTGAAAACCCTGGTGCTTGGTATCGGTATTTTCAACAAGATGACTTCTGCCAGAGATAATGACTTTTCCGTTGCCGCTCTCTGGAGGCACAGTATTACCACTGCCAATTATGCTAAAAAAATCGCCCTCGCCGAAGACGCTGAAAAGTCAGTTGTTGAAAACTCTTTTATCGCCGGGATTGTTCATGATGTGGGAAAACTCCTCCTCTTTTCAAATCTTGGGGAACAATATCTTCAGGCAGTGGCAATGGCAAAAACTGAATCCCTGCCAATCTGCCAGGCAGAACAGAAGATATTCGATGCCGATCACGCTGGCGTGGGAGGATATCTGATAGGGTTGTGGGGGTTGCAGGGTCCGGTCGTAGAGGCTATCACCTTTCACCACAAACTCGAAAGATACCCCGATGCCTCTTTTTGTCCGGCGCTTGCTGTTCATGCGGCGGACGTTGCATATTATATTTTAAACCCGGACCAATGCATTGGTGAGCCGCCAGTAATAAATCAAGTATATATGGCGCAGGCGGGTTTAGCAGGCAGGTTTGAACAGTGGTTGGAAATATGTGCAAAAAGCCAACCTGAAGGGGAGCAGGATGACTGAAAGAATTTTATTTGTCGACGATGAACCCCATGTACTACAGTCTATTCAGCGACAGCTTCGTAAAAGATTTGAACTGCAAACGGCTTCCGGTGGGGAAGACGCTTTACAAATTTTACGAAATGACGGTCCCTTTGCGGTCATTGTATCTGATATGCGCATGCCGGGAATGAATGGGATCGAGTTACTTGCTAAAGTAAAAGACATCTATCCAGACACGGTCAGGCTTATGCTCACTGGTAATGCCGACCAGGAAACCGCTATTGAGGCAGTCAACACCGGACAGATATTCCGCTTCCTGACTAAACCCTGCCCCCCGGCGATGTTTATAACCTCCCTCGCCCTCGCTCAAAGACAGTATCGGCTTGTGACTGCGGAAAAGGAGCTGCTGCAGAAAACGCTCAAGGGGAGTATTAACGTCCTCTCCGAACTCCTTAGCCTTTCCAACCCCATGGCCTTCAGCTCGGGAGTTCGTTTTAAGAGTTACGTTGTTCAAATTGCCAATATCCTTGATCTTCCCAATCTATGGCAATACGAAGTTGCCGCCCTAATGTCGCAGATCGGCTGTGTGACTTTGCCAGGCGACATCCTCAGCAAAGTCAGTGCCGGTCTGAAATTAAACGATGATGAACAAAACATGTATGCAAGCCATCCGGCCGTGGGAGCCAGACTACTTGAAAAAATTCCGCGGTTGGAAAACGTTACCAAGATGATCGCCATGCAGCAAATGTGTTTTGATGAGTATGGCGAGGATATAACCAGCAATGAAGTCGAAGAGATATTACTGGGTGCTCAAATCTTAAAAACGGTGACTGATTTTGACCTTTACATCTTTCGAGGTAAGTCCAGGGGGGAGGCGCTCCAATTGATGCGACAGCAAAAAGGAGCCTACAATCCCGTGATCATAAATGCTTTGAACGGTATTAAAATTGAAAAGCAGGACCGCATTGTGGCTCTGAATGTCGCGGATATAGCCATCGGCATGATTGCAGCAGAGGACGTTATTGCCAAAAATGGAGGGTTGATCATTCCGAAGGGACAGACCATTACATGGCCGATAATGCAGGGTTTGCAAAATTTTGCCAAACAGATCGGGGTGGTTGAGCCAATGAAAATGCTGGTTGGACAAATAGAGTTGCCCGAAGAAAAAAACCTATAGAGACAGATGATATAACCAGAATGAAAGTGAGAGAGGGGGGCTTTATGAGGCTTCCCGCTTTGCGGGTGGAGTATTACTTAAAAGTGCTCCATTTATCTCTATATATTTGGAATTAATCTGGTTATAGAAATGAACAAAAATGTATTCAAGAAAAAGAATATTATTCCCGTGAATCCAACCTCAGAGAAAATGGCAAAGTGATATTGAAATTTGACTCACCTCTGAAAATGATGGATACTCATAGGGAAACTGACGGACATTATCATCGCCACAATGATATAAAACATTTATCCCACACGTCATAACAGTGTCAGAAAAGCAGACAAGATGATTTCACAAACAAATTTACCAAACGGACAAGGCAGTGGGTTACCACGATTGAAAGTGAGACAGGGTACATCCACAAAACAGAATATAGACGAGGCCGTCTGCGATCTGGCAGCTCAGATTAAACAGCCGAATACTCAGGTCTGCCTAGTTTTTTTTTCTGACGAATACAATCCCCAACAACTTGGCCATGTATTGAAAAAACATCTGTCAGGTCTGGTGGTTGGTTGCACAACTGCCGGGCAGCTTTCAGAGACAGGCTTCCAGCGTGGTGGTATGTCGGGTGCCTCGCTGGCCAGCGACGAACTTTCAGCCATCTCTTATTTGATCCACCCTCTTTCTTCGCTGGCCGAGCGGGTGCCTGAAATTGCAAAAGATGTTCAGAAACGACTCTCTCTTACCACGATGTCGGCATTTGGTTTTTTGTTGGTAGACGGGCTATCGATGAAAGAAGAGATGCTGATTTCTGAGCTGTATTTGGCGCTCGGCAATGTCCCGATTGTCGGCGGCTCGGCAGGTGATAGCTTGAAATTTAAACAAACGTCTGTTTATTACAATGGTGAGTTATTGCGCGATGCCGCAGTCTTTACCTTGTTTTTAACCTCCCTCCCATTTCATGTCTTTAAACATCAGCATTTTCTGCCTTCTTCCACCAGGCTCGTTGTTACCGATGCTGACCCTGAAAAACGTTTGGTCAAGGAGATCAATGGTGGACCAGCGGCAGAGATATATGCTGGATTACTCGGGCTAACTGTCGATCAACTTAATGCTGCCAAGTTCTCTCAGCATCCGTTGATGCTTCGTCTTGGCGGCGATTACTATGTACGATCAGTCTGCAATATTGAACCCGATGGCAGTCTGAAGTTTTTCTGTTCCATTGACACCGGTCTCGTGCTTACCATAGGATATGGTGATTCTGCGCTGGAGTCTCTGGATCGTGACCTGCAGAGCGTGACGGACAAAATGGGTGACCAGGCAATAATTATCGGCTGTGACTGCATACTCAGAAGGATTGATATGGAAGAACAAGGGATCGATGATAGTATAGGCATGCTGCTGGCAAAAAATAAAGTAGTTGGATTCAGCACCTATGGTGAGCAAATTAATTCCGTTCATGTCAATCAAACTTTTACAGGCATCGCAATAGGAGGCTGACAAATGAGCGTACAAGACGATAGTACGATCATTGCAAATCTTCAAGCCAAGCTGAAAGCACAACAAAAAACCATAGACGTTCTCATGAACGTGACCGAGCAGCGCACTTCGGATGGGATATCTTCCATGGAACTGCTTTCGCAAAATCTCAACTTAGAACGAGTTGTTCAACAGAAGACCGAATCGCTGCAGCGACAAGGAGAAGAGTTAAAAAAGGCCATGCAGGATTTGCAACTTACCCAGACCCGGTTGCTCCAGGCCCAAAAACTGGAATCTGTCGGTCAGCTTGCAGCCGGAATTGCTCACGAGATTAACACACCTATCCAATTTATCAGTTCCAATATCAACTTTCTCGAAGATTCTTTTGCCGATGTCAAGCGGTTGATTAATGTCTTGCAGAAGACGGTGCTAAGGATTGCCCAAGGGTCTACACTTACAGAGACAGGCTTTGAAGCCGAAAGATTATTGGAAGAAGTTGACTGGAATTATCTGGACAGCGAGATTCCCACAGCAATTCTCCAATCCAAAGAGGGAATTAGGCGGGTCACAACTATTGTTCAGGCGATGAAGGAATTTTCCCATCCCGGCAGTAAAGAAAAAGCTTTTCACGATTTACATAAAATCCTCACAACCACGCTTCTTGTTGCCAGCAATGAATGGAAATATTGTGCGGAAATTGAAACCCATTTTGATGAAGACTTTCCCATGGTTTATTGCCTTGCTGATGAAATAGGCCAGGTTTTTCTCAATATCCTTATTAATGCCGCCCATGCCATTGAAAGTAAAAACGGAGACCTAACCCAAAAAGGAATAATTACCGTTTCTACGAGTCACTCCGCAGAACATGTTGAGATCTGCATAGAGGATACGGGAATAGGCATTCCGGAATCCATCCGAGCCAGGGTTTTTGATCCTTTTTTTACTACAAAAAGTGTCGGAAAAGGAACAGGCCAAGGCTTGGCCATCTCGCATGATGTCATTGAAAATAAACATAATGGCACGCTATCTCTCGTTTCAGAGGCAGGTACTGGCACAGTATTTACAATACAATTACCGATAAAAGGAAAATAGATATTTGGGATTACTGCTGTTCAAAACAGTCAGAAATGAAGACTGAATGTTACATTAGACCCAAGGCCGGAGAATTGCAAACCCGTAAGCGAATTGTATGGCCCCTCGAGCAAACTTCTATAGATTGGGGTTACCCCTTATTGGTAGAGGAATTTACGCTTTCCGGAAGTTGAATGACAAAAGTTGTGCCTTGTCCCACTTCGCTTGCAAAAAAGATTGTTCCCTGGTGTTTGTCAACGATAGTACGATAGGCTATAGCTAATCCTTGTCCAGTACCCTTGCCAACCGGTTTAGTTGTGAAGAATGGGTCGAAGATCCTCTCTTGAATCGTGACAGGGATACCTCCGCCGGTATCGCTGATTTGGATACTCACGCCTCCATCAAATTTCTTCGTGATTATGGAAATTTTGCCCATCTTGCTATCTGTTCTGGCTGCGGCATCGCTTTCAATGGCGTGAGCGGCATTCACAATGAGATTAAGAAAGACCTGGCTGAGATCACCTTGAAAACAGGATATCATCGGCAGATCCGGGGCAAAACTGGTTTCCATTTCTGCGACATATTTCCATTCATTCCGGCAGACGGTTATGGTATTGTCAATGATTTTGTTAATATCGATGGTCGATTTTTCATTGTTGCCGGGATGTGAAAATTCCTTCATGGCCCGAACAATTTTATCAACACGGCGTACCCCATCCAGACTCTGGTGAATGGCTCTGGGCATTTCTTCAGTGAGATATTCGGTATCCGCTTTTTGCACAATGGCTGAAAGTTTACGATCTATTTCAGGAGCAATACACCCGTCCTGCACCTGTTGGTGCCAATAATATTGATAGGCATCAAGAACCGTGACCACGTCGTTGAAAGATGTCTGTAAGAAATTGATATTGTCACCGATATATTGGATAGGTGTGTTAATCTCGTGGGCAATACCGGCTGCAAGCTGACCGACGGCTTCCAGTTTTTGAGCCTGTCGCAGATCTCGTTCAAGACTCATTTTCTCGGTAACATCCTCATACAGGGCGATGCCGGCGGAAACAATACCGTTGTTATCGAAAATTGCATTCGTAACTATCCTGAACTCCATTTCTCCATGTGCTGTTTTGATTCGCTTGATACCTTCACCGGATTTACCTGATTGAAGGGTTATTGCAAGAGGACAATTGTCAAAATTATGTTTTTTCTGTTGGCAACTAAATGCATCATAACAAAAGGGGCTTTGCTCTTCAGTGATCCTTGGAAACCATTGCACCATCTGCCTGTTTGCTTCTATTATTTCCATATCTGGGGTGCACATAAGCACCCCGATGGTGAGATTGTTCATGATCGCAGCCAGTTTTCCCGATCGCAAAGTCATGTCCTTTTCAAGTTCTTTCCTGTGGGTCTGGACATCCAGATCTAACTGTAAATGCTTTAATGCGTTTTGAACGGTAATGAGAACGATGCTTTTGGTTATGGGCTTAATTACGTAGCCATAGACACCTAAATCCATGATTTTACCGGCTACGTCCAGAGAATCAATACCTGTCACCACCACTCTGCCTATCTTTGGATATAGCTCTTTGGCATGGTGAATCAGCTCGAATCCTGATTCGCCCGGCATCTTCAAGTCTATGAGGAGCAGATCGAATTCTTGCTCGGCGAGCATTTTTTTGGCGGAATTCACACTGTCAGCAGCTAGACATTCATATCCTGCACCATTTAGATACCTGACGAGAAGATTTCGAACTGTCGGTTCATCATCCACAACAAGAATTTTTGCGTCCATAAATAACCTCTTAGCCGTGATAGCCAGATAACGCTAGATTGTTGATTAATCATAAAAGTTACTTTAACTTTTATGATTAATCGTCAGATAAAGTGTAGTGCATAGGGCTACTATTTTCACCGGCATAACTATTGATAATTGTTTTGTAAAAAAGACAAACGTGGATCTTATCGAGCATCTCCCGGGCCTTTTAGTTTAGTATTACTACCCTAGCTTTTTCCCTTCAGTGTCGACCACCACCTCGCCCAGTCGAATCATCGGCTTCAGGGGATATTCAATCGCACGATATTCGATGGTGAGGTCCAAAGGGGAGATAAAAACCTCACCCTTGTTCAACTGAATAATGTCCTTGAAATAATAACGATCCCCCTTGTCCTGTAAGGCGTTAATTTGGACGATGACAGGTTTTTCTTTGTTGAAGTTAATCCTTATCCTTTCAAGGCCGCTTGGATCCAAAAACCGTACCTGATCGTAAATCGGATGGTTCGCGGCAAAAAGCAGGAATGTTTTCTCCAGTCCTTTAAACTCGGCTTGACTCTGCTGAGTATTATGCGTTGTCAAATAATTATTGCTGCAGAGATCTGCAAGAAAACCTAAATCGTCCTTAATAGGATATATTGTGTCATGTATCAGTTGCAGGCCGGTGCGAACCACGACTTTTTCTTTACTGGCAATAATTTCGAGATAGTTTGCAGATTCTAGATGATAGACAAAGAGAGAAATAATCAAAAAAAGGACCATTAAGGGGGCGAACAAAACGGCAAATCTACGGAAAAATGTACTAAAAGGAGTTGTGCGGTTACTTTGACTCCTGAGCATGATACCCACCATTATTTTTAAGGCACCAATTCTTGGAAAAGAATAAACCTATTGATCACGAGATAATCAAACTAACCACGGAGGAAGGTGTGGGAGAAGGATACCTCTAATAATTTTGACATATAACATTTGTGCTATCTACATTCGCTTCTGCCACAAGTGTTTTAATGCTCGCTTTTCCGATAGACAGGATCAGATGTTTTAATCCCAAGCCCTCTTGAGTGACAGACAACAAAACCTTCAAAACCTCATTGTTGTTTTGAGAGGAAATTAGTTGCAAGCTCTTAAAGTTTCTGATCAAAGAATCCCCCATAACTCACAGCTGCATGAAGTCATTCATGTACCAAAGTACTATAGTTACCGAAGGAATATATGCAAGGAAAGCCCATCACTCCTTCTATTGCAGAAATGACCGGCTTCTAGGTGAGAACTAATTTTCAGTGGCAGGGAGTCGGACATAAGCTAATTAAAACTGCACTGCCCACTGCTATTGAGACAGGATATGAAAAGGTTGTATTGACAACAAACAGGAATATGACAGCGGCGATATGTCTATATGAATCTTTTGGATGGGTAAGGCGGCAAACAAAGCCTGACAACGGTGCAGATTACCTCTACTTGTTAAGTTTGTGAAAGAATGTTTAACGTTGCCGGTCACAGATTACCATTCCGCTGTGATTCATGACAACCTGGGACTGACAACGTTATAGTGTTAAGCCACTTTTCAAAAAATGGGGCAATATGCTAGAGTCAAAAGAAATCAGCAGTTCCCGCTGAAAACTTAACTAGTTGAAATCATAACAATAATAAAATTTAGCGTTCGTAAACTATTTAGGTGAAAATACTACTCAACCATCAGAAAAATATTGCATAAAAAAGTTAAAGCCACGTCATTTTTTACTTGACAACGGTTATGAAAAAATCTCATTTTTCTATGTTATATCAAATATATACACAGAAGAACGTCATGAGTTCACGAAAAAAATTATCCATCAACGCCTTTAACTTACTGCCAGTTTCACCAATGAGAAAAGTGAGAAAACATTTAAATGCCGATACCTCACTTGCACTTGTCCGAAAGGATTTTCAAAAAATCCCTGATAGCCGTGCGGATAATACAAAAATATCGCTCGATGATGCATTGATGCCTGCGCTGGCGATGTTTCAACTCAAGGACCCTTCTCTGCTCGCCTTCGACAAACGCCTCCGGGAAGAACCTGAAAATTTACATACAGTGTTCGGAATTGCCACTATCTGATGGTTTTTTGTATCAACTGTGATGATGCAAAATCCGCTAATCTGAATCTGTATTTCCTCTCCTGAAAATAGTATTGTACTTTTTTCGAATCGCGAAATGTTCACTTTTAAATCTGTACTTGACAGAAACGGAATTGACAAAATTTTAGCACCATGATGAAACGTCAAACACGAGACACGACCGCACTGCACTATTCCAGTTTATACAAAGGTGCCGTTGCTAATATTCCGCTGGCAATCAGTGCCATTACGTATGGTGGTGTACTTGGTGTATTGAGCGCTCAAAAAGGAGTGACCTGGGCTGAGATGTCCGCCATGAATATTTTGATGTTTGCTGGCTCAGCACAATTTGTAATGGTTGATATGTGGCAAGCGCCTCTTTCTGTGGTTTCAATATCCATAGCTGTTTTTATCATCAACTTACGTTATCTGCTCATTGGCGCATCTTTACAGCCAGTGTTTGACGGTTATTCACTAAGGTACAAAGTGTTTTTCATGCACTTAGTGGCAGACGAGAATTGGGCGGTAACTATAGCCGAACATCGTAAATCAGGAACTAACCCATTTTTCCTCCTGGGCGGAGGTTTATTGTTGGTTTGTGCTTGGTCCACTGGCACGCTGACCGGAAATCTTCTTGGAAGTTTTATTAGCCAACCGGAAAAGTATGCGCTTGATTTTGCTTTTACTGCTGTCTTTGCCGCATTAACCTTAAGCCTTTGGAGAGGAAAAAGTGATATTATCCCCTGGAGTGTTGCCATGGCAATGGCCCTCGTCGGTGAAAAATTATTGCCTGGAAAATGGTATATCGTTGTCGGGGGTATTGGAGGAGCATTGATCGCGGCCCTTATCGAATTTAAGAGAAAACTCAATTAGGATTCTGAGCCAAAAAAGTGGAAAATAAACTTTTTCTTGAACACGGCTTAATAGCAATATTGGCTGCGTCCGTTATCACATACTCTTTTCGTCTTGGTGGCCTGTTATTGGCAGATCGCTTACCCAAGTCAGGTCCACTACGTTCTTTTCTGGATGCATTACCAGGAACAATTCTTGTGTCACTCGTTGCCCCCAGTGCAGCAAATGCTGGCTGGCAAGGTATTATTGGTTTAACGGCTTGCCTTGGAATATATTTTAAAACAAAAAATTTACTCCTGACAATGATTGGTGGAGTTGTGACGGTCTATATTGTTCGTACCTTCGGCTGAAAAAGAGGATGGCAACTATTTCAATTTATGTACTTACATATTGACCTTACCAAGGCGAACGTAGAATTTGCAAAAACTGCATAATCAGAAAAACCCTTACATTCTGGGTCAACTGAAAGTAGTAGAGACTTTTTCACTCACTTCATTCAGCCAGTTTTCTCTTTGTTCTTTTGTACTGGTGACAATGATATTAAACATTTTTCTATGAAACTCACGGACCCCGCACAAATCGAAAATGCAGTTTTTCCAAATGGTTTCTAAAGGATCTAGAAATATCGTTCTTTCGCGCTCTGTCTCGGTATTTGAAGTATTGAATATTAATACTTTTTGGGCCTTTAATAAACCTACTGGCACCCCCTCACCACTGTCAGTTTCCAAAAACTCATAGGCAACGCCCGGCCGCATAATTCTGTCCACCCAACCTGTAAGAATGGCGGGAGGCATCCCCCACCAATTTGGATGAATGATGACGAATCCTTCTGCCTCAACTGCTTCTTTGCAGTGTCTCTCAATATCGCTTGGCAGGGGCACGTCTCTCGGAATTTCTATCGATGGCAGAAGTGGGTTAAATTTTTCTTGATATAGATCGTGAAAAAAAATTTCATGCCCGTTTTGCCTTAATGTTTCCACTGTGGTTTCGGCGATAGCATGATTAAAACTGGAAGGATCTGGATGGGCAAGTATTACTGATATTGTCATTTACGATATTATCCTTGGGCAAGGTTAGAGTGTTTTGATTCATTTTCTTTGTAGCACAATCTGTAACATGTTGCTCCATTTTGCAGGATCTGACGACAAGGTGCCAAACATCACGACACAATCACCGGCCAAACCAATGGGGCTCGACTTAAAAATACTATCTTTGCATCCTGCTGTATATATGGAGTAATTTCTTCATCGAGGGTCTGGAAAAAACTCCTGTCTGTTACAGATTCTTTCGGTTATTATCGATTGAAATTAAGTGGACCTGATAACAAGTACAATGTATCCCATTTTTGAGAGCAGAACATAAAATGATAATTGTAGAAACCAGGCGACGATACTTTCTGTATTTTCTTCCAGGAATCTTCTTCGTATCATTCTTGACCAGCATCACACTCAATATACTCTGGCATAAAGAACAGTTTGTGAATGAACCGTTACATTCAACGCTTGAAGCTTTTGGTGGGATGGCTGCAATTTCAATGGCACTGCTTCTTCGACAGCTAGATAAAGTCGATTTGAGAAAAAAAAAGGACTATTTTTTATTGTCTATGGGTTTTTTTATGATGGGAATTCTGGATACCTGTCATGCTGTTTCAACCTTCGGCAATGGTTTTATTTTGCTCCGAAGCCTCGCCAGTGTTTTTGGTAGCTTCTGGTTTGCTTTAGTATGGTTTCCTTGGATCAACAAATCTATATTGACCGTAAATAAATTGCCGTGGATAACGATACTTTTCTCCCTTCTGTTAGGAACATTAATACTGAAATTTCGGGACGTCTTCCCTTTGATGATATTGGATGGAAGGTTTACTCCTTTTGCCATAAGCATCAACCTTCTAGCCGGAGTTTTAACAATTTCCTCCGCTTTCTATTTCTTTCTCCAATTTTTACGTTCGTATAAAATAGAACTATACTTATTCACTTGCATGCTGCTTTTACTGAGTTTGTCGGCACTGGAATTTCCTATCTCGGTGGTTTGGAATCACGACTGGTGGTTTTGGCACATGCAACGCTGCCTGGCCTATATAGTTGTTTTTTATTATATATTAGTAACATTCCTTAACGTCAGTGAAAAATTAGAAGAATCAAATAAGCTTCTGGAAAGTCGTATCGTCGAACGTACCGCAGAGCTAACAAAAGAAGTTGCTGAGAGGAAACTTTACGGAAGCCAAAGAGACAAAGTGATAGCTGAGCTTCAAGATGCGCATGCTCAAATAAAAATATTGACAGGATTTCTCCCAATTTGCGCTTCTTGTAAAAAGATACGAGATAATAAAGGCAATTGGGTGCAAGTGGAGTCTTATATTCAAAAACATTCCGACGCCAGGTTTTCTCATGGAATATGTCCGGTATGTGCTAAAAAATTATACCCGGAAGTTTATGATAAGATCTATGTAAATCGTTAATGCTATATTTGCGATACTTGCACATGACCAGCGTACAATGACAAGATTTATAGGACTCGGTTTTCATACGTTCAGATATCTATCAATTTGGACCTGTGAGGGTGTCGAGGGAATTTTCCCTTTGAAATTTCATCGGTTTCTTCACGCGACCTACAGAAAAGAACAGCCGCTGATACTTTTTACAACATTATCAACGGGCAAGTCAGCAGCTAGTTTTTCATAGTTTTATTACATTGTCTGCAGCCGGACCTTTCTGCCCGAGTACAATGTCAAAACGAACACGCTCCCCCTCTGAGAGAGATTTAAACCCGACTGCCTTAATTGCAGAATGATGCACAAAAACATCGTTTCCCCCATCCTGCTCAATAAAACCGTAACCTTTTGCATCGTTAAACCACTTAACTTTTCCTTCTGGCATTATTCGCACTCCTGTTAAATTAAGAAAAACCGCTTGCCTTTCTTCCCAGGCGAAGGCTGTATTGTAGAGCTGTTTATTGAAATCCATCCTATTTTTTCAAAACCTACCTGGTACAGTCTGTTCGGACAAATCTTCAGTGCAATAGCGTCAGAATTTGAATTTTGCGTTTGATTTGCAACGGGAATGGACAGGGAACACCTCTCGACCTCTTCAAGGCAGTCCCTGTCCTGCTCTCCCCTCTCATCGTACTTCTATTTTATTTCAATCCGCGAAACCTTTTCCTTGGCGGTCTTGGATTTTGGTAGTTTGAGAGTCAAAACCCCATCCTTGAAACTCGCCTCAATTTTATCCTTCTCTACTTCTATCGGCAATCTTACCCCACGGTAAAAGGAACCACTCCTCCGTTCGATGGTATGATACTGCTTGTCTTTAGTTTCTTTTTCCTCTTTTTTTTCACCTTTAATGGCTAGAAGATCACCTTCAAGAGAGACATGGATATCCTTTTTTTCCATGCCCGGAAGGTCAGCCACAACTTCCAAACCACTCTCCGTTTCGCTCACATCGAGACGTGGGCTCCAGTCAATATCCATATCCTCTTGCAGGTTATGAAAGGGAAAACCGAACCACATTTTTTGAACCATATCATCCATATCCGAAAAAATATTCGGTACCGAGCTGCGCTTTTTAAATGGCAATAAATCAAACATGGCTAAATCTCCTTATGATTCTTTGTTTATTCAACACTCAGGAGCCAATCTCCATGAGTCAATAATTCAGTTCCTGGAAAATTGTTTTACATTTTGTAAATTATCTTGACACACTTGCTACTATACGTTGCCACCCTCTAAGGTTAATGCAGACGTAAAAAAGCCGTCAAATGTCTAAAACCGGATACGTACCAGCAAATCACTCGGGGAAAATGGTTCGAGTAAAGCAACGGCCCATAATCATGATGGCTACCGTATTAGAATTGATTTCTTTTGTTTCCCGGATTACGTCAAGTCCACCTCTTCGACCCATTTTCGGATCGAAAAATACCTTAAGTACCGTTTCTTCGGTCCTTCTTTAAGGTTGGCGACTTGCTCTCTCTCAGTTAAAGGAATAGCATAAAGTGTTCCAACAGCATAAGAGCATTGGAAGCGGATGAATAATACAGCAGTGCTGTTTTCCCAATTATCTTGGAAGGCACTTGAATTCGAAATGAGTTAGGCAATGCACGAGAGACTAACTGATAATAAATCGAACATATAAGGATTGATTATACCGGTTATTTTATCGTTAAAAGTCACGATATCGCGTATACATATGTATCGAAAAGGTTTGCGGATCTTAACATAGTGGGCACAAACAAATGATTGAGAAAACGGATAAAAAACTAGCTATTGAAGAATTAGCCCAGGGTTTTATTGAAATTCGCCTTTCTCTCATCGAATACGCTATGAATCACACTCTTCATGAACTCCTCACCCGATCCTTAGATGAGGTTGGATCTTTTCTGGATAGCCCTCTCGGATTTTTTCACTTTGTTGAACCAGACCAAAAAACTCTTTCTTTGCAGCAATGGTCTTCTCGAACGCTTAAAGAATTTTGTCAAGCTGAGGGCGAGGGAACTCATTACAATATAGACCAGGCAGGTGTTTGGGTGGACTGCCTGCGTGAAAAGAAAGTTGTTATTCACAACGACTATGCGTCGCTTCCGCACAAGAAAGGTTTGCCTGAAGGCCATGCTGAGGTGGTCCGGGAACTGGTGGTTCCGGTGATACGAAATAACAAAGTCGTTGCCATTCTTGGAGTTGGAAATAAACCTACTGATTACATCCAACAAGATGTGGAAATTGTTTCTTACCTCGCCGACGTCACATGGGAGATTATCACACAAAAGCAAGCCGATGAGAGTCTAAAAAAAACGACTATTGAACTCCACGAACGAGTAAAGGAACTGCATTGTCTTTATGGCATCTCAAAACTTGTTGAGAAAGAAGACCTTACGATCCATGACCTTCTCCAGAAAACAGTCGAACTCATCCCCTCTTCCTGGCAATACCCAGAGATTACCTGTGCCCAGATCCAGCTGAACGGACAATTCTACAAGTCAAGGCAATTCAAAAGAACAAATTGGGTTCAATCCCAGAAAATTAGAGTTAACAAAGAGAATATCGGCGAGTTAGAAGTTTTTTTATTGGAGAAAAAACCCGAAAAAGGTGAGGGACCATTTCTAAGCGAAGAACGAAGTTTACTCAATGCTATCGCAGAAAGGCTCGGTCGCGTTATTGAACTTAAACTGGCAAATGAAGAACTTCGTAAAGCCCACGATGAGCTTCAAATACGGGTTGAAGAACGAACAAAAGAACTTGCTGTCCAAAATCAGCATCTTCTCAATGAAATAAAGGAGCGAAAAAAAGCAGAAGAAAAACTCCAGGAAAGTTCAGAAAAAATCAAATTATTTGCTTATTCAGTCGCTCATGATCTCAAAAACCCTGCAATTGCCACACAAAATCTGGCGAGAATTCTCAATAAAAAATACGGCGATGCTCTCACCGACAAAGGAAAAGCCATATGTAGACAAATCCAGCAGTCATCTGAAGATATCGCTTCTCTTGCTGATAAAATCAAAATATTTATTTCAACTAAAGAAACTCCACTGGACTTCGGAGTAATCTCTCCCAAAGAAGTTTTCCAGATCCTTAAAGAGGAGTTTTCCAGCCAATTAAATACCCGATCGATACAATGGTTCCTCCCGAGCACAATCCCTGATACTATTATCGCTGACCGATTTTCGATTGTGCGAATCTTTAGAAATCTTATAGAGAATTCGTTAAAGCACGGTGGCGACGAATTAGGTAAAATTGAAATCGGCTATCGATCCACCAATGATTTACATATTTTCACAGTTACTGACGATGGACAAGGATTAACTACACAAGATTCCAGAAATATTTTTAATTGGTTCCAACGAAAATCAACCGCAACAGAAATCCAAGGGACGGGGATGGGTTTAGCCATCGTCAAGGAAATCGCAACACTGCACGGAGGAGACGCCTGGCAAGATCCAGGGCAATCAAAAGGAATGACCTTTTGTGTTTCGCTATCGCGACACCTGATACCGACAAAAGAAGGTCTGCAAGATTAAGAAAACTCACCGGATTGACATATTTCCAGTGCGCAGACTGAAATGAAAGCTATAGACTTGAATGAGAAAGTTTACGAATTCATCGTGTTACTTGTCAGCACAAACCTGTGCAGGAAACATTCCAGCTTGATATTGCAAGGTATGCTATAATTTTGTATATGTAACCTTCTTCAACTAGGAAACAGTCGGTTGCCAGATTACCTATCTCGGCCTCTATCGGCTTTGCTTTATCATTCTCCATAAGACAGCTTCGTCCAGGCCGACAATTTTAACATCTCGACTCACATAATACATTACAGCGGGCAATGAGGCGATATTGATGTTTTCTATGCAACGCTTGACGATCCGGAAAGAAATTTTCCTTATCGGCGTAGGCTTCTTGATTGCGGTATCGATCATATTCATTTTCATGCAGTCGGTGATTTTGTACCGTTCCGGCATGGAGGAGGCTCGGCTGAGGATTGCCGGCACTAACAAACAGATAGCCTCTTACGTGGAAGCCCATTTGGAAGGATTGGCCGCGACGGTCAAAATCATAGCCGCCAATCCCGACATCGTCGCCAGGACCGATGAATCAATGAAGCGGGTGCTTGCCTATTTCCGATTCATTGAAGAATCGACCCCAAATGTAAAATATTGCTTCGCCGGATACGAGAACGGCAAACTCCTGATAAACGATTACGTCCCGCCTGAAGGCTTTAATCCTAAAACGCGCCCCTGGTATCAGTCGGCGGTTGCCAGATATCCAGAATTATCCATAGGTCTCCCCTACCGCGAAATTAAAACCCAGGAATGGCTAAATTCTGTGTCCATTGCCTTTGCCGACAATACCGGCATAAGGGGCGTGGTCTCCGTCGACAGTACTATCAACCGAATGGACGGCCTGATCAACAGGACAAAATCCTTCGATTCCCAAATAAATTTTGTCATCAACAACCAAGGCACAATACTTATTCACGAAAATCAGGATTATATTGGTCAGAACCTGGATCTACTCGCCCCCAATTCGGCTGGACTTTTCACCGAGGATTCGGGTCATATCTCTTATACTATTGGGAATAAGAGCAGGATCGCCTTTTACACCAAGCTTAAGGTTACGAACTGGATAATCATTTCCGCTATAGACAGCCGCGAGGTATACGCCCCTGTGCTCCTCAAAGTCCTCCTTGCTGTCCTCTTTATGTTGTTAGTGTCCATCACTCTTGGCATCACTCAAGTTAAAATATACGAAACCCGCTTCGTAAGGCCACTGGCGTCCCTGAAGAGGAGGGTCGCAGACATTACCTCGGGTAAGATTTCCCATGAGCCCAAAGAGCCCTTCCATAATCCTGAACTAGCAGCCATTGCAGCCCATATAGAGGAAATGACCGAAACGTCGCTGACCCGGAAGGCCTACGAGCTTAAACTGATCCTGGAATCTACGAGCGACGGAATCCTCGTTCTTGACGACGCCCGCCAGGTGATTCACTACAACCATCGTTTTTTGGAGCTATGGGACCTTGGCAAGGAACCTGATTTTGAACAATTCGACAATTCAACATTCGGCAGGATGTTAGAGTCGGTTACACCTGAATACGCCGGCGTGATGATGAAGCGCCACCAGGCAATAAATGGGAACACTACAGATTTGATCTACCTCAAGAACGGAACCGTCCTTGAACAAAACTCCTGCGCTCTAATAGGAGGCGGATGGATCTCCGGAAGACTCTGGAGTTACAAAGACGTCACCGAAAAAACGATGGCAGAAGAGAAATTGAAAGTCCTAGCCACAACCGACGACCTTACTGGTCTTTGGAACCGACGATATTTCATCGACAGGGCAGAGTACGAGATCGCACAAGCCATGCGACACGACAGACCACTAGTCATCATCCAGCTGGATATAGACCATTTTAAGAAGATCAACGATAGCTATGGCCATGCCGCGGGAGATAGAGTTTTAAAGTTCCTCGCTTCATCTCTACGAAAGCAACTGCGATCCACAGATACCATCGGACGACTGGGGGGTGAAGAGTTCGTTATCCTGCTCCCAAACACAGATCTGCAAACAGCCTATACCGTGGCCGAGAAAATTCGGACGTTCTTCGAGTCTAGCAGTGTGGACCATGAAGGAAGAACTCTGAATATCACGATAAGCATGGGCATAACCTCTCTGAGGCAAGAAAATGGACATATTGACGTCCTTCTCCGCGAGGTTGATGAAGCATGTTACACGGCCAAGGACGCCGACCGCAACTGCACCATCATCTGGAACGAATCTCTTCGGGGCGGGGCCCACCCCTGAGTCCGTTGATAGTGGTGTATAAAGGCCAAATCAAAAGAATTTGGACTCTTCTCATCCTACAGATGCTGACGGTGACACCCTTGGTGCAGGCTCAATCTATCAATTCTGACTTGGAATCCAGCTATCGGTTTCTCATCAGCGATAGAGACACTGCAGACGGTATCCTTTACACTGCCACCGCAGGAAAACTCCAAGGTCGGCGATTGCCGCTCAGTTTTGCGGACAGCGCAAAATACTGGGGTGCATATGTGTGCCAATCACCTGAGAATGCATGTATTGTTACTGATATCTATAATCCTCAAACCTATTCGCTGACACCACAAAAATCGCCTGCGGGTGATCTGCAAACCGAACGTATCAATACTCACAACGGCATCAACATTTACGATGCCGCCACCTGGCAAATTGCCGTGATGCTTGGCAAGGTTCTCAACAACTTTCCCCTGCCAAACAATCAGGATGCCTACGCTCTGGTCAGCAATCAAAATCACCTGCTAAAGGAGGGCCATAACGGTAATTCAAGCAATATCACGGGAAGCGACAATCGTGCTGTGACAACCGGCAAGACCTTTGTCTACAATCAACAGATCATTACCAACCCAATACAGTCTTACACCTTTCGCATGCTGCCGAGAAACTGGCTATCGTCTGATCCCTTTAAAGGAACCTCGTATGCCGACCAAATTAAAACAGGTCCTTTGCCGTCGCAGAATCCTGACTATCAACCCGGCAAGGTCACCTGGACTGACTGGAAGCCAATCACTGGCGAAAATGCCTGGGCGTTTTTAATTGGGCCGCTGCAAGCCGCCTACATCCATTACATCATCGGTCAGAAATCGGCCTTCGTGCCGCTCCACGATCCTGCCTTGCAAAATGCTCTGGAGATATTGCCAACATTTGCAGCGATGCAATCATCATCTGGTGGTGTTTATTATGCCCCGGCCGGTACGGTCGCCAACGAGGGAGATCTGTTGGTCGATCCCTTCGAGGTCGCAGTTGAGAACAATCTTTCATTATATGCAGGACTCAAAATATTGCGTGCCACCCTTCAGGCAACATTGACTCATGATATATCTTTAAATGCAAAGAATCAGGAGCTCATCAACGAGCCATTGCAGCTGATCAATGCAATGATCAACGGCGGTGTGATCAACAAAAATCATACAACCTCAGGTCTCCTTTCCTTTTTCAAGAACTTGGCCTGGCATAATGGCGAGTTTGTCCAGGGTGGCCGTGCCAATGTTCCGAACAGCAAAGTCAAGTGGATGCCCAACTTGCAGCCAAAAGCGGTAGATGTAAACACCTGGGGTATTACCGCTCTCGGACCTCAGCAAATCGATGCATGGTTTGGCCTTGGCACCGCTTATCAAAACTGGCAATTGCTAAAGCAATGGGGTGGCTATGGCATCGGTAAAAAGCTATGGGGCGTGGGTTTTTCTGATCAGGATGGCAACGGCATTGATGCGAGTGGCAATTACCGGCAAGGAATTTTCTCCACGGAATGGACAGCAGGTGCAATCACCATGTTGCGAAGCATGATTGCCTATTATCAAACAATTCCACCTGAATATTCGGAGTATGGGAAGGTGCAACGTTTTCTTGAAACACTCAAACAAGATGAACAATCGATGCTGGTGGCGATAACGAAAATGCGGGTGAATACCTATGCGACTGTTGATTTCCCCGGTCAGCCGAAGCATTACCACCAATTATTCCCCTTTGGGCAGACCCTCCCCTATGTATACGCGAGCAAACGATACTGGATTCCATTTGGCTGGTATGCTAATCCGATCCCCAGCACCTGTGCAACAGCCTGGATTATTATGGTGGCTGACGGCTATAACCCCTTTGTTTACGGCGGCAGGTACTAATCGATCGTCACCTCTCATATGCCAACTAAAGACGCAGTAATTTTATCCGAGTAGGGATAGACAAGAACGTCGAATATTTGCCAACGCCACTTCTGTCAGAGGGGTTTTCTCCCCCAAAGCCGGATTTAAAGTAGAGGACTACTTATCACCCCTTTCTATTGAGAATTCGTATCCACCCCGGCCTCTTCAAAAGAAGCCATATCTCTCATCATTTTACAGGAGAGTTCGACAAGATTCATAGTGATAGCAGCTCCTGTCCCCTCTCCCAAACGGAAATCGAGATCGAGTACCGGGTCAAGCCCCATGAGATCAAGGGCCGCTTTCTGACCGGCTTCAACAGATTTATGTCCTGCCACAAGATAATCTTTTACCTCAGGACAGATAAGATAGGCAAGAAGCCCTCCGGCAGTGGAAATAATCCCATCAAGGACAACACAACACCCTTCTGAGGCCGCCGCAAGAACTGCTCCACAGATCCCGCCTAATTCGTAACCACCAACGGCTTGTAACAGCTCCAGTCCATCGGTGCCGGTGGGTTTATGCAAGGCAAGAGTTTTCTCCAGCACCTCTTTTTTCCGCAGCAGTCCTCGATCGTCAACACCGGTACCTCTACCGACAATTTCGTCAACATTCTTGCCTGTTGCCGCACATATTATTGCTGTGGCACTGCTGGTATTGCCAATGCCCATTTCGCCAAGGCCGACAAGTGTGCAAGGTTGTTCCTTCTGTTTTTCTAAAAAACAATCCATGCCATTTTCAATTGCCCGTACAGCCTGCAAGCGGCTCATGGCTGTGGTTGTGGCAAAATTATTGGTTCCACGGCCAACCTTTTTATCTATCAGTAAGGGGTGTGAGCTAAAGCTGGTGTTGACTCCCATATCGACCACCGCAAGTTCTATATTATACTGCTTACAAAAAACATTAATGGCGGCGCCACCATTGAGAAAATTGTCAACCATCTGCACTGTTACTTTTGCAGGATAGGCGGAAACTCCTTCTTCCACAACGCCATGGTCCCCGGCAAAGACAAACAGTCTTTTTATTCCGATAGACGGGTTGAGACTCTTTTGAATACAGCTGAGCTGGACAGCCAGGTTTTCCAACCGCCCGAGGGCACCTAAGGGTTTTGTTTTTAGGTCCACCTTTTTCTGAGCCTGGTTTTTGAGGTGGCGTGAAGTCGGCACAATTTTGCTGAGGATATCTGCTATTTTCGATGATTCGTTTATTTCCTGATGTAATGCTTCAGGAGCACCACCTTCAACAGCTCTCTCGATTGCCTGCTCTGTTGCAAATCCTGTAGCAAATCCATCTATTTTAACGATACATTTCAGACGTTTTCCTTCCACAATAGAAGGCAGTAAAGCCTCCACCTCATCCAAAGAAACAACCCGCTCAATAAGCAAAGAAAAGGCCTCCTGCAGTTGACTACAAATATTAAGAGCCTCGACCATATCCGCTTTCTTTGGCCCATAACTGCCCAAGACAACGAGTTCCTTATAATGTATCAAATTCAACAGGTTGGTATCGATCTCTTCGTTTTTGCTTAAACCGCTAAAAAAACCGAGGCGTCCACCCTTTTTCAGCTTGGTAATGCAAAGGCTAAAGGCCACATGACTGGCACAGCAGTTCATCGCCAGGTCAAAATCAGCAGCCATCGTATCCTTACAAATCTCTATACCGTTTTTGACGGCAAGATTGGTCAGCTTGGCGATTTTTTCCTGGCTCTGTTCAACGACAGTCACCGTACATCCCCGGTGTTGCAGGATGAGCGCGGCAATCATCCCCACCACCCCGCCACCATAGATTATAGCCCGTTCGCCGGACATGGGCCGCAACAGGGAAAGGGCGTTGATGACACAGCCAACCGGCTCGGCAAAGGTTATCAACTCAGGAGGAAGACCTGATGGGGCAGGAATAAGACTCTCTTTTGGTACCAGGACATACCTTGCAAAACCTCCATCTGAGTGAAAGCCGATTATCTTCATCTCCTCACAGAGGTTTTCCCGCCCGGACTGACAATAGGAACAGTTGCCGCAGGCCTGCCCTGGCCAGACCGTATAGATTTTGCCGCAGCTCTCATCGACACCGGCGATTTCATGACCAAGTACCCTCGGCAGCAGAAGATCTCGGTGTCCCTGTTGCCACATTTTGGCATCTGTCCGGCACACGGCGCAACAGAGCACTTTTATAAGCACACAACCTTCCCGTGCACTCGTCACCGCACCTGCACCCAGGGCCATAGTGCCGCATTTTTCCAGTGTCAGTTTCATTGGCCTAAAGCTCCATAAAGGGTTCTTCAATTATTGTCAGTTTCATCAAACGAACGCAGCTCTCACCTGCAAGTAATTTTCTGCACATTGCCTGAACTTCTTCAAGCTGGGCTAGAGGAAAGACTGAGCCTTTGTTCATTTCGCATCGCTTAACATCGCCTTCAATAAAACGAATATAATCGTCACCCGCTTTGACGATGAGCAGTTCCGTTGTTTGCTGCCCGGCCCTTTCATCCATTATCATCACCCCTCGGCCAGAGCAGCTAATTTTGCAAGTCCTGCATCAGCGTCTCGATTCTGCACCGACACCCACTGCTCCAGGGTTTTCAAGGCCTTACCAGACAGCAGAAGTTCCCTGGCCCTGATCACTCCGTCCTGTATGCTCGCCACTTGCTTTTGCACATAAAAAATCAAGCTGCTATTTAAAATCACCGCATCATTTTGTGCCGCAGATCCTCTTCCGACAAGGAGCTCATACATGTTTTTTGCAGCGACATCCCGATTCTTCTCAGAAGCCAGCAGTTCAGGGGCGTGCAAAGAAACGCCCACTTCTTCGGGGACAAAAGACATGGGTTCAATCTTTCCCCCGCTTAAATGGACCCCAACCGTTTCCCCGCAGACGGAAGCTTCATCCATACCTTTGTCATTGCCGTTAATTGCTCCATATATAACAATTGCGTCGCTGTAACCAATGGCCTGCATGACCTCGGCTACCGGCTGCAAAAGGGCAGGAGAATAGACTCCGCGAACTGCAATTCTCGGAAGACCCGGATGGGCAAGGGAGGCGGCAATATTGAGGGGAGAACCAAAACAGATTTGCGAAAGGATACGGCCAAGGGCCATGGGATGAACTTCGGGACTCATGCCATTAAAAAGACCGATTCCGGCTTCGACCACACTTTTTTTAACCAGCTCGACCCCACATTCGACATCGACTCCCAGGAGTTCAGCCATATCCACCGTACCACAGGATGAAGTTATAGCCCGAGCGCCATGCCTTGCCACCTTGACACCACCGGCAGCGGCAACAAGCGAAGCGGCGGTACTGATGTTAAAGGTCTTAAAGGTGTCCATGCCGGTGCCGCAGTTATCGACCACCGCCAAGCCATCAAAATTGACTTTTTCGGTGTCAAATTCGTAGACCGCCTTCCAGCCACCGGCGACCTCTGCTGCGTTTTCGCCTTTTGCGGTAAGAGCGGCGAGAAATGCCCCTTGCTGCATTTCAGAAACTTCGTTGGCAAGCACCATGGAAAAGGCGTTGTAGGCACTCTCTTCTGAAAGGTTTTCTTTGCGAATAAGCTGACCGATCCACTGACCAAGTTTTTGATTCTTTTCCATATCCATCACATAGCACCTCTGTATAATGACTTCTGGATACGAAAACAGGCAGGCAACGATAGCTCTCCGTATCCGACATCATATGCACTCAACCCAAGGCCCTGCTGTAAAAACCACAGGACCATAGGGGGAATGCATACCCAGATACAGAGAATCTCCAGTAGGTTAACTCTGATGATGGCTGAAACAACGCCACCATATCAGGCAGGCTTTCTGGCTTACGAATTATTCTGCAAAATAACCGCCTTCCCGGATTTTCTCCAGTGACGAACCTTGATGCGCTCAAGATTTAAGACAGCAGACAACACTGTACTTCGTTATTGCAGGCTTCGTATACAGCAAGGACTGGCTTGCGACGGATTCACACCGTCTTTCCTTTTAACATAGTGTGCACCTGATGGATTTCTTATACCATCTCAATTGAGAAATTCAATTGATTTCATGGTGGCACTCTTGCCATGAAATGAATAGATGCACAATGCCAGTAATAGACAGGTAAAGAGTGCTGGCAAAAAAAAGGCGGAGGATGTGGGTTATCTGCCCACATCCTCCGCCTTTGCACAAACTGCTAAACCTATCAGTTTTTGGAACCGGGCCCAAAACAAGGATAGGAGTAGCTATCGACCCTTAGTGATGACAATTAGCTCCGCCGTTACAGGCTTGATCAGAATTCATTTCCGGAAGCCTTCCTTCAACAAAAGCGGCAGCAACATCGCTCACCAGGGAATACTCATTTTTTGCAGCAAAATATACTGTCAGGCCAAGCTCCGAACAAATGGCCAGGGGCATAGCTCCCATGCCGCCAACAATCATCTTTTTTACACCAGCTTCAGCTAGTGCCCGAACAGGTGTCATGCAACCGCCTGAATCATGGGCTACATTTTCATGGATACTTGTACCGATGACTTTGTTGTCTTCAATTTCAAGCAAAGTAAAGAGATCTGAATGGCCGAAATGGTCTGAACGACTGGCTTTCATTCCACCAGGATTATTGGAGGGTACTGCAACTTTATAGGACGACATAAATTACACCTTTAAAAAAAATGTTCATTGAAATACAGCTCTGACGGTTTATGTGCATATGCTTATATAGCTCCAACTCAAGGCCAAGTCAAGCTGAAACATAAGCACTCTATTAAATTCTGCTGTAGAAATTGGTTCAAAGCGAGTCATCGGTGATTGCGTTGGTGCCCTATTGCAATCTACATGTAAATAGATGACAAAAAAAACGATACCATCAGCAATATGTATCACTTTAAAAACCATTGTCATAGGGATACGACTGCGGTTTAATCAGGAATCTTATTTTTGCAGTTGACCAAAGGCACCAAAAAACATTTTTAGCCATCACCCATTTTAAAAGGAGCAAACAATGGTTCGACAAATAGCGGAAGTCCTTCGTGGTCAAAAGGTCACCGAAGGTGCAGGAGTGCATCTGCGCAGGGTTTTCGGATTTCATAATCCAGAACGTTTTGACCCTTTTCTCCTCCTTGACGATTTCAGGTCAACCAATCGGGCTGAGTATATCAAAGGCTTCCCATGGCATCCGCATCGCGGCATCGAAACCATAACCTATATGCTGCAGGGCGATGTGGAACATGGCGATAGTCTGGGGAACTCTGGAGTTATCTCTTCCGGTGACGTCCAGTGGATGACCGCCGGTAGTGGTATTATCCATCAGGAAATGCCGAAAGGTGATGAAAGCGGTATCCTGCTGGGCTTTCAGTTATGGGCCAATTTGCCGGCCACCAGCAAAATGATGCCGCCGCGCTACCAGGGAATCACCGAATCCGACATTCCCCTGGTAGAAAGGCCGGATGGCACCCGCATACGCATCATCGCCGGCAGCGTCGACGGTGTTACAGGCCCAGCTGACGATATCATTATCGATCCCGAGTATCTCGACTGCACAGTCCCGGCTCATACAGAATTTCGCCATTCCACCCCTCCGGGTTACACCGCCTTCATCTACGTTATTGGTGGTACCGGCAATGTAAATGGCACTGAGGTCAGCAACAGAGATTGCGTGCTGTTTGCTGATGGTGACGAAATTGCTCTGACCGGCGGTGAGGAAGCTCTGCGATTTCTCTTTCTTTCCGGAAAACCGATCAGAGAACCAATCGCCTGGCGGGGTCCGATAGTCATGAATACGGACGAAGAGTTGGATCAAGCTTTTATGGAATTACAAAACGACACCTTTATCAAAAATACGTAACCAAGAGTAAGGATTTTAGCCTTTTCTTACCTGATTACGTAATCTGACATGTTTTATAGACACTCTGACAGGAAATTTCACCGGCGCTGGTCACAGCGTCCGGTGAACCGTTTGATTAGTTCCTTAGAAATTCATTTCTTGTTTTTTTGAATGAATTTCGTGAAGGTACTTATCCCGGCCTATTTCCCGTTTACCGGGGTCAGGCGGTTATGATATTTCTTTCTAAAAAGACCTCTTTTGCCACAAACATTGCATTTAAAGCAGCTGGAAAGCCAGCGTAAACTGCCATTTGTATTATTACTTCCACTATTTCCTCCGGTTTACAGCCCACATTTAACGCCCCATTTATATGGACATTTAATTGCGGCAGACAATGACCTAAAGCAGTTAACGCAGCAACAGTAGCGATTTCTCTGCTTTTAAGATCTAAGCCAGGCCGCTGATAAATGTCACCAAAAGGAAATTCAATTGTATATTTTGCTAAATCCGGTGCAATCGAAGCCAAACTTTCAATAACCTTTTTCCCGGCTTCACCGTCAATTTCCTCTAATTTTTTTAAACCATTTTCAAATCTTTCATTTTTCATCTTGTTCCTCCTGGAAGCTGTTGAAGTTGATCTTGATCCACAGCTTACAAGTTAGAGTTTACTCTAAGTCAAGAGGATTCTTTGTCTGTAATTAATTTTTCGTAATATTGTATTTTTTCACCGATTTTGTTCAGATGCTGATTTTCCTCTAAAATCTTTTTTTTCAGGGCAGCCGCGTGATTTTTCAGCAAATTCATACGAGCTACAGCTGTATGTTCTCCCTGGTTTCTCAGAACAGCATATTGCTTGATTTGCTCGAGAGGCATCCCTGTTTCTTTCAGCCTATTGATGAATTCTGCCCATACAATATCATTTTCCGTAAAATTTCTATGTCCACTTGAGTTACGGTTTACCTCCTGAAAGATACCAATCTTCTCGTAATACCTTAATGTGTAGGCAGATATTCCTGAAATTATGGAAAATTCTTTAATGTTCATTGGTATTCTCAAATCTATCAAGCTATTACCTTTAATAATGTAAACACAACCCCTTTGCGGATTTTTCAAATCACCGATAATTAGCCAATATTCGGTCGATTTCACCCCTGTCCCGCAACTTTTTTACAATATCGTCAATCAACTTGGCCTGGTCTGCTGGAAAACTTAAATTGCCGACAATATAGTGCGTCCTCATGTCACCAAAAGGAATTCCAACTTGAAGTTTGGAGGGATCTTCCCCGAGTTGCCTGAAAGCATATTTTGCTGCATATTCCGGAACCAGCCATGCATCGATACGGCCTATGCTGAGTTTTTTAGCATTCATCTTGTCTTCCACTACCGCCTCAACGTGATACCCTAGTTTCTGAAGCTTAGACTGACTCGCGCTACCGTTAATAGTACCAATTCTCAGTCTTTTCGCTTCCTCCAAACTGTTGATGGGTGCAGCTCGTCCAATCGAAATGAAACGTGCTTGGTAAGCATAGAGTTCTGCAATCCATTGGTAGCTTGTTTCCCGTTGTGATGTTCTTGATAAGGGCAAGATTAGTGAATCGAACTCATCTTTGATACGCCACTGAGCACGCGCCCAAGGGATCGAAAAGTCATAAATGAAGGTTGGTCCGCCTTCTTTTGTGACAGCAGTCAAGATGTCAACAGCAATGCCGAAGGGTTTTCCGTCTTTGAGACCACAAAACGGCGGTAACAAACCACCATATGTCTTAATCTCAATGGCTCCTACATTCGCGACACACCAAACGGAGAGAATAACAATCAAGCAAAATATTTTTTTCATGATTTCTCCTCTTGCACCCATCTGGCGGCTAATTTTTATTGCCATAGTGGAATCAAAAGGAACTATAAGTTGTCAAAATTTTAACCGTAAAATTATGTCTAAGATAGATCTGCACCACTTCTACCGCAAAAGGTTACGTCAAAATTTCGAATTCCGCACTAGCTATTAATTCCGCACTAGCTATTCTTTAAAATAATGCAGAAACTATTTGTTAGCTTTTTTTGGCAAATATTCAAAGCAATAAACGCCATCATCGCTCAACTAAAACTCTGATGATCAGCAACGACATGGTATCTCGAATTGTCGATTTTCTGTATTATGATGGTTTTGATTTTTTGTCTTATTAATTGAGAAGCTTTTTGCAGTCTGTGCTCAAATGCTTGTGCGTGACTGTTTTGCCTTCTAATTCATACCTCTCACCTTTGAAGATTTAACTTTATGAATCTGTCAACAATGGGTAGATAAATCCACCACACAATTCCACCAGAGCATACAAGAACAATTTCCAGAAACAAGGAATACACCATGGACTTAGCAGCAAGTGAGGCAATACTGACAAATCTTCGGCAGATGGCAGCGATGATCCTGGCAAAAGACATTGAAGAACTAAAGGCATTGAAAGCTGATCTGGATGAGTACGTTACAGGTATCACGCGCCAAATGACCGGGCAGTCGAAGGATTTGGCCTTAAAAGAGTTTGAAAAATGCCGAACCTGTGCCCGTGAGTGGATTTGTGTCTATTGTGATTCCCAATTTCACGCGGGCGTTAAAGACGACATTCTGAGAGAAGAGGCGGTGGCATTTTTTTTCACCATGGATGAGAAGATCGTTGCCGTTCAGAAAAAATTCTTTTTGCTGGCAATGATTGATGAAATCCTCAAGCCAGGCGAACCATTTACAGAACGCCAGCGACAAGCGAAAATAGCCAACTCAAGAATCAGAATCATGGCAAGAGAGCAAGGCCTGACCGCAAATTGTAAAGCCAAAACAAACCTTGGCACAGGTGCAGATGCAACAGACCGTCTTTGGTATTTCGGTGGCGAGAAAAACTATCTGCAATCCAGTGAGGACGGCCTCACTGACGAAGAGGCAATAGATTACCTCCTCACTTAGCAAGATCTTTGATCTTCTCAAAAATCACCATGGGGTTGCTGTTATTGTTACTGCCGACCTTCTTGATAGTGTCGTCTGGTTCAACGGTAAAACCCGCTTCCCTCAGTCTTGCCAAAACCTCGTCCAGGGGAAGGTTGTACATCTGACAGATATCTTTAATTGATTTTTGGCCAAATCCCGGAGCAGGACTGTCCGGAAATTTGCTGCCATTGCCTGTCTGGATGACCTCAGCCATTTTAATAATGTTATAAAGTTGCTGAGGTGTCCGTTTGTTATCTTTTGATATTTCTGCAATGGACTGCCCTGCACCTTTAACTGCGACCCCTGCTTGTTTTAGCAATTCCAAAGACTTACCCAGATCAATATTCATTCTTCGGCAGAACATCTTCAGCGAAGAGAGTTCGGCATGACCATATGGCGGTTCACCATATTTTTCATTTGCCGCAGTCGTAAAATACTCCCCCAGACTGATGATGTAGTTCATCGGCGGCAAACTATACAGAGTTCCGATACTGACATAGAGTGAAAGCAGGAGAGCAATATTGAAACTTTTGGTGAAAATGGTGAATTCTTTGGCTGAATTTTTTATATACGCTGTTATCGGACGCCAATTAAAGTAAATGTGAATCGCCCCCATAACCACAAATAAAACGCCAACGGTGATATGAATATTGCCCCATTCTGTTTTGCTGAGACCAAGGAGTTGGTAATTGGACCAGAAGGCGACTCGCCCTGCGGGCAAGATGTAGAGAACAACACTGGTGATAAGTTCAATCAACCCTGCAATCGCCAGGGTCAGAGAAGTTATTTTTCGCATGGTGATATCCTTTTACCTTTTCTTATTTGATCACGTAAACCGGCCAGCCTCTTATCTATTTCGACAAGTTCTGTGATGGTGTGCCGCTCCTGCCGGCTTGTCTCGAGAATAGCCTGAATGGCGCCATTGCCAATCACCAGGCGTCGATCAGCCGAGAGTGCCAGCAATGGATCATGGGTGGCTATCAACACCATTTTTTCCTCCTTCACCAGCAGTTCAACGGCGCGGCGTCGGTCAACCCCGGCATTCTCTATTTCATCAATGAGAACAATGGGCGACGCGCTGAGACCGGCGACATCGGCAATCATCAGCGCTCTCGATTGCCCTCCTGACAGGGCCGTGACAGCAGTTTCAAGGGTGAACGGTTCACCCGCAAGTTCCACCGCCGTGCGAAATATCTGGTCAATACGCACGTCAACATCCGGTACCAGGCGGCTCTCGGCATGTAAACGAATAAACGCACCGACGCTAAGATCCATGACAAAGTTCATGTTCTGGGATAACTGGGCCACCAGCTGCTGTTCACCGGATAGCCGTTTCATTTCATCCGGCACTGCGCCATCCAGCAGCACCTGTCGTCCGGACGGGGTGTCCCTTTGCGCCAGACATTCGATGTCCGCCAGCAACCTGCTCTTGCCGGAGCCTGTCGGGCCAACCACCGCGACAACCTCCCCCACTCGCAGCACCACATCATGCGGCTCCGGCTGGCCGCTCTTGTCGTGCCCGGCCTTGATTGTCACCTCAGTTACAAGGTCCTGTTGTTGCGCACTGAATTTTTCCATTTGCGCTATAAATTCAAGGCATTGCTCCGTCAGCGCCTCATGGCCTAAAGAGAATTCGGCCAGATGCTCATTTGGAATGTTCTGCAGAAAGACCTTGAGGCTGACTCGCTCCCGAGGGACGGTAATCGCCATGGCATTGAAAAAATCCACAAGGTATGGCCGCTCTTTGACCAGCGTCGGCACCATTTGCTCAAGCAGGGAGGTAATGCTCATGAGAAGTCCATGGTTTTGATATTGCCAATCTGGCAATCAGGGCCAATGCGAGTCTCTCCGAGGCAGTAGGAACAGAGGGCAGCGGGCATGGTAAAGCGAAGTTTGCAATCGGTGAGGCTCTCGACCGCAGGCGCGTTTCGAAAATGTTTTTGCAGCAACAGATTGCCCTGCCCCGTCAGGCCATTCACCGGCAACACCGCCGCCCTGGCATTGACCTGACGAACACGAAAGGCGAAAACCTCACGCTCCGCCTGGGAGACAATGTCACCTTTAGTAAGCACCACCAGATCAGCACTTTTCAGCATTGGACCGATTTTTCTAGGCGTATGTACCCCGCTCAAATGGTCAATAACACAAACGGCCAGAACGCCACGGATATGCGGCGAGCAACGATTGCACAAACCTGCACTTTCAGTGATCAGCAGATCAAAACCGCTCTCTATCCCCCACTGCAGCGCCTGTTCTATATTGGCAATAAAGAAATGATCGGGACACAAGCCGCCGGCAAGACCTTTTTTAGCAGGTATCCCCGCCTCGCTATAACGTTTATGATCCTCGCTGGTGAGGCAGTCAAACTTGACCACGCCAACTTTCAGCCCACTTGCAAGCATCGGCTCAATTGTCCGAAGAATCACCGAGGTTTTCCCGCATGACGGTGGTCCGGCCACGGTGATGAGCTTAACGTCGTGTTTTGCCGGTCCGGTCATACTATCGTTTTTACGCGCGGCAGGAAGATGCCGTCTATCTCCCGGTTCAATGCCATCAGATCATCGCGACGCAAATACTCCCAACCAAGCCACATCAGTGATTTATTCTGCACCTCTCCTTCAATGTCGCCATGGGGCACCGGGAATCGTGCGCCGACGAGGACCCGCGCCAACTCTTTTCCGGTAAGGTAGTCAAGAATTGGCCGCAACTCCTCGACCTTTGATGACTTGACTTGCAAGGTCACCGGACTGGCCAAGGCACCGTCTTCTGGCCAGATAATCCGAATTCTGTCCTGCCGTTGTGCCCGGTGAGCAAAGAATTCCGGCATGACATAGATCGCGCCGGGTGCACCGCTGTCGATTTGTTTGATCATCTGCGCCGGATGCAGGCCTTGCAGGACGTTGTCGCCCAGCTGTTGCAGCCCTTCCGCGCCATAGCTCTGAAATGTCGGCAGTAACACCGCGTGACAGAAAAAATCATTTCCCCCGCGCAGGGTCACATTCTTTTTCCACATAGGTTTGAGCAAATCCTTCCAGCAAACCGGTAGTGGTCGGTCTCCCACTTCATCGAGATTGGCCACCATCACCAGCGGATTAACCCCCAGCACCGAATATTCGCCTTTCGGTTCAACGATACCGGCATCTTTATAGTACACATTTGGCATATAAGCGCCGTATCCCCGCATTTGCCCGGTTGCGACAAATTTCTCGTAGAACCGGCGACCGTAAAAGGTGTTAAAATCGGCGGAAACGATAATATCCGGCAACTCGTCCACCGACTCTATCCGATCAACATAGGGATAATACGACAGTTCCTGATTGAGATTTCCTTCCACCGCATAGGTAATTTCAAGGCCATGTTCACGCCTGACATCTTCAATAAATGAGGAGATGGCCCTGCTGAACGGCATCTTCAAGCCGCACGGCATCAGTGCCAGCAGAGTCAAATCGCCTTGTTTGGCAATATCTTCCAGGCCGGGTGCTTCCAGCGCCCCTTCCTGACTCACGGCTTCTTTCAGCAACTGCATAAAGCCAGGCACGGCGATAAATCTACTTCTGAGCGCTGTACCCAAGGTTAAAAAGGGAGAGAGTATCCTCAAGCCATTGTCACTCACCAGAACATCAAGGCCATGGGCAGTGAACACAGCTTTGGTTGACGGGAAATGTTTTATGATATCTGCAACTTTCAGATCAGGAGTTAATACGGGTTTCATAGGGTTGTTCCTTAGTGGCACAGGATAAAGAGTTTAACCGGTCGAGATGCGGAAACGCTGAACGGAGAACAATGAGAAGCGAATCCTCCGACCTCATAAGCCGACCTGATAAGCCCAACTAACAAGTCAGTCTCATGGGTTATGATGGTAACAGTATTACTGTTAAGCTCTCACTGCGTCAACACTTCAGCCACCTCATAAGGAATAAAGACCAATTGAAGTGGACGAATTCAAGTACCAGGACATTATCCCGAGTCTTGAAAACGTTTTAATTCATTGCATAACTTCGTTAATTTTTTCCACCAGATTTTGAACAGTAAAAGGTTTTTGAATAAAATTCACACCTTCATCCAAAACTCCTTTATGAGCAATAATGTCCGCAGTATAGCCAGACATAAAAAGGCATCGTATATCTGGCCTTATTGTCGCGACACGCAGAGCCAGCTCCCGGCCATTCATTTCCGGCATGACAACATCAGTAATCAACAGATCAATGCTGTAAGACGGATCCTCCGCAATCTTAAGCGCTTCAGAAGGCGATTTAACCGCAACAACCCGACATCCGAGTTCCTCAAGAATTTGCTTAGTGACCGTGAGGATTCGAGGCTCATCTTCGACCAGCAAGACCGTTCCCATATCAATATTTATCAGTTTTTCAAGCGCCTTAGGTGAAGAGGTTTGATGTACATCCTGACACCTTGGAAAGTAAAGCCTGAAGATTGTTCCCTGTCCTGGTTCGCTATAGATGTTGATGAAGGCATTGTTTTGTTTAACGATGCCATAAACTGTTGCGAGGCCCAATCCGGTTCCTTTAACAACCTCTTTAGTCGTAAAAAATGGTTCAAAGATGTGTTTCTGTGTTTCTTTATCCATTCCTGAACCGGTATCACTTACCGTCAAGCTGACATAGTCTCCAGGGCGGACATCGGGATAATTCGCACAATAGTCAGCATCGAATGAAACGTTTTTGGTTTCAATGTTAATTTGACCTATTCCAGCTATCGCATCACGGGCATTAACACATAAATTGGTAAGGATCTGCTTAATTTGATCGGGATCAATAAAAATTGGCCAAACCTCTGCGGCTGAATGCAGAACGAGCTCGATATCTTCTGAAATTAACCGCCGTAGTAATGTTAATGTATCATTGATAGCTTGATTAAGGTCAATCATCTTCGGCGCGACAGTCTGCTTGCGAGCAAAGGCAAGGAGTTGTTTCGTAAGATTTGCAGAGTGCTCTGCCGCATTCTGAATTTCAACAAAAGGCTTATAAAACGGATCTGAGGGCTGTACTCTCAGCAATGCTAATTGTGTTTGACCAATTATTACCGACAACATGTTATTAAAGTCGTGTGCTACTCCTCCAGCCAACTGCCCTACGGCTTCAAGTTTTTGAGCTTGAGCAAGTTGCTCAAAGAGCTTTCGCCTCTCCTGCTCGCCGCGCTTACGATCACTGATATTGGCAACCATGCCTTCTATTCGAAGGGGCTCACCGGAAGCATTTCGTACCAGAAAAGAGCTCAGTGAAACCCAGATTATTTCGTTATCACGGCGACGATATTGAACCTCAAAGTCATTGATCATTCCCTTGCGGAGGATTTGGGATAATAGAGTCTGCCGATCATCTGGGTTGACGTAGATATCTTGGTTAAGATCAAGGTGTGCCCCAATCAACTCTTCAGCCGAAGCATAGCCTAACATTTTGGCCATTGCCGGATTTGCATTGAGCACTTCCCCCTCTATTGTTGACTGCAGGATACCTTCAATTGAATTCTCAAAGATACTTCTATAACTTTCTTCGCTCTTCTGCAGTCCTGATAAAGTTTTTTTCAGATTCGCGGTCATCTTATTAAAAGATTCTGCCAATGAACCGATCTCATCTTTTGAAGTGATTTCAAGGGAATCCCCCTCAAGATTTCCATCTGCTATTTCTTGGGTTCTTTTAGCAAGAGTCTGTAACGGTCTGGTGAGTAACTGCATTGCCAACAGAATCGCGGTACCGATAAAAAAGACAAAGATGGTAGTGATTACCGTAAGCACCTTCATCATTTTTATAGTTGGCGCAAACAACTCGGATTCAGGAATAACTGTTGCTGCAGACCAACCAGTGACAGGTATCGGCTGGTAGAAGGCAATCATTGTCCGCCCCATAACGGTACTGTAGTACATACCGGAACCTCCTGAGAGCATCAACTGCCCGAGTTTCGCCTCCAGAGGGTCATCAAGCTCTGTAATCTTTCTCTTCATCACGAAATCAGAATCCGGATGATAGATATAGGTTCCATCTTTAGCAACAATAAAGCCATAACCATCTTGCCCGGCCTTCAATTCCTGACCTATCTGTTGGATATATTTTAATGAAATTCCTGCACCAATGAGACCCTGCGGCTGATTGGCTTCATCTACTATAGGAGAAACCATGAATATAGTTGGGATGCCTGTCGTTCTGGATATAAGCGGAGGGGTAATCTGCGTTGGGCCACCGGCCATAATAGACTGGAAATAGGGTCTGTTTGCGATATCCCCGACAAAGAGAGAGTACCCTGAATCGTTCTGCTGAACGGTATGATACTCACCTTGACGATTGGCGGCATAAATGTCCTGAAAAATATCCGGGTGTTTTGCGTGGAGGATTTTATGCCTGTTAATGTTCTGGATATCTAAGGTCAGGAAATCCTGATTTATCCGTTTTGCTGCGGGAGTTGATGCTATGCTTTCAGGTTCGAGCATAATGGTGGAGAGCCATCTATCAATACTCTCAGCACTCTTACCAACAGAGATCAACATACTGTCAGAGAGCTCTTTTTCTATGACAATGTTGACATATTTATAAGCGGTGAAACTGATAGACAGCATACCAAGTATTGCAATAGGCATAACCCATAATAATATTTTCCCCTTGAGTGAGAATCCACTGAAGAGTGTTAAAAATTTATTTATTATCGGATTTTCCTTAAAACCTGACAGCATCATAATTTTTTACAGTAGCTTTGCCTGACTCTCACTAAAAGTGAAGTTGGCAGAATAAACGGATAAAACCCCGATTATAGCAATCAAAAGATGAACAGAATTAAATAATATACTGATTAAAATTTAATATAAAGTTTTTCCTTTAAGATGACACATACCTATAGGTTTACACAAACACATACCCTAAAGTGTTCAAATATACACATTAGAGGTATTTTTTAACTCAATGTCACTTTTAATATACATTAAAAAATATCAATTGACTGTTTTCAAAAAAAATATAATGTAAACATAAGCGTACTCTAAATAACAAACCACCATTCAACGTGTAATATAGGTAACATTATGAGACTTGAAGCTATGTCTCCTATCGCCATAGCGGAGGAATTAGGCAATAGACTGAAACAAGCGAGGCTGAATGCCAATTTATCACAGACTGAAGTGGCAAAACGAACCGGTTTGAACAGAAGAACTATCCTTAACGCGGAAAAGGGAAAAGTTCAGCTGGAGAATTTTATCGCCATATTAGCCTCACTGGATTTGGCAGACCAGCTCAATCTCTTTTTACCTGTCCAGGAAATATCCCCTGTTCAGTTGGCTAAACTCAAAGGCCAGAAACGACAACGAGCATCAAAAGTTAAGAATACAAAAGACAGCACCAAAGCGGAGAAGCCCTCATGGTAATGGACGTCGTCACTGTCAAATACCGAGAGCACGACGTTGGCGCGGTTAGTTTCAATTCTAAGACAGGCCTTGGCTCATTCGAATATGAACCTCGTTTTATCAAAACAGGCATCGAGCTCTCGCCCATAAAGATGCCTTTGTCGTCAAAAGTATATTCATTTCCTGAAATTGATTCTGCTGCTTTCAGGGGACTGCCCGGAATGATCGCAGATTCCCTGCCTGATGATTTTGGTAATATTATTATGAATGCCTGGATAGCCAGCCAAGGTAAATCGCCAGCTGACATAACGCCATTACAACGTCTTCAATATACTGGCAAAAGAGGCATGGGGGCATTAACATACCATCCAGCCTTCCAAAGAAAAAACCTCAACGCTTCGCTCCATCTTGAAATTGAATCTCTGGTAGCTATCGCTCAGGAAATTTTAGATAGACGAGAACAATTCAGCCTCAATTTTAACGCCCAGGGAAAAGAAGACAAAGAAGCAATGATGGCACTCATGTCTATCGGAATGAGTGCCGGTGGAGCAAGACCAAAAGCTGTAGTCGCGTTTAACGGTGATTTTACCAAAGTAAGATCAGGCCAAGCAGATGCACCTCCTGAGTTTACTCATTTCCTGATGAAGTTTGACGGGGTTAGCGAACACAACAAAAACAGGGAAACATTTGGTGATCCAATGGGATATGGGGCGATGGAGTATGTTTATCACCTCATCGCCAGAGCTTGTGGCATAGAAATGATGCCTTGCCGATTGCTGCCCGAGGGTAATCGTCGCCACTTCATTACCCAGCGCTTTGACCGAAACGGTAATAAAAAACGTCACGTCCAGACACTCAATGGCCTGGCGCATGTCAGCTACAAAAAAATTGGTTCGTACTCATATGCCGAGTTATTCTCAGTTGCCAGAGAGCTGAAATTAAGTTCATTGGAGGCAATGCAGATATTTAAACGAATGGTTTTCAATGTCATTGGCCGTAACCATGACGACCACTCCAAGAACTTTGCATTCTTACTCGACGACGACCACCGTTGGCAATTAGCGCCAGCTTACGATTTAGCCTACAGTTACAAACCAGGAAGTCCTTGGGTCAGTAATCACTGGATGAGTATTAATGGCAAACATGACAACTTTACCCGGGATGATTTTTATAGCTTTCAAAAATTAAGCTCTCTTTTCACCAAACGAAAAATAGACAGGGTCATTGAGGAAACTACGCACCATTTTTCGACATGGAATGCCTTAGCCACTGAACACGAAGTGCCGCGAACATTAATCAATTTGATCGGAAGTAATTTACGGCTAACGATTTGAAGCAAGCCCGGATCACCGGGATAAAATATGTAGAAGAGGGTGCAACATTACTGCAAAGTAGGTATAGTCTTGCCCGTGCAGAGCGGAGGCAAAGGGCGATTTTCTTTTTTGCTGACGATTTACTTCTCAGAAAAGACCTACTATTTGAAATTTATGCTAAAAGAAATAAACAGAGATAAAGACGGAGTCATCTATCAAGTCGAGGACCACGCTGTAACAGCTATTCACCGATATATTCTTTCCACTGCTGAAACCAGAGCTATTTGTAATGATCCCATGGTGATGGGCTGTGACTATACCGAAAAACTCGAAAGGGCCTGTGCAACCTTCTTGCAACTCAGCAAAAAATCAACAGCTATGCACCTGCAGGAAAACCGTTCAGTGGTTTTCAATATACTACGGGGAGGCTTGAATTTTGGACTTCGCGGGGCACTGGCAAAAGCCTTTGGCTGGAATAACCACAGCTCTTCTTTTGTAACTGCCCAGCGAGCGAGAATAACTGAAGACTCGGAACTGTGGCATATAACAGAAGACGAATACAAAAAAATCAGCTTTCCGCCAAAAGCACAGATCATTCTTGGTGATGTCGTAGCAACCGGGACCAGCCTGAAACATGCTTTGGACATCATGGTTAAAGAGGCGGTCAGACAAGGGACGGAACTCAGTTCTATTCTTTTCTTCACCTTAGGCGGCCCCATGAGTGAAAAAAGATTGATTGAAGCTGATAAAGCCTGCCGCAACCACTTTCCGCATTATGAGGGAACGCATGTCTGTTATATTGAAGGTCGATTTTTCGTACCAACAGCCGAATCGGAGGTGGCAATAAAAATCACCGGCACCGACTTAATGCGCAGCAACTCACTGTTGGCTCCTGAATTTATTGAGTCAAATTACCAGGCACCATCTTATCCCCTGGAAAGATGTACCATTTATGACGCCGGCTCCCGTGCCTACCAAGTTAGAGAATACCTGGAAGATGTCCTCGACTACTGGACAAAGGTTTTGGCATTGTCAAAAACTATGACCTTTGAGGAAATGTTGGCGGAACGCTTCGCAGAAATAGATACCAAGAGGTTTGGCAACGTATCTCTTAGCCAGGTGGCAAATGAGCAACTACAGAAACTGTCATCTGTATTGAATGTGTGCTAGCAGTCTTTCACCTTTCAAACCCATCTCTTTTGGGTCAACGTCAGAGCATCTCAGCCATTAAAGTCAACAAATCACTTATGGCTCCAGGGCAAAGTTGATGTTGTCATCAACGCTGTGCTTTTTCATAATCCGGACCAGAGTGCCGTCTTGTTTTATTTGCTTTAACCCGGAATTGAAGGCTTGAAGTTTATCCTGATAGTCTGAGGCTTTTTTTGAAAAAGCTATATAAAGAGACCGAACTTCCAGAGCAGGGACCATAAACTCCAGTTCCGCAGCATAAGAAGGGAAATCATGTTTAATAAGGTATTCAGCTACATATTTATCAATAAAAATGTACTGGATGCGTCGATTGAAAAGTTTTTTTAGATTGAGTTCATCGCGATCGACCTCTTCTTTCTTCAAGAAGGTAGCTGCATCAAATTCAGCAGTATTAATATAACCACGAACAACACCAAACTTGGCATCTTGCAAGCCACGGAGCGCCTCGGTCTGATTTATCTCTGGATTGACTGAATACGACACAACATTATCCTTTCTCTTATACAGCCCCACGGGACCTCCGGGAAAGGGATCAGAAAAAACAAATTTATCCTTACGGCTCTCCTCGAAATATTCAGGAAAAACACCATCAAATTCACCGTATTCCGCTACCTTTACCGCTCTGGCCCAAGGGAAAAAGCTTATTTCTGATTTATAGCCGGCCCTCTTGAAAGCCTCAACGACAATGTCTGCGACATAGCCATTGTTCTGCATTTTGGGACCGATATATGGTTCCCAGGCAAGGGAGGCAAGCTTCACGGATTCCTGAGCCATCCCTTCTGAAAAAAGAGAAATCGCCAACAGCAATATTATTGTGACTTTCAAACTCACCACCCTCTCCTTTGCATCTAGGCTAATTAAGTGATAATGCTATCACGATTAGATGAGGTATGGCAAATTTTCCTGTTTTGTATTGGGGTCAATTCTTTGAAAAAGACAAATTTCACTAAACCAATTCGCAATTTCTGTCGATCTACTATTATCAAGTTCAAATAAAAGTAATATAATGTATTTATACTTTAAAATCAGCTGGAGGCAAACATGTCGCTCTCATCAATCTCGAATAGCACTTTAACAGCAAATCAAGCCAAACATCAGAAAGCTGAAACAGCAGTGGAACAATCAACAAAGAGAACGGCTGGTCTCACTTCTGATACCGATAGTGCAAAATTCAACGACAATATTACACTCACCGAATCTGTGACGACTTCTGGCCCGGGAAAAACCGCCGGCCTTAGTACACTTGAGCCTGGGTCTGAGGAAAAATCAATAAAGCAGATCATGCAATCAATCGTAAAGAATAGTAAATCTGCCTTAGCTGCCCAAGCCAATATTGCCCCCCAGACAGCGCAGACTCTTCTCACTAACGAATAAGACTGATACAAAGAGGCATCTTCTCCTTGCCTTTCTGTATGGCATGACATACCGCTTTTAGGTCGATATCCGGTAGCTAAACGATGTGCTACCGCAAATTCATACTCATCTTACGGTGCAACTGGATATGCCAGATTCTTATAGTCTCCATGCAACCGCAGCGGTTTACCTATAGAAAATCACCAATACGGCCAGAGAGAGCCATCAGGCTCTCCCCACTGGTCGGCAGCAATCGGCCTTATTACTTTTTAAAAGGATTCAGAAAAAGTACAGGACAATGGGCACGTTTGAGAACACGCTCTGCCACGCTGCCCAACAGGATTTTTTCGATTCCTTTAATTCCATGAGTACTGATAATTATCATATCTGAATTTTTTGCCTGGGCAAATTCTACTATTTTTTCCACCGGATCTCCGATAACCACATCTCCTGTACATCCCTTACACCTCTCGTTATTATCTGTAACAAGATTTTGCATTCGTTCTTCAGCATCCTTTATAAGCTTAGCTTCACACTCCGTGGCATACGTGAAACCGATCATTGAATCACCTGCATAGAAATGGACAGCATGAACGAAATGAATCACTTTGGACAATCTATTTGCCATATCGACGGCATAGTCCACCAGCTTGTTCGTTATCCCTGAAAAATCAACCGGAACAACAATACTATTAGTCTCTTGCATTTTCGGTCCTCCATTTAGATTTTTTTTCCCCAGACACTCTGATCACAAATATCCTATTTTCTTCTCCTCGATTGGGGAGCTAGATTACACACTTTCTATTGCACAGTCTGTGCCATAACATCCCTCCCTTAGCCCCACGTAGTCCCTCCTTACTCCTGGAACACTTTATGCAACCCTCAATGACAACAGCAGAGCACCTCAACAGCCTTCTTTTTGGACCAGTCGTAAAGGAGGGAAAAGCAATGGCACCAAATGTACCAGGAATAGATGATGGAGAATTTGCATCTGGATTTGACAGCAGACAAGATCACAAGCAAGTGTCAGAAATATTTCCAAAGTGTAAAGGCATTGCTTGCCAGGACCAGCATCACTGATTGCTGAAAAATTCATTCGGACTTTCGCGATGAAAAGGGTGAAAACAAAAGCATACTACCTTCAACAACTGGAGCCGTAACATGGGACAACACAACCTCGACCGGATCATGAAACCGCAACATATAGCTGTAGTGGGAGCGAGTGAAAAGACTGGCACAATCGGCCATGCCTTGATGGTCAATCTAGTGGAAGGAGAGTTTCCCGGAAAAGTGCTGCCCGTGAATCCGAAATATAAGAATATCGCCGGATATCCATCATACAAATCGGTCTCCGAGTTAGAGGTCGGCGTAGATCTGGCGATCATCGCAACCCCCATCCATACTGTTCCGGATATCGTTCGGCAGTGCATCGACAAAAAAATTGGTGGAGCCATCATTATTTCCGCAGGAGGTAAAGAAGCTGGCGAACAAGGAAGTCACATTGAACAAAAAATCCGCGACATTGCCCTTCCTTCGGGCTTTCGTATCATCGGCCCCAACTGCCTTGGCATAATACAGCCGAGCGGCAGACTCAACGCCACCTTTATTTCCGGGATGCCCCAGACCGGCAACCTTGCCCTTGTTTCCCAGAGCGGTGCCATCTGCTCCTCAATCCTTGATCTGGCTTTCAAAGAGCGGATCGGCTTCAGCCATTTTGTCAGTATTGGCTCCATGCTCGACGTGGATTTTGGAGATATGGTTGATTATCTCGGCAATGATTCTTCGGTTAAAAGCATCCTGTTATATATCGAAAATCTAACAAACTTTAGAAAATTCATGAGCGCGGCACGTTCAGTGTCGCGGGTAAAACCCATCATTGTTCTGAAAGCTGGCAGGAGTATGGCCGGCGCCAAAGCTGCTGCTTCCCATACAGGGGCCATGGCGGGAGAAGATGCGGTCTATGACGCAGCCTTCAAACGGGCAGGTATTGTCCGGGTGGACACCATCGAAGAGCTGTTCGACTGTGCAGAACTGATGGCCAAACAACCCCGCCCCCGCGGTCCGCGCCTGGCCATAATCACCAATGGTGGTGGCCCAGGAGTCATGGCGGCCGACTATCTTTCCCGCCATGGTCACGATCCAGCACCTCTCGATGCGGCGACCATAAAACAACTCGACTCAATCCTGCCGAGTTGCTGGAGCCGAAACAATCCCATCGACATCCTTGGCGATGCATTAGCCGAGAGATTTCATCAGGCCCTGAAGGTTTGCCTTACTGGTCACAATTTTGATGGAGTACTGGTAATCCTCGCCCCCCAGGCAGTGACTGACCCCTTGTCGGTTGCCAAATCTCTTGTCGATGCGATGCAAGGTCTGCAATTCCCTGTTTTTGCCAGCTGGATGGGTGGCAGAAGTATTGGACCGGCGGTGGAGTTCCTCAACGAATCGGCAATTCCAACGTTTGACACTCCGGAAAGAGCAGTTCGGGCCTTTTTACATATGGTGGCCTTTGCCAGAAATCAGGAACTGCTGCTGGAGGTACCGCCAAAAGTGAACCGGGAGATGATCTTTGACCATAAAAAAGCCGAAGATATCTTGACCAGGTACCAGGAAGAAGGATTCATGGCCGAACCAGATGTCCGGACGCTCTTTAGCGCCTATGGCTTGCCAATTATCCAGACAGAAGTTGCCAACAGTGCCGAACAGGCCGCTGAGCTGAGTCGGAGCATAGGATATCCGGTGGTCCTGAAACTATTATCTTCGGATATTAGCCATAAAACCGATGCAGGTGGCGTTCATCTCGACCTGCGTTCTGACATGGATGTCCAGCAAGCCTTTCAACGGACGATGGTATCTGCACGAAAACTCAACCCAGAAGCCCGGATCGAAGGGGTAACCATTCAACCTTTCCTGGCCAAACCCGATTTTGAAATTCTCCTCGGGGCAAAAAGGGATGCGGATTTCGGTCCGGTGATCCTTTTTGGGATGGGTGGAATATTCACTGAGGTACTCAAAGACCGGGCCCTTGGCTTACCTCCGATGAACAGGTTGCTGGCCAGGCGTCTGATGCAGGAAACGAAAACCCACACCTTATTGCAGGGCTATAGAAACCACCCGCCAGCCGATTGCGAAAAACTTGAGGAAATGATCATCACTCTCTCGCAACTGCTGATCGATTTTCCCCAGATTTCCGAACTGGACATGAATCCTATTTTGATCAAAGATGGTCAACCCATCATAGTTGATACCCGCCTGCTGATATCGCCCCTGGGTACCCCTTCTCCCCTGCATCTGGTGATCAGCCCCTATCCCGAGAATAATGAATACCGGATGACAACTGACAGTGGCATAAAGATCTTTATCCGACCGATAAAACCTGAAGATGCACCACTTTATGTCCGCCTTATCGAAGTGCTGTCACCGACCTCCATCTATCACAGATTTTTTGGCGTGATGAAAAAAATGCCGCCGACGATGCTCTCCCGGTTTACTCAGATCGATTATGACCGGGAAATTGCACTGGTAGCCATTGATGAAGATTCAGAATTCGAAAGAATGCTTGGAGTTGCGAGGATCATAGGCGACCCGGATGGTCTTGCGGGAGAAATTGCTGTCCTGATTGGTGATGCCTGGCAGGGAAAAGGAATCGGTGCCAGCCTGATGCGCCAGTGTCTGCTGATTGCTGAAAAGCGCGGCTACAAACATATCCATGGTATCGTTTTAAAAGAGAATACCGGCATGCTTGCTCTTGCCAAAAAACTTGGATTCAAGATTACAAAAGGTGACGATTTTGGAGAATATGAAATTCAGATCCATTTTGGCATTCCGGAATTGATTGAAGGCCTTGCATCGCAATAAAAATTACGAAAACAGCTGAGACCAAAGAGGAGCACTATGAAGACGAAAATACATAAAATTTTGGCTTGCGTTGATTTTTCCGATTTTTCGCCAATGGTTCTGGAATACTCGGTAGAGCTAACCCAAAATTCACATATTATAGTCTATAACGTCATAAATCAGCTCGATGTGGATTCTTTTGACAGGGTCAGGAGAGATATCCCAGGTAACAACAGTGTCGACGATTTTATAAAGAGATCGAAAACAGAACGGGAGAAGTTGATAAAAGACCTGATAAAACATCATTGTTTCGAACACAAATCACGCATGAGTTTTATGATTGATGTGGGTATCCCGTCTGTTCAGATCCTGGAAACCATAGACAAGGAAAAAATTGATTTGGTCGTAATGGCCAATAAAGGCAAAGGAAATTTGCAACGGGTTTTGTTTGGCAGTGCGGCCGAAAAAGTATTCAGGCATTCCCCTGTTCCAGTGGTCAGTGTCAGGGATCGTAATATTTTCAAAAGGGAGAAATAATTATGCTGATAAAAGAATGGATGAGCCAACCTGTCATCACCATTGAGAGCGATGATTCCTACAATACTGCTGCAAAATTATTCCGAACAAGGGTTATTTCCATGCTCCCTGTCTTTAAAAACCGTGAGCTTGTCGGCATTATAACTGATGGAGACATAAAAAAAGCGACTCCTTCCGACGCCACCACTCTAGATAAATTTGAAATGCCATCGTTACTGGAATCTCTGAAAATTGAATCAATCATGTCTAAGCCTGTTCTTACCATCCGTGATGATCGTACGGTTGATGAGGCCGCCGTAACCATGCTCAAAAATGGCATATCCGGAATGCCGGTGATCAATACCGCTGGCAAATCAGAGGGCATCATTACCAAAAGTGACATTTTCCGATGCTTTGTATCGTTTACAGGGGCCGCCAGCAAGGGCCAGATTTTTATCTTTAAATTGGCGGACAGGCCAGGTGCAATCAAAAGCATCATCGACAGGATTAGAGGTAAAAACGGCAGGTTACGTAGTGTCATGACCTCCTACGATGAAATTGAAGAGGGTTTCAAAAAAGTAGTTTTTCATACTTTTGGTATTGAACCTGCGCAGTTTGATTCTTTAGTCAGGAATTTTCATGAAGGCGGCGGCCTCATTTATGCAGCTGATCCTTCACGGGGATTCAGGATGATCTATAATGAATATAGTTTGTATATGTACAAGAGAATGCACGAGGTTGGAGCTTGATGATTGCCATTCCTTCAGCAAAAAAAAATGAACAGGGATTTTCTCATTACGCCTTTTTAAACAATCCCTGTCCTATCCCCTCTATTTACGAAGATTTAATCAAGGCGAGAGGTCAGAGATATTTAAACCTCGTGATGATTATGTTTTATTCAGAGCACTTCAAGTGCTCCGTGGAGCGATATTTCTTTTTTGGAAAAGAGTTTTACACTTTGCAAAATTTCCTGACACTTTGCCCTCGTCTTGAGTCTCGCTGTACTATTGAGACAGGAGGACAGAAACGCTTTGACTCCTGCACCTGAATCTGCTCAAGTAAATCATCCAAACGAAATGGTTTGAATAAAAAACCATCTACACCTTGCTGAAACGCTTCAGTTTCTTTTGATGGATCGCAACATCCCGTAATCATAAACACTATCGTTTCAGAATTGGTGTCCTTTGCTTTACGGATGACATTGAATCCGCTTGTTCGGCCCATTTGCAAATCAGTAATAACCAAATCAAATTCTTCGGTTTCCAATTCTTTCAGGGCCCGGTCTCCATCCGTGGCCTTGGTTATGTCATAACCTCTTAATTCGAGAACATATTCCAATAAACACAGGACCATTTCATCGTCATCTGCCACGAGCGCCTTACGTATCATTGTTTCGCTCCTCCATTATGGTTCGCCACCGAATATTGCTCCTCCTGAACTCTGCAGCTACAAAACATTTTGCACAAAGTGTTCCAGCAGCAGAAAGTTCTTATATCGGGGGATGTGCAGGAGCAAGCAGGTTCAGCAACATGTCTAAAACCACGCGGCTTTGGTCAGACGACGACCAACCCTGTTCCTGCTCAAGCATTACCTGCTAAAATAGATACTCTTTTAATGGAATATGCTTATTCTTATGAACAATCACGGCAGAGATGAATCAATCATCCATTTTTTATACGGGGAGCAGCACTATGCCACATTATGATTTATTTGTGATTGGAGGAGGTTCAGGTGGAGTTGCCTGCGCCAGAACTTCGGCAGCACTGGGAGCTAAAGTTGGCCTGGCAGAGGTTGATCGCCTGGGTGGCACATGCGTGAACCGTGGCTGTGTGCCGAAAAAACTCATGATGTATGCATCCCACGCGGCAGAAGACCTGTGCAATGCCCAAAGCCTTGGCTGGACCTGCCATGACCCAACGTTTGACTGGGTCGAATTACGCAACGGCGTCCAGGCAGAGTTGCGGCGGCTCAACGGTATCTACGATGGTCTTCTCGAAAAATTTAACGTCGATGTTTACCGGGATTCGGCTCGTTTTATCGATGCAAACACCGTGCAGGTAGGAAGCCAGCAAGTCACAGCCGACCGGTTCATGATTGCTACCGGCGGTACTCCTTTTGTCCCTGAATTTCCCGGTCGCGAGCATGTAATCGTTTCAGATGGTGCCTTTCTTCTCAATGAGTTACCAGAAAAAATGGCGATTGTTGGTGGCGGCTATATCGCCCAGGAGTTTGCCAGCATATTTCACGGACTCGGTGTCCAGGTTACCCTGATGATACGGAGTACTCGTCCCCTGCGGGGCTTCGATGCTGATCTTGCGGAACATCTGCGGGCTGAACAGGCCAAAAAGGGAATCATTATTCAATGTGCTACTCACATTGACAGGGTTGAAAAAACGGCTGATGGCCTGCGTGTTATATGCAGTGAATGTGAGAGTAAAGCCTATGGCCAAGTTCTTTTTGCCACCGGCCGTAGACCAAATTCAGCTGGTCTCGGCCTCAGTGCAATTGGTGTCTCGGTCAACGATTCTGGGGCCATTGAGGTTGATGAACAGATGCAGACATCAGTTCAAAATATTTATGCCATAGGTGATGTGACCAACAGAATCAATCTGACGCCTGTTGCTATTCACGAAGGACGGATATTTGCAGCCAATCATTTTGGCGGAGAAACGCGGATAATGGATTACACCAACATCCCCACGACAATCTTCAGCCAGCCACCGCTTGGCACTGTCGGCCTGACAGAGGCTGAGGCCCGAAAACAGTACAATAATGTCGTCATTTATAAATCGGTTTTTCGACCGATGAAATATGCTCTTGGCAGAATTGATGAAAAGACACTGATGAAACTGGTGGTGGACGGCAGCAGTGACCGGGTCTTGGGGGTACATATGGTGGGACCGGATGCCGGTGAGATTCTCCAAGGATTCGCCGTAGCCCTGAAAGCCGGGGCCACTAAAACCGATTTTGACCGCACCGTTGGCGTCCACCCCAGCAGCGCAGAAGAATTTGTCACCATGCGAGAACCGTTTATTCAATAAGGCCCGGCATTCTGGCAAGACCAGGAAGGACGCATAAGATATTCATTTTTACTGAAGAGTTAGCCATGCTGGATGTACTGATAGTATCTGAATACAACTTCGGACAAAACCTTATAGCAAGTGCCTACCTCAAGACTCTTGGCGCTAAGTATTTTACTGTCGAGTGTGCTGGCTTTGAACCAGGGCCATTAAATCCGGTCGTTACCATAATAATGAAACTCGACGGATATGATCTTTCAACATGCGATTGTCCGCATTCTGTTTTTGAGCTTTTCGAAATGGGACGACACTATGACATCGTGATCACGGTCTGCCCAAAACGAATAGATGAAAAATGTCCTGATTTTCCCGGCCAGTTACTGCGGTTAAACTGGCGGCATCCGGATCCAGACAAAGTTGCTGAAAGCAGAATTGACAGGCTTCAACAAACAAGAATCATGAGAGATAATTTAAAAACAGATGTTATCAATTTCATAAAAGAATATGAAGAAGGGAAATGGAAGGAATTGAAGTAACTGCCCACTCCATCCATCTACAGTGTAGGCTTTTCACACAGCACATTCAAGACACCCAACATTTCATCCCTCTCAAAAGGCTTGGTGATATAGCGGTCCATTCCTGCCGCCAAACAGTCCTGCCTATGGTCATTGGCAGTGTTCCCTGTCATGCCGATAATGGGGATATGCTTGCCATATATCCTGGAGTTTACAGCCCGAAGGAGTTCGGTACTTTCTCTGGCCAGCGGGATTTCTTCTTTTTCACAACGACGAATCAACCGAGTCGCCAGCAAACCGTCCATAACCGGCATCTGAACATCCATGAAAATGGCATCGAAAGTCGATACGGCCAATGCCGCAAGGGCCTCACGACCATTTGCCGCCACCTGGACACGATGTCCCCCTCCTTCCAGTAAACTCTTGGCAAGAGTCTGGTTAAAGGCCATATCTTCAACCAGAAGGATCTTTCTTGCTCGTTGCGGCAATCCTTCTTTGTCTTTTGGAATTATCTTGTCTGCTACAGCAGAACCTGTTTCTGGTCGCAATTCATGCCTGAAATTGCCGGTAAAAGAAAAAGTTGATCCCTTGCCCGGCTCACTTTCAACCACAATATCGCCCCCCATCAACTTGACAATTTTCTTACAAATAGACAAACCAAGGCCGCTGCCGCCATGCGTTCTCGCCACACTGCTTGACGCCTGCACGAAGGCTTTGAAAATCTTTTTTCGAGTTGGTTCATCTATGCCACATCCGGTATCCGTCACACTGAACTGAAGTTGGATGGTGTTTTCAGTTTGCGAAAGTTTCTCACACGAGACAGTGATACCTCCTGTCGAAGTGAATTTCAGAGCGTTGCCCACCAGATTCAGCAGAAGCTGACCAAGCCGCAACTCATCACCGATCACCTCCGAGGGAACATCATCGGCAATGGATAAGGTTAGGAACAACCCCTTTTCCTTGACTCTCAAGGCAACAACGTTATGGACATAATCATAGGTTGAAGCAATATTGAATGGCTTTTCTTCCAGTTCCATCACTCCCGCCTCGATTTTCGAGAGATCGAGAAGATTATTGATTAAAAGCAGGAGATTTTCTGCTGTCGTCTGAACAATCGTCAGTTGCTGCTGCTGAACAGGGGTCAATTCAGACTCAAGCACCAACCGGTTCAGCCCTATAATCCCGCCAATCGGATTACGCAGTTCATGGTTAACGTGGGCAATAAACTCCGACTTGAAATTACTCGCCTCCTCCGCGAGGCGTTTGGCCATCCGAAGCTCCTCCTGATATTGCTTCAACTGCGTAATATCCTGAGCAATCCATACACTGCCCGCTTCACTGAGCCGACTGGGGTCGACTGCCTGGCCGATAAGCCGCAGCCATATCCGTCTCTGGTCGGAACGGACTACCTGATATTCTATATCGAAAATGTCTCCCTTACCAAGCTGCTCGTAAATATATTCAATCGGCTCGGTATAGCCCAAATATGTGGGCAGGATGTATGAAACCTCCTGCCCTATTATTGCCTCAGGAGGGACCCCCATGATCTCCGAGACCATGGTATTCGCCTCTCGAATAGCACCATGCTGAACAAAGGCAATCCCAACCCCGGCATATTTGACAATGACAGCCAGCTCCGTCACCTTATCCTGAAGTTGCTTCTCCAGCGCGCGGGCAATGGTCACGTTATGGAAAACGATAACCAGGCCCAACAAACTGGCCTGCTCATCCCGGAGCGCAGATACAGTGATTTCGACGTGTAAATTACTGCTCTCTCCTTTACCAACAATGAGAGCCTGCCTTGGCAATGAGCAGAAAGTATCAACGGCTGCCAGACAATTGTCCAGCAGGTCATCTATCTTTTCTCTTGTTTCGGGATGAAGGATTTCGAAATAATCAGAGAATAAACCTCCGATCACTCTGGAGGTCTGCATTCCGACAAGCTCTGTCGCGGCAGGATTAAGCGAGAGGATCCGTAACGAGGTATCCGTGGTGACAACAGCATCGGAAATGGCCTGCAGCGTAACCGTCGCCTGTTCCTTTTCCTCATGCAGAGCGACAAAGGCAGATCTCAGCACCTTTAACGGAAAAACACGCAGTAAAAAATAGACCAGAGTGCCACAGAGGCTGCTGACCAGAAAAACAAGAACTGATGTTTCTAATATTGAACGTATGGATCGGGTAATTTTTAAGATACCCACCGCTGCCCCGGCATCAAAAACAGGAACTTCAACATGAATCAGCGGAGCCGGCAGTGATGCCTTGTTTTCTGCGACAAGTATATTGTTACTGTCAAACAGCTGCCGGTGTTCCTGATTATGCCCGTCAGGTAGACGACGTCTCAGGATCGACGCAAAACGAATGTCCTCATACTGCCAATAGGCCGGATTGTTATTGATCTCATCGGTGATAGTCCGGGCAAAAATATCTGCCTCGGCCCTCATGGTGACTTTCTGTTCGCCCACGAAAAAAAGCAGATAAAGAATCAAAGGGGCAATTGCACAAAGTACGGCAAATGAGACGATCAACCGCCTCACTGTTGCTTCCCATAAAAATTGATTGTTTTTCTTCATTTATTTACCGCGGTTCACCAACTGAAATTATCCCAAATTGAGCCATTATTTGCCGCCCCTGATCCGATTGAATAAATTCAATAAAATCATCAACGAACGGAGAAGCATCGATTTTTTTAAGAAGGTGATATTGTTTTACCAGGGGATATTTCCCCGTGGTGATACTGCTGATGCCTGCGCCCATTGGTTGTATGCCTTCAAAGGACAGGATTTTCACATTCCGCTTTTCAGCCAGAATCATGACAAGAGTCGATGGGCCAAAACTTCCCGGAATGCGCTCGAGATACTTGGCTGCGTCGTTATCCGTCACGGCCAGGAACAAGCCTTCGGTTTCCTGGGCAATTTTCAGAGACTTGGCCAAGTCCGGTGAAAAGCTGCTCATGAGTTGCCAGTCAGAATCATTATCAGGACGTAAAATCCTCCGGATCTTGGTTCCATCAGGCCATGCGGTGGTTTTTCCACTATAAATATTGATGACCTGAGTCAGAGTCACATCGTCAACTACCGTCGCCGGGTGAACGACAAAGACCAAAGGAGATTCTCCGAGAAAATATCCCGTCACCCCCTCCTTTTCCTGATCTTTTAGCTGACGACTGGCAATCGCCAAATCAATGGCATCGTTTTGCAATGCACGGACGCCACCGGCAGTTCCAAGGCTTGGTACAACCTTAATTGTAATTTCAGGATGCAGAGCGCTATAACTCCTGCCCAAAAGACGCATGATCTCCAAGCCACTGCCGGTTCCACCTACCGTGAGTAGCATCGGTTTGGAACCAAGGACCATGCCACTCCAAAGAGATATCAGCAATGATAGAATGATCGAAATCGTTATCCGCATGAATGTAGTACCTTTTGAGTTCTCTCCTGGTATAACGGCAACATCGGGTATCCCGATAAGGTTCCCTTAGTCGCTATGTTTCCGGATGGAGACTATTTATGTTAATTGTGCACAAAAAACAAGCAAAAGCAAAATATGCTCAAAATAGTTGGGAAACAAAAAAAACTGGTCAAAGTGCTGTCCAATATGCCTCTTACGAGAAGGGTATCACATATAACGGTCTATTCTCTAATTTTTTATTCTCTGTCCAAACTCCGGTGTCGCGTAACTTGGACCATTTACCCCGCCGTTGTCACAGTTGAAGCCTTCCATCGCGATTCAACCAGCAATATTATTCCCGACAGAGAAAGCTTGGAAACGAGTCTCAGAACAACGGCACGAGAGGACTAAAAGTGTCTGATCGACCGTCTTGTTGACCTTGCAAAATGCATGGCCAAAGATTTCGGAAAATCGGCAAATCAAATTTCAAATCTGGCCCATATCTTACTCGATTACTGATTCTCTGCTTCCAGCGAACAAATTCAAAACAGAGCTGTATTAATTTTGCAATTTCCTTTTCTTCATGTCTTCCTTTTGATACTATCAATACATTGAAAAATGAACTAAGTCCCACAAGTCAATACATTAATTTGTTAAAATTCTATTTTTATGCAGGAGCTTTCATGTCTTTCTTTATCCGTTTTACTGCCGTTTTTTTTCTACTGCTCTGTGTCATCTGGCCTGGAAAATATTCCTATGCTGACCAAACAACTTTTACTTTAGCCACTGCCAGTAAAGGTGGAACATATTATCCAGTCGGAGAAGCATTAGCCACCCTCACTAAGGTTAAATTACAGCCGACCAAGAATATGAGCTTAAGCGCCATTGTCACTGCTGGTTCAAAAGAAAATATTAAATTGTTGGCTGAAAACAAGGCACAGTTTGCGATTCTTCAAGGACTGTACGGCTATTATGCATGGAATGGTGTTGGCCCCATTGCAACTGAAGGCCCGCAAAAAGAAATTCGATCTATAACCATGTTATGGAAGAATGTTGAACAGTTCATCGTTTTAAAAGAAAGGGCCAAAACAGGTAACATCGCCGATATGGCAGAATTGAAGGGAGCCAAAGTTTCCCTTGGCAAAAAAGGTTCTGGTACTATTGGCTCAAACACTATTATTCTGAATAACCTGAATATAGATATAAACAGTATCTATGACCTGGTTTATGCTGGTTATGGAGAGAGTATCAATGCCCTTGGTGATGGAAAAATTCAATCAATGTCGACTCCATCTGGGGTGCCAGCGATGGCTGTCACATATGCATACAGGTCAATGGGCGACAAAATAACTATGCTCAGCTTTAACCCTGAACAGGCCAAGCAGGCTGATGGAGGTCTGGGCTTATGGACTCCATATCGAATCCCCGCGGGATCTTACCCCGGCCTGAAAGAAGACGTGATGACAATCGCCCAACCTAACTTTCTTGCAGTGCGTGCGGATATGGATGATGATTCAGTCTACAATATAACAAAATTAATATTTGAAAATCTTCGTTTTCTGCAAAATATTCACAAAGCTACATTGGAAATGAGTGCGGAAAGGGCTCTGGATGGCTTGCCTATACCTTTGCATCCCGGAGCAGCAAAATATTTCAAAGAGATTGGCATCGCAATACCAGAAAATCTCGTTTCAAAATAGATGGGAGATAGGCAGGAGTAGCACAAGGTATAACAGTGAAGTATCAAGAGTGAAGTATCAAGAGTGATTGAACTGAGGGTAGGACCTCAGTTCAATCACTCTTGCCGTTATTCGTTTTTATTCTGTAAACTCGATCAAGGTATCGCAGTAGCTTTCTAGAGCTTCCCGCATGGCCTGCTGATCTTCTTCAGTCGGGGCACCCTGCCATTCATAATGGCCTAAAATATCCCAGCCTGATTTTTCTGTTTTGGCTTCAAAATCCCTTTGTGCACCACCTACCCATCCGTAAGAACCAAACCGGAAAACTTTCTTATTGATGACCTTTTTAACCATCATCTCCTCAATGGCATGGGCCATTGGAGGGAACATTTTATATTCATAGGTGGGCATACCAAAAATCAAACCTGCTGATTTCCAGGCACTCGCCAGGATATAGCCAATTTCATCCCCCGGAACTTGAAATATATGCACGGGGATATTCCTTTTGCGCAACACCTCAACCACCATATTCAAAACCTGTTTGGTGTTGCCGTACATGCTGCTCCAGACAATCGTTACTTCCCGTTCCGCCGGCCCTTTGCTGTAAGACGCGTAACGCTTGTAATGCTCTATGATAACAGCGGGGTTTTCCCGCCAGATAATTCCATGGGAAGGACAAATAACCTTGATATCCAATCCTTGCAGCTTCGTCAGTCCCTTTACCACAAAAGCGGAAAAAGTGGCCACAATGTTAGCATAATAACGTAAGGCTTCAGTTTCGAAAAACTGATGTTTTTCTTGGGAAAGCTGATCGTCAAAAATCGCATGCTCATCAATACTTCCGTATGAACCGAAAGCATCACAGGAAAACAGGATGCCCCTTTTTCTCTCATAGGTCATCATTGTTTCCGGCCAATGGATATTAGGCGTATCAAAGAATTGCAGCTCATAGTCACCAATTTCCAGTACCATACCATCGGTAATGGCTATGGCTCGTTCCGGTGGAACTGCGGCAAATGCCTCCAAAAGTGGAATGGCTTTTTTCGTACAATAGATAACAGCCTTGCTGTTCTTGGTGCAAAACTCACGCAACCAGCCGGTATGGTCCGGCTCCATATGGTTCAGGACTATAATATCGATATCTTCTATACCCAAGGCAACGCCATCCATCTGATGAGTAATTTCCTTGGGAAAATCGAATATGTTCTGGGTCAAATCGATGATGACATTTTTCTCCCCCTTAATCAGATAGCCGTTAATGGAAATACCATGGGGAATCGGCCAAATACCTTCAAACAAATAATTTTTATCTTCAATATTGGTAGAAAGACGATAAATATCATCAATAACTCTTTGAATTTTCATTTTTTATACTCTGTCCTCAAACGTTAATAAGTTTATATTGATAAAATAGTCAAAAGCTGAATATCATTTAATCAATGGGAATTTTAACAAGACACTCCTGCTAAACCAAACGATTTCTAAAGAAGATGAAATCGTAAAAAGGCCAAATCCAAGATGGCTAATAAAAAAACTTCTATACTAAACTGATTCCATATCTAATACCCTTTATTTCTGTCTTTTTTGCATCCCTTGTGAACATCCAAGCTGTCGCCTTCGCCTCTGACGTTTTCCACTATCTCCTGAAGGCATTTATTATATAACAGTTTTCACTCCATGCATGTCCTTTTCAGGGCAGGTTTTCCCGGCATATAATACGCATGGCTATCTCGGGTATACATTCACAAGAAGCAAAGCCATTGTGAATGTTGGACAAAATATGACAGACAGTATGGACAATAGTCAATGGATCCTGACTGATAACGACATCCATTGTCCCGTCTATCAAAAGGGCACGGGTATCATCGGTCAAGCCATGGCCAATCAAGACGATGGAATTTGCCTTCCCGGCCTCACGAAGCGCCTTGGCCACCCCACCTGAGGACCCGCCGATATTATATATGCCGACCAGCCCTGGGTGCTGTTCAAGTAACGACACCGTCAACTGGTAGTTCTCTGTGTAATCGTCGTGCCCTTCACGAACCCCCACTACTTGCAGTCCAGGAAAGGATTCCTGCATGAGACTTAAAAATCCCATCTCGCGCTCATTATGCGCAAGATAATTAAGACTTCCGGCAATCATGGCCACCTCGCCCTGCTGTTGCCTGCAAAATCGCGCCAGCAGATATGCTGCAGTTCTGCCAACGGCCCGGTTATCAAGGCCGACAAAGTGCACCCGCTCGCTACGGCTCACCTCAGAAATGATGGTTACCACCGGAATACCCTTTTTGCTGACATCATTGATCGCTTCACGAACAACAGGATGTTCAAGTCCCATCACCGCGAGCCCATCCCCTTTGGCGCCATAGCACCGAATGGCTTCTGCCAGGGCTATGGGATCAAAACTTTTCACAAAATGACAATCGCAGCGCACATTGAAAGGTGATGGCACACTATTGGCTGAACGGATAAGTGCGGCGAGTTGTTGGAGATAGGGATTTGTGCCGGCGGGCAGAAGAAATTGCAATTTGAGTGGCTTGCCCTGATGACCAACCGACAGAGGTGACTGGGGCACGTATCCTAATTGCTCTGCTGCCTGCAGAACACGGATGACTGTTGCCTCTCGAACACCACCTCTTTTATTGAGGACCCTGTCAACAGTGGCTGTTGAGACCTGCGCGGCTGCCGCAACCTCAACAATGCCCGGGCGGGACTGTTTCTTACTTTGCACGTCGATAATAATACCTCCTGAGTACAGAACTCTCCAAATTCCATCAAAAACCATTATCATTAAATTAGAAAAATATTTTGACAATTTCAACTATATTATGTATTCGTTAACTTGATTGTTCAATCATATACCATCAATATCAATCAAAAACGGAGGTCAATAGTGAAACGCACATACCCTTTACCCTGTAAAAACAGTACTAAAGCTGTCTTGCGCTGCATCGTACCCGTACTTTCTGTTGCGGTCTTCTGTTTGACCGCTGTTTTAACAACCGGCCTCACGGCAAAGGCAAAATCAATTGAACTTCGTTATGGTCACATGAATGCTCCTGGCAGCGTTGCCGGAGAGCAGGCGGAGTGGCTGGCCGAGGCTATTGAAAAATATACCAACGGCGAGGTCAAAATCGTTGTATACCCTTCTTCCCAGCTAGGCAAGCTGCAGGAATTGGCCGAAGCGGTCTCCACCGGAGTAATCGCCCTCTCCCACAATACGGCCGGTGGCTTTGGCTCTCTTTATGGACCATTTGCCGCACTGGATACCCCCTACCTGTATCGTGACTATGATCATTTGATGAAGGTCACTGACATACATTCCCCTGTCATGCAATCCATCAATGACGGTCTCATAAAAAGTGCCGGAGTTCGGGTTCTTTATACCTATTACTTTGGCACCAGGCAGCTGACCGCAAACAAAGAGGTCAAAAGTCCTGCCGATCTAGCCGGCGTAAAAATTCGCTCCATCCCATTTCCTATTTACACCACCGCAGTTGAAGGGCTTGGCGCAGTTGCCGTTCCTGTCGACTGGTCGGAAGTACCGACGGCACTCGCTACCGGCGTTGTTTCCGGCCAGGAGAATCCGGTGAACGTCGTACTCTCCAATAAGCTCTATGACGTTCAGTCGCACATGATGCTGACCAGCCACATTATGGCGGCCCAGGTCATCGTTATCAACGAACGTACCTGGCAGAAACTCAGCCCTGAACAACAGGCAGGTATCAACAAGGCCGCAGAGGAAGTTCGGGCAAGAGCGAGCGCTGCCGTGAAAGACCAGGAACAATCCGAATTAGCTGAACTGAAAAAACTCGGAATGACAGTTATCGGACCTGAGGACGGTCTGCAAATAGATGCTTTCCGCGCCAATGTCAAAAACCTTGTGAATGAACGATTCTCGGCTATGTATGGCGATCTTTACAAGCAAATCGACGAAATTAAGTAGAGAAGAGTAATGAATACAACCGTCCGCCCATCCTTTGTCGATTACTGCGACCGCTGGCTTGCTGGCCTCAGCAGAGGCATGATTATCACCGCCATGCTGTTTCTGGTCGTCATGACTGCCCTTATCGGTATTCAGGTGGCAAGTCGTAACCTCCTGAATATTGGATTGCCATGGGCGGACGAACTTGCCCGTTTTGCCGGGCTTGCCTCCGTCTTCTTCACTATACCTCTTTTACAATATCATGGACGACACATCGCGGTGGATGTCTTAAGCAGCCGTCTCCATGGTCGAGCCGCCGCTGTTCTGGCAGCTGTAAATGAGCTGGTTGTCTTGTTTTTCTGTTCGTTGCTGCTGATAAGCTTTGCCAGCTTCTTCCAGCGAGCGGCCTTTTTTGCCACTCCGGCCATCGGCATGCCAAACTGGCTTTTTTACAGCCCGCCACTCGCCGGAATGATCATATGCACCCTTGTAACCTGTCTGAGACTGATACGTCTGCTCTCTTCAGGCAGTGCTGACCAACAACATTCCGCTTTTGAAGAAGGACAAAAGCCATGAGTCTGCTGCTCCTGACGCTATTTTTAGTTACCCTGCTCATGGGAGTTCCAATCGCTGTTTCTATGGGGGTCTCGTCGGCGGTGGTCATTTTGCTCAACGACCTGCCGATATCGGTGCTGGCACAGCGCTCAATCAATGCGCTCGACTCCACACCCCTTCTGGCGGTACCTTTGTTTATACTGGCGGCAAATATCCTCAATGCATCAGGCGTCACCCAACATATTTTCGAGCTGATCCGGCTTTTTGTCGGCCGAATCAGAGGGGGCATCGCCCAGGTTACTGTGCTGGTCAGCCTGGTGTTCTCGGGGATTTCAGGTGCGGCACTGGCCGACATCGGTGCGCTCGGCAATATGCAGATCAAGATGATGCGTGCTCAAGGGTACAAAGATGAATTTTCCGCCGGCATAACCATGGCTGCGGCAACCATCGGCCCGATCTTTCCGCCCAGCATCCCAATAATCATCTTTGCCGCCGTCACCCAGATTTCGGCAGTCAAGCTTTTGCTGGCGGGTATTATTCCTGCGCTTCTTATTAGCGTCATGCTTATGGCTCAGATTGCCATTATGGCGCGGGTCTACAAGTTGCCGCGTGATACCACCCGGCCTTCTCTTCGCCTTATTGGTCGTAAGTTAATCATTTCCCTACCGGCACTTTTTGCTCCGGTACTGCTTATCGGTGGCCTGGTCAGCGGCTTCTTCGGTCCCACAGAGGTCGCCGGGGTCACGGTAATTTATGCCATTCTCATCGGCAAATTCATCTATCGCAAGCTGACCTGGGACGGTCTGATCGCCTCTGCCAGAGAGACAGTCGAAGCCACGGCCAGTGTACTTTTTATCGTGGCCACCGCCGCACTCTTTGCCTGGGTCCTCACCATCGACAGGGTGCCTGTTGTGGTCAGCCATTTTCTTTTGGGAATCTCCGATAATCCTGTCGTCCTGTTGCTTATTGTCAATGCGCTGCTGCTGGTCGCCGGGATGGTTCTCGAATCCATCGCCGCCATTTTGATTATCGCGCCCATTGTTACCCCGGCCCTGAGTAACGCTGGAGTTGATCCCATTCAACTCGGGATCGTCTTTGTACTAAACCTGATGATCGGGCTATTGACACCCCCTGTTGGCATGAGTCTTTACATGGTCAGCATCATTGCCGACATGCCATTTGCCAGGGTAGTCCGAGGAGTCATACCCTTTTTGATGTCCCTGTTGTTGTCTTTATTACTGGTCACGTTGGTGCCGACACTCTCAACATGGCTGCCAAATTACATTATGAAGTGAGATACTATGAGTAGATTTCTAGGACAAATTCGCCAGCTGGGCTACGTGGTTGATGATATTGAAGCAGGCATGAAATACTGGGCAGAAGTTATGGGAGTTGGGCCCTGGTACTATAACCCCAAAGTCCCGATTCAGAATTATACATTCTGCGGCCAGCCCTACGAGGTTCATAACTCTGTAGCCCTCGCCAATTCGGGCAATGTGCAGGTTGAGCTTATCCAAACGAGGGATGAAACGCCTTCCATGTATAAGGATTTTAAAGCTGTCAAGGGCACAGGCCTGCAGCACGTTGCCTTCTGGACAAAAACCTTTGATTCTTCCCTGCAGAAAATGCTGGATCTGGGCTTTGCGGTCAAAATGAGTGGCGAAGTCGGTACCAAAGGTCGCTTTGTTTATTTTGACAAGGAATACCACCCCGGTACGGTCATCGAACTCTCTGAGGTCCTTGGACCCAAAGGCGATTTATTTGATACTATTCGTGAATCTGCTGTCGGTTGGGACGGCAGTAACATTATACGCCCATTTCCCGACCTTAATTCTTCAAAAGTGGGTCGCTAACAATCATGAATAACGAACAGATTATCGCCGAATACCTCATTGAAACCCCGCTTCCCGTTGAAAAAGTTGCTGCGGTAATGGCTGGTGAGCAAAGTTGTGGGACCTTCACTCGGGTGGCAGGCGAAACGGATGAACTTCGCGCCCGTGCCGCAGCAACGGTGATGAGCATTGAGTTGCTTGAACAAGTTGCGACCCCGACCGTTGCCAGTCAGTACCTCGAGAGAAAAGGCCTGAAGGGGCCCTTTCAACGGGCAAAAATAACAATTGGCTTCCCCCTCGCCAACGTCGGTTCTAATTTAACGGCCCTTGCCGCAACAGTGGGCGGCAACCTTTTCGACATCGGTGAAGTAAGTGGCCTGCGACTGGAGGCTGTGCAGGTGCCGACTGCCTTTCGTGCGCGCTTTGCAAGGCCAGCAAAAGGGGTTGCCGGAACCCGAGAGGTCCTGAAGGTTTACGACCGACCACTGTTTGGTACGATCATTAAACCAAATCTTGGCATGAGCCCGGACCAGACTGCCGAACTGGTGGCCACACTCTGTGACGCCGGTGCCGATTTTATCAAAGATGACGAAGTCTGTGCCAGCCCCGACCATGCACCTCTTGAAGCGCGGATCAAAGCCGTTATGGCGAAGGTCCGTGACTTCCGCCAGCGCACCGGCCGGGAGGTACTGATCGCCTTCAATATCAGCGACGAAACTGATGCCATGCGCCGACATGCCGAGCTGGTTCGTGCCGAAGGAGGCAATTGCGTCATGGCCAGCCTCAACTGGTGCGGACTGGCAGCACTGCAAAGTCTTCGCAACTCGACAGATCTGATCATCCACGGACATCGCAACGGGTATGGCTCCATGAGCCGTCACCCGTTTCTCGGTCTTGGTTCTGCAGCCTACCAGACCTTGTATCGCCTGACCGGCATTGACCACCTCCATGTTCATGGCATTGGTGGAAAATTTTGTAATTTTGCCGATGAGGTTGCCGAATCAGGACGTCATTGCCTTCGCCCTTTAACTGACAATGGCCCCGCCTCAGACAGAGTCATGCCGGTGTTTTCGTCCGGCCAATGGGCGGGAAATATCGCCACAACCTATGAAGCACTGCAGCAGAGTTCTGATTTCCTTTTCCTGGCAGGTGGTGGCATCCTTGCCCATCCCGATGGCCCGACAGCCGGAGTCGTCAGCCTGCGGCAGGGCTGGGAAGCAATCAGTTCAGGTCTGACCCTTGAGCAGTTTAGTGCCAGCCATCCTGAACTGCGCCACGCCATGGCATTTTTTGGCGAAGGGCAGAAACCAGTTTCACCGGCTTCAGGACAGTAATCTCATGAGCCATCGGCCAGAATATGTATTTTGCGGCGACGATTTCACCGGCGCCTCTGACACCCTGGCGACGCTTGCCAGGGCAGGGTTACGAAGCAGGCTTTTTCTGTCGCCATCGGCGGTAAAAGAATGCGGGGATCTTTCACAGCTCGATGCCGTGGGAATTGCCACAGCAACCCGGTCAATGATGCCGCCAGCAATTACGGCGGAGCTGACGCAAACCGGCAAGGCCTTAGCCGACCTGGGCGCTAAAGTTTTTCACTATAAAGTCTGCTCGACCTTCGACAGCAGTCCTGAAACCGGCAGCATCGGTTCCGCCGTAAACGCCCTCAAAAAAGTGATGCCGGATGCCGGGGTCATTATTATTGGCGGCCAGCCCAGCTTGCGTCGCTATTGCATCTTTAGCAATTTGTTTGCCGCAGCCATTGACGACCAGATATATAGAATAGATTCGCATCCAACCATGGCGAACCACCCGGTGACGCCAATGAACGAAGCCGATCTCAGAGCTTTACTCGCCGCCCAAGGCTTACAACCTGTTACCGGCCTACATTTACCACTCTACCCAGGCGGCATAGACAGTCTGCGCGTGGCAGTGCATCGCCTCCTGACCGACAACAATACTGTACTCTTTGACGCCCTCCATCAGTCTGACCTGACGCTTATTGGCCAACTGTTGCACGAACAATTGTCACGAAGTCTGGTCATCGGGTCTAGCAGTGTCGCCGAGGCATATGTTAGCGGATTTCTATCAAAATCGACGACGCTCTCACCTCACGTACCATCAAAACCAGAAAAACCCGTTTTTGTCCTTGCCGGGAGCAGGTCTCAGGCAACTGCCAATCAAGTGGAAAAGGCGAAGGGCTTTACTCAGCTGATGATCCATCCGGCGGACATTGAACGTGATAGCTCTGATATACTGGCAAAATTATCGGCAAAGTGCCTTGCGTTATTGAGCCAAGGTAATAATATTCTGGCGATTGTCAGCAATGACATGAACCATTCCCTGAGTCGTGTCGCACTTGCCCAATTCACCGCAAATCTGGTCGCCAAAGTTGCCCTCTCTGGCCAAATAGGCCGTTTAGGCATTGCCGGTGGGGACACCTCCAGTTTTGCCCTCCAGACCCTTGGCGTAGAAAGCCTCTCGCATGTAACCGACATTGAACCTGGAATTTGCCTTTGTCGTCTTCATTCGGAAAACAAATCGGCTATTAATGGCCTGGAAGTTGCTCTTAAAGGTGGTCAGATGGGATCGCCGGAGCTCTTCACAAAACTTGCCGGACAGCTCTAACAATCGTTCAACGACGGTTGTCAAAGCCGGCCCGGCAATGCACGCGCCTTAAACCTCCAGAGTCGTTCCTACACTGCCGAAAAAGAACCGCTCGCCTAATTGAGCGTGCAGCATTGCGGCCCGTGGCAGGCCGGTACAATGGGAAACGCCAATCCGCTCGATGTGATAATCATCGAGAACTTTCATGGTCTCATTAAACTGTTCATCACTGGAAAAACCCAGGTGAGTGCCACCAATTATTGCATAAATACGGTCACGGCCAGTCTGCGCCAGGGCATACTCAATAATGTTAATCATGCCTGCATGGGCGCAACCAAGAACGACGATCAAGCCTTTTGGCGAATCAACGATGAGGGATAAATCATCCTTCAAAGGATCGGGATAAAGGGTGTCACCGCTGGAGAGAATTGCCGTCATAGTTGAATCGCCTTTCTCAAAGGCGCTCTGCCGGGGAATTTCGCCGGTTAAAAAGACGCCGGGACCGACTTCCACCAACGCTTTTCCCAGACGAAAGTTCGCGCCAAGAGATTCCAGATAGACACGGCGGTACGGGATTCCTACAAATTTGCTTTTATCTCCTGATGACCATACCCGTTCTGCAAAAATATCCGGATGGCCGAAAACATCGACAGCACCTCTTAACTGCAGTACCGCTGGCAATCCACCAGTATGGTCGTAATGGCCGTGGCTAATCATGACGGCATTTATACTGCGCAGATCCTTGTTGAGCACCAGGGAGTTCTGAACGATACCGAAACCCTGCCCGGTATCAAAAAGATAATTGCCATCGGGGGTCTCGATAAAACAAGCAAAACCATGTTCACCAAGAACCTGAAAAGGGACACCAGCCGTGTTTTCACAGAGAATAGTGAGTCGTATCGTCATTGTTCTTCTCCGTACCAGGGAATTTCTAAAAAAAATGGAATGATTCAAGCGACAACATGCGCTGTCACTCCATTTAATGTTGAACGATTTTTTGACGTTTTATTATTTTTTCGCTTTTTTCTTTGCTTTTGGTGCTGCCTTTTCTGGTTTTGCTTTCATATCTTTAAGAGCTTTTCCCGGGGTGAATTTTCCGTTGGTCTTGGCAGCAATTTTAAGCTCTTTGCCGGTCTGGGGATTCCTGCCTATACGGGCTGCACGGTCGACGGCACTGAACGTACCGAAGCCGACGAGAGTAACCTTATCACCAGCTTTAAGTGCCGCCGTGGTTGTTTCGATGAAGCTATTGAGCGCTTTTTGTGCCTGAATCTGCGTCAGTTCTGCATCTTGGGCAATCTTGGCTACCAGTTCTGCTTTTGTCATAACTCCTCCTGGGAAGTATTTTGTTCATTTATAAAACGAACTTGATTTATTCAAAATTAAAATCGATGAAATCACAACAAGAAAATACCCAGAAAAGCGATCAACTGACCAGCTAGGTTGAAATGGAATCAACTTTCCTCAAACAAATACTCAAATTGTCAGGAAAAAAATACCACAGGTGTTTTTACAGGTTGTTATTCGTCATCTTATGTCCACTATACATGATGTGCCAATAAATGACATAACCTTGCACACTATTTACCAAGGTTATTTACAAACTGTAAAAAATACCTTCAAAAGATCTTAAACAATGGAATGGGAGAAGGACACAAGGTATCCATTTCCGCCAGATCCTTTTCATTACAGTAGCCTTTCGCAAGATAGCCCTTCTCCAACCCCTTTTCTGAGATGATCTGGAGATGGGTATGGTAAAACCAGTTGCCGTTTTCATGAAAATCACCGATCCTGGCAAAAGGCTCGCCGGCCTTAAAGACCGCGCCTACCTCTGGGAGACTGCTACGCTGCAGATGACCATACAAACTATAAAAGGTCTTGAAATGTGAGCTATCGTGCCGGAGCAGAACAAAGCTGCCGTAATTACCTTCGCCACTCTCATAACCGCTCTCGGCAACGCTGCTGTCAAACGGTGCATGAAGCGGAGTACCAAGGGGAACAATGATATCGAGCCCCAGATGGATAAACCTTTTTTCGACAACCATCTGTGGGCAATCCGAGAGCAGGGCTTGCCTGTTTTCAAGGTAGGCGGACAGCCCCCAGCTGTACTCTCTTCCCATTCTGTCTTCGAGAATCTTTTGAAATCGCCGCTGGTCACGCATATCAATATTATCTAAGAGACTACTGTTTTGTGAGAAATCGGCAATATAGGGATCTCCTCGCAAATCTTTAAAGAGTGGTTGGTGATCGACCTTGCGGCTGTAGAGTAAAAATGGATAGTACATGCTTTCTCCTTAGCACAGGGCGAAATCGGTGGATCGGAGACGACCGCCTGGTTTTCTTCTTCAGAATCCTGAAAAAAATTCCCTCATACTATGTCACCCGCTGCCATCTGCCGCTCCTGTAAGTGGCCTAATTAATGGTTGAATTGATGATATAATAAAAATTAATAATTGACATTTGATGCAAAATTTGTATGCTACGCACTATTATAGTAAGTCGTTGCCTATTATAGTGCATGATAATAATTCATCCCAAATCGAAATGTCAAAAGGAAAATACTACTTTTCGAAATCACTGGAAAAAGGACTCCATATACTGGCCCTTTTTAACAAAGAGAGTCCCACTTTAACCCAAAGCGAGATTGCCAAAACGCTGGGACTGAACATGACCTCCACCTACCGCTATATCAACACGCTGGTGGAAATGGGGTATCTGGAAAAGGATTTGAAGACCAAGGTTATCAGACCTTCTCTTCAATGCCTGCTGATGTGCATCAATTTGATGCATGCCACTGATAATCTCAAAATGATTAAGGAAGTTGTTGACCGGATTAACCGGGAAAAAAATATCAGTATCGATGTGGCCTTCGTGGTGGATGATACCCTGGTCCGCATCTATCATAAAGAGGCAGAGGAGACCCTGACCTACAGGTTGCCGGAATTCTCAAAAAACAGCCTGCACAACACTGCTCTGGGCAAGGCATATCTGTCCAGTCTGCCAGACCATCTGATTATTGAAAAGATCGCAACGATGGAGCTTGTCGCCAAGAGTCCAAAGACCATCGTCGACAAAGATCAGCTATTACAGGAAATACAGATCACCAAGCAACGCATGTTCGCCATGGCAGATGAAGAATATCTGCCGGGTGTTCTGGCTATTGCTGCACCCCTGTATGATCCGATCACAAGCATGGGAGTAGGTGCAGTCTCATTTGATTTTTCAGTATTGCAGCATAATGGTGCTGAAATAATGGCCACGTATGGGAAAATGATAAAGGAGACGGCCACGATCCTTTCAGAGTTGTTACCTGCCGTCAACAAAAGCAGATAACTCGTTTCCTTCGCTGTACCATTTAGTACCTTAGAAATTCATTTCTTGTTTTTTATAAATGAATTTCATCAAGGTACTTATCCCCATCAGAGCATAGGGACTAAAAGGAGTCCCGGCTTATTTTCCGTTTACCGGGGCTAGATATTCACCAAAAATTGTTTTTCCTGAAGACGGCTGATTGTCTTTAGACAAGAAAAACACAACCAAACAAACCTCCATGAAATCTAAAAGCTGGAAACCATGGGCGCTGCTGGCGCCTTCCATGACCGCAGTTCTTTTACTGCTGGTCATTCCCGTTTGTTTTATCGTCGTCTATAGCTTCTGGCTTCGCGCCCCCAGTGGTGCGGATATCGCTGCTTTTCAGTTTGGCAATTACGCCAAATTTTTCGAAGACTTTTTTTATCCCCACATTCTCTTCAGGACCATCCGGATCTCTTTTGAAATGGTTTTTATCTGCGTGCTCCTGGGCTATGTTCCTGCCTATTTTTTCTACCGCAGCACCAGTCGCTATAAGAAAATCTTTCTTCTGCTCATCATGCTGCCCTTCTGGGTCAGCTTCATCATTCGTACCATGAGCTGGATCAATATCATGGGAGATTCAGGCCTCATCAACCATTTTCTTATGACAATCGGCCTGATAGAGACGCCTATTTCCATGCTCTACAACGAAGTCACGGTTCTTATGGGACTGCTCATGTACCTGCTGCCTTTTATGATACTCAATATCTATGTCAGCCTCGAAAGCATCGACAAAAGTCTCCTTGAAGCGGCCCGCTCCATGGGCTGCACCGAATGGCAGGCCTTCCGCGAAGTAACTCTGCCTCTCAGTCTTCCCGGCCTCAGTGCCGGCAGTCTCTTGGTCTTCGTCCTGACGGCGGGTACCTACCTGCCGCCGATGATCCTTGGCGGGCCAGGTAACGACATGATCGCCAACCTTATTTTTAAACGGGTCATCGGCACCCTTGACTGGCCTTTTGGCTCAGCCATCAGCGTTATTCTACTGTTACTGCTCTTTGTCATTGTCTGGACCTATAACCGATATCTGGGAATCAACCAGATTTTCAAAAGCTTTGAGGGAAAATAACCCATGCGACAATCTTCTCTTGGCTGGAAACTCATCCGCCTCCATACGATCCTTGTCTATATTTTTATGTTTACACCCATAGTCGTGGTCATCGTGCTGGCTTTCAACCCCAAGCAATTCGGCATCTTCCCCATGGAAGGTTTCAGCTTTCGCTGGTTTATCAAACTGGCCCACAATGACTCGATCATCGACGCCTTTAAAAATTCTCTTATCCTCGGCTCGCTGACAGCCGTAATCTCAACGAGTATCGGGATCATGGCGGCGCTGGCCTTTATTCGCTTTGATTTTCGCGGCAAAAACACCATCAACACCCTGCTGCTCTCGCCCATCATGATTCCCGAAGTGGTCCTGGGTGTTGCGCTGCTCTTGTTTCTCCGTTTTCTCCAACTGCCTAAAAGCTTTGCCCTGCTGGTTATCGGCCATGTGGTATTGACCCTGCCCTATGTCCTGTTAATCGTCCAGGCACGACTGGTCGGCATAAGAAAAGAATACGAAGAGGCGGCGAAATCGCTTGGCGCCAATGGCTTTCAAACATTTATGGAAGTTACTTTTCCGCTTCTGCTCCCGGCCATTCTCGCCGGTGCCCTTTTTTCTTTTACCATTTCGTTTGATGACATTACGGCAACGCTCTTTTGGGCCACCGCCGAAAACCAGACGGTTCCCGTCAAGATATTCAGTATGCTGAGAAACTCAATCAGCCCGGAAATAAACGCCCTTGGCACAGTAATGATCGTGATGACCGTTGCTACCCCCTTACTGGCAGGATACCTGTCACGCAAGTTTTCGAAAAACAAGGTGTAGCAATTCAATATTAATACAACAAAGAGGAGATCCAATGACCACAGTAACCAATGAGAAACTAGACCGGGTTTATGACGCGTATAAAAGCGGCAAAGTCAGCCGTCGTCACTTCATTAAATACCTTACTCTGGCCGGCGCCTCCCTCGGCCTTATGGGCTCCCCCTTTGGCAATGCTGTTACCAATGCATTTGCCGCCGACTCCATCCGCTTCGACGGCTGGGGAGGTTCAACATCGGAAGCCTTTCGAAAATATGCCTTCAAACCTTTTACTGAAGCGACTGGAATCAAGGTCATTGATGGCGAATTCGGTGATATGAATTCATATCTCACCAGAGTAAAGGCCTCCTATCCGCCTGGTGGCGAGTTTAATATCGCTCATCTCAGTGCTGTTTTCGATTATGCCCGTTATGCAGAATTAGGTTTTGCTTCAGTCCTGGATGAAACTAAAATTCCTAATCTGAAAAACGTCATGGAATCCATGATCAAACCTCTGCGGGATATCACCAAGGGAACCCTTTCAGCAGTTCCTTACGATCTTGGCCAGACCGGCATTGCCTATAATTCCAACAAAATCAGCAAAGAAAAAGCTGAAAAGATGGGAGCCTCTCTCCTGTGGGACAAAGAGTTGAAAGGAAAGGTTGGCAGCTGGGGCGGGGATTTCAGGACAAACATGTGGTACGCCGCGCTGCACACCGGCCAGAGCCCCAACAATATGACCGATCTCAAGGCCATCTGGGCCGCACTCCGCGAGCAGCGGGATCTGATGAAAAAATACTGGAGTTCCGGCGCCGAATTGATGAGCCTGCTGGCCAATGAGGAAATCTATGCCACCGTCGCCTGGTCCGGCAGGGTTGCCGCCTTGCAGCTGGAAGGTCATCCCATCGGCTACCTCTCACCCAAAAATACCTACTCATGGATGGAATATCTCTTTGTTCTCAAAGGTACCGATATGGCAGTAGCAGAGAAGCTTCTCAACTTTATGCTTGAGCCTGCCGCCGCCATCGCCGTATCCGAAGGACAAAACTATCCGCCAAGTCTTGATCCGACCAAGGTTACACTGACTGACAAGATCAAAAAGATGCCGGCCTTTGATCCCACCGGCAAGCTCGAGGGTTATCTCTTTGCTGATCCAGCCTACTGGAACACCAACCAGCTTGAATGGACCGAGAAATGGGACCGCATTAAGGCAGGCAGCTGATAGCATCGTCTAGAAATCAGATCGCCCGCATTATCACAAGGTCCGGACAGGCCAGCACCAGTATGGTGTCCAGGGTGTCTGGACCGGCAGTGTAAACACAACAACAGGAGAGAGAGCACAGTGGCAACCGGCAAGAAACAGCCCATAGTACAGTTCAAAGGCATAATGAAGAAATACGGCAAGGTTACGGCCGTCGAAAAACTGGATTTTGACATTGAAGAAGGCAGCCTGGTGACGCTCCTTGGCCCTTCCGGCTGCGGCAAGACCACCCTGCTCCGGATGGTGGCAGGGCTGGAAGAGCCCACCGAGGGCGATATCTTCATAAAAGGCGTGCGGATCAATGACACGCCGATCCATAAACGCAATCTCGGCATGATTTTTCAGAACTATGCTCTCTTTCCCCATAAAACAATCTTTGATAATGTCGCCTTTGGCCTGAAATATCGCGATGTCTCCAAGGAAGAGATGCGGGAGAAGGTGATCCGAGCCTTGGAGATGGTCAGATTGCCAAATGTTGAAAATCGCATGCCGAGCCAGCTTTCCGGCGGCCAGCAACAGCGCATTGCCATGGCCCGGGCAATCGTCATTGAACCTGATGTGCTGCTGATGGATGAACCTCTTTCCGCCCTCGATGAAAATCTGCGTGAAGAAATGCGCAGAGAAGTGGACAACCTCCAGGATATGCTGGGAGTAACCACCATCTTTGTGACCCATGACCAGCGCGAAGCACTCTCCATGTCCGACAAAATCCTGGTGATGAAGGCCGGGCGTAAGCAGCAGGAGGGTGTACCGCAGACTGTCTATAACGAGCCGGTTAACCATTTTGTCGCCGATTTCCTCGGCCATTCCAACTTTATCAAGGGCGAGATCGTCGACGTCAATGAAGAACACGTCAACGTCAAGATTGAAACCGGTGACCTTCTCATAGCCATCAACAAAGGTACCTTCAAAAAAGGTGACCAGGTCGAACTGGTGGTCCGTGCCCAACGTTTTGACCTGTTTCCCAAAGACGAATTCAACGCCGAAAAGGGTATGAATTTCTTTGAAGGCCGCATCAAGGACCGCAGCTATATGGGTGGGGAAGTCAGTTATTTTATCGAGCTGGGAACAGGCCGGGAAATACACATTATCAGCATGATGCGAACCAGGATCTATAATGTCGGCGAGAAGGTCAGCGTCCAGGTTGCTCCGCACCACTGCCACCTGCTGCCCATTGAACACTGACGGTACAAGGAGCCTGTCGGATTATGCCCTTTTTCCCCATCTCTGCGTAATTTTGAAAAAATCAATGCTCGCAATATCAACTATATGGCTGTGCTTGATTTTTTCAAAACACCTTAATCTGAGAAAAAATTGCTATAATCCGCCAGGCTCTTAGAAAACTGGTAATTTCCATTTTTGTATAGCATTAAAACCTGAAGACGTTATGTTTTCAGGTTTTGCTTTTTGGAGCACTGTTGCTATTTTTAAGAATTACTGTTTTTAAAAAAGAGGATCTTCATGCTGAGACTTGACCAGGTCAGGAAAGGCTTTTCTGACCGCTACCCAAACCAATTCATTACCATTGACTCCCATACCCAAGGCGAGCCAACCAGATTGCTGATTGGTGGCGCAGGCGAGCTGCCCGGTCGCACCATGATAGAAAAAAAGGATTTCTTTGCCTCGCGATACGACCATGTCCGTATGCTGCTCACCCAGGAACCCAGAGGTCATCGGGGCATGTTCGCCGCGGTAGTCACCGAACCGGTAAGCCAGGAAGCAGAGTTCGGCCTCTTCTATATGGATGCCAAACGCTATCCCTACCTCTGTGGCCATGCCACTATCGGCGCTGTTACCACCTTGATTGAAACCGGGGCCATAAAGGCAGAAGAGGGTGATTCGATCATCACCGTCGACACTCCTTCCGGCCCACTCCAGGCCCATACACGGGTTGCTAACGGCCGTGTAGTCTCGGTGGGTATCGACATGGTTCCCTCCTTTGTCTTCAAGACGGATTGCCCGCTGGAGGTTGCCGGCTTTGGCACGGTTATGGTAGATCTAGTCTGTGTCGGCGGTTTTTTCGCCATGGTATCCGCCGAATCCATTGGCATCGACCTCACTTACGAAAACAACCAAAAACTTATTTCCCTGGGCATGGCCATAATTGATTCCGCCAACCGCGAACTCGAGGTCTATCACCCCCAGCGGCCCGAGGTCAACACCGTTGATGTTACCGAATTTTACGCCGAGAACCCCGAAGATCAACAGGGCAGGAGCGGCTCAAGCATCGTCACCTACGGAGAATCCCACATGGACCGCTCCCCTTGCGGCACCGGCACCACGGCGAAGATGACACTGATGCATCACAAGGGCAAGCTCCGCCCCGGCCAGACATACAGGAACGCAAGCCCCCTCAGCACAATTTTCGAAGGCAGGATCGTCCGCGAATTGACCATTGGTGATTTTAGCGGTATCATCGGCCAGATCAGGGGAAGCGCAACCATTACCGGCTACCATCAATTTGTCCTTGACCCAAATGATCCCTTTCAACAAGGTTTCTTATTATGATCTCCATGAGAGAATATCAAAAACCTGAAATTGTTTTATATAACGCCTGTATCGCCAGCGGCGATGTTCTAGATCCTATCAATGCGACGGCTGATGCCCTCGCCATTCGCCAGGGACGCATTGTCGCCCTTGGCAGCAGCATAGAGATACTTCGCCTGGCGGGAATTTCCACCGAACGAATTGATCTTGGTGGTCGACTGATCGTTCCCGGATTTATCGACAGCCATATTCATTTCTATGAATGGGCCCTTAAACGCCGGGATCTTCAGTTAGAGGATATCCAGAGCCTCGAGGAGTTGCTGGCCCGTATTGAAGCGACCGCCCAGAATCTTGCACCCGGCCAGTGGATAATGGGTCAGGGCTGGAATGAAACCGAATGGAAGATTCCGCAACAGCCCGACCGGCAAAGTCTTGATAAAGTGGCTCCCGATCATCCGGTATTGCTGTGGCGTTGCGATCTCCATCTGGCAGTTGCCAATTCAGCGGCTCTGCTTTTAGCCGGGATAGACAGCTCCACGCCGGACCCAGCCGCTGGCAAAATCGAACGGGATGCCGCAGGAAACCCCACTGGCCTTCTGCGGGAACTGGCCATTAATTTGGTACGCCAGGCTATTGCCGTGCCTGCGACCGACCAGATAATCGCTGACTTCAAAGACGGTATCGCGGCTCTGCACCGCCTGGGAATCACCAGCATTGATGATGTACGCCTGATGAACGATGCTGATGGCGCCAGGTCTTTCCATTGTTTTCAGACACTTGAGCAGGCCAATTTGCTCGATCTTCGTTGCTGGATGAGTCTTCCCGGCCACCAGCTCGACGATATCATCGCCCTTGGCCTTCGTTCCGGTTTCGGCAGCGACAGCTTGCAGATTGGCCATGTAAAGTTTTTTTCAGATGGCGGTATGGGAGCGCGCACTGCCTGGATGATCGATCCCTACCTCGATGCGGATCGTGGTATGCCGTTGATGGATATGGAACTGCTGGCGAAAGACATCAAAAAAGCCGACCAGGCCGGGCTGTCCGTCATGGTCCATGCCATTGGCGATCGCGCCAACAGGGAGCTGATCAACATATTCGAAAACCTTGAATCGCAGCGCAGTAATAACTCTGCGCCCCCACCCTTTCACCATCGTATTGAGCATGTGCAGATGATCCGGCCGGAAGACATGGAGCGGCTCAGCAAGCTCAATCTGGCTCTTTGCGTCTCACCGGTTAACATGATTCTTGATATTAATCTCATTGACAATGTTGTTGGCGAAAAGGGTAAATGGACCTACGCCTTCCGGCAGCTTGTGGATACCGGAGCACCGGTGATGTTCAGCTCCGACTGCCCAGTCTGCAATCCCGACCCGCTGCCGGCCATTCATGCTGCAGTCACCCGGCAGCGCTTTGACGGCACACCAAAGAAAGGCTGGCATCCCGATTCACGAATCTCAGTTGCAGAGGCACTGAACGCCTACACCTCAACTCCGGCGGCTGCCCATAATGCCACCGACATGGGCACTATTGCTCAAGGAAACAGGGCCGATCTGGCAGTCCTCAGCCACAACATCCTCTCCCACCCCCCCTCCACGATAACCGAAACAAAAGTGGAGATGACCCTGTTCGATGGTCGAATTGTCCACCGGTTGTTTTAAAATTATAAATAATGATATCTCAAGCTGGAAATCACCAATGAAGCAAGAGTCTCAAATCCCCTCACAAAGCTATGAGCTTAGAATCCTACAGGCCCTGCGCCGTATCATCAGAGCGGTGGATATCCATTCGCACAAACTGGCAACCAAGCATAAGATAACCGGGCCCCAGCTCGGCTGTTTGCTGGCAGTAAAGGAAAGTGGTCCCATAACCAGTGCCAAGCTGGCCCAAAAAGTATATTTAAGTCCCAGCACCATTGTCGGAATCATCGACCGGCTGGAAGAAAAAAAACTGGTGGAACGTAATCGCGACAGCAAAGACCGCCGCCTCATCCATATTTGTATCACCACCGCCGGTGAAGAATTAATTGCCGCAGCACCCTCTCTCTTACAGGAAACCCTGGTCAACGCCCTGGTAGAACTTCCCGACGAAGAACAAATTTCTATCACCATAGCCCTTGAAAAACTTGTCGATTTGATGGAAGCCCGTCATATCGGCGCCGCACCGATTCTCGATACCGGCCCGATATTACCCGAAAAATAACATCCCCCAACCACTTGCTTGCGAACCACAGAAGGCTTTGGCCTTGACAGGTAAAAACATTCATGCTAATATTGTTCGTATACGAATTACTAATACACCAAACAATTGCTCGTTTCTACTTGAGCAGCCTGTAAGACAATACCAAAACAAAAAGACGAACCTCGGTGAACGCGAAGTAAACTGAGATATGTATCTTCACGAAATTCATGTATACAAAACGAGAAATGAATTTCTAAGGTACTAAAGAGCGCCTATTGAATCCTTAGGGAACTCTAAGGGAATTGTTTGCGGCTCAGTTGTCTATAACCATACCGCGTTTCGCGGTCAAACCAACGCAATGGTCGCTCTGCCTGACACACAGTTACGTGCTGTACTTCAGGAAGCAGATCGTTGCGTGCAAGGAACGGTAACACTATGACAGTAAATATTTTCTCCAACAATCAGCAACAAATAGCCGGCCATTTAAGTGAAGAAGAGGTTGATCTCTCCCAGTGGAAGAACTGGCATTGGCAGCTTAAAAATTCTATCACCGATGTTGAAACATTCGAAAAACTGCTGGATATCGAGCTTGAACCGCTTGAGAAACGGAAGATCGCCTTGACCATGAAGAAATTCCCCATGTCGATCACCCCCTATTATCTTTCCCTGATCGATCGAAATGATTTCCGTAACGACCCGGTTTTTCGTCAGGCTTTTCCCGATCCTAAAGAATTGCAAATCGACAAATGCGACATGACCGATCCACTTTCCGAAGACAAGGACAGTCCGGTACCGGGAATTACCCATCGGTATCCCGACCGGGTTCTTTTTCATGTCAGCAATGTATGTTCCATGTACTGCCGCCATTGCACCCGGAAGCGCAAAGTAGGCGATGTCGATTCAATCCCTAACCGTGATCAGATCAGCAAAGGACTGGACTATATCCGCAACACCCCGGAAGTGCGCGATGTCTTGCTCTCCGGCGGTGACCCCTTGATGCTGAGTGATACCCACCTCGACTGGCTTCTCACGGAGTTGCGACAGATCAAGCATGTTCAGGTCATTCGTATCGGCACCAGAATGCCTGTCGTTCTGCCATATCGTATCACCGACGACCTGGTTACTATGTTGAAAAAGCATCATCCTCTCTGGATCAATACTCATTTTAACCATCCTCGGGAGATAACCAGTTCTTCCCGACAGGCGCTCAAAAAAATGGCCGATGCAGGAATTCCATTGGGCAACCAGTCTGTGTTGCTGGCGGGGGTCAATGACTGTCAAAGAATCATGAAAGCCCTGGTCCATAAACTCGTTGAGAACCGGGTACGTCCATACTACCTCTACCAATGTGACCTTTCCGAAGGCTTATCGCATTTTCGTACCCCAATCGGCAAAGGCATAGAAATTATGGAAGCATTGATCGGCCATACCAGCGGGTTTGCTGTGCCAACCTATGTGGTTGACGCACCGGGCGGTGGTGGTAAAATTCCTCTCATTCCTAACTATTTGATCTCGATTTCGACCAATAAAGTGATATTGCGAAATTACGAAGGAGTGATCACAACATATCAGGAACCGGATAGCTACAAGACGAAATTCTGTGACCGCAATTGCGGCGACTGCGATCTCCAGCTTAATCTTGAAGATGGCGATGAAACAGCTATTACCGGTATTGAACGGTTGCTTTCCGACTGCGATAGGACGATTAGTTTGACGCCAAAAAATAATACCCGGATGGAACGACGCAATGCAAACTGATCGCATAGAATCATTTGGACAATCCTTGCTGCAACATGGTCCGGCAAATGATCGGGTCTATCTGATGAAACTGGATAGAGCAGATTTACCGAACATTATCGATCACATCCACGAACTGGCCATGCGCCGGGGCTATTCAAAGATATTTGCCAAGGTCCCCGCCTCTGCCGAAGCACATTTTAAAGAGGGCGGTTACAGGCTTGAGGCAGCTATCCCCAATTTTTTTAACGGCAGGGAAGATGGCCTCTTCATGGCCTGCTATTATGAACCGGAACGGATGATCGACTCCGATTTCAAGCGGGTTCAGACGGTTATTGAAAAAGCACAGGAAGAAGCTGCGCCACCACAACAGAAAGAAATCCGCCAGGGTCTTGCCTGCCGTCTGGCAACGCCGTTGGATTGCTTGCAAATGAGCGAGTTGTATCGGCAGGTTTTCGAAAGCTATCCCTTCCCGATTAACGATCCTGGATACCTGTGCCAGACCATGGCCGATAATGTTATCTATGCGGGGATCTGGCAAGACGATACATTATTGGCACTCTCCTCGGCGGAGGTCGACAAAAAAATGGCTAACGCCGAGATGACCGACTTTGCAACCCATCCCGATTATCGTGGCCGGGGCTTTGCCAATGTCCTGCTGCAAATGTTGGAAGACATTGTGGCAAAAAACGGTGTTAAAACCTGCTACACCATTGCCCGGGCGACCAGTTTTGGCATGAATATCACTTTCGCCAAAAACAGCTACACTTTTGCTGGTACCCTGATCAATAATACTCAGATCGCAGGGTCTCTGGAAAGCATGAATATCTGGCATAAGCAGGTATAGCGGGTATAGCGGGCTATTCTCTCGGTTACGCTCTATCTCACAACGTCACTGTAGATATTATATGCCATCGACCACAACGTAAGGGGACCAATTCAGATAATTGAATTGGTCCCCTTTTTTTATTTTTTAACAAAGAAATCATCGGTGATTTAAGAATTTTCCTGATATGATAAAATATCGAATTATGATAGCAGCAACTTTATATGCGAAATAAATCAAGGGGGAAGACATGCTGACCGACCGGGTGCGCTATAAACCATTACAGGATAAAATCACCGATCCAACCACAGCAGCCAGCCACATCCAGGACGGTACAAACCTTTTTATTTCCGGCTTTACCGCAGGTTACCCAAAACTCATTCCCCAGGAACTAGTGCGCCGTGCTGAAACCGGCGAACAATTTAAAATCAACCTATTTGCCGGGGCATCGACAGGTGATATGGTCGATGGAGCATTGGCCAGGGCCGGCCTTGTTGCCTGGCGGCGCCCTTACATGAGTGATAAATTCATGCGGGGGAAAATAAACCAGGGCGAGATCAGATTCAAAGATGATCATCTTTCCCAACTGTCTGCCAAGGTGCGGGCCGGGGAATGGGGAAATTGCGACGTGGCGGTGGTGGAAGCTGCCGCCATTACCGAACAGGGCAACTTGATCCCCACCATGTCTGTGGGTAACACCCCCACTTATGTGCAGGAGGCGGACAAGATTATTATTGAGATTTCCGCCAGCTCACCGAATCTCGAAGGAATCCACGATATCTTCATTCCAGAGGATCCACCATACCGGATGCCTATCCCCATCTATCGCACCGCCGACAAGATAGGCAAACCCTTTATCAAAATGGATCCCAACCGGGTGGTGGCCATCCTCTTTAGTACCGAAAAGGACCATTGTCCAATTTTCACACCGCCGGGTGGTGTCTCTGGCCGAATTGCCGAACTCATCCTCGACTTTGTGGAGCATGAGATAAAAAGAGGCAGGATGCCATCGTCTCTTCCCTGGCAGGCCGGGGTCGGAGACGTGGCCAACGCCGTTTTGTCGGGGTTTATAGGCAACGATAACTTTCACGCCCTTGATATCTACTCGGAGGTCCTCCAGGACAGTGTTTTAGATCTTATTGATCTCGGCAAAGTGCGGGCGGCCTCCGGATCGGCTATGACCCTGTCTGAAAAGGCTCGCGAACGATTTTTCAATGAAATTTACCGCTACCGGGATAAAATAGTTTTGCGACCGGTCGAAATCTCCAACTCCCCGGAAGTGATTCGCCGTCTCGGTGTCATCGCCATCAACACGGCCATCGAAGTTGACATTTACGGCCAGGTCAACTCCACCCACGTAATGGGCACCCAATTGATGAACGGTATTGGTGGCTCGGGGGACTTTCTGCGGAACGGTGCCTTATCGATTATTGTGACCCCTTCCACCGCCAAGGGCGGCCTGATTTCTGCCATTGTTCCCATGGTCTCTCATGTCGACCATTCCGAGCACTCGGTGGATGTGGTTGTCACCGAACACGGTCTGGTGGATACCAGGCCATTAACCCCGCGCCAGGTTGCTGAACAGGTGATAAAAACTTGTGCCCATCCCGATTTCCGGGATCAATTGTGGGACTATTATCAGCGTGCAGTTAGGGAACGGGGCGGACATGAGCCTCATATCATCGAAAAGGCCTTCTTCATGCATCAGCATTTCTTGGAAAAAGGTGACATGCGCGTCAAATAAAAAGAGCTGATATTCTCTATAGTTCAGTTATATTCTGTCTTCAACTAATTTTTTTTTGGCACATTATCAAAGAAAAAAAAGTTGCGTTGAATTCAGCGATTGACTACTATCCCTCCCGCTATGAAATAAAAATGCAGTTCTATGGTGTTGAATTTGTTCGTTATGTGTTGATTGGCTTGTCCGAAGTATTCCAAGAGTAACTCGGTATCATTCATCTGTTTCGTCTCAATTTACCAGAATCGCAAATCATAATAAAAATTGTACGCTATCTACGGAGTTCTTTATGAAGAACAAAGGCACAAATCCGTCGACGAGTTGGGAAAAAGAGATTTGGCAATCCCAACCATTGATGGATCGTTCAAAAATCAAGCAGGACACCTATTTGACCTGCTGGTGTCCCCATTGCGCAGCCGGACTCAATGAAGCTGATAAGGCTGTTTTCGAAATCGTCAATAATGAGGGAATCATCGGGACCAGCAAGGTCTCTCCCTATTTGAATGTTCTTGACCGGGAAAGCTCCATGCATGTGGAGGATGACGAAGAATTGGCGGATGTACGATGTCCCCATTGCCACACCTCCCTTATCGATCCGAACCAGAAATGCAAGGTCGATGAATGCAAGTTAATGGCCTTTCATGTCTCGGTCTCCAACTCTGTAAAATTGAAACTCACTGTCTGCGTTCGTCGTTCATGCCGTTGGTATATAATGAGCGAAGAAGACAATGAACGACTGATTTTAAGGGATAGTCATGAGTGGTAACAACCGGGGTCGCCGCAACTGGACCCGATCATTGACGATCATAATGATTGTCGCAGTTATTGCCGTCATTATCGGCTGTGTGGTTGATCCTAAGACTAATACAACGGATCGTCTTTTCCTGAAAAGTAGTGCGGGCCCGGTACTTTTTGATCATGGCAAGCATAGTCAAGCGGCTGAATCATGCGCCCAATGCCATCATGACCTCTATGCCGCAGCGCAGGCTACAGCCTGCAACGAGTGTCATGACGATGAACGTAGGGCCAGCACTTTCAGCCATAAAGAGCTGAAAGAGTTACACAGCCGGGACTGCAGCAAGTGCCACCAGCAGAGTGCTGGGGCTGTCCAGCCAACTTCATGCAGGACCTGTCACCCGACACTACAGCAAAGCGAAAAAAACACCGCGAGTTGTAGCCAGTGTCACGATGACAGCTATTCACCGGACATGATGAAGCACGATGAGTACCTTGAGATAGAGGACCACACCTGCCTGGGATGCCACGCGCCCAAATCTGTTTCCGACGCCTATCACACAAACTGCTCAAATTGTCACCTGGAGACCGCCCGGCAGAGATTCGCTCAAGCCGACGGCAAAGTGCAATGCGGAGCTTGCCATTTACGATGAAAAGTCTGTTGCCAACCATCATTACTTTGAGTTTTTTACGAGATTATTATGCAAGGATTGTTGAAACTATTTAAAAACGAGCCGATGGTACCCTGTCCATCGGCCCACGACCCGGTGATTCGGCAGGTAAGCGACCCCGATCGCGTGGTGATTCCACTGGATTATCCCGGTCGAGTACGTTATCTGCCGACGGTGGAGCCTGGAGATAAAGTCCGTAAAGGGCAGGTCATCGGCAAATCACGTCTGGGTAATTGCACCCTGGCCACTATTAACGGTACGGTCAGTGACATCACAACAGTCTGGACTGCCCAGAGTGTCCATTCACCTGCTATCGTCATTGAAAACAGCGGCGATCAGCCTGCAGCTCATGCAAACACTGAAAAAATATTTGATGGACCTGTTTCTTTAAGTGACAAGGAGGCTGTCATTGCCAGAATGCGTGCGGCTGGCGTCAACCCTCCCTGGACCTTCACTGGCCGGGATTATAAAGAAGGCGAGATACCTGATCTGCCCGCAGTCGAGACGGTCATTATCACCGGTGTCAGGCAGGAAACCACAATATTTACCTCGCCGCTGCTTCTTGAACAGCATCAGGATAAGGTGGCAGAAGGGCTTCGACGTATAAAGAGTGTGCTGCCGAATGTCCGGCTTTGGCTCACCATTCCCGAGCAATTTCGGTCGTGGGCTGAAGCCAAATTTTCCGAACTGGCCGAAGTTGTTTTTTTGCCGGAAAATTATTCTGCCAGGATCGAAAGGGAAGTTGTTTCACGGTTGATAGGCCGGCGAATTCCAAGCCGGAGTAGTTATCGTCACCATGGCATTGCTGTGGCGGACGTTGAATATTTGTTGGCCATAGTCGACGCGCTGGACGGCACATCCCCATTTATCCAGAAATGCCTTACCATAAGCGGCACCAACATCGATACGGCCGTGACGGTTCGGTTCCCGCTCGGCAGTTCTCTCAAGCACATACTTGCCAGCCAAGGTCTGGATGTGGCCAACTACAGCCGGTCTGTTGTGGGCGGCCCAATGCGGGGCTTTGCTCAATATTCAGATGTGACACCAATTACCTATAACAGCGGTATCTATCTTATTGCCGAAGACGTCAGCCCCTTTGACTCCATCGCTCCATGCATCTTTTGCGGCCGATGTACTCGGGTCTGTCCTGTGAATATCCAGGTGCACCTTGTCAACCGCATGATCGAATTCGGCAAAATGGAATCAGCAAAAGAACTCCATCCGGAAGCATGTCATGAATGCGGTCTCTGCGCCCACGTCTGCCCGGCGGAACGGCCCATAGTTCAGTTGCTTCATTTCTGCAATCATGAAATGAATCACGGTGAGCGCTTCACCTGGAACGGCGGAGAAAATCAATGAAAGAAATTAAAATGTTCCAGGGATCGACACCCACCGATAAGCGGATGCTTGATGTCGCTGTTGGTCCCCATTACCGGATTGGAACAGGCATCGCCGCGATTAATCAGCGTTGGCTTATCGCCCTGATTCCGGCCATGGCTGCAAGCCTGTACTCTTTTGGCCCAGCTGCACTGCGTGTATTCGGCCTCTGTGTATTTTTTGCTGTGTCGCTTGATCTGCTGGCTGAAAAATTAGCTCCCTCGCGGGATCTGACCTCCAACTGGAGCAGCGTCCTCCTGGCCCTGTTGCTCGGATTTATGCTACCCGTCAATGCGCCCTGGTGGCTGATCCTGACGGGTTGCTTTTTCATGGTGATTGTCGGCAAAAAATATTTTGGCGGAGTGGGCGCCCACCCTGCTCATCCGGCGGTTCTGAGCCTCGCCATTTTACAGCTGTCGTGGCCCGGCCGCATGAACAACACCGACGCGTTGAAAAACATGGATTGGCAGGTCACAATGATCGAGCCACTTCGCCTGCTGAAGTCAATGGGCGTCTCCGCAGAAACCGAGTATCACTGGCGGGACCTGTTACTTGGCCACCAGGTCGCCGGTACCGCCGACGGCATGGTCTTATTCATACTCATCGGCGGGATTTTTCTTCTTCTTGCCCGGGAGATCCAGTGGCAGCTTCCCGTCGGGTTTCTCGTCGGACTGCTGGCTAGTGCGGGTCTGTTGCATATGTTTAACCCGGATGTCTTTGCCACGCCCTTCTTTTATCTCCTCAGCGGGGGAACTCTTTTTATGGGTTTCTTTTTGATCACTGATCACACGACCTCGCCGGTGAACCGACTGCCAATGTTTCTCTACGGAATGCTGGCCGGGGTCTTGCTCATCCTCATCAGAGGATACTCGAAACACGCCGATGGTATGGTCTACGCCGTTCTTTTGGCCAACCTCTGCTCTCCGCTTATGGACATGATCAGAGCGAAAGTTAAGGGGGCCGGAGATGTCTGAAATACTTCGAATGGTCGTAATCCTTTGCCTCATTGCCGGTTTTTCCGCCGCCGCACTGACTACGGCCAATATCCAGTTAGGACCACTGGTTGATTCGCAAACCGACCTTTATGTCCGCGGCCCGGCACTGGAGCGGCTTTTCAAAAAGCCGGCCAAAGAGGTGTTGGGCAACAAGGTCGTTATCAATGTTGATGGCGTTGGCGTGCCGATTTTCTATACCCGCGAAGGCAAGGTCGTATCAGCTATCGCCATTGAGGCCATTGGTAAAGGTGGCTTTGGCGGAGACCTGAAGCTCATGGTTGGCATCGACCTTATCAATGAGCGCCAGACAGGGATCGAAGTGGTCAGCCACAGTGAGACCCCAGGTTTGGGCGCGCGTATCGTGGAAATCGCCTTTCGTCGGCAATGGCAGGGTTTACCAATAGATAAGCACCTTGCCCTCACCAGTGATGGCGGTGTCATCGATGCTATCAGCGGCGCCTCAACGACGTCCAGAGCGGCTGTCAATGGTACCAACGATGCATTGGATTTTGTACGAGAGAACAAAGCTGAGATTCTCAGGTTGATCGCAGAACGTTCAAAGGATTGATAGAAATGAAACATAAATTTACTGAAGTATTAACCGCCGGCCTGTGGAAACGCATACCGCCGTTTCGGCTGGTTCTCGGGTTATGCCCGTCGCTTGCGGTAACCATGTCCGCGAAAAACGGCCTCGGCATGGGACTGGCCACAGCCTTTGTGCTGATCCTTTCCAATGGAGCCATCTCCAGCCTCCGAAACGTTATTCCAGCCAAGGTGCGAATCGCCTCCTATATCGTCGTCATCGCCACCCTTGTTTCCATTGTCGAGATCCTCATGAAGGCATTCTTTTTCCCGCTTTCTGTGCAGCTTGGCATTTATATCCCCCTCATCGTGGTCAACTGCATTGTCCTCGGCCGGGCGGAAGGATTTGCATCGAAGAATCCCCCGTTCATCTCCATGGTAGATGGCTTGAGTGTCGGTTGCGGCTACGCCATTTCCCTTACCCTTATTGGCTCGCTTCGTGAAATATTCGGGGCAGGAACATGGTTTGGAATGCCTGTATTCAATGAATCCTTTGAACCGATGTCTTTTCTGGTCTCAGCCCCCGGAGCGTTTATTACTATCGGTTCTCTGCTTGCTCTCCAGAACCTCTTTTCCCGCTGGCGCGGTGAGAAATTCATACAAGGGTAAAGGAAAAACTCATGGATCTTATCTATCTTGCTATCTCGTCGACTTTTGTTAACAATATCCTGCTGGCCCAGTATCTCGGCAATTGCCCGTTTCTCGGAGTATCCAAGAAACTGGAAACCGCTCTGGGTATGGCGGCAGCAGTGGTCTTTGTCAGTGTGCTTGCGGCAACATTTACCTGGTCTGTTTCGACCTATGTCCTGCGGCCCTACGGGCTCGAATTTCTGCAAACACTAACTTTTATTCTCATTATCGCCTCCTTGGTTCAGTTGGTGGAGATAATCCTGAAAAAGACCAGTCGGACCCTTTACAATGCGCTTGGTGTCTATCTTCCCCTGATCACCACCAACTGTGCAGTTATGGGTATTGCTCTGCTCATCGCCAAAAAACAACTGCCATTTGCTGAGATGATTGTTTTTTCCTGCACCAGTGCTATTGGCTATGGCCTCGCTTTAGTCCTTTTTGCCGGTCATCGTGAACGACTTCAGATCTCGGCAGTACCTGAGAGTTTACAAGGCACTTCCATCGCGCTGGTAACCGCCGGCATTATGGCACTTGCATTTATGGGCTTTCAGGGAATGGCCTCTTAAGGAAATAAGGAGAATTATTGTGACTGCACCGATACTCCTGCTCGTCGGAATCGCCTTTGTAGCGGCTATTATTCTCGGCATAGCAGCAAGAGTTTTTTATGTAGATGAAGATCCAAGAATTGAAGCCGTGGCAGAGTTACTGCCCGGTGCCAATTGTGGTGGCTGTGGCCAGGCTGGATGCAGTGCTGCAGCCGAAGCGATGGTCACAGGCAAGATTGAGGTCAATTCATGTGTGGTGGGCGGCAATGAGGCAGCCGAAGAAATTGGCGCCTTTCTGGGCTATGACGTGACCGGTGCTGAACCGGCACTCGCCTGCGCGACCTGCGAAGGCGGCTATCGGGCCGCACAAAAATACAACTACTCCGGGCTACAGGATTGCCGTGCTGCTTTGCAGCTCTATCATGGATTCATCCGTTGTGAAAACGGTTGCCTTGGCCTTGGCTCGTGTAAAAATGCCTGCCAGTTCGGAGCCATTCACTTAAGTCCCGAAAGCGGCCTGCCGATTTTTGATCCGGAACGGTGTGTTGGTTGCGGCAGCTGCGTTGAGGCCTGTCCGAAAGGGATCATTTCTCTTGTGGGAGCGAAAACAAAAATCCTCCATTGGAATCAGTATACCCAGTGTTTATCACCATGCAGGCAGAAATGCCCCGCCCAAATCAATATCCCCAAATACCTGGCACACGCCCGCCGGGGTGAATATGCGGCCGCGCTGTTGACCATTAAGGATAACAATCCATTGCCGGTGGCCACAGGACGGGTCTGTCCGGAATTGTGTAGTAGTGAATGTCGGCGTCAGCTTCAGGATGATCCTCTGGCTATAAATGCTGTCAAGCGTTTCGTTGCCGACTGGGAACGTGAGAGTGGCCAGAGGCTTCAGGTTCCGGTTGCCGCGGACACAGGCTTTAAAATCGCCGTTGTCGGCGGTGGTCCCTCGGGACTCTCTGCGGCATATTATCTGGCTCGCCTTGGCCATCAGGTTGAAATATTTGAAATGATGCCGAAATTGGGTGGCATGCCCCTGTACGGAATCCCCGAGTACCGCTTATCCGAAGAACAGTATAAATGGGATATCGACGGCGTATTGGAGTTGGGAGTAAAAGTTCACACCGGTGTCACCCTTGGTAAAGACATCACGATCAGGTCGCTCAAAGCTGTGGGTTTTGATTCGGTTTACCTGGCCATTGGCTTATGGCAAGGGCGATTGCTGCCGTTTGAGGGTAAAGAATTAACCGGTATTTATAGTGGCATCGATTACTTGAGGCGCTTTCATACCGATGAAGAAATTATCACCGGCAAGAGGTTTGTTATTATTGGCGCTGGCAACGTGGCAATGGATTGTGCCCGTTCGGCCCTCAGAGCCGGTGCTGCCCATGTGCTATTGATTTTCCGATTTTCCCGGGATCTGATGGAAGCCAATATCCATGAAATCAACGATGCCGAAAACGAAGGCGTGGAAATGCGCTGTCTTCTTTCTCCGGTACGCTTTATCGGCGAAGATGGTCAGCTGACAGGCATTGAGGTTGAACAAGTTGAACTCAAGAGAAATCCAGGTGGACTGCCGGACGTCACTCCGATAGAGGGATCAAGGGAAATTCTGCCCTGCGATGTGGTCATTCAGGCGGTTGGTCAGGCGGCCAATCTGACCAGCATTATTGAGGCAGACGGTCTTGAGAAAACCCGATTCAGTACAATAGAAGCAGACGAAGAAACCCTGCAAACCAATATCCCCGGTGTTTTTGCCGGCGGAGACTGCTTTACCGGGCCACGTCTTCTGGTGGAAGCGGTGGCAGGTGGCAGGTTTGCCGCCAGATCGATTCATTATTATGTCACCACCGGAGAAATCCCACCCATCGAAGACCGACAGCGTGAAATGATGCCGCCTGCCATGGTCGACTCCCTGGTGAATGTGCGGCCAATTGCCAGCCTCGCTGAAAAGCCGATGATTCCGGTCGAAGCACGTATGGGCAGCTTCAGAGAGGTTGAAGGTACAATAACCGAGGCCCAGTGCCTCTCGGAAGCAGCGCGCTGTTTAAATTGCGGGATCTATTGTTATGATCAGAATGATCTTGACCCCACCCGAAAACGTGTTGCCAAGTCCTGCCCCAACGAGCCACACATTGTGGACAAAGAGCGAGCTTCTGTCTAAGACACTTGTTGACTCGGGTTACTGTGGGTACCCCGAGTCGACAAATGCCAGATGAAGTTCACCTCAAATTCTTATTTATGCCGATCTACCCATTATTCCCGGTTTTCGCCGAAAATTTCTCTTTAGCCAGCACTATTTTTTCCAGCAACTCATCAAAATCCACCGGTTTAAGGCAGTAGTCAAAGGCCCCCTTTTTCATACCGCTGATACCGGCGTTGAGTGAGGCATGGCCGGTAAGAATTATAACCTCCAATTCAGGCTGGACCTTTTTCATTTCCGCCATGCATTCAAGGCCGCCAATGCCCGGCATGCTGACATCCATAATCACCACATCGAAAGTGTCTTTTCCCAGCCGATCCATTGCCTCCACGCAGCCACCGGCAGTTGCAAAGTCGATTTTCCGTCGCTTGAAATATTTGGCCATAATATCAAGAAAATCGATTTCATCGTCCACCAACATAATTTTTCTTGTTTCATTCATGATCAGTTTCCCCAATGACTGCTGATTTCTCAGAGAGCATCTCTTCTATCTCGGTTAGAAACTTATCCCTATACTGCTCAACCGCCTGGGGTTGATTCATGACCATATCCAGTTGCCGGGCATGGGTGATGAGGTAACCGAGAATCTGCAAACGTTTTTCAAGATACTCTATTGGCTGTTTTTTGACCCGGGCAAGGAGAGAATCTGATCGCAATTCCACCCGAAAGTCATAACGCAGCAGAATATCGGCAAGAAGTCTTGCCCGCACAGCTTTACGCCTCATATCAGCCGCACCGCCTTTAAATCTGAATGTCACATAGCTTTCGGTCAAAAGGTCGCTGAGGTAGGCTTCTATCATTGCATAATGATAGCCAAGACGAACACTGAGGTTACAGAAGTTCTTGGAAACCAAAAAGTAATTTTTGGTCGTCAAATTAGACGCCACCGACGGATCGAGGTCCGGTCGCATGGTGGACTGAAAAATTATCTCACCAAAACCTCTGGCACTGATCGGCGGCGGGCCTTCCCAGGGAAACGCCGAGATGCCGCGCCAGATCGCCTGCATGGGTAAAGAGACAATATCTTCGACATGAACCGCTTTGCTGCTGCTTTCAACTCCCGGCCGAAAGCCATCGGCCAGATCGATAACCCACCATTCCAGAGGAACGTCGCCAACCAGTCGTTTCGCGGTTCCCTTGTCGAACCGATGCTCCTTGCCATAATTGAACATCTCCGAAACCGATTTTTCATGACAGAACCGGGTGATATCGTGCAAAGTTTCACACCAGTTCGACCTGAAATGCGATGAGGTAGGATCGTTGAGATTGAGTGGTGTTATATGTTGCAGGGCCTCCGTGACAATCCGCTGCACTGGACTGCCAGCCATAATATCCCTTTTCGCAACATTTTGCCGGAGCAGATCTTCCCTTCGTCCCTGATAGACCGCTCGGCCTTGACTATTCACCGTTATTGTTTGGCCACAGGTAAGTACCGACATCGCCTCAGGCAGACTGAACAAGGCGGGAATACCAAACTCTCTGGCGACAGTGGCCAAATGGCCGGCTTCCGTTCCATGCTCGGCAATGACCGCCGAAGCTCTGCCCAAAATCGGTGCCCATTCCGGTAAGGGGTGTCGAAGGACCAAAACGGCACCTTTAGGAAAACACCGCATCTCCTCGTCTGAATCCACCGGAAAGACCTCACCACTGGCAATTCCACCACTGACACAGATCCCCCCGAAAAGTAAAGGCGGTTCACTGGATTCATTCTGCGTGGTAATTATTTGTCGACTTTGTGACGACTCTTTTTTGCTGACCGGTGTTGGTGGTAGAGGTCTGGTCTGCAGGATATAGAGATCTCCCTGATGATCATAGGACCATTCTATATCCTGGGGCTGGCCGAAATGATTTTCAAGCTGCATCGCCACCCCGGCTAGCCTGCTGATCTGATTATAGGTGAGAGATTGCACGACCTTGCCCTCTTCCTTTCCACCATCCCGGTCCTGGCGTATTTCGCTGTATACAACGGCATAAGGTTTTGTACGGCCAACCAGATAGAGATCAGTTACTGTTGTACCGTCAACCACTCCTCTGGCGATACCGGATGTCGCATTAATACGCATCACATCGCTCTCTTCTTCACCGGGGTCCCTGGAATAGATAACGCCACTGACCAGAGCATTGACCATAACCAGGCAGCCCACGCACATCTCAATGTCTTCGTGTCGATAGCCTCGTTTTCGACGATAGGCGATGGCCTTGGGTCCATATTTGCTGGCGATGACCTTCTTGTACAACTGGCAAACATTACTTCTATCGACATCAAGGAAGGTGCTATAGAGACCGGCAAAGGAGACTCCGGCCGTGTCTTCCCCCAGGGCACTTGAGCGCATAGCCACCCGACAGTTAGGATACGTCTCCTTTTCAAGACGATTGAAATGTGACTGGAGCAAGACCTCAAGATCGGGCGGCAAGGATGCTGCCATAACAATTTTCTGCATTTCTTCGCAGGTCTTATAGAGATCGTCTAGGTCCTCGGGATCAACCACCTGCAAGAGCCGATTGATTTCCGCGATATGGTCTGCGGTTAAAAAATGTCTCGTGGCTGAGGCGGTAATGACAAAGCCCTGTGGCACCATTATACCCGGCAGGGATGAAATCTCGCCGAGATTGGCCATTTTTTCGCCAACCTGATCTTTGTTCTTTTTTGTCACCTCCACCAGGGGCAGGATCAAAGGCCCCTCTTTATAATCATGTTTTTTCTCAACAATCTCGCTTAGATCGTTGCTGATTCTTTCAAATATTTCTTCAAGCTCCCGGTATTTTCCATCCGACATCTCGATAATATTGCGGACCATTTTATAGACATTGACCAAAATGGCCGAAATCTTCGATCGGACAAAGGCCATCCGGTAACTCTCACCGCTGTAATACATCTTTTCCAGCTCTGCCATGGCCTGCAGGGCATTGTTATTGGCAGTCAGGAGGCTTCTGAACTGGGCGTATCGTTTAGTAAAAGCAATACGATGCTCTTCGGCACTTAATGTTGGCTGGGGTTCGGCAAACAGACTATTTTTCAAAAAGGAGAAGATCCTGCGCATAATTTATGATCCTTATCCGCCAAAAGGGTGAATGACGGGAAGCTTCCCGTCATTCACCGATAAGGCTGGTCTATTTTACCACGATCAGTGACCGATCTTCAGACCTAATCCTTCAAAGAGATACATGATACCGAAGCCGTACCAGAGCGTATAGACAACGTAAAAGCCGAGTGCGGCAATAATCAGCAGAAAACTGTCCTTATAACTGCCAGCCTCCACCCCGTAATAATTATAGGCAGGTTCAAGGGCCTTTGCCTGGATTGACGCAATGGTCTTTGCCTGTTTAAAACTTTTCTGCGTGGTGAGATCCTTGCCCATTGATTTGAATGCCGTCCACCAGTTGAACAGTACCTGTTTTTCACCATAGCCGTACTTGGCAGCAAGGGCTGAGCCATTATTGTGGAACATTTGATTGGCATCTTCAAGGCTGGTTTTCATAATCCCGGCCATATCACCTTTTACCGCCAATTCTTTGCCGGAAACGGTTACCTCTGCACCACTCGCCTGAAAAAGCTTCGCAGTATCAGTGGCCTGCTGATCAGTTTCCATTTTCATCTTAACATCTATCATCTTGCCTGCATATTGTTCACTGGCCGTGATTGATTCGGGAATAAAGTACGATGATCCCTTGGAAATCATGTTGAACAGATTATCCATGTAATCGAGCCCATTGACATTTCCTGGAAAAATGGGGCTGAATATTGCTACGAGTAGCCCAAAGAAGGCTACCAACATCACTATCCCTCTTACTTTCAACTTTTTCTGCATGCTCATATCAGTTACCCTCCGATGTCAATTCTTTCAGTTTGGAACTGGTGAAATTCGATTCTTCATGACCGGGCGATGAATGCTCCGACCTCAATTCTTTAAGATTGGTAAAGAACACGTAGAATACCCAGAGAGCGAAGGAACCAATAGTCAAAAAGAACAGCACATTGCCGACAGTGTTGATCATCGCGCCAGCACTTTTTGTGATCTGAATATAGCCTAGACCTTGTAATTTGCCTGGCATTGCAAAGAACCGGTTAATGAATCCGGCGGTCACCGCCAGGGCAAAAAATCCGCGGATCATGATACCTGGAACAACTTTAGTAATAAGAGATCCAATCTGTACGCCAATCAGGGAACCGAGCAACATGCCCATTGCCAGGGTATAAAAGACAAAGCCATAAAAGGCATACTGACTCAAAGAACTATATCCTGCTGTAAAAACTATCTGAAAGATATCGGTGCCGACAGTAGTCATGGATGAAACACCCAAGCCATAAACAAAGATTGGGAAGGTGAGAAACCCGCCGCCAACACCCATGATAGAGGCAGCAAGGCCAACTATCAAACCGCTGACCACCAGAAATATTGCCGAAATTTTACGGCCGCCGGGGGTCACACCCTCGTCAAAGGTCAGCATCGGTGGCAAATGAATAGATTGCAACCGCCTACCCATCGCCGGAACCTGTTCTGCGCGACTGGCTTTTTTATCCGGTCCTGCCCCTGCCTCGCCTCTCCTGGCCTTAAAATAATCCATCATTGCGTAAAAGGAGAGAAAGCCAAGGATGAAGACATAGACAGTGGTAATAAACAGATCACTCAGTACCGGGTTGAGGTCATAGAGATACCTGTTCAGCATACCACCCAAGGTCGCACCGGCGATTGAACCAACGAGAAAGGTTCCCGCCAGCGAGACTGAAATGTTGCCCAGTTTTCTGTGGAGAACGCTGCCCATAATCGCCTTCGCGAAAATATGAAACAGATCGGTGCCCACCGCCAGAATACCTTTGACCCCCACACTCATAAGAGCAGGCGCAATGATAAAGCCACCACCGGCACCAATACAGCCGGTAATAAGTCCTGCACAAACCCCCACAAAGATAGATGCAAAGAAAATAAGATTGGTGTAATGCGAAGGCATATACGCCGTTTTGCCGCCGAGCATATCCGGCAACGTTCCGTCTCCAGCGGCGATAGCTATTCCACCGACCAAAATAGGCAGAAGCAAAAGAAAGAGCACCCCCATTCGTTTTTTGCTTCGCACGATATTGGTTGATGTTTCCAGATCCCATCGCGCGTATGCCTCGGCCCCCTTGACCATCATCTGGTACAACTCTCTTCCGTAATTCATTGTTAACTCCTTTCTATTAAGATTTAGCTAACCACCTTCTTATTGTTGAATCAAACAGGCATTGACATATGCTTCTTCAGCAGTGCCTGATCGATTTTTTCCTGATGTAATCGTTTCTTTTCATAGGCCTCCTCAAGTTTTTCGAGAAGTGGATCAGTCTCAATAGGTTTCATCAGATAATCAAAGGCACCGAGTTTCATGCCTTCGATGCCTGACTCGACCGAAGCGTGACCGGTCAGAAGCACCACCTCGACAAGCGGTTTCAAACTGCGAATGTGGCGCAGTGTTTCGATACCATCCATTCCCGGCATCTTGACATCCAGCAGCACTACGTCAATGCGTGTATGTTCAAGAATTTCCAAAGCTTTCTCGCCACTCTCCGCGCTCACCACCTTCAAGCCTCGTTTCGTCAGAATTTTCGAAGTAATTTCTCGAAACTCATCTTCATCATCGACTACCAAAACAGTGAATTCCCTCATTATTTAATCTCCTTTTGGGTAAATAAACTTTCAGTGGGAGTGTACCCTGCCCGTCATTTCGGCGAACCGAAACTGATGACCGGCAGAACAATGGTAAAAACCGCCCCACCACTCTTTCTGTTTTCAACCGTTATAGTTCCGCCAAGCTTTTGAATGATATCGTAGCTTATATAGAGACCAAGGCCAGTGCCCTTGCCTGGATCTTTGGTCGTGAAAAATGGATCAAAAATCTGTTTAATATTTTCGGGTTTAATTCCCGGACCGCTATCGGCAAACTCCACCACCAGCTTGCCATCGCTTCTCATCCTGGAGCTGAGTTCAATCGTGCCGCCATGCCCCACCGCATCGATGGCATTATTGATCAGATTGAGAAAGACCTGCTGTAGCTGTGGCCCGTCGGTCATGGTGCCGGGCAGGTTATTGGCCAGGTTTTGAGTGATGGTAATCTTGTCGTAACCGGCCTCTCGTTCGACAAAGGAGACGGTCTCTTCGAGAAGTTCATTGATCTGCACCTTTTCCTGCTGGCTGGACATTTTTCTCGAAAAGCCAAGCAGCCTGTGGGTTATTGTGCCCGCCCGCCGAACGTGGTGCTTGATCTGATCGACAGCCTTTTGGTATTCGCCTAAATTTTTTACCAGGGCAGGATCCTCATCCGGCAGCAGTTCGCCAATCCAACCCGCCTGATTGGTGATCATTTGCAGGGGATTGTTTATTTCATGAGCTATGCCCGCCGCCAGTCGCCCGACTGTGGCCATTTTTTCCACCTGGACAAACTGCAGGCTCAGCGCGGCATATTCCTTGTCTGACTTCTCAAAATTTTTAGAGAGAACTATGCTGATAAAGGTTGCCGCCGCCATCGAGAAGAGCGAGATGACAATGACGACGAGAACGATTCGGTCACGGAGGCGCAAATAGTAGCCGAGGGAATCACCAATATTGGCTTTAATGATCAACAGCCAGTGCCCCTTATCAATTGTGCGAGTCGCATAGATATCGGTTGCAGTGGTGAGGGATGCCGGCTTGTTGTCAAAGGAAATCAGTTTTTTGTCTGTTTCTGAAAGCTCCGTTTTGCCGAGCAAACTCGGGGTTTGCAACTGGCCTGTGCGGTTGACAATAAAGGCATCGCCATGAGGTCCAAGCTGGGCGGAGTGAAGCAATGAATTGAAAATACTTGAATTGATAGTTGCCCTGAGCACATAATTTTTCAGCGGATCGGTGACGGCCACGACAAAATGTGGCGTATTGCGGTAGCCTGTAAAAACATCACTGACATGCACGCCACTGATCAATGTCTCCCGAAACCATGGGGCATCATCATACTTTTTCCCTTCGATTTTCGCCCGGTAAGGACCGACATAGGCATGCTGCGTGCCGGTAACATCAATAACCTGAAGATCAACAATATCCCCATTGCTGTTCATGGCAAGAAAGAGCTTTTCGACATTTTCTTTGCTGAAAAAGAAATCCTCTGAATAGAGGGAAACCAGCATGCTGAGCGTAGTGATTTTGTCATTTAAGAACTGCGAAATCACCTCTGTCCGATGTTCAATGGTGCTGGTAACAAGCTCATTTAATTTGATAACATTGGTTTCTTCCACAGAATCCTTCATTATCCAGGCAAAACTAACGATGGGGACGATACTCAGACAGAAAAAAGCGATAAGCAGCCTTTTGGTGATTGTATCGTAATAGTTGCCTTTTCTTTCCATGGCTGCCTCTGTCAGTTATCAAAAACCGTGTGTAGCTGACCGAGCACTTGCTCGATTGGCAGCGTGTTACTGATAACAAGATGATCTCCGGAAATTTTTTCGAGTTCCTGCTGTACCTTGTCTTTGATGGAGTCATCAACAAAGACGATTGCTTTCTGCTCCGGGAAACTCGATACCAGGTCAAGAGTTTTTCTGGTCTCCTGGCTGTAGTTGTTATTGAAAATCACCACCAGGTTAGGAGAAAAAGTGAGTATATTCAGGTCGGCATATCGTCCGGCAGTTGAGGTCTCAACAAGAAGGTTGTAACTGCTGGCGAAAAACCTGCAGATTAAATCAAACAGATCGCATTTATCCTGAAATTCAGATTCAACGTTGGCGATGAAAAGGACTTTTTTCGTTTTCGGCGGAAGGAGTAAGGCAGAGACCGGCATGCTGTTTCTGACCAAAAACCAGACAACCTCAGCGGCATCAACAAGGTCCGGCCCTGTCTTTTCCATCTTCTGTATTTTATCGGCAACCCAGGTTTGCACTTCCTGCCTGGAAGTGCAGCATGCTCCTGCTATTTCATCAATCGACAGGAGTCGTTGTCCGTTCTTATTGCTGTGATACCATCCTCTGATCATATTTCATTTCCCTGTTGAAGCCTGATCTGTCACCTGGATAATTAAACTCTTGTGAGGATATACGCATAAGCCGTGCCACGACGACATCCGTCAGTGGAAATAATATTTTAACAGTCTAATCGACACGTTACAGCTTACGAGCGGAAGGTAGCAAAGAACAGAGCAAGGTATTGGTTTGTTGCAGATGATCAGAGCGTCCGAAAGCTTAACACCATGTAAAAGGGACTGACACTCAACTCCCTCAAAACAATTATCCGTTACCGGCGGGATCAGAAGACAATACTGAGAAAAATGAGAACAATCTGGCGAAACCCCTGATATCCCAACAAATCAATTACCCGAAAAACGAAACTGGTCGATTAGTAACTATCAAAGTAATGAATACGACCGATGGCATGTTACTTGCGTCAGGGAAACTTGATATCAGTGAAACTTCAAAGAAAGAGGAACAACTTATGTGGTCAATCGCCCTTTTCCCCTGTTCGTACACAAATGGAGCAACTGTTATTGGTGAATTGATAAGCTCTCTACGCTTGCCTGTTTATACGGACGACATGCTGTTGGCAGAGGTGTCTGAACAATTTGGCATCCCGGTTGAGAGATTAACTAAGATTATATTTTCGAGGTTACCGGCCTTGAACCGATATTTGCTGAAAAAAGAAAAATATATCAACTGCTTGAAATGTTCACTTGGTGCTCAACTGATGGGCAATCCTAAAGGTCGAATACACTACGGACTGCACACCAGTCTTCTCGATTCAGAGTATGATCAGGTTGTAAAAGTGCTTATGTTCGACAGCGAAGATCGCCGGGTGAAAAGAGCCATGCAACAGGAAGGATTTACAGAAAAAAAAGCGAGACTTCAAATCCAAAAAGACGATGAGAAGGTATCCGACTGGACCAATTTTCTTTTTCATAAACAGGCGTATGACCGCTCACTCTACGATGTCGTCATCGATTTGAAGAATAGGCACGTGCTGGATATAGCAGCAGAGATTATTGCATCTTTTAGAGCTGCGGCCAATATGGAAAACTGGTACCCAATCCATGCGACTCTTTCTGTTCTGAACAATCAACTCAGCATGAGTGAGCAAATGGGTTAAATGAGACAATGTATTTAACTCAACCCAAAAGTTAAGGGTGCAGCCATGTGCTCTCCTGAATCATTCCATATTGTGGTAACAGATATCAATCACCATGTTCGCAATTTTTTGCAACGAGAATTGACAAAGGAGGGTTATGCCGTTTGCAGCATGAAAACAGGAGCTATGGCCTACGATCACATTTTCAACGCAGCCCCTTTAGACTTAATCATTCTTGATCCGGAAGTATTTCACCCTTTCGACCAAACTCTCATTGACGAAATCTCCCATCAACGCTCTTCACTGCAATTGATTATTCACACCTATGCAGATTCAATCGATGGCATAAAAGCCGGTAACAATGTCCATTTGGTGGAAAAAAGTGGCCAAAGCATCGGCCTATTAAAAGCCAAGATCCGCACCTGTTTTAAGATTTTCCTGGAAAAAAAGAGCCCTCGATAGATATTTATAAAAAGACATCAGGCTCGAAAATTATCTGTTTGCCGCCTGTAAGATTCGAAAAATTCAGCGACAGCGCAAGACTGCTGCCGCTGAAACGAATTAAAAAGTGGGAATACCCCTACTTAACCAACTCAATCTCACCCGGTTTCCATGTCTTGTCGAACCAAGGCTTGAGCGGCCCGTATAAGCGTAGAATCATGAACCAGCCTTTGCCGGGAATCGTCTGGACCCAATTATTTTCCTTGCCTGCTGGAGCTTTGGGACCGAAGTAAACATCGACCGAACCATCCTCATTGATCAGCACGCCCTTTTTCTGGCTGCTGACGCTGGGAAATCGTTGATCGGTTTGAATCATCGAACGCGTCTGGTTGTCGTAGACGATGACTGACCAGAAGTCTTTGACCGGAATATTTGGCGGCAGATGTAGTCTGTAGCTGTTTGCACCTTCGAACGGATTGCCGTCAGCATCCTGAGCACACCAGGGATACTGCGAACCTTTGCCGATCATTTCTTCAGCCATGGCTGGTGTGACGCCGGTGGCAAAATAGTAAAAGAAAATGGCACCATCCAGATTAGACACGCCTGGTGAGTTTTCGAACTTGTAGCCACCAAAGAAAGGCAAACGCCATGGGCTGTCTGGATAGAAGAACGCATTCTTGTCTCGCATTCTGAAGGCAATCGCTCTTGCGGTCACACTGCCAATTTTAGCAGCATCCGTCAGAATATTCTTCATCCGGTCATCAGGATTAAAGGATTTGCCTTTCTCGATGCCAATGGAGGCAAACAGACCAAGGGTGGTGGGGTCACTTCCCTCGCTTGGTTCTTCCTGGATAGCTTCGTTTAAAAGACTCCAAAAAGTGTAGTCACTCGGCGGAACAAAGGTTTTAGGAACCCCCGAGGCATTGACGATCCTCATCTCGGGAGGGTTGGCCGCATCGGCAAGCTGATAGATCTTCAGATGTTTTTTAACTGCCTCGACGCCTGGTTTAGTTGAGCCATCAACGAGAAATGATCGAAAAGGCATCCAAGTGCCATAGCTGTTCGGCCGCACAACGTAATACCCTTTGGGAACTTTGCCTGTATACCCTGGAGGAAGAATCAGATACTTGCCGCCTTTACCATGATCGGCGCCGGTTATGCCAATATCAGCAACCCATTTATACCAAATATCATCTATGAGACCAAGAACCATGGGCGGAACCTCGACAACCAGAGGTCCTTTTTTCGTGTCAAGCCAGATGAAACTGTAAATGGTATTGTCATTGGCCGTAAGTTCCACGGTTTTTGAGTCGACCAGATCTTCCCAGATCACATCAGTCTGATTTACCGGGCCGAACTCGCGAAGTGTGTTGCGCATGCCGATCTGGTTTACTATCGGGATGGCAAGGAGATAGGCCTGCAGCGCTCTTGAGGCATCAAGATTATCATAAACTTTCTTCGTGGTCTCGTCGTCGGGATACCCATAGTTCAGATTCAGCTCGCCTATTGATGTTTCCATACGGTCCGGAACTATAACGCCAGGCGCAATGGGAGTGGTCATCTTCATTTTGATCGAATCAGTGGTTTCAGCCGGATCAACGGCACAGCCAGTGGTCGCAGCCAACAGGTACAATAAGGCAACTATGAGAAGGTACTTTGTGAACTTAAATTTCATTTTTCCTCCTTTATTCGTATTTAACTATGACTAACCCCGGTAGAAGGGAAATATACCGGGACTCTTTTCAGTACCCCTTTGAGGGATGCTCTTTTCAGTCGCCGTGCTTGGCGGGTGTGAGTACCTTCACCAAATTCATTCGTAGAGAACAAGAAATGAACTCCTAATGTACTAATATCACAGATGATCAACTAGTTATGACTCAGTTTTTTTCAAGCTCGAACCTCAGCCGCGACTAGCAGCATCTTCTAACTACATTTAGCACCAACAAAGGTGCCGCGTCAATTTATTTTTCAAAAAGTAATATTGTGTAATATCTTACATATGCACCAGAAAAAAGGGTATACTGGAGAACTAAGGATATTCCTGACAACAAGCAAATCGCCAGTATATTTCATATAGCTTCAAACCCACCGCACTGTGTCCCGATCATAGATAGTTTCCATCCTAAAATGGTGATTCCCCCTAACTGGTCGTTACTTTAAAATTTTATTCATCGAAATATCAATTACATAACTGCCATTAAATGTATCGAGCGCCAAGTTTAAAAAAAATCCCTTGCTTTAGGATGAAAACTAAATAGTGGAGAGAGTTTCTACCGAAAAAACTTTTTACAAATTGGCAAGACCTTTTCCAAAAGGGAAAACTTTCTGCCAACTTGTTTCCTTTTTAACATCCATCCAAACCACGGCTATCAGCCTTGCTCATTGGTTTTCCACCTTGGTCCTAAACTGGCATTATCTATGCTACACAAATAGCAAAGTCGATTGGCAGTTGAGAAAAATGCTCAATGATACCAAGAGCATTAACAGGAAAATTCAGAAGAGAGGTATATTATGACGGAAGAACATGTACAAAACGAAACATCAAGCAGTCGCCGTTCAATTTTGAAGGGAGCTGTAGCTTTAGGTGCTGTTGCCATGACTGGAGGATTTGCCCTCAATTTGGCTGTACCAACGGCTGCGCAGGCTGAGTTAAAAAAAATACCGTCAAAATGGGATGAGAACTGGGATGTCGTCATAATCGGTTCGGGCTTCGCGGGACTTGCAGCCGCAGCAGAGGCTGGTGCCATGGGCAACAAGGTCGTCATCCTGGAAAAGAGACCAACCTATGGCGGGAATTCTATTATCAACGGCGGAGAATATAATTCGTGGGATGATGAACTTCATTTGCGCGAGAAATTAAAATTGGGTGATGACAGTGCAGATCTCCATAAAACTGATACGCTAAAAGGCGGCGATTTTTACGGCTCACCAGAATTAGTGGAGATTCTCACTAACGGCGCAACTGGTTCTCTTAACTGGATGCTTGATAACGGTGGACTGCAACTACGGGAGATTTTGAATCGGACGGGCGGACATACAGCTTACCGGACCCACACTTGTGAGGAGGGTGTTGGTCGGGGTTATACAGAAGCTTTGAAAAAGATTGCCGAAGCAAATGGATTGAAAATTAAACTCAATACAGAAGTAACATGGATTTGGCGAAAAGACGCCGATCCTCAAAGTCCAGTTGAGGGTGTCGAGGTCAAAATCGGGAGAAAAACCAAGAACATTAAGATAGACAAGGCCTTGATTCTCGCTTCCGGTGGCTTTGGCCGGGATATCAAAATGCGCCAGTCGTTCAATCCGAGCATCGTACCGGAATTCAACTGTACCAACCAACCGGGGGCAACGGGTGAAATGATCCGCTACGCCCAGGCTGTCGGCGCCGACACAATACAGATGGCCTTTATACAGCTTTATCCTTACGCTGAACCCGAGACAGGAATTCTCGACTCACCAGCGGTCTATCCTTTCCGTGGCCCAGGTTACGGCATCGTCTATGTGAACAAGCTGGGAAAACGCTTTGTCAATGAAATGGAACGTCGCGACGTTGTTTCCATGGCTCAGATCAAGACCGGTATGAAACCAACCTATTCCATTTTTAACGAAGCTATGATTCCCAAAATGGGTACCAAGGAAGAAGTGGAAAAAGGAATAGCCAAAGGTCGGTTTGTCAAAGCAGAAACGCTTGCGGAATTGGCCACAAAGATTGGACTCCCAGCAGGTGCAGTTGAGGAAACCATAAAAAACCACAACGGATATATGGCGGACGGCAAGGATCCCGATTTTGGCCGTCAGTTCACAAAATCGATGATCCCACTCACAGAAGGGCCTTTTTATGCGATTGCTCAGTGGCCTGCTGTTCATCATACAATGGGAGGACTCCGCATCAACAAGGATGCACAGGTCATTGACATCTGGGGCAATCCTATTCCCAGGCTTTATGCGGCCGGAGAAGTTACCGGCGGCATACATGGCTCGAACCGTTTGGGCGGGAATGCTATCCCGGACTGTATTGTCTTCGGTCGGGTGGCAGGCAAAAACGCGGGTAGCAAGGGATAATCTATAAACAGCAATGATAGCTTCGCGAAAAGGAATAATTATGCAAAGTAAATGGCGTATGCTACTGGTTTCGTTACTTATGATCGAAATCGTCGGAATACCTTTGGTCATACCGGCAGAAGCGGCAAAAGAAACAAAGGATACGACAAAGGTAGTGGCAGAACAGAAGTCCTGCGCTGTCTGTCATGATGACTTTACTGATCTTCTTTCCGCGAAACACCCACCTGTAGAGGGCAATAATCTGACAACTTGCATGAAGTGCCATGCCCCAGAAAAATGGGGCATGGCCGAACCGGATAAATTTGAGGCAAGTGTCCATCTTGCCCATCTCAAAAGTCCGATCAAAGCAGATTGTCAGGATTGCCATACCTTTCAACCTGGGAAGAGTTTCTGTCTTACAGGGTCCACGGAGTCATACGGTGCGCTGTCCGAAGAGGATATGAACCTGATTAAGGAAATAATCAATTCTGCTGTAGAATCAAATTTTCTTGATGCCCTTCATTTTTCAGCAAACATTACCTGCGTATCTTGCCATGATAAAGATATTATTGGTGAAAATATATTGAAAAATACAAAATGTCTGAGTTGTCATGGACCATTGGAGGAACTGATCGCCAAGACTGCACCTAAAGATTTCCCAGACAGGAACCCGCACAAATCTCATCTCGGTGAAATCAACTGCACTGTTTGTCATGCAGCACATGCCGAATCAAAAATATACTGCTTAGAGTGTCATCCTCAATTCGAGATGAAACTGCCCTGAAATCAAGGTTTGTCAGAAATCACAAAAAAGTGGAGTTACAGATGACTGTGCATATTCTGCAACAAAAACAATTTGCAAATGCCAAAAACAAGGTACAGACAGAACTGGTCCATTATTACATTAATCTGGAAGAAGAGCGAAGGCTGTGGTATTTCTCAGCATCTGTATGCTCTCATGCTCGTGAACACTATTTCACTATTAGTCAAGCTGAACAATTGGTTAGAAACCTTTCAAACCATTATGGAATAAAAAGGGCCAACATAGAAGCGGCTATTGCGTTTGTCCCCCTTGGCCGTTACAAAACAGAAGAGAATAAATTATTTCGACTCAGAAGTAAGAATATGACTAACAAATCTTTTGAAGAACAGCTTTATACTCTGGATCTTCTGATGCAGCAGCATCTTCTCGAATACCGGCAAGCCTTGGATTTAGTCCTCAACATTTTAAGCAATTATCCTGCTGCCAGGAGGGTAATCACCTGATTTAGGTTCCTTGTGATAGTGGTGTGAGTTTGCCGGAATTGATTGTTATCAGAATCTTTGTAGACCTGTTCACTTCCACATCAACTCTTACAGCCAGTTCACCAAAGGTCAACTGGCTGTAAGAGTGTGGGCCATTCTTCCGTCGGTTCTATGCTTTATCAAGTACGGGATAATCCGTATATCCCTTTTCACCACCGCCATAAAAGGTGGCCCGGTCATATCTATTGAGTTCAGCATTTTCCTGAATGCGCCTGGGAAGATCGGGATTGGCAATGAAAAACCGGCCAAAGGCCACAGCATCGGCCTTGCCTTCAGTCACCGCTTTTTCGGCAAGTGTGGGATTATAACCGCCAGAGGAAACGAGCGGTCCTGTGAAGGCTTTGCGAAAGAGCAAGGCGGTATCGGGCTTGTTTGACAAAGTTTCATCAACCATACCGGCGGTTGAGGCTCGTGGCTCAATCAGATCGACAAAGGCTATGCCGCGTGAGCTAAGCTGCTCCAAGACAAAGGTGAAAAGCTTTTCAGGATTGCTATCGTACATATCATTAAAAGATCCAAAAGGGGATAACCGAACCCCAACACGGTCACGGCCCCAGACTTCAGTCACAGCATCGACAACTTCAAACAGCAACCGCGCACGGTTGGCTATCGATCCGCCGTAGGCATCGGTACGCTTGTTGGAGCCGTCCTGGAGGAATTGATCGAGCAGATAGCCATTGGCACCATGCACCTGAACGCCATCAAAGCCAGCGGCCTTGGCATTTTTTGCCGCGGTAACGAAATCATTGACAATTCCTGGCATTTCTGAAATCTCAAGGGCGCGGGGGGTGAGAATTGGTGTCTCTTGCCAGTCAGCTGTATACGTGCCGCTATTGTTTGCAGGGATGGCGGAAGGAGCAACTGGCGGTCCACCACCAGGCTGGTGGGATGGGTGTGAGATTCGCCCGACATGCCATAACTGTAAAACAATGCGGCCTCCAGCCTGATGTACGGCATCGGTTATCAGTCGCCAACCTGCTACTTGCTCAGTAGAATGGATGCCGGGGGTGCCAGGATAGCCCTGCCCCTGCTGGCTGATCTGGGTTGCCTCGGAAATTATCAAGCCAGCGGAAGCACGCTGGGCATAATAGAGCGCGTTGAGTTCCTGGGGAATATTACCCGGTTGTTTCGAGCGCATTCGAGTTAAGGGTGCCATAACGATACGATTTGGTAGAGTCAGAGCGCCCAGTTGTAATGGAGTAAATAGCGAGTTCATGAAGCTCTCCTTTGAAAAGATAGAATTAATATGCATACCGATTGCTGTAAAAAAAATCAAAATCCTTCACTGCAAATTTATGCTTACAACTAATAACTATTGTTAAATATTCTTCTACCTAACTTATAAAATATTTTTCAAAACGTATTGTCTAGGTGTTTTTGAGAATTATTGATAGAAAATACTATCAATAATCTCTTGTTTACTTCCTATTGAAACTATAACTTCCGATCATATCTTATGAGCAGGTCAACGAGAAGTGAAAGCATGGATGGCAGCTAGTTAGAACCATTCTGAGTGTTGACCTTGATTATTAAAACATTCAACAGAATCAAGAGGTGACACTATGAGCATGAGAGGCGAAATAATTTCGAATGAATATAAAAAAATGGTTTTCGTACACGATAAAAATGGCAAAGAGTATGTGTGCTATGTTGGAGATCTGAAGAATTTCAAAAAAGGTGAAGACCTCACAGAGAATGAACGAGCGAAATGCATGGACATAAGTCTTGTGCTAGGTGATAGCTGGTAAATTTGCATGTGGTGCACCCAATCAGCGCCGACCTAGAAAGGGTTGGCGTACTTTGTCATAAAAAATCCCTGTTGATTAATCTCAGCGGGGATTTTTTTTTATATTGAGAAAAGCTGCATTCTGATCCGTGAACTTGATCCCAAAAGAGACTTCTAACGAATTAATAAATGAGAACTTTATTCTCTTGCATTAAGATTAACAGCGGTGATCCTCTGAAAAAGTGACCTTTAGCAAATGCCCCGCAACTATGATACAATAAAGTCGTCGACATCTTGCCCTCTCCTCATCTCTTGATTGGAAGCCTTGAATAAGGGCAACATGCCCATCTTTAGTTCTATTTCATTAAGCACGTTTCATTATGAAATAAGCTAATGAAGGAGAGATGTCTGTACCACAATACTGCAAACATCTTCCCCAGACAGAAAAAACATGTACAAAGTGCTCGTTGTTGAAAACAATCCGGTCATAGTTAGGTTGATTGCCAATCATCTTGAAAAAGAAGGCTGTGACGTAATGACTGCCTCAGATGGCCTGGAAGCTCTTAATCTACTGTATAAGACAGTACCGGATATTCTTTTCACTGACCTCATCATGCCAAGGGTCAGCGGAGACCAACTCTGCAAAATCATACGAAAAGACGACAAGCTAAAAGATATTTTTATTGCCGTTTACTCGGCCATCACCCTGGAATACAAATCACATTTCCAGGACATAAGGGCCGATGTCTATATTGCTAAAGGCACCCAAGTTAAACTGAAAGAACATGTCCAACATGTATTACAACAATATAAAAGCGGTATACGCCGGGTACAGAAAATTCTTGGTGAAAAAGACCTTTACCCAAGATCAATCACGAAGGAACTACTTTTAGCAAGAAAGCACTACCAGACTATCTTTAACAACGTTTGTGAAGCCGTGGTCGAGATGGACAGCTGTGGACAGATTATTAAGGCAAACGAGACCTGTGCTACAATTTTTCAGCAAGAACCAGATGCAATTCTTACAACCTCATTTCAGGATTACCTCTCCGGCCCAGGATCAGAACGCGCCATAGAGTGGATCAACCAAAGCGACCGATTTGAATCCCAAAGGTTTACCTCCAGCTACGAAAATCCACTTTCGATCCAAAATCGAAAGATCATGCTCAACATGGTCGCCGTCAGAAAGGAGAAAGAACTTCTTATAATTGGTCTTCTTCAGGATATCTCCACGCAAAAGAAAACAGAGGAACACCTTGCCAGAATCGTTGGAGAATTCAATGCAGTTTTAGATGCTATCGATTACGGCATACATTTTTTGGATGCAGAACTCAATACTCGTATTTTCAATCAGGCCTATCTCGACATGTTTAGGCTCCCTGAAGACTTTCTCAACGGTCGCCCCAATATAAGAGAAATTTTTGAATACAATAGGCATCGCAATATCTATGACACTGCACCAGATACTTATGACAGGTGGGTAGACCAACTCATTGATGACCTGCAGCAGAACGTCATAGCTCCGAAGGAAATTAAACTTGCTGACAACAAGATTCTTCAGTTTCAGGCACACGTTCTACCCAATAACGAGAAGCTACTGACTTTTTACGATATATCCAGCCTAAAGCGAACCGAGGCAGAGCTTGAAAACGCACTGGAAAAAGTGAGGGGCTTAGCTAATCATGACCCTTTGACAGGACTTCCAAATCTGCGGCTGGCTAGAGAAAATCTGCACAGTGTCACCTCTCTTGCAAAAAGAAAGGGCGGGAATACAGCAATATTGTTTATTGATCTCGATGGTTTCAAAGCAGTAAATGATGTACACGGACATGAAATGGGCGACAAGTTACTTAAACAAGTTGCCGGCAGGCTGATCGGATGCCTCAGACAATCGGATACCGTGGCACGCATAGGCGGGGATGAATTTCTGGTAATTCAATCAGAGATCACCCGTCGATCAGCGATTCAAAAGGTTGCTGAAAAGATACTCCTGAATCTTGCTGAGCCATTTTTCCTGGAAGATATCGAAATTTTCATCGGTGCCAGCATCGGTATTGCCATATACCCAACGCACGGAGAAGACAGCCGAACTTTATTAAAAAAGGCAGATGACGCCATGTATTCTTCAAAACGAAAAGGAAAAAACAGCTACACCTTCGCTCCAGACTGACGGCTCACAAATTTGAGGGGGAGTGCTATTACGATGAACCAACTGCTGGCTAAATCGACTGCATGCCTACCACCCTACTTGTCGTCCGTATCAAACATCATAATAAAATTGACCTCGGTACCTGTATCCTGCATCTTCAAATTCGGATATTTCCTTTTGAAAACATGCTGCATAGCCATATTTTCTCTCAACACAATAGCAGTAAAACCGGTAAGGCCATTTTTTCTGGCGATTTTCTCCAATTGATCCATCATGATCGAGGCAACCCCCAAACCCTGGAATTTCTCCCCTACCACGAAGGCCACCTCGGCCAAAGCTGGGTTGTCTTCCTGAGCGTACGAAGCCACAGCCATGATTTCCTTATGCCCTCCCTGCACCATCAGTCCGATGAGAGTCATGTTTTGGTGGTAATCCACACTTGCCAACTCATTTTGAACTTCCTGATGTCCGAAAATTTTTCTCTTATAGAAGAAACGGTGGTAAATCGTTTTTTCCTGTAATGAATAAAAAAAATTCCGGGAACTGAATTCATCAGACGGCATGATCGGGCGTACCTCCATGCTTCTGCCGTTTTTCAGCTTGTGGCTGGTCTTATAGTCTTCCAGGAAAATCAGGTCATCCTGACTGGGCGGTATCTGGTCTAAAAAGATATAGTGCCGCTTTTTAGCCTGTTCAATCAGCTCTTCTCTGAACTTCGGATGGGCAATCTGGGCCATCTCCATTGCCCGCTGGTAAATGCTCTTCCCCTTCAGCGCTGCGACCCCATACTCCGTGACGACATAATTCACATCACCACGCGTGGTGGCCACCCCCGCTCCTTCTGTGAGAGAAGGGACTATCCTGGAAATTTTCCCGTTTTGAGCGGTAGACGGCAAAGCGATAATAGAAAACCCGCCCTTAGACATGGCACTGCCACGAAGAAAATCGACCTGGTCACCAATACCACTGTAGAACAAATGTCCCACCGAATCAGAACACACCTGGCCGGTCAGATCCGCTTCAAGGGCAGAGCTGATGGAGATGAGCTTGTCATTTCTGGCGATGACGTTTGGGTCGTTAACATATTCCGATGACCGGAAATAGAAGAGTGGATTGCCGTCCACATACTCATAGAGTTCCTCACTGCCCATACACAATGAGCCGATGATGCGCCCCGGGAGGTAATTTTTCATTTTGCAGGTAATGACTTTTTTCTTGAGCAGCGGTAGAAAAGCGTCGGTGATCACCTGCGTATGCACCCCGAGATTTTTTTTGTTGATCAGTGATTGTAAAATCTGACCCGGAAGCGAGCCGAATCCCACCTGCAGGGTTGCTCCGTCATCGATCATCTGCGCCACATAATGCCCTATACGTTCAGCAACGCGACTGTCTCTGCTTTTATCTTGCAAATACTCGACAAGCGGTTCTTCATGAAGTACCAGGTAATCAATCTCGTCAATATGGACATTACTGTCGCCGCTGGTCTTCACCATCTTCGGATTAACCTGGGCGATAACAACAGAGGCATTGCTCATACCCGCTCTTGTTATATCTACAGAAACGCCCAAGCTGCAGTAGCCATGCTTGTCGGGAGGACTGACCTGAATAAGGGCAACATCCAGGCCAATCTGCTTGGAATGAAACATCCGTGGTATCTGAGATAAATACGCAGGGATATAGTCAATCTTGCCCTCAAATGCGGCCTTGCGCATATCCCTGCTGATAAAAAACAGCTTCAGGGAAAAACGATTAAGAAATTCACGATCTTCAACGTACTTCGCCAAAGTAAAAGACAACATCTGATAAAGCAGGATATCGTAAAGCTCCCTGGCCGCAACCATAGCATGAAGAAGGTGCTGCGGCTCCCCACAACCTGTGCCTATAAAGACCCTGCTGCCAGTTTTTATTTTTGCAACCGCTTCCTCGGCGGTTAGGATTTTATGGGGACATTGTTTTTGTAAATCCATATGCATTCCTCCATATATATTGCTATTGCGTGGCACTGACGTTCATGCCGGAAGAGTTTTCAATTCAAGTCACCTCAACCCTCACACCACCGGTAATCTGCTGAAGGTAATCAGGGCTCAGGGGGACGCCAGTGGCGTCTGTACCGGCCGCTGGATATACTGTGTCGTACTCATCAAGAGATACATCAAGTAAAATAGCTACGCCAGTCTCTTCCAATCCAAATGGGCAGACCCCACCTGGAAGAAATCCTGTCATCTCCTTAGTCTCCTCCGCACTTGCCATCCGGTGCTTGGCACCTGTTGCACGTTTTAGTGCACCACTGTTAATTTTCTTGTCACCGGCAGCAACCACCAAACGGTATTTATCATCTTTTCCTTTAAACAGGATGGACTTCGCTATCTGGCCAACGGGTACGCCTATCCGTTGGGCTGCTTTTTCTGCAGTGGGGGTTGATCCCGGCTCAAACTCAAGTGCGGAAAGGTCATGAGTTTCGAGAAACGCTTGTACTTTTAAAGGAATATTGCTCATTTGCTATAATAGGTTTTAAATTTATTAGTTATGGCTTCGTCACTGGTCGCTCAGAATTACCAGAGTTGGAAAACTAAGGCAAGCTGATCCACAACTGTTGCAACCGCAACGCAAGAAAGGACTGCTAAAATGTCCTCAGTCGTGGCAACCAAAAGTAAAGACTTTGAGGCTATGTTGTCTTCAACCATTGCAAAATAGGATCAAGCCATTCCCTGTAGGGCTTATAAATCAACCCGTGGCCGACATCAAGAGTGAGAACGATTTGTTCAAATTGTCCCAACCCATAGGATCGCTGAAAGTATAGGGCCGGAGTGATTGACAGTTTATCGGATCGATCGTGGATTGAGAGAACCTTGCCATATAACTTCAGGTTTTCGTCTGTTAAGCATTTCTCAAACAGCCCGGCCAGGAAGACGTAGTTTATCCCCTTTTCTTTGAGCATGGTTGAGATATAAGCGGCAATGATCCCGCCTTTGGAGGCACCAACTACGGTTATATTCTTCGGTGCAACCCCATTTGCCAGGAGTGATTTCACCTGGGATGCAATCTTCTCGGCATAAGCCACCACTTGAGTCCCATTTTCCCTTGCCTCACTTATCACGACAAATCCTTCCTGGGCCAGCGCCTCAAGGATGAGTTGGTATTCATAATAGCCGTGTTCTTCACTTTTGGGCCGGATGCCAGCCATTTCAACGATCAGGCCGTGGAGATAAAAGAGATACTGTTTTGCGGTGTCGGGATTGGCTGGTGCCTGCTGAAGAATAGTCAGATTCTTTGTTTGCATGAGAGACTCCTCTGAGAGAAGGTTGATAGTTTTAAGGGCAACAGTAATGCGACAAGATGTTCGCAGTCAGGAAATACTACTTCAATATTAGCCCAGGAGCTATTGTTTCGGGTAGGTATACAACTTTGATTTTTTTTTGCCGCCGTCTGTGACGATATAGAACATTTTTCCGGCTGGATCATAAGCGACACCTTCAGCGTGCCGATAGTTCAAATCAATTTCCGGGGTAGCTCTATTACTTTGCCAGTCGTAGAGAAAAAGACGCTGTCCTTCATCGCTTACGATATAAAAACGATTTTCTGAAGTGCGGTCGAAATCAATCCCCGAACCATCAATTTTCTTGTCGCCATCGACACTAACAAATCCAGTATCTCCATTAAGAAATTTTGATTCAATGATGGTGGTAAGGGTATTGTCAATCTGGACAAGCAAGGGCCCTTTCTTGCCGCCTTTTTCGACCTTTTCAATCAATGCATAAATGTCTTTGCTGCCGGTATGAAAAGTGATGCCCTCCAGCCCCGAGTTTTCATTCTCGCCAAGATACGGCTGCACTTTCGTTGAATAATTCTTCATGGAAGACAACTTGACGGAAAGCGGATTGCGTGCAGCATTGATAGATTTCTCAGTTACCATTATTTTAATGATAGCCAACTCCCGCTCTTGCACGAGGTACATATACTGACCATCATCGGACAGGCAAATTCCTTCCAAATCGGGGCGAATGTAAGGATAGTTGACAATTTTAAACGACTCCGAATCCTTCGATTTGCCTTGCAGGGTCATTTTGAAGACAAGGTCTTTCTTGTTATCACTGACTGTCCAAAGAGATTTACCTGCATGAGCCAAGGCAAGGCCCGATGCCTCAGTCAACTGGACATCTATATCGATATTGTGTCCTTGTGGTTTTGTGATGTGGTAATTTTTGTTGATTTTCGCGCCATCACAAGCAAATGAGGTGTTTAAAGTTGCCGTCAGCAGAACGAAACAAATGATTAAATACTCTCGTTTGGATAATTTTTTCATGACATTCCTACTGATATGTTCTGCCATTGTGTTTCAACCAGCCACCAATGTGATGGTTTTGGGGGTCGCGATGCGTCCAGTGGATTACACCACCTTTCGAGTTCCACTCATACTCACCATAAAACTCAACCGTATCCCCCACTGTTAAGCCGCTTACTCTCGGCGCTAAGTCAATATTGTGAGCGACCAACAGTGTCTGTCCGGTGCTCATTTTTAGTAAGAATTTTTGATGTTGTGAACCTTTACGATCGTCAGGCAGAATCCTCGTCACCACACCTTCGCCCTGAACTTGAAGATCACTTTGCCTGTTGTTATATGCTGTTTGAATAGCACTGTCAGAACCATCACTCCAAGAGGACGGGCCAGGCAGAGGAACGCTTTTTTCCTGGAGATAACCATATCCCAGTATCGCTACAACTATGAGGAGTATTATTTTTTTCATATCCATTCCATATAGCACACTTTGATTTTTGAAACCTGCGACATCTTCAATCTATTGATAAATACGTTACTGAAAAATTTCAGCCGGCCTTCCTTGACAGCAAACCAGACGACAATTAGATTAATGTTAAACTATCACACATCGAGGTACTATTGAAATGAAATATAAAGGAAACGAAAAAGAAAGGCTGGCTCTAAGCACCTTTGTAAAACTTTTAAGGGTCGCCGAAACTTTATCTGCGAAGGTTCATAGCCATTTAGCTGATGTGAGGCTGACGACTAGTCAGTTTGGGGTGTTGGAGGCACTCTATCATTTAGGACCGATGTGCCAGAGAGACATTGCTAAAAAAATATTAAAAAGTACCGGCAATCTGACAACAGTGATCGATAATCTTGAAAAGAGTGAGCTAGTTAGGCGTGAACGTAATGAAGACGACAGGAGGTATTTCAATGTAGTCATAACGGAAAAGGGTAAAAATTTGATCAAGAATTTTTTCCCTGACCATGCAAATAGAATCATGCAAGCCATGGATGCTTTATCCGAAAGCGAGCAGAAACAATTTGGTATTTTATGTAAAAAATTGGCCGGTAAAGAGTCAGAAGCAAAATAATAGACATTACCGGCAAGACCCAAAACAAACAGGAGAACAGCATGAACTTCACCGAAGTAAACGAAAAAAGACGCGCGATCAACTTTTTTGATCCGGAAAAAAATGTTTCAGATCAATCATTAAATGAAATGATTGAGTTGGCCAGTAAAGCACCTTCCAGCTTTAACTTACAGCCATGGAATTTACTCGTCCTAAGAGACCAAAAGAAAAAGGAGCAACTTAAAGCACTTGCCTGGGACCAACCCAAAATAATTGAGGCCCCTGTTGTCTTAATTGTTCTTGCCGATAAAACCGGCTGGCAGGAAGGTCATCCGACAGTGGAAAAAAACTGGCAGGAGATGCTTAAGGCAGGAAGTATGAAACCGGAACAACGGGAGTGGTTCCTCAATGCTGCAAAATCACTCTATAACTGGAGCCCTGATGCGAACTTGGCATTCGCCGCTAAAAACACAGGATTCTTTGCCATGGCATTGATGTATGCCGCAACCAGTCTAGGTCTAGAAACCCACCCGATGGATGGGTTTGACCATGAAGGAGTAAGAAAAGAATTTAATATTCCAGATAAGTTCTGGATTCCTCTCTTGCTTGCTGTCGGTTACAAGAAGCCGGGGCTTGAACTTCAGCCAGCAAAGTGGAGAAAATCTAAAGAGGAAATAATCCTGTCCTTTGACAAATAGCTTGTTCACACCATCCATGGTTTAGCTTGAATAGATAAACCATGGATGTCTTGCGAATCAGCCATCTGCCGCAGCCTTTTAGGGTCAACTACAGAACTTTAGAATACGTGGCTTTACCGGATAAAGCGCTAGTTAAAAGGAAAATAGAAAATTTCCGTAGAATTGGCCCCAGCTTCATCTACCGTCCCCCGGAACTGGCCAAAAAAGTTAAAGGCGATAGCAGTTGCAGTTGCCGGAGTGGAGCCAGAGGCTTTGATTGGCACCTGACTGGGTACCATATTAAAATCGACCATCGGCGAAATATCTATCGTCTTAAGAACCTTGCCGTCACTATCGAGGAAATTCATTTTTAAAACAAAATTTTCAACCACCGGAAAAGAATTAGTTAAGCTGTCACTAAAAGAGAGCACGCCAGACAAGTTGAAGGTATTGCCTGACTCGGCAATAGAATAGGTCATACTCAGATTATTGGTGTTCAGATCACCATCATAGACACCATCTTTGACCAGATCAAATCGATCATCCGGTCGGGCAATTGCCCCGGTCTGTGGGGTAAGATAATTTGCACAACCTGACAACGACAAGACACTCAACCACACAAGTACCAACAGAACCTTCGTCACCCGATGAGTAGTCATAATGCTTTAACCTCTCTGTTTGAAAAAAGGAACGTTCAAAGCAGCAATTACCAGAATTATCAATCACTGCGCCATGTAGTAATTACTTTTTATCCAAAACATTGCGAATCAACTGAGCGAGAAGTTCTTTCGTGACTGGTTTTAAAGTAAATTCTCGTATCCCAATAGCTTTGGCAGAATTTTCGTCTATCAGATTGCTGTAACCTGTGCAGAGGATAATCGGAATATCAGGTCGTATCTGCAACATCCGTCGGGCAAGGTCTACCCCAGTCATATCCGGCATGGTTTGATCTGTTATGACCAGATCAAATTCGTGGGGTGTATTTTGAAATGTTGTCAGCGCCTCAATACTGTTATGTCGAACTGTCACATGGTATCCCAGTCTTTCAAGCATATCCTGGCCCATTTCAGCAAGCAATTCTTCATCGTCTATAAATAATATTCGTTCTTTCCCTTGCTGGAAATTCTCTGGCCTTACTCTTTCACATTCAACAGCCTCATTGACTACAGGGAAAAAGACATGAAATACCGAACCCTTACCTTTACGGCTTTCAACAGTTATTGTCCCGCCGCATTCTTTCATTATTCCATGGATGATTGCCAAGCCCATGCCTGTGCCTTTGCCACTGTCCTTGGTTGTAAAATAGGGGTCGAATATCTTTCCGATAATATGAGGATCGATACCTGAACCGGTGTCGGTTACCATCAATTCAACATATTCACCAGGTTTGACATGCAACAACATTTTCTTATCATCTTTGTCGATGAAAGTTGTCTTACACGACACGGCAAGTACCCCTCCAGTTGCCTCCATGGCATGTTGGGCGTTGGTGCATAAATTTATCAAAATTTGATACATCTGAGTTGGATCTGCCAGGATAGTTCCACTCTCTGGATCGACTTCCTGGGTGATACTGATTGTAGACGGAATTAAAGCCCTGATTATCTTCATCCCTTCACGAATGAGCGGCTGTATTTTCAGAGGTATTCGCTCGACTTGAGCCTGACGGCTAAAAGCTAGAATCTGTTTTACCAGATCCTTTGCTCTATTGGCTGCGGTATAGACTTTTGCCAGATCCTCCTGATATTTTGTTCCCAGTGGTGCATCCTCTTTGGCCATCTCTGAATAGCCTAAGATTACAGATAAAATATTATTAAAATCATGGGCAATGCCGCCAGCCAAAGTGCCAATTGCTTCCATTTTCTGAGCCTGGTACAGCTGGGTCTGCAGTTTCGCTTTCTCTTCCTCTGCCTTCTTCCTGGCGGTAATATCCTGAAACATGCCAACGTAATGACTGGTAGCGCCCTGTTCGTCTTTGACTGCAGTAATGATCAACCAGGCCGGATATTGCTCGCCATTCTTGCGCTGTTTGATTATTTCGCCCTGCCAAACACCCTTGGCGAGCAGTTCCTCCCGCAGAGTCTGATAAAAAGACTCTTTATGATAATCGGAGAAGAACGCGTCCGGGGTGAGACCAACGACATCATCTGAGGTATAGCCGGTAATTTTAGTAAAAGACGGATTGACACGCAGGATTACGTTGTTTGCATCAGTAATGACGATACCTTCTTCGGTCAGGAAGGTCGTTGCGGCGATGCGAAGATTCTCTGCCATCTCTTTTGCATCGGTGATGTCGGCAATGAAACCGTACCAGGTGACCTGACCGTGATCGAGTTCCGGCATGGCCTCGACGCGCAACCATTTGGTCACACCGTCAGGACGACAGATGCGATATTCGGTGCGCCATAGTGCAAGCGAATCGGCTGAAGCATAAAGCGAAGCGAAAAACCTGTCCTTATCTTCAGGATGCACCATGTCGCGAATGGCGTCGGTGTTTTCCCTGACATTCTCAGGCAAAACGCCAAAAATATCGACGAAAGCCTCGCTGGCGAAAGGAAAACAACCACGCCCATCCTCAAAAATTCGATATTGGAAAACGACACCGGGCACATGCGATACGATCTTACGTACCCGTTCGTTGGCGGCATACTCGACTGCCAGTTTTTCCTCTGCGACAATGCGGGTGAGCAAGCCGTTGAAAGCGCTGGCCAGCTGACCGATTTCATCGTCGCGATGCACCGGCAGTGGCTGTCTCGACAGCGAACCATCGCCCATACGAATCAGTAATTTCGAGGCCTCACTCACAGGGCGAAACTGACGCCGCAACCACAAACAGGTTACCCCACCGACCAGCAGAGTAAGCAGCAGAGCCCAACCGAACAAGCTCCGCTGCATGTTGACGACCGGTGCGAAGGCCTCGTCTGCCGGCAACACCGACGACATAATCCAGTTCGCGGACGGAATCCGACTGGCCGACGAAAGCTCCAGAACTCCGCGCGAACTCACCGCCAGCCCCGATCCTTCATTGCCCGCCATTTGCCGATCATACACTAAGTTGACGCCCACCGGCGGCCCAACCTGCATAACCCGTCGTTTATCCGACGAGGCAACGTAGCGGCGACTCTTCGGCGCAGTTACAAAAAAACTGCCTGTGACTCCGTAATTGGCTGAATTCACAGTGTCGAAGAAGTTGGGTTTGGCCAGATTAATAGCACCGACAACCAGCCCCAGAACCTGTCCCGCCGAATCGCGGATGGGAGCAATGATGGACACCAGGGGTTGTCCTGTTATTTTACCGATGAGTGGGTCAGTCACCATCGTCCGCTTTTGTTCCATCGCTTCCCGGAAGACAGGCACCTCGTGGTAATCTGTGCCCGTACGATTAAGACTCACGGGGATACTTGCCTGGGCTACAATTTTAGCATCAAGAACCATTAAACCCCAGTTGAACATCCGGGGCAAAACCAATAAGTCTTCAAGAGAACGCTGCTTATCAACCGACGCTCCGTTACGCGCCAGATAGTCGGCAAGTTCTTCTATCGCATCAATACGCTCACTTATCGACAGATCAACCACCTTAGCGGCCAAGGTCACTGCAGAATATTGTTGCGCCAAAATGGACGCTTCCATTTCATCGCGAAGCACACGGCTAGCGAGCAACGTGGCCAACCAGACCGTCAACAATATCGCCAGCAGCATGCCGAGGGTAATCCGCGTTTGCAGCGAAGACCAGTCGAGCAATTTCATAGTATTGATTTCTCGTACGAGGAGGTAATAGATAATGGTTTTCTTCGAGCTTCCTACAAAGAAGCTTTCCAGAGAAAAACCTATCATTTAGTGTATCAAAACTCCCCTTACAAAACAACTTTTTGAATTATTCCTTTATTGACGTCAATAGATTGGAATTGGAGTGACACCTCATTCAGCTATTACTCACCAGTTCCGGATCGGTTGTCGAGTTTATATTTGTCTATTTTGGCATGTAGGGTTGGCCTGGAAATTCCAAGTATTTTCGCCGCATTTGATCTGTTGCCGTGGGTTATAACAAGAGCTTCCTGCACTAAAAGCGCAGCAACATGATCAAGACAGGAATCAAAAAGTTTTTCTTGTTTTTCTGAGTGCAGCACAGCCCGGACCCATGACTGAATATTGCAGGCAACAGCCTGATCGACCTCTGCAATAGAGACCGAACGTTCCTGGTTCAGGGTTATGTCTTCGGGTTGAAGAGGGGCCCCTCTGTTAAAGATTAGGGCTTTTTTGATGACGTTGGACAGCTCCCGGATATTGCCGGGCCAGTCATATTGTTTGGTCTTCTCCAGAGCCTCGGTGGTAATACCTGGATTATTCAGTGACATTTCGGAGGAGAGTCTGGCCAGGAGATATTCCACCAGGGTTTCAATATCCTCTTTGCGTTCCCGAAGCGGTGGCATGGTAAGAGTCACCACCCTGAGACGGTAGTACAAATCTTCTCTGAAGGTTCCATCGGCGACAGCTGCTTCAAGATCCCTGTTTGTTGCGGCGATGACCCGTACATCCACATCAATCGGGTCTTTGCCCCCGAGCCTTTCGATACTGTTTTCCTGCAATAATCGTAAAAACTTGGACTGGATATTGAGGGGCATATCACCAATCTCATCGAGAAAGACTGTCCCTCCCCTCGCCTGCTCGATTTTACCGACCCGACGGTGTACAGCGCCGGTGAAGGTACCCTTTTCATAGCCGAAGAGTTCACTCTCCAGCAGTGTTTCCGGAATAGCCACACAGTTGACCACGACAAAGGGTTTATCCGCCCGGTTGGAGTGGTTATAGATCGCCCGGGAAGCGAGCTCTTTGCCGGTTCCCGATTCACCTCTTATCAGCACAGTGGCATCGGTTGACGAGACCCTGCCAATGGCTTTATACACCTCCAGCATACTGCTGCCGCTGCCAACAAGGGCTTCCCGGCCGGAAAACATCTCTCCATCGGGGTTGACGTCCACCGGCGAGGACATACACCGGCCTGCAACCACAGCCTTTTCCACCACCAAGAGCATTTCAGGCACATCAAAAGGTTTATAAATATAATCAAAGGCCCCTCTCTGAATAGCACCGATGGCGGTTTCTGTGCTGCTGTAGGCGGTAATGATGATCACTGGAAGTTTGGGAAAGAGTTCATGGATGACTTCAAAGACCTCCAGTCCCCCCATGTCAGGCAATCGGATATCGAGGATGACGACATTCGGCCTGTCCCGCTTGACCGATTCAATCCCCTCACTGCCGGTAAAGGCATTGGCTGTCTTATACCCTTCCTGCGAGAGAATTTTGGCAAAACTCAATCCTAACTGCTGGTCATCATCAATGATCAGAATCTGATTCATGATCGCCTTCTCCTATCGGTAACAAAATGGTACATGTCGCGCCCTTATCCAGATTCGAGGAAACAACGAATTTACCGTTATGTTCCCGCACTATTCTATTGACGATGCTGAGACCAAGCCCCGAGCCGTCTTCTTTGGTGGTAAAAAATGGCGTGACCACTTTATCTCTGATGGCCTCTGGAATGCCAGGACCATTATCACTGACACTGACAGCAACCGCATCGCCTATCTTCGGATCATATTCATGGCTTTCGGTGATGGAAATTTTACCACCGGTTTCCATCGCTTCGCAACCATTCATGACCAGATTGACCAGTGCCTCTTTAATCCTGTCCGCATCGACAGTGACCTTTGGCAGATCCGGCTGAGGGACATATTGCAGATCGACGTTATACGCCCTGAGGCGGTATTCCAGAAGCGTTATAACGGACTTCACGACATCACTGAGGCTACATTCCCGTAGTCTCAGCTTGGGAGATCTGGCAAATTCCAAAAAATTTTCAACTATCCTGTCTATCCTGGCAATTTCATCGGAGATAACCTGCAGGTCCTCCGCCTGTGCATCCGTCAGTTTGAGAGATCGTCCCAGAGAAAACATCCGCATTTTTATTGAAGTAAAGGGATTCCTGATGGTGTGGGCAACCCCTGCCGCCAGTTCGCCGACCATCACCATGCGCTCTGCCTGCAAAAGATTTTTCCTGCTCCTTGCCAGCTCATCACTGGTTTCGCCGAGATCCCTCATCATACCTTTGAACGAATGGGTCAGAGAGCCAACTTCATCTCTGGAGCTTTCCTGGGGAGTGCTGCCGCTTTCGATGGCAAGTTCGCGGATCGGGCCGAGAACATTTCTATAGAGGATGAAAAGTAAAGCCGCACACAAGACGATAAACATGGAAGTGGCGATAAATACCACCATCTTCAGATGCCGGGAAAGGACCTCACTCGCCGCTTCTGCATCAACAATCGCCTGCCACTGATTTTCGCTAAAAGCCCGGCAAAGATCCGAGACAGCAAAGAAGACATCCCGCCCCTTTTCATGAAGATTGGAAATACTCCCCTGAAATTTGTTTGTTTTGTAATTCTCAATGGCAATATCTTTAGCCTGGACATAAATTTTAAACCTTTCACTTATCACCTCAAGAGACTGTCTCTGCTTCGGAGTGAGTGCCAGGCTTTTGGCCTGTTCAATGATCTGGTAGAAAACCTGACGATACTGGCCGAGGGATTTTAGCCATTTCACATCACCATCAACCAGGTAATAGGTGAGTAAGCCTTTCTGGTTGGCCAGGGCAAGCTCCAAATCCTGGGCGGTTTTATAGAGGACAAATTCTTTTTCCACCATTGCGACCAGCATGGCATCCATCTGGTGGGTATTCCAGAGCATGGTCGCCCCACCGATAATGACGATGATGGCCATCGCACTGAAGATACCGCCAATTCTTGACCTTAAACTTACAGCGGCCAACATCCCCCACCCTCCTCTCAGCACATAAATTTTATTCTTTGTGTTTCCCCGACAAGCCCCGACTACTTACTACAGCTCTTCCGTTCTAGACCACAGCAGGAAAGGTCAGAATCAACCGGTTTTTCTCACAACTACAGGAGGCCTTCACCAGTTCGGCAAGCAGTTTCTGATCATCATCGGGATAGGTACCAAGCACCAGATCATCTTTTGGCTCTATGGTAAAACAAATGATGATATTTAGAGCCTCCTTGCTTGCCTCTATTGCGATGTTACTCCCCTCGATACTACTCTGAAACAGAGTCAACAGGGTTAAATAAATAAGCGATTCAAGAGAGATGAGATATGTCGACAGAGTAATGTCCGGCGGACAAGAGAGAGTTGTTGTAATATTTTTCATTGCTGCCTGTCGGCTGGTCAGAGCCAGCATCAACGTAAGCGTTTCTTCGAGGTTGCTGCCATGGGCCAGGTTGGTGTCAGCACTATGGGCAAAACGGTTGAGGTTTTTCATAATGATATTTGACCTATCGACCTGCTTGGCGATGGTCTTTGTCACCGAGAGCACACGTTCAACGGCAACGCCACCGCCCTCTTCGGCCATTTGGGCAAAATCCTCAAGGAGCCCGGCATTCTCATTGATTATTGACAGGGTGTTTTTAATCTCATGGGAGATTGATGCAGAGATCTTGGCAAAGACCAGTACACAGGCCCTGTCGGTAGTGGGTTGTTTCATAGTAATAGGGCTCCAGTTTTTAGATACACTTTTTCACAATCGATTGAATTATAAGGTTTCAAAATACCGACCAAATCTTACGGGTTACACTATCAGGATTTTGTTGCTCCTGCCTCAAACGCACCTTCGATTTTCGTTATCAGCAGATTCAGATCAACAGGTTTCATAATATAGTCGTAAGCACCCAATTCCATCCCCTTGAGGCCCGCGTCAAAAGAACCATGACCGGTGAGAATGATAACAGCCAAACCAGGATGCTTCTCTTTCAAGCTGGCGAGCACCTCTAAGCCATCGAGATCCGGCATCTTCAAATCCAAAAGAAGAACGTCCGGTTGCTCCTCTTCAATGGCTGCCAGAGCTTCTTTTCCGGAATTCGCCATACTCGCCGCAAAATTTCGCAGTTTCAGCCGGGCTACGATGGTTGAAGCAAACTCGACCTCGTCATCGGCTATCAATATTCTTAAAATTTTTTTCTCAACTTGCGTCATTGTCTTCACCATGTATGGGTAAAGTTATTGTAAAAGCAGTCCCCTGACCAATATGCGATCGTACAGTGATGTCACCGCCGAGTTTTTTCACCAGCCCATAGGTAATTGACAACCCCAGGCCGGTGCCCTTTCCAGTTTCCTTGGTGGTAAAAAATGGTTCAAATATATGGGGCAGGACATCACTATCGATACCACTGCCGTTATCCTGAATAACAACCCGCACTTCTCCAGCGACGGTGTGGCTCATAATTGTTACCAGCCCATCTTTGCCATTATTGCCAATAGCGTCTATGGCATTGTTTGTTATATTTAAAAAAATCTGCTGAAGCTGAAGATGATCACTGACGATTAAGGGCAGATCTTCCTGCAACTTAAGATCGAGTCGAATACGGCTGTGTAACATCGAATTCTCAAGAAATTGCAGGACTTCTTTGATAACATCATTGACCTGCAGGCTCTCAGAATGGACATCCGCGCGCCTGGCAAAGCCGAGCAAACGATGGGTGATGGCCTTGCATCGCTCAACACTCTGGTCAATAACCTTGAGACAGGCTTCAATGGCTTTTTTATGCTCAAACTCAGGGGAGATTAACATCAGGTCTTCGGCTAAGCCGGTCTTCTGATTGATAATCGCCAGCGGGTTGTTAATTTCATGCCCCACACCTGCCGCCAAGCGACCAATCGATGCCAGCTTGTCGGTATGCTCTGCTTCCTGCAACATGGTCAGCTGCATCTCATCTGCCTTACGAATGAGGTTGGTAAGCATGGTCACCAGGCCATAGACGATCAACAAATTAAGGACCAAACAGGTGAAAACAATGATCAGCAACCGCGTTCGAAAGGTCGTCCAGTCATGGTGATGGACATATCGTTTTTCCACCAGGACGACGGACCATGGGGTATTTTTAATCTTATCCATGCCATAAAAAATATTCTCCCCTTCACGGGAGATGCCCTGTTGAATTCCCGGCTTGATGTCGGCGACAAGCTGCGAGAGATTCTCACCATAATATTCCGACGATGTTTGCAGATATCCGTCGTCATCTACCAGAAAAAGGTCATCCGAGGCATTAGTTTTAATGGTATTAACAAATCTTTGCAGGGTGACGGCATCAATGGTTGCCCGCAGCACCCAGGTTTTCTTGGTTGCGGGATCTAAATTGGCAACGGCAATGGCAAAATGAGGTACCTGACGGTAGCCGGAATAGACGCGACTAATATACACGCCCCGGGCCAAAACTTCCTCAAACCACTCTTCTTGTGAGTAATCCGCCCCATTAAGATCATATGGCCCCGTATAGGTTTGCTGGATACCGGCCTGATCTATTACACCCATATCAGCAAAAAACTCATACTGCCGTTTGACTCTGGCAAACAATTCCTCAAGATTATTGCCGGTGGTCAGCTCCTTGTATCGGTTTTTACTGGCCACAAAAACCACAATCGATTTGAGACTATCAATCAAGGCCGCGATAGATGTACTCGACCCGACCATGCGAGCTTCCAACTGCCCTCGCTCTTCCTTTTGCAGGAGGTCTTTATAGTTGAAATATCCAAGACCGGCCGTCGTTATCACCGGTCCCATGGCGATGGCAATCATTATCAAAAAAAGCAGCAGGCGGAACTGACCGTAGCTTCTCTGGTGGAGCCCAAAGTTGCCAATATCCTTAAATGCATAGGGGACAATTTTATGAACAAAAACAGATAATGGTTTCATAGTGTCAGCGGTTCATCATTTGTAGAATTAAGGATTTCTCCCTGCTGCAGACTACCCGCAACAGCCTTTTCAACTGCAGTACGCCAGCTGCCGATAACGGCATCCAGAACAGTCACCTTTTTCCAAACAAGGAAGTTGAAATGCACTTCCTCTATGCCGCCGCAGATTAAATTGGTAATATTCTCTTCGACCGCCATTTGGCAGAGCACCTCATCCGATGACCGTTCGATGATGATCATTTTCGGTTCCCCGATCACCACCCCGTTTTCGAACCGAACGATCAGAATCTCCGTCGCCAGATCAAAACGTGGGGCAACATAATCGCCCTGTATCAGTACCATCAACTTTCGCATCGACTCTCCCTGCTATTGCTGTAAGCCATATTTTTTCATCTTGCGCCACAGTTTCATTCGTCCCCAGCCAAGGTTTTGTGCGGCTTTTGTTCTATTACCACCCTGGTCTTTAAGGGCATCGACAATTAACTGCCGTTCAATTTCAGACCAGCTTTCAAGACTCTCGGCGTTTGTACTGGTACTGTTTTTCTCCCGTTCGAATACTGTTTCAGGGCCAACCGCGGAAGGCTCGCTAGTTTCTTCAATCTGCAGCTCAAAGATATAGGACGGCAGATGTTCTGTACTGATTTTTTTCTTGCCGCAAATATTTACAGCATATTCAACGATATTACTTAATTCTCTGATATTACCAGGATAGTGATATTTAAGCAGGGCCTGCATGGCAGTCGGAGAAAAACCAACGATTGTTTTATTCAGCGCTTTGGTGAATTTTTGCAGAAAATGGTCAAGCAGATAGCGAACATCCCCCTCCCGCTCTCGCAAGGGCGGCAGATGGACCTGAAGAACGTTGAGGCGGTAAAAAAGATCCTCACGAAATTTGTGGTTATTCACCTGTTCACGGAGCGGCCTGTGGGTTGCCGCAATAATCCGGATATCGACACTGATCTTATTTTCGCCGCCCACAGGGACAAACTGCCGATCATCCAGGACCGAGAGGAGTTTTACCTGCAAAGGCAAAGGCATATCACCGATTTCCGTCAGAAAAAGAGTCCCTTTGTCGGCAAGACTGAACAATCCTGGCTTGTTTCGGGTGGCCCCGGTAAAAGAACCTTTTACATGGCCGAAAAGCTCCGACTCCAGAAGGCCTGGTGGCAGTGCACCGCAGTTAATCTTGATAAAAGGGAATCTTGCCCTGGAGGACTTCTGGTGAATAATCTCGGCGATTTTGTCTTTTCCCGTCCCTGTTTCGCCGGTGATCATAACCGAGGCATCGGTCTGGGCCAGCAGCAGAACCAGATCAAAGACCTTTTGCATTTTGGGACTGTGGCCAATCAACTCGATTGACGAATAATGAGTCGACCCCGACTTGGGCTCTTCCTTTCGGGCCGAGAGATCTTCAGCAATGACCAAAAGACCACGGCGATTGCCGAAGGTATCGTCTACAACAGAGATAGTGTACTGTATGGCGATCTTCCGCCGGTAGGAGTTGATGATATCGCCAGCCACCGAAACAGACGCCCCGCTCTGCATAACACTGCTGTAGAGCTGGCCCCTGCTGTTACCGGTATTCGAGCGGACAATCAGTTCACCATGAATACCGGCAACCTTGTCGGCGGTGTACCCCGTCATCGCTTCCATCAGCCGGTTCATGGTGATGATACTGAAACTATCATCGAGAATCATTGCCGGGTGCGGGATTCCTTCTAATAACAGGGAGATATCTACATCAAAGGGAAAATCCATCTCACTTCTCACCTTTTCTGCTCAAAGAATACAATACTCTGATATTTCTCCGATAATATTTAACATATTCCGGGCCTTACAAACCACTTAATTTGACCAGTCTGCCGGTTGAGATAATCCCAACCGGCACCAAAAAGGAAAAATCAACTGCCAACCGGTACAAGAACTGTCATTCCCATCACCGGCCAGATCACCGTTATGGCCAACCAGACAACAGCCATCAGCATAATACTTGCCGGCACACCATAGAGAAAAAACTGACCGGGCGTAAACTGTTTGGAGCTGTAGGCAATGGCGTTCGGTGCGGCACCAACCAGCAGGAGGAATGGCATGCCAGCAGTGAGCAGCGAAGCAAACAGGATAACCTCACCGGCCACACCCAGATACGGCGCAATGACCAGGGCAACCGGCAGGGAGATGGCAATTGCCGCAACGTTCATAATGAAGTTGGTCATAATCATGACGAAGAAGGCCATACCAAGAATAAAAACGATACCGGAAGAATCTTTAAACAGCTGCAACCAGTTGATAGCCAGCCATTTGGCGGCACCGGTATCCCAGAGGCAGAAGCCGATGGACATGGCTCCGGAAAATAGCAGCACGATATTCCAGGGGATGTCTTCGAGATCTTTGACGCTCAGAATATTCAGAACAAAAAAGGAGATGGTGGATACCAGCAGGATGCCTGTCTTATCGAGGCCTTTGAGGGCCGGCACAAAGTTTTTCAGGGCGATTATCAGAATGACGCTGAAAACTATGGCCACCACCAGGATTTCATCCTTGGACCATTTCCCTAAGTCACGGTACATAGTTTTGGCCCGCTCTTTAAGCCCTTCGATCCTCTTTTTTTCAGGTTTGCAGACTACCATGAAAAATGCCCAAAGCAGGAAAACCATTAACCAGCCAATGGGGAACATAAACATGGTTAGTTTGAAAAAAGAGATATCGACATGCATGATATCTTTATAAAAACCAAGGGCTACTGCGCCGCGTGCGGCACCGAGAAGGGTTATGATACTACCCGCTCCTGCCACATAGGCCATACCGATAAATAAGCCCCGGCCAAATCGGGTCGGCCCCTCTTCATCTGAATAAAGAGCATGAATAGCCATGAGCAGGGGGAACATGGTGGCCGCCACAGCGGTATGGGCCATAAGATGGGTGAGTAAGGCTGTCATTACGAAACAACCGAGATAGATCATACTCGTTCGTTCACCGATAATTGACAGCATCTTATAGGCCAGTCGCTTGGTTAGTCCCGTCTTGGTAAAAACCATACCAATGACCAGGGAGCCAAAAATAAACAGTACGGAAGGATCCATAAAATCTTTGAAAGCCACCTTCGGCTCCCGAATAAGGAAAAGGGCCTGAAGGGTACCGATTGCCAGGCTGGTAACGCCGATGGGCACAACTTCAAACACCCACCAGACAGCGGCCAGGCCAAAAACAGCCAATGCTCCTTTCGCCTGTCGGCTCAGCTCAAAGCTGACTCCGAGTGGATCGATGGCGGCTGCCCAGGGTGGGGAAAAATAGATACCCAGAAAAAGGCCAATGCCAAGTAAAATGAAAAAAATACGCTTCCAGTCAAACTGAAAAGCCTTTTGCTGACCACGCTTCTGTACATCAGTCAGGTCAGAATCTTCGACGATATCTTTTGTTAGAGACATAATACTCACCATGTATGTTTTGATCTCGCCATATTGGCGTAAAAAAGACGCAACGATCCGTAATCTGCAGGAACTTTCTCAAATTCCGCAGGCATAGCCCAAAAACGAATGCTGCCCTAAAAACCAGTCCTAAGTCAGTTGCCCAAACTGCGACAAACTGGATCTACCATGGCTTAGTTTTCAGTATGTTCTCGATTTCCTCCATTGACCGCTTCTCGAGAACAAGAATTCGCTTGGTTTTCATTTCGTTGATTTTGGTCAGCAGTTCTTTCATATCCACCGGCTTTTCCAAGAAATCCTCTGCCCCCAGTTTCATTGCCTCGATACCAGATTTGACAGTTCCCTTGCCACTGAGCATGATGATTTCCGCATCCGGATGATTTTTTTTTATCCGTTTCAGAGTTTCCAGGCCATCCATTCCGGGCATGGCAAGATCGATAACAATGGCGTCAAAGTTCTGTTTATCTGCCAGATCAACCGCCTCTTCACCACGGGTTGCGCCGGTCACCTTCAGACCGCGCATCTCCAAACGCTCGGCAAGAGTCTTGATAAAGTCCTCTTCGTCATCCACCAGCATCACCTTGGCGTGTAGTTTCTTTTCCATGTCAAATGAGCTCCTTGTAGTAAATTATATTAGCATTCCAACACGTTCGGCCGGATACCATGAACCTTATCGTTAGCTTCTTTTATAGTGGCAGAGAGTTCTTCAATATTGACCGGCTTGTTCATATAGGCAAAGGCCCCAAGTTTCATACATTCGTCCATATCCTTGGTTGTGCCATGGCCGGTAAGGATTATCACCTCGATTTCCGGGGCCAATTCCTTGGCTTTACGCAACACCTCAACGCCATGCATCCCTGGCATCTTGAGGTCAAGAACCATAACATCGGGCCGATCATCGACGATCAGATCCAGGGCCTGTTTTCCATCGTAAACCCCATAGGTACCGACATCACGGCTGATGAGTCGCTGGGAAACCGTCTGGACGAAATCGCGTTCGTCATCAACGAAGAGGACCTTTGAGGGCAGTTCAAACTTTTGCTGACGGTACACCGAGTCAGCATAGCTCTTATGTCTCTCAATGGTGACCTGGCGAACCCCCGACACCTGCCTGACCAGTGCGGTAACGTCTCTTTCAAAACTGCTGAAATTGAGAACACTCATTTGTATTGCCAGGGTAACATTGCCATCCTTTGCTTTGATGGCCATTTTATGGCCGTTAGCAAGTAACAGCTTGTCGATTTCAGCGACCATCTTCATATCCTGCACAGCCTTCTGGGATTCAGGAGTACGCAAAACCGAGGTGCGATGAAAACAGCCTAGAATCTCTTTTGTTATGTCGCGGTGAGTTTTGTCCTCAACCGGTATAACCAGATCATAAAGGGAGCTGTCGTAGGCTTCTTTGTCATAAAGGAATTCCGTCCAGCTAAAAGCACTGACATCATGGTTATGAATCCTTTTTTTTGCTTCGCTTTTGGAATATCCCGTTTTTATTCCTCGTTCAATCCGTGCTTCTTTCCTATCAACCACCAGCACCCGCAGCACCTCTGAGACCTCAGCAGGAATCAGTGAGGTGAGAAAGCCATGGAACAGATACTGCACTGGCTCCGTAAGTTTTTCGGCGAGAAGCAGACGGAACATATTGGCCGCCTTTTCTCTTTCAAGAGTGAACTGATTGAAGACCGATGTTTTGTTGAACATCATTTTCTTTAATCGATCGGGGTTAGCGTCGAATTTTGTGGCTGTCTCCTTGAAAAGGTTTTCGTCGGTATAGACTCTTAAAGAAAGAGTGCTCGACAATTCACCCACTATGCCCGAATCGAGCGTCGACAAACATGGAAATAAGGCTATTGATGACATGGTAAGACCTCCCTCCTAAGACTATATTCTTAAAATCTGCATTTATAATTCTCGGGTATTTCACTATTTCTATATTTTCCTATCGCATATTTCATGCCAAAAAATTATTTTAAATATTTTACGTTATTACAAATAGATACAAAACAAGACCTCTTGGCGTCGGTATCGTATCGTAAAGTAACATGACGCTAAAACGTAACGATACGTATCGTTTTGCACGTTTGACAAAAATGGATTGCGGCTGGAAGAAAGGCAATCAACCGCATTAGCGGCAATTAGCGGCAATGATCACAAAAAAACAGAGGGTTGAGTTCCGGGGCTTGGCGAAAGTGTCAGCTTTCTTTACAAATTGCAAAGGAGTTTATCACTCTTTGTCACGCCATCCTCTCTTAAACTGATACAGCTTCTGACGCTGCTGGCAGGTCTGGCGGAGGTTGGCCTCGCCTCACCTCGTGGCACAGTAATTGCTGATTTGCCACTGAGGAGTGCTTTTTTGTCTCAGCGAGGAGCGCCAAAAAAAACTTGCTTCTCATTTTATCAATATAGCGAAGGAGGGAGATGAAGATGAAAGATATCAGGAAAATAATGATTTGCATCGATTTATCCGATTACACAGAGATGACCGTTGAGTATGCACTGGCAGTTGCCAAAGGTTTAGAGGTCGAATTCCTCCTCTTCAATGTTATCAATACGAGAGATATTGATACTGCCCAGACCGTCAGTGTGTATCTCCCTGGATGGACAAATGCCGAAAACTACATCAAGCGTTTACAATCGGAACGGCAACAAAAAATCGAGGAGATAGTTGAAAAATATTTTGCGGCAAGCAAGCTACACTCCAACATCCTTATCCAGGTGGGAACTCCTTTCGAGGCAATCCTCAAAGCCATTGATAAGGAAAAGGTTGACCTTGTGGTCTTGGGCAATAAAGGCAAAAGCAATCTCGTCGGCACTCTTCATGGCTCTAATGGAGAGAAGGTTTTCCGCCATTCACCTGTGCCTGTTCTGAGTGTCAGGGACCGGAAACGATTCAGCAGAAATCGATAACCAGGAGAAATAATAATGAAAACTATTGAACGAGTTGTTGTCGGTATCGATTTTTCAAGCTACGCCCAGCGGATTATGGAATATGGTGCGGGCATCGCCGAACGAAATATGGCCGAGCTTATTGCAGTGAACGTTATCAATAAACGGCAAATCGATTATATCAAAACGGTCTGTAAAGATGAGGATCCCAATGTCTTCTCGTTGACCAAATTTATCAATGACGAGACAGCCAGGCGAAATCATAAAATGGACGATCTGATTCGTCAATGTGTGCCAACAACGGTCTCCACCAGACCAATCATCATGGTTGGCGTGCCATTCGAGGAAATCCTCGATGTTGTAGATACTGAACATGCCGATGTCGTTGTTATAAGCTCCAAAGGGCGGACAAATTTTCATGATTATATCTTCGGCACAACCTCCGAAAAAATTTTCAGACACTGTCCTGTTCCGGTGCTGAGTTTAAACTTAAGGGAGTAGCCAGGAGTTAGAATAAATTATCTCATCTATGGACAGACACTATGTAAACACTATACAATTTGTAAGATGTAATATCTCTTGCGACACACTGGTCAATGGCTCCACTGAACATGAACATTGAAACGGATCTGGACTATGCCCGACTCACTCAAGAAGAGTATCCTGGATTCCGTCCTTTTTAAGGACGTCAAGGTCGGTGATATAGAACAAATCATCTGTGCCGGCCATTGGCAAAGAGTCGAACAGGGTCAGTACATCTATCGCAAGGGCGACAACAATCAACATTTTTACATAGTTGCCAGCGGAGAGGTTGAACTGTCTTTGACGGAGAAAGGGAGCAGCCAACTCATTGTCAGCCATATTGGCCCCGGCGGCCACTTCGGCGAAACATCACTCTTGACCCATAGCCATAATAGTCTCAACGCCAGGGCATTGACCGATCTCTCCCTCCTCTGCTTCGACCGGGACACTTTTGACTCCGTCTTGCTCACCAACGATGCTGTTCAACGGCAGCTAAGCATCGCCCTCGCCGACCGTTTACGGATTTCTTTCCATGATCACGCCAACACCCTGATCAAGTCAAAGAACTTTCGTAATGGTTCTGGTGGAAATCTGGAGCCGACCTTTTTATCAGAACCTGAATCTGCCAAGGGAACGAAAGACCTCGATCTTGATACAGGCAGTGAAACCCGACCGTCCGAGTCCACCATTGCCCGGCAGATCAGAAAAGCAGTCAGGCTTTTTGGCAATAATCTGGAGCCAGTTCTCCTCACCGGCGAAAATGGCACCGGACGCCGAATGGTCGCCTACGAAATCCATCGAGCCAGCGCCTATAAGGATGGCCCCTACACAGAAATTGATATCCGTGACATCGAGCCAACGCAGTTAGAGGTCGAGTTGTTTGGTTACGGAAGAAACTCTTCGGCATTTTCGCAGATTGACCAGCTTGGAACCTTTGAGCGGTTGGCGAGGGGCACTCTCGTTTTGAATAACGCGGAATATATGGAGCCGGATTTCCAGCTACAGCTTGCTGAAATTATCCGCACTGCGACCTTTTCCAAAGTCGGCAGTAACACCAAGGTAACGCTGCGCTCACGAATAATTCTCATCTGCGAGGAGAGTCCCCAGCAGGAAGAAGAGCGAAACAAATTATTGCCCGATCTTTACACCCTGGTGGCAAACCAACATTTTCAGGTCGCCCCGCTAAGGGCACACCGCCGGGACATCCCCAGGTTGGTGGAATACTACCTCAAACGATACAGCCTGCAGCACGGCAAGGACATTAGCAAGGTTGACGACCAGACCATGGGCATGTTCATCAACTACGACTGGCCGGGAAATCTCGCCGAAATGGCCAGCGTGCTCCAGCGGGCAGTTATTCTCGGCAAAAATAACGAGCCCCTCGATCATCAAATCCTGCTGGGAGTACCCAAGGCTGAGGGAAAATGGGAATTCAACCTGCTTCGCCTAAAGCCCATTCGAGCCTTTCTCACCAGCCCTCTCTTTCCGGTACTGCCGAGAGCGGTGGTCGGCGTTTTTTTCATTCTTGTCCTGGCAATTTTATTTCTCGGACCAGACACTGCCGAAAAGAATATCGGCCTTACCCTGAGCTGGGTGGTGGGTTGGCCGCTGCTGATCTTCGCCTTCTTCTTCCTGTCCCGCATCTGGTGCAGTATCTGTGGACTTTCTGTACCGGGTTGGCTGGCACAAATGGTACTTAAGCCAAAGCGAGCGACCCCGCAGATCATAAAACAATACTCGGGCTGGATTATGGCCCTGCTCTGCATCCTCCTGTTTTGGATCGAAATCACCTGGAATGCCTACCAATCACCACGATTGACGGCCTGGATTATCCTCACCATCACCCTGAGTTCACTTGCCTTCAGTATGTTCTTCAAACGAAGAGTCTGGTGCCGTTATCTCTGCCCGCTAGGCGCAATCAACGCCTTATTTTCCATGCCGTCTGTCCTGGAACTGCGAGCCAATACCCATATGTGCATGAACCGCTGTGCCGACCACCTATGCTACAGTGGTGACGACGGCACCGCTGGCTGCCCCATGTTCCGCCACCCATTTTTAGTCGACAACAACCGTGACTGCATCCTTTGCGGCCAATGCATCAAAAACTGCAAACAGCAATCAATCCACCTCAACCTGCGCCTCGCGCCCCAGGAACTCTGGAACCAGCAATCACCGCGTCTGGAGGACAGCCTGCTGGTGATCAGCCTGGCGGCCATTTTTTATCCCTTCGCCGTTAACCAGAACTATCCAGCCTTTATCGAAGGCATGGCCGAAACCATAAGCACCATCGGTCTTCCCCAAAGCACGGCTCTTGCCTCAAGTATCTTCTTTTTTGCCTGTATCATTATCTACCTGATCGGCTACACCATCATGTCACACATCATGGCCCGGCTGACAGGCAATAGCTGGAAAACGACGGCTTCCATCTTCGGCTATGGCATGATTCCCCTGGTTCTTGGCGCCTTTATGTCCGCACACCTGGAAATCTTTGTCAACGGGCTTTGGTTGTTGCTCCCAAATCTGAGAGACATTATAGGCATGAACGGAGACTATACCCCAAGCAGGTTCATGAGCCACGACGCCACTTTTATTCTTCAGCTCATAACAATCTGTGGCAGCCTGATCGCCTCGCTTTATGCTACTCAGCGTATTATCAAGCGTCTGTTGGTTGGCTGCCAATACACCCTGAAAATGTTTGCACTTCCCGCCTTCCTGCTCTGTCTGTCGGCTCTTGCCTATCTTGAGTTGGCATGAGGACTTCTGAGGATAAAGGACTTAGAGACCAAGTGATTATGTGGGAACTGTGAAGTTTGTCTTTTTGTAAGGTCATACAGAAAGAGTGTTGGTTAGGCAACCTGCAAGATTGTAACGGAGAGGCAACAGGTGTCTCAATGGATTTGAAAAGACGAAAGTATCTATCGAGCACCTGGGGTAGTGCTCAGTGGAGCGAATTATGCGATGACCTGCATGCCAGAACAATCACCTTCGACTACGAAGCGGAACTGACACCGCCAACGACTTTTTGTCCTTAAAATTGTTAAGCAACTCGAGTTTCATCTAACTGTTTCAAGTTGCTGTATTCTCTACGACTCAATGCTTCGCTGATGACTATACCAATGACAGCAGCTATCATGCCGAGCAGGATGTCAATAGGACGATGTTGCCAGATCAGCGCGATTGAGACCAGTCCCAACGCCAATATTCCAGCCAGTGGCCAACGCCAAGCGGAATGGTCACGTCCGGCAAACCACGCGGACACCAACGGCATGATTCCGTGGGCACACGGCATTACGTTATAAGGCTTGTCAAGTGCCCAAATTATTTGAAAACAACCTGTCCATGGATTGTTCGGTAACGGTGGGCGGGGTAGCATTGTTGGCGTCAGTATCCACCATGGCACCACCAGTAGCCAAGCGAAGATACAGGCCCGCAGGCAGGCGCGAAACCGTCTGGGGTCGCGGATAGAAACCGGCAGCAGCCACATCATCAATAACATTCCGGAATATGCCAAGACAAAAGCTGGACAAAAAGGCACCCACGATGGCATTAGCACAGTGGTCCGCGGAGTGGGCTGAAAATGATTGATGGCCATATAAAGTCCACCCATTGTAAAGACGACCAAAGTGTTCACCACAAACCTCCACAGCGGCTTGACAAGCCAACAATCAAGCCTGACAGTTAAGGAGTGCATTATCTGCCGCCTAAAGCAAAGATCACCCGCGTAGCACAGCGAAGTCGGTGCGAATCTTTTTGTTGTTTAGAGTTTGAAGCGTTCTCGAATCGAAAATATAAGAACACAAATGCTACTCTAGCTGCCCAGGTAACGGATAATCTCTGGAAGAACCAGTTATTATTTAGTTTTATTGCTATATTTAATCCTCCCGTATTTGACAAGATAAACTTGCTAATGAGAGGTCATTTCTAGCTCGTAATCCAGCATATTTGAGTGATCTCAAGAAAATTGTGCTAATGACAACCGAAAATTGACCACCCTGAATTCAAGAAAAAGAAGGGTGATAGGGAAGCACCCGCGATGTTTGTTTCCGGGGGCAGGAGAAACGGAGGAAGTCGTAGGCGACCGGAGTTTCTCCTGCCCCAGTCTTCTCCCCTTCTCGATTATCAGAATAACATTAATTAATATACTGCAATTCATTGGGCATAGAGGAATGAAACAAATTCGCTCTCAACTGAGGACGTAATGTTTTTTATCCCCTCAATTGCCTTTTCTTCAGTCTCTGCAAACCAGATCAGACAAGGGTATTCAAAACATTTTGCGGCAAATTTCTGAGTTTCTTCTATCCACTCTGTTCGAAAAGTGTAATCTTCCATTTGAAATCCCCTATTTAAATTGATTCATCTCCCAAGCAATAGAGCCAACAAGACCTGCACCTCCAAGACAAAAAGCAACAAAAAAGGAAATCATTTATATCAAAACAAATTACACTACGTATCAATATTCTGCATATTTCAATCCACCTGACCATGTTTTATTTGATTGTAGTTTCAGGGACATGGACAGCATGTCACGTTGTGACAGGCACTTTTTTCCGAAATATCGAAAAAAAAGTTTAAAAAACAGAAATAGGGAAGCATACAAAACCGGGGGAGGCTAAATAGCTGCCTTGAGTTTTTCATTGCCCTCCATCGGGAGAATAATTTATTATGCAGCTTCTACCCACTTTCCAGTGTGTGCTCTAAAGCCAATAACTCTGTAATTTGTTTTCATTGAGTTTTATATCTTCACTAGACCATCAGTAAGAACACTAAAGCCTAATATCCGTTTTGTGGTAAATACTATAGCATGATGCCATTAACAGGGTGAGTCTTCCAGGCTCTTCTCTTCACCTGGCTCGTTTCCAGTCTCCCATGCGCCTTTGGGGTGACTTCCTACGCCTAATATGACCTCTGCTGACTCCTGGCCAAACACCCTGCATGTTACCACACAAAGCGCTGCCAAAACATTAGCCGCCTGGAGATAATTAAATAACGCTAAATCAGCAACATAACCTGACCCCCTCCATATCCGCAACATATTCGCCCTTATCGTCCTGACCATTGCATGAATACTTGCTTCGTGACAGGAGTTCAGTCATTCAACGGCCCACAATTGCTTGCAGCAATAAATGCAATTTACCTCAAAAACGACACAAATAATTTAACTATTTTACTATTACTTGCCTTCATATTGACATATACATTTATTTACGAGTATATCTTTGCCCTGCGATAATGGTTTCGATTGGACATTCTTGGAGTATAGACAAATCTCAACACTGGAAAATCTAAAATGGGTAATGACTTGAGTATAATAAAAAAACTGGCATCGGTAAGCCTGGTAAAACAGATCATTGTTGGTATTCTTGCGGGTATCGCTTTGGCTGTCTTATCGCCGGGATTCGCTATCTCAAGTGGAATCTTGGGAGACATATTTGTGGGAGCGCTAAAAGCTGTTGCTCCTATTCTTGTCTTTGCCATTGTTATAGCTTCTATTGCCAGGCAAAATCAAGGCACCCAGACCAATATGCGGATGATTATCATCATGTACTTTTTCGGTACATTCATGGCAGCTCTCACGGCAGTAACCATGAGCTTTCTTATGCCAACCGCGCTCTCTCTTGTTTCATCCGATGTTAGCCAGACGCCTCCCAGTGGTATTGGCCAGATTCTTCACGTTCTTGTCTTCAAGATTGTCGATAATCCGGTTCATGCTCTGGCGACTGGTAACTTTATCGGCATTCTCGCCTGGGCCATTGCTCTTGGTATCTTCTTTAGACATAGTGCTGAAAGTGTTAAGGAACTGCTGTACTCCAGCGCCACAGCAATCTCCGGTATTGTAAAAATAGTTATTCGTATAGCTCCAATCGGCATCTTTGGTTTAGTTGCAAAAACCATTGCAACAACTGGTTTTTCTGCATTGGCTGGCTATACCCATTTGCTGGCTGTATTACTTGGTTCAATGGTGTTCATAGCTTTAGTGGTGAATCCAATTATTGTTTTTTTCGTAACCCGGCAAAATCCATACCCTCTGGTCTTTACCTGTTTACGCGAAAGCGGGGTAACGGCATTTTTCACACGAAGTTCGGCAGCAAATATTCCTGTGAATATGGATCTCTGTAAGCGTTTGAATCTCCATGAAGACACCTACTCGGTCTCAATTCCCCTCGGGGCGACCATTAACATGGCCGGTGCAGCAATTACCATTACCGTACTGTCACTTGCTGCTGTCAATACCCTTGGCATCCAGATTGATCTGCCAACGGCATTATTGTTAAGCCTCGTTTCAACCATATCGGCTTGTGGTGCTTCCGGTGTCGCTGGAGGTTCCCTTTTGTTGATTCCTCTTGCCTGTAGTCTTTTCGGGGTCCCCAATGATATTTCCCTGCAAGTTGTTGCTGTGGGTTTTATTATCGGAGTCATTCAGGATTCTGCTGAAACTGCACTCAATAGTTCTACAGATGTTATCTTTACCGCAGCGGCCGATTATGCATCCGACCGCTCAACTGCTGTAGTTGCAGAGCAATTTATTGAGACAGCGCGTTCGTAATTTTTTAGTACAAGCTCCTTGCTACAGGATTTTAGCCGATACTGTAGCAAGGGAGAGAAAAAGATTATAAAACGAGACAGTTAACCAAGTATCGCACTGGCCCCGAAAACAGCGCAGATCAGCGAACTCCGTATATGAGCAGATTGGATTGATTACAAACAGATACCAAACTTTTGCTCCTCGACAACGAAGCACCATGCGCCAAGTGCCGCCATGTCAATTTCGAAACAAACGAAAATAGTCACGCACCACACTGGCAAACATAAGATCGGCAGAATGCTCTGTATGATCGTTGAAAGCCAAGGCAATTTCTATATTTCCCAAAGTTGGGAAATTCTCTTTCTCTGTTAATATTCTAAAATCACGATTTGAAGTACTGGCCAATAGGGGTGAAACGTAACAGCCCGACGACACCGCGGCCAGAATGCCGGCATGGCTTGTGCTATGAAAAGCTACAGCGAATGTTTTTCCCGCTTTGGACAATGCATTCACGGCAATTTTACGATCAGCACAACCTTCTGAAAAAACAGCCAATGGTATAGTGGCTTTTCTGTAAACCTCAGAAGTGTTTAAACACATCCATTGCAACGGTTCGATATGGAGAATTTCACTGCAAATGTGGTCTGGACAGCACTGGGTCAACACCACATCAATTTGTCCTTTTTCATACATCGACCAAAGATGCCCACTGTATCCGCAGTGGACTTCTATTTGCAAACTGGGATAACGATCAGAACACAACCTTAAAATCTCCGCCAAAAAACAAGTTGCATACGTATCGGACGTGCCTATACGCAAATTGCCTCGCGGTTGACTCTTACTCAGAGCTGCTGCTGCCTCGTCATTCGCTGCCAGGATTTTTACTGCATACGGCAAGAACGCCTCACCTTGTGCCGTCAATTTTACCCCACTACGATTCCTAATAAATAAGACTGAATCTACTTGTTTTTCAAGCTTTTGAATTTGCTGACTAATCGCCGATTGTACCCGATATAAACGATCAGAGGCTTTAGAAAAACTCTTGAGTTCGGAGACAGTTACAAAAGCCCGTAATTGTGAGGTATCAAAGTTCATTTCCAGCACTATGCATCATGTATTGTGATTCAATGAGTTATAATTATTAATTTTACTAATATAAATAACAGAGGTAATTTAACAAGTAAATACTATTAACGTTCACATCAAAATTTTTATTGTGGTCTGCACGGTTAAAAATCGAAAAGGAATATACCCCAATGTTCAATTTAGAAAAAATGGCGCCGATCTTATTTCTCATCATGTGGAGCAGTGGGGCTATCTTCGTTAAAATGGGGTTGGCGGATGCGTCGGTTTGGTCGTTTCTGACCTTACGAGCGACAGGCGCATTTGTAGTAATCACGCTCATCGTCTTTGCTTGGCGAGAACAACAAATGAGTGTGTTTGCCAACATGTCGAAAGCCATCATGGGTAAATTGCTACTATCTGGTTTGCTGCTGCAAGTGTGTTATCAAGGATGTTACTTCCTTTCCATTCACTTCCAACTTTCACCCGGTTTGATTGCAATGGTGTTAGGTCTGCAACCCTTGTTAACCCCTTTTTGTGCCAAAGAACACATTTCGTCGAGAGGATATTTCGCGCTGATACTTGGGTTTACAGGCTTGATACTCGCCGTTTATGGCGCAAAAGATGTTAGCCATATAACTGTCTTCGGCGTAATGTTTGGAATCGGCGCCTTACTGGCGATCACCGTTGGTTCGATTTACCAAAAAAAGATACACGCTCAACCTATTGCCTCCGCACTTATCCAGAACGCCTTGGCCTCGATCATTTTTTTAGCAATCTCCTTGTCTGTTGGTTGGAAAGTCAATTGGAGCGCCCAGTTCATACTCTCTGCAACATGGATGATCGTTGTGATCTCTACCGGTGCGATCTTACTCTTGTTATTTATGCTAAACAAAGATTCGGCGAGTAGTGTCAGCGTGCTGTTCTACTTAGTTCCTGTGCTCACCATTGTACTTGACTACTTGGTCTTCGGTGCTTCCATTACGGTCACCACAGTGTTTGGTGCATGCATGGTGATTTCGTCGATTCACTTGTTCAGAAAATCAAATATCTTATTGAAAACCGAGAATATCGATTAATGCAAAGTTCCAGTTTTGCACTTTTCTGTCTACATCAGTTTATATTGTGGGCGATTACATGAGATCATTTGAAATGATCTTCAAGATCTGACTATTTCTGCCAGCCTTGAAATTTTTGCCTCAACAATTCAAGCAGTAATTCTGATCAATTACCAAACTTTTGTTTCCCCCGCAACGAAGTGCCAGAAGGCCGGCATGCCCGTGCTATGAAAAGTTACAGCGAATGTTTTCCCCGCTGTGCCCAATGTATTCATGACAATTTTGCGATTCGCACAACCTTCTGAAGAGTAATCGCTAAGAGATCCCCTTCTACCCAAAGCTCTGAGCAATATGTTCCATTTGCTTCCAAAAACACAGGAGAAAATATGGAATTCCGAACCACCTCTCAACACAGCGTTGTGCATGTCAATTGGCAACAACAGGTTCGTAACTGGAAGGCCAGTGGCCTGAGTCAAAAACAATTTTGTCGCCGGGAGTCACTTGCACTCTCAACCTTTTCTTACTGGAAATGCAGGATAGAAATTCCTGAAGCCCAAAAAGTAAAATTTTTTCCGCTTTCAGTACCACCCTCAATAACCCAACAACCCCTTGCCCCAAAATGTCGTACCCTGTACTTCCCTTTTCTCTACGGTAAGAAAAGAGAAGTGCTCGCTCATTAACAGACGTTCTGTTAAAAACGACGAAGTGTACAGTACGCATTGTATGGGAATACAGACAAACAAGATACGTCGCACTCGTGACAACGGACCTGACTCTTCCCGTTGAAGAGATAATTGAATACTATGGAGCACGCTGGAAGATTGAAGCAGGTTTCAAAGAAATCAAGCAGGAGATTGGTAGTTCAAAATCACAGACACGAAATGGCGATGCCGTGCTTAATCATCTCAACTTCTTCATGATGGCAACAACATTGACATGGATTTATGCGGATCGGTTGCAATGTGCACCAAATCAGAAATCCAAGATACCCGGTCGATCTGGATTTGCTTTTTCTGTTGTACGAAGAATTGTAGCAGAGGCAGCATTTGATCGGGATTTTCAATCGATTTGCCAACTGCCAAAGCAAAAACCACAAAATTCTTTCGTTAAAACGTTGCGGCGCATGATTGCTTGAAAGCAGCAGGATTTTGGCTAAAGAAATTTACAGGAAACTTCAAGTTAAGAACTGTGCCTGTTTTTATATGCACTGAATCATCCAAAAGAACCTAACCGATTACCTAACAGACCCCATTACGACAATGTGACACAAAAAATACTATAAAATCAGGATATTAATATTTCTTTTTTCCGGAATAAAAGTACGATGAAGCGGAAATTGTATTCACTCTAAAATTTGACATTTTTGTTGTTTTCGTTGAAAACAGCACAATAAAACCACAAAATCATAAAACGCTTCAATCGAGCGAGTTTGGCTCATATATTGCATTCAAGGATCGAAATTTGATAAAGCCAACCCAGTGGGGCCGGGGACAGTAATCTGCGAGTCTTTATTAATAGTGGAGCTGCTTATTTTCCTCTTTCACAAGAAGATATGAGATCCGTGCTATCAATACTATTGCAAAATATAACCGACAATTATCATATATTTTTTTAGGATAAAGAATGAATAATTTAATATATCAATGTGTTCTTACAAGAGGAACCAGTGTTAAGAGGATCAATATATTTTTTGCTATATTGATATTTCTTCTTTCTATCCAATACCCAGTAATGGCATTTGAGGTTCAACCGCCAAAACCCGGTCATTTTGTTGCACCTTTCGATACTAAACGTGGGGTGCTAACTTATTCAGACCTTGTTGAGAAAACTCGTGATGCAGTTGTTCGAGTAGACAATTGGCAAACTGTAAAATCACAAAAGAATACTCCTCAATTAATTCCAGTTGGCAATGGTTCGGGGGCAATAATTGATAACTCAAGAGGGTACATTGTTACAAACTTTCATGTTGTAGAAAAAGCTGAAGCCCTTTCAATCCTGCTCGCAGATGGGCGTCACTTTGAAACAAAATTAATAGGAACAGATCCTTTTTGTGATCTAGCTGTGTTACAATTTGAAGGTATATTGCCAAAAGCCCTCCCTTTTGCGGATTCAAGAACAATCAAAGTCGGAGATGTCGTTTTCAGTGCTGGGTCACCTGTAGGGTTGGATTTTAGTTTTTCCCAGGGAATTATTAGTGCATTGGATCGAGGCATAGATAAAGGATTTGGGGCACAGGCATACATTCAAACTGATGCAGGCGTAAATCATGGGAACAGTGGTGGCCCTTTATTAGACACTCAGGGTCGTATTGTAGGCATCAATACCTTAAAACGTGAAGAAACAGATGGCATCGGGTTTTCTATTCCGGCCAAAACTGTAATACACGTTGTACAGAGACTTATTGAAACTGGTCGTATCGAACGTGGAGTCACAGGAGAACGTGGAGGAAATACAATTACGACAGCACTTGCTGCTGAACGTCATTTACCCGTGTCTAGTGGGTATGAATTAGAATCACCGCTTGAGGGGTTCCCTTTGTTTAATGCCGGGTTACGTAAAGGTGATATAGTTACAGGTGTTGGAGAAGATTCTGTTGATAATGCACTCGATTTTGTTTGTTTTAATAATTTAATTGAGATCAAAAATAGTTATCCAATAATATTCTATCGTGACGGATTACCATATCGAACTGAAATATATGTCGATGAACGATTTAATTTGAAACAATTTCAAATTCCTGATGATCAAATTGGAGATGCTATAAAACAAGCGATGCAATTCTATGATGCATTTGATGCAGTATTTACTTTGCAACCGTTGCGACTAGACCACCAAGATTTATGTCATGGAATAAGTATGGGGTGGGCAGACAAGAACGGTTTTGCTGTCAAGATAGGAATGCAAGTTGGTGACATTTTAGAGCAAATAGGAAATATCCATCTCAATGAGCCTTCCCAACTAACGTCAATCAATACAAGATCGTCATCAAATATAGTGTATTGCCGTGAAGGTAAGCGTTTCACACGCCATCACTAAGATATTTCACAAATTTAACTATCTGTTTACCACTATTCCTCAACAAGCTTTAAAAGCTATTGAGGTCTGGGATTGGTATTACAGCTTGTTTTACAAAATTGACGATTATTGCAGCTAAAACAAAACGATTATTGAAACGAAAACAGAATTCAGCCAAATAGCCAGGCAAGTGCTTGGAATTCACCGAAAGGTAGATTTCATGGATTACTTTTTTGACATTGCCGATCATGGTATTGATCCAGTGGAATTTCTTGTGTTCTTCGGATGATAGCTATAAAGGCTTTCTACTTTGATCTTTCCATGAAAAGCGACAAAGTCAGCAAGGCAGTTAACAGGTTGTACATTCTCATGTAAAGAGGATGAGTTTTTTCGTTTCGCGATACAGCAGCGAGAAAGGGGGTTCAGGTGCTCCAAGGCCACGTTGCCACCACTACACTTACCACCCCAGTAAAAATCGTCAAGTTCGATAAATCTTTTAAGTAGAAGATAATCCTCAACTTGTTTCATGACATGTTGCAACTTGTTTTTCATTTTTAGTGCGGCGTTAACTGATATCCCCAAGAAAAGCCGAAGGCGGAGAGCAGACATCCCCTCCTTAACCTGGGTGACGAGGAAGATCGCCAAGAAACGTGGTATTAAGTAGCAATTTTGAGGAGGTGGAGATTGTCCCGCTTATCAGCAAAGCCTGATGCCTATACATGCAGCATTGAAAAAGTCGTCTATTTTTTCAATTGATAGCACTGGTTATGGCCACTGATGGAACAGATAGAGCCTTTAGTCCATCGAATTTCGAACAACCTTTGTCTGCATTTCTCCTCTTTCCCCTAAGAGGCAAGAAATCTAGACAAACTGTACCCTTTTTGAAACTGCACCTGATTCTTTGGCATGCTGGTACCTCCATTTGTTGAACTTAGAAGGATTATGACACACCGAGGGTATCATATAGTGAAGATCTTGATCAATTTGTTAATGCTAAGTTTCAGAGGTAATAAAATTTAACTGTCTCGAATCATAACAATACTATAAAAAACCAGGTGAAATCTATGAAAAAGAAACTCACGCTTCTTGTTATGCTAGCGTCAGTGATGCTGCTGGGTAGTTCCTTAACCATTTCGTATGCTGATGATTCTTCTGAACTCACAGAAATGAAACGAGAGGAAGCTGTATTAACAGAACAACCTTCCGACGAAAGCTTAAAAAAATCACCTGAAAATTCAAATAAAAAGGCGCCTGAAGAGCCTGCGTCAAAAGGTGAGGTTGACTCAAATATACCGGACGCGTCTGCAGATTTAACATTAGATAAACAAAATATAAATCCTCAAATACCCGGCGGTATTACCTGTCAAGGTCAAGGGAAAGTCTGTATTGTTGATCAGACAGGCCAGGCACTCCGAGTGATTACACGTACAGCAACACCTCTTTTTGAAGGACCTGACCAAAACAGTAAAATTCGCTCAGATGCTGTTGCCGCCTTTCAACCAGCCTTTGTATTCTTTCGCAAAGATTTAGATTTTAGTGACCCAACTTCACCAAAAGGGTGGTATCAGGTCGGCTACATTCAGTCAGTCCCCATTGGTTGGATGCGAGCGGCAGATGTTATGGAATGGCGGCAGGCCATGCTTGTGGCATACCGTCATCCTGGCACGGGAGCAGAACGCCGCCCTCCTGTCTTACAATTTGAAAATCTTGAAGCTATTAAAGCCATTGTACCTTCACCTCAACGCCAGGAATTGGCGCAGAAACTCTATGATGCAATTGACAAAAAGCAGAAACCCCAAGGGGTTCTTGCAACCGAGCCATTACAGTTTGTCGATATTGATGATCAGTTTTATTTCACCCCTATTCTCGAATGGAAACTAGAGCCACGTATTGAGGATAGCTACTATTTCCGGTTGATGAACGCTGTACCGGGTGAGCGAGCGACAGCAATAGGAGAAGGGACACTCCTTAATGAAGAGCAACTCAGTCATGGGCTGACAGAAGATGGGCGTCCAATCAGTGAAATGCGTATCGATGTGAAATTTATAGTTGATATGACCGGAAGTATGCAGCCCTATATCGATGAAGTAACAAACTCTATCTTAAATTTTATCAGTCAGGTAGGAAACGACGCTAAATTGGCTAGTGCCGTACACTTTGGTCTGGTTGGATACCGTGATAATCAGGAACGTCTCCCTGAATTGGAATGGACAGCAAAAAATTTCACTCCTGAAATGGTTTCTGCGCCAGAAATGCTGAATACTCTCCAGAACGGCGGTCAGCCTTTGGTTGCCAATAGATCCAGTGACGAATGGAGTGAGGACGTGCTCGCTGGTGTAAGCCTTGGCTTACGGAGTAAGTGGTCGAAGAATGATATTGCTTCCAATACAAGAAAGGTTCTTGTGCTCATCGGTGATGCCAGTGGACACCCAGCAAATTCATCGAAAAGTTCTACAAAAACCGATTTTCCTGAACTGCGGGAAATGGCGAACCAAGCAAATATATCTATTCTTTCTGTCCATCTACAAGATGATTATGCAAAAAGTGATTGGCCAATCGCTGCAGAGCAGTTCAAAAAGCTTGGTACTAACCCTTCAACAAACGTTGACAAGAAATTAGGCTATATTGCAATAAATACAAAAAAAATGGGAGAACTCTCTCGCTGTCTCGAAGGTCTTCGTTATGACCTTCACTCGATGAGTGAAAAAATTGCTACTGGAGATGATGAGAGTGCCAGAAAGGTTGCAAAGGGAGAAAAGGAGTTCCCAAAACCTGAAGCTGCCCCGGGCCTTGATAAAAAGAAATCCGATGCGGACTTGGCTATTACTGATGGTTTGTTCCGTACCGCATTAGTCGAATTCATGGGAAGTGAAACCCCGCCTGGAAAAGACTTTATTTCGTGGATACACGATTATGATTTGCTTAACCAAAATATTCAGCGTATAGAGGTTCGGGTTTTAATCTCTCGTCAAGACATGGATAATATTATCCGTCAGGTTGAAAATATAAAAAGCGCCTTGGTACAGGCAAAACAGGCTCACATAGATTTCTTTACTTCACTTCAAATACTTTCGGCAAAAACATTACTGGGAGAAAACATACAAGTCGACAAGTCTCTTGCTGAACAGGAGTATTTACCCCGTTGGGCAAAAGCATTGCCGTATCGGAGTGAATTGCTTAATAAAGATGCGAGGGAAATTGAAGAGTTTTCTGCTTCTGATAAAATCGCACTGGAATCTCGATTAACCTCGAAATTGAATGCACTTAAGGCAATTTTCCAGGATGAAGACCGCTGGATCACATTCGATAAGAATGCGGACCCACTTGAACGTGTAACAGCATTACCGCTTCATTTGATGCCCTAAGTTCTCTCTTCTGTATTCTGAGGTCATTAAATGACATCTAAAAAACTGCCTATCCTTATGTCGCGTGACCTTCGACGCACCCGTGGAGTTGGAGACAAGGCATTTACGCTAAGTATCCCTGAACTTGATGTTTATTCAGGAGATTTTATTGCGCTTGTTGGTCCAAGTGGATCTGGAAAGAGTACGCTCCTAGATTTGCTCGCTTTAGTCTTACGACCGACTGGTGGAACGTCTATGTTGTTATACAATTGTCGGGGCCATGCAATTGATATTCTCGACTGCTGGAAGCGAAGAGATGACAGAAAATTAGCACAAACCCGGCGAAATTTGCTGGGATATGTACTGCAGACAGGAGGATTGCTCCCGTATCTGAATGTTGCTGGAAATATTGAGTTACCGGTACGATTATTGGGACAACGCCTCAACAAAAAACAAATAGATGCTCAGTTAATGCGCTTTGGCCTTGATGGTTATGGCGACAAACGGCCATGCTCTCTCTCAGGAGGAGAACGTCAACGGGTCGCTATTCTCAGGGCGTTGTCTCATCGGCCGTCACTAATCTTAGCCGATGAGCCAACCGCTGCATTGGATCGAAAGCATGCCCGAACCGTGGTTGAGCACTTTAAATTATTGGCCCGAGAGCAAAGTATTGCCGTTGTCATGGTGACACATGATGAACTGCTGGTTAGTGGCCTTGCCGATACTATAGTACGATTTGTTGCCAATGATACTGCAGATGAAGGATTCTGCTATGTTACTGAGGTACAACAGGCAAAGGAGACACCATGTGCCAGATAACATCAAACCTGGCATTGTGGAAAGAGGTATTAGGTCTTGCCCTTGCCGATCTTCGTTCAGAATTTCTGCTCACTGCCTGTATGGTGGCCGCATTGATAGCAATTATCATCCCTCTCTTGATATTAGCAGGCCTGAGAGCAGGTATTGTTGATTCGTTACGAAATAACCTCGTTCACGATCCTGTTTTTCGTGAAATCCGCCCTGCCGAAACGCGACCCTATTCAGAGATTTTTTTTGCAGAATTACGTGCCATGCCTTCCGTTGAATTCGTTATGGAAGGTATTACCCGAGGTGCGTCGACTGTCGTTGCAATCCGTCCTGATAACAATCGCAGCGTTATGTTGGATATTTTACCAACGGCTCCCAATGATCCACTCCTAACTACTTATGGGGCGGTTCCTCCGATTGAGGGTGAAGCCGTTATTTCCGCGAGTGCCGCATTGAAATTGGGGGCGGAAAAAGACGATGTTATTGTATTGGAAATAGGCAGGCAACGCAATGGTAGCCGTGAGGTCCAGCGAGAATTTGTACGAGTGACAAAAGTAATGCCAGAAAGGGCTGATGCGCTGCCGCGCATATACCTTCCATTTGCATTGGTCAAGGATATAGAAATGTACAGGGAGGGATTTGGGATAAGCGAGCGTAATTGGCCAGGTGCATCTCCCGATGTGGTACCAGGGTACAATGGCGTCTATATCCTGAGTGCGGAACCATTAAATGCCATCCTGCGAAGTCAGTTATTAAATATTACCGGATTTTTTGAAGGTGGTGATGCAGTGGCAGAAGAGTACGAACGACATACGGGGCAATCTCTCACTTCCGAGCAGTCCGTGTTTCGCCTTTCCACCATCGATCATCTTGCTGAGCCAGCAATGTTGGAGAGGGTTCGTGGATTATTGTTTGGAAAAGCGGCAACGTTGCAACCCTATGTGGAAAATTTGTCAGTAAAACTCTTGCATGAAGGCATCGCATCATCAGTGCTTTTTCCTGTTGTCTGTCAACCAGGGTCGCAGATAGATAGTAACGAAGATTTTACATCGCTTCTTTCCGTTCAAGTGCCACGTTCATTGGCCGAATGGTATCAACAAGGATCGGTAGATTTGCATTTTACTACTCCCATGAGCAATCTAACCATCCCTTTACATGTGACGGGAGTTGCTTCAAGAGATGAGCTCATCGTTCCAGCGGCACTTGCCGCTATGTTGCAACGCGGAGTCGAACGTAAGATCTTTTTTGATACAATTTCTGGCCGCTTAGTAGCTGGTCGTTCGAGTTATAGGGGTTTTAGGCTTTACACGGGTACAATTGATGAGGTGCCAAGTATTGTGAGATTTTTGAAACAGCGTGGTATAGATGTTGTAGCACAGGTTGGAACTATTGAACGTATCCAAACGCTAGACAAGGGGTTAATGAAACTTTTCCTTTTGATTGCATGTATCGGCAGTATTGGTGCGGCAATTGTGCTTCTAATAAATCTCTATGCAGCTGTCGAACGCAAAGTTAATCAATTTGGACATTTACGTCTTCTTGGCCTAACTCGTAACGAGGTCTTTCTCTATCCTGTTTACCAAGGCATGGTCATTGCCATTGCAGCTACCATATTTGCATCTTTAGGCTCCGGCCTCATTTCTATAATACTTAATCATGCCCTTACAGGTGATCTGGGTTTTAACGGATCGATTTGTCATATCAGGATGAGAATGTTTTGTCTCACTTCCGGTATAACAATAATTTTGGCACTTTTTGCATCACTATTGGCTGCAATTCGGGTTACTCGCATAGACCCTGCCGATGCAATACGCGTGGAATAAAAGAGCAATGAAAAACGTAATTATTATTTTCTCGATTGTATGTTTGCTTTTATCTGCTCATGAGTCGAATGCTGTATATAGATGTCAAGCAGATATGAACCAAAACCTTAAGCCTAACCTATTGGATAATCCCTGTCCAGATCCTGATGATATTGTACTCCCCATGCCAGGTGGTCAGATCATGGTGTTTCATTCGGTACCCGTTCCTGGGGAGAATTTTTGGGGAGGAGCAAGCCGTAATGTAATGATGGGATTTACGGGAGCAACCCCGGCAAGTTCAGACCAGTCGATTCCTATCTTCGAAACTCCACAGAGAGTGAGCGTAGCCGGTTCATTTCCAAACGAGGAAAAGAGTTGGAATATTTTGATCGGCAAGTACGAGGTCACCGTTGCGCAGTACGCGGCTCTTATGGGCAACGGTAACATAGATCGTGGTATCCAGATTCTTTTAGAAGACAGCAATAACTGGAAGGACTATAGGGAACTAGCAAAATCTGATCTTGAGCCTTATCGCCGAGAGCAGCTTCTTTCTCGACCTGTGACCGCGATACCTTTACGTTCTTTGCAAGAAATCCCAGCCCACTATACGCGTTGGTGCTACCAGAATGATAATTGCCTGGCTGCATTGCCATGTTATGGGATTATGCCTGGATTTATCAGGCTGCCGACAGAAATAGAGTGGGAATATGCTGCTCGATCGACTCAGGATAATTATGCAGACCTTTTACCTTTCCCAATGGAGCAGGCGGCAGAATACGGACATATAAGCACTGATTATAAGGAGCGAACAAATCGGATTTCTGTCGGATCTTATTTGCCGATTAATGGCCTCTACGATTTGTTTGGCAATGTAGAAGAGCTTACTGATGGCCGTTTTTGGGCAGAGCTTAATAGTGGAAAACCTGGTGGATTTGCTGTTCGAGGAGGAACATATAAAAACAAACCGAAAGAAATACGGACTTCAATGCGTTCTGAACGTCCAGAATTTTATTTAGCCGGTGAAAATATTAGAGAAACAAGAAGTCCCTTAGTTGGTATTAGATTAGCTATAGGATCACAGAATCAGCCAGATACTACAATTATTGCAAAGATTAGTGCTCAGTATAAAACATGGAGAGGATCTAATGAGCAGTTTCAAAGTGCAAGTGGAACCAGTACTCGTGCGCTTTTGTTAAACACGAATGATCCGCTTGAAAATATTGAAGCCTTATTGAGCAATTTTGAAAGAAAAAATATTGCTCCCTCTTTGATGGAAGATTTAGGCAAGATTCGCAAACAGGTGGAACAGGCAAGATTTGAATTAAAGAGAACGGCAGAAGAATTGGTATTTCAGCTTACTCAAAATACAATATTCACTGCAGGAGAGGCTGGACGAAGCATTAAATTTATTGCGCAACGAGAAAGTGGTATAAAGGATTTTTCAAAAAATTGTGATGATGCCTCATGTCGTTCTCTCGTCGAAAAAACAAAGGCAAGTATTGAATATTATCAGAAAGCATCTGATGAGAGTTTGGATAAATATACCCGGTCGATACGGGATTTAGCATCTTATCGTGATTTTGCCAAAAAACAAGTAGAATCAATGGAAAAAGAAGGCCTTAGCGGTATGGATGCTATTTCATTAGGTATGGTGAAACGTCATTTATATCAGGAGCTTTCTGGAAAGGGAAATCCCCAAATATGGCGTCAGGATGTTATAGATAGATTTAGAAATTGGCAAAATTAACATATTAAAAGGTAATGCTATAAAGAAAGGAGAGAGGGGATGAGGATTAGAAAAGGAAAGATGATAAATATTTGTTGCTTTTTCATGGTAGTATTTTTTCTCTTTTGTGGCAGTGTCACTTCTTATAGTTGGTCTATTCCTAAACTTCCAGGCATGGATCTTTTGCCATCCGAAATACAAGAAGGACTAAATTTTTCTGGCGAAACGCCTCAATCTGATGGATTCACAGGTATATCAAAAACAACGCTACAAGGATGTGTTGCCGGAGGACCAATAGTAGTATTAATCGGTAAAGTTACAGGATCAAATAAATTATTACGTAATTATGCCATAGGTACATTGGTGGGGTGTGCAACTGGTGAATTACTCAATCAAAGGCGAGAACAGTATAAAAATGAAGTGGAGTTTTATGATGGGCAGATAGAAGAAACTAAAAAAAATAATGCTTCTTTAAGGACACTCAATAATCAACTTGATGCCGAGATTGCAAGAAATAAAGAGAAGATTAAAGAGTTAAAAGCGTTGCAAAGCGAAAAGAGCAAACAAAAAGATATGGCTCTGCGCGAAAAAGAACGTGCTGAAGCAAATGCAGATCTCACCTCGAAGGAATTAGCAATGGCTAAAAAAGAGATTGATGTTCAGGAAGACCTTCTTAAAGAAATGCGCAAGAAACCCGTAGAAAACCAAGATAGTATCAAAAAGCTGGAAGCAGAGGTTGAAAATATGCGCAGCATTGTTAGCAAATTAGATAATCAGGTGACAAATATGCTTTCTCAACGCGATGCTATTGGGCAATTTAGCTAAATTATAACATTGGGGATACGTAAAAAATGAAGATAAACATTCTGTTGCAACGATCATGTTGTATCTCCATCTCATTGGGGATGGCTATCTTTATGAGTTCTTGTGCCAGTGGACCAATGGATCCAGGCAGAGATGATGGATTATTGCCTACTCTAAAAGGTACTTTGGGTGGCTTTCAACAGACCATTGATGGTAAAAAGGAACAATTTGAAACAGCACAACAAGAAGGCGCCGGCTTAAAAAATAGTGAAATAGCAAAGACAACAATTTCCGATAATCTTCGAGTACAAATCGCTACTCTAAAATCAGAGATAGGAGACTTGGACCGCCAATTAGGGGATATAGATGGTGAAATCAACAGATATATGGCTAAAGTAAAAAACAGTGCCGACAGAAAACGCGTGCAAGACTGTGAAAATGAATTGAACGAGCTTAAAGAAAGAACTCATAATCTTGATACAAGTTCTAAGGGAGAGGGAATTAACGCAGAAAAAATGAAAAATTTGGCAGAGGAGTTGAAGAGGCTAAAAAATGAAAAGGATAGACTTGTTGCTGTATATGATGCCATCTTGAATTGAAGTGAGGTGGTTAAGTAGTGCCTGGAAGAAAATTAAAAAGTGTTAACAAAATCAAATCGATAACATCACAACCCACAAACGAAGAAAATGAGCGCGTAGATAGCGACGGATGTCGAGTAATAATGTAACGTGTTGTAATGTATTGTATATTACTTTTCGGTAAAACCATTCAGCAGGGCCTCTAAGGGATAAAACGACTGCAACCGCCAAATCTTCGTCGGGTGAAAAACTCATGCGTAAAGTAATCGTGCCACAAATGAAGTTGGGCGAACTGGCTATCGCCGACATAAAGCTGGACCCTAAATCACGCGATGATATCCCGCAAATCCTCCGAGGACTCCAGCATCTCTACACCACACCTGAACTGCGCGGTCCGATATTTGCCATTCTGGAAGAGGTGTTGCCTGAGCGTCAAATTGAAGGAAAGATTGTCAAGGCCGACCCCAACAACGGTCGCCCCGGCATGACACAATGGCAGATTCTGGTGCTGGGGGTGCTCAGATTGGGGCTCAACGCCGATTATGACCGTATCCAGGAGTTGGCCAACGAACACAAGACCCTTCGGCAAATGCTCGGTCACAGTGATTGGGCGGACGAGAAGTATTATAATCTGCAGACCCTCAAAGATAATCTGCGGCTGTTTACTCCGGAAATCCTCGATCGGCTCAACCGGGTAATAGTCGGAGCGGGACACAAGGCATTAAAAAAAAAACGGAAGAGGAGGTCGTAGGCCGTTGTGATTCCTTTGTGGTGGAGACAGACGTCCATTTTCCAACCGACATCAACCTGCTCCTGGACGCTATCCGTAAGGTCATCGAAATCAGTGCTGAACTGTCCTCCACCTACAAACTGCCGGGATGGCGGCAACACCGCTACCACCAGCGTCAATTCAAAAGGCAGTACCGCAAAGTACAGCGGCTCAAGCACTCCACGTCCAAAGACGAAAGCAAACAGCAGCAAAAAGATCAGGAGATTAAAGATGCTCATCGTGCCTACCTGGAGGTGGCGGAGGGATATCTGACCCGAGCGGACCACACCCGCCAACAGGTCAGCCCGCACGACCCTCTTTCCGTGGCTTGGCTCAGCGTATTGAATGATTTTATGGAACATGCCCGTCGGCAGATCGACCAGATTGATAGGCGGGTGCTCCGGGGTGAACGTATTCCTCACGACGAGAAGGTGTTTTCCCTGTTTCAACCGCATACCGAATGGATCAGCAAAGGGAAGGCCGGCGTTCCGGTGGAATTGGGACTGCGTGTGTGCATTATGGAAGACCAGGACCGCTTTATTCTGCATCACCGAGTGATGGTAAAGATCACCGATGACAAGGTGGCCTTTGCCATGGTGGGCGAAACCAAGCAGAAGTTCCCCACCTTACGAGCGGTCAGCATGGACAAAGGCTTCTTTAGTCCCGCCAATCAGGAAGTTCTGAAATCGCGTCTTGAGTGTGTGGTACTACCCAAAAAGGGTAAACTCTCGCAAGCCGACAAAGCTCGCGAAAGCGAACCTGAATTTGTCAATCTGCGCAAACAACACTCGGCGGTGGAATCGGCGATCAACGCCCTTGAAGTCCACGGACTGGACAAATGTCCCGATCACGGTCTCAACGGATTTAAACGCTACATTGCCATGGCGGTGGTGGCACGTAACATACAGCGCCTGGGTGCGGTGTTGCGTCAACAGGAACAAGAGGCCGCTCAACGCAAACGCGGATCTTACAAAAAAGCAGCCTGAGAAGAGCAGGCTCATCCGGCTGCAAAGTCGATGGCAGAGCTATGTCTGGCCTACGTAGCAGGTGAGAATCATTGTCATCTGCGAGGCAAAAATGACAAAAGATTCTGCCGAAGAGAAACTCATTCGCATTAACTGTGACCGCGCCGGTGCGATTTTTTCAAAAATTTGGGGTTTTCTGCCAGGCACTAAGTAAAAACAGAAATATGCAATTGCCCTATTTTACAGCAATATATTGTGCATTGTTTGTGCGACAAATATGGAGGGTGTAACTTAAGTTACACCCTATGGGTGGAGCGGTAGAGTGCGGATATAATCAGACAAATTCCTTCAACGTCTTCTTCAGCTCTTTCTTCAATTCTTTTTTCTTCATTGTATCAAGCTCTTTCAGCGTTTTCTTTGCCTTTTTTACTTCCTTTTTCATCTCTTTCTCGAACTTCTTGTCTTCCTTTTCCCACTCTTTCTGCTCTTTTTTGGCCTCTTTTTTAGCCTCTTTCTCTATCGCCTTGATCTCCGCTTTGTACTTCTTGTCGAACTCGTTATCAAGCTTCTCGTGCTTCTTATCGAGCTTCTTCATTTCCTTCTCAAACTGCTTATCAGCTTTCTTGCCCATTTTCTTACTCCTTTTATGTTATGTGGTATTCTTGCTCTTATTCGCACTTGTTTTATGCGTTTGGCAACAGAGTAAGACAGGGCTCTACTCTGTCAAGCTTTTAGGAGCCTAGCCTACATTGACAACCTTGTCGGCGAGCTGAGCCGCGGTCACGATGTCCAGCATATTGGTTGTACCACCAACTTTCTTTTGAGCGGTAAGGCCATAGTGTTCAAGACAAGTGCCACATGCAAAAATAATCACCCCGGCCTCTTCATATTCCTGCAATTCCTTGAGGACCGGAGATGATTCTATGGTCAGTTTCACCCCGCCGTTCAGGAAAATAAGCTGCCACAAATCTGGACCCATCTCCTTGATTGTTTTCAGGAAGCTGACCATCAGTTTGCCACCAAGGACATCATCGCCGGAACCGAAACAATCATTTGTCACCAGGACAAGAATCTTCTGTCCGGCTACTTCATCGGAGTTTTCTGCCGATTGTGCGGCACTGGCCCCGGCGGCCTTTTCATCGCACCGTGCTTCAAGTTTGAACACGCTGCCTTCCTGGCTATCGGTTACCGCATATCCCCTGGAAGTTAGAAAACGGGTCACGTTTTCAAGGGATGCTGCATTATCCACCAGTACTGTGAGTTCCTGCTCGTGGGTCTGTTCAACGGCATCTTTTACCAGTAAAACCGGTGCAGGGCATGTCAGACCACAGGCATCAATTGTTTTTCCCATCCTATTTCCTCAAATCACATTAGTTGTATAATATTATTCTGACTTTCAGTTACAAAGCCAATCACCGCCGCCTCTCTAACGCCTTCGTCCTGCAATCTCCTGACAAGGAATGCTGCATCTTTTTCTGCACAACCAATAAGGAGCCCGCCCGAAGTCTGTGGGTCAAAGAGGATGTCTCGAAGAACCGGGTCAAAACCGGCAGCTGCCTGGACCATGTTCTTTCTGAATTCCCTGTTTTTATAGGCGCCCACCGGTACAAAACCCATCGAACCAAACTCATACGCTTCTGCCATTACCGGCACTTTGGCCGACTCAATTGTCACACCTTTGCCGGTGCCGCTGATCATCTCGGCAATATGGCCGAGGAGGCCAAATCCTGTGATATCAGTACAGGCGGAAATCTCAAACCCGGCCATAACCTCGGCAGCCTTCCGGTTCAGGGTGGCCATCAGTTCGGTTATCTGGACAATGGTCTTCTGCGAAGCCAGTCCCCCTTTGATTGCCGTATTAATTATCCCGGTGCCAAGGGGTTTGGTCAGCACCAGACAATCACCAACACGAAATCCTTGATTGGCCAAAATCTTTGCCGGATGGACAAAGCCTGTCACCGACAGACCGTACTTCAGTTCGGCATCTTCAACACTGTGGCCGCCGAGCAGTACCGTGTTTGCTTCTCTCAGCGTCGCCGCGCCACCAGCCAGCATTGCCCGCAACGGCTCCCGGCCCATTGTTTCCATGGGATAGGCAACAATATTCATGGCGGTTTTAGGAACACCGCCCATGGCATACACGTCGGACAGGGCATTTGCTGCGGCAATCCGGCCAAAATCATAAGGGTCGTCGACAATTGGCGTAAAAAAATCCAGGGTCTGAATCAGGGCAAGCTCGTCCGACACGCGGTAGACCCCGGCATCATCCGAGGTTGCCATACCGACCAGAACGTTTTCATCTGTGGGAAATTCAATTCCGCCTAATGCCTGTTCCAGGTCCCCTGGAGAAAGTTTTGACGCTCAGCCGCCGCCTTTCACACAGGTTGTCAGTCGGACTGACTTATCTTTCATTTTTTCCTCCAGTTAATGGGCATATAACATCTTTCACTTCATACTGATGTTTCTCTCCACACAACGGGCAGCCTGAATTCAAACTCACTGTACCCTGCAGCTCTTTCGCCCCTTGCTCATCTTCTACTATTTTATGCCCCTGGTGGAGAGAATAATCGTCAGAGGCGAAGGTTGCCTTGGTCTTCGGACAGGTAAAATAGAGTTCCATTTGCGTAGTTACATAAACGGTGTTGGCAGATTTTTGCTACTATTAAAGAGCCCCCTATCCAGAATACCATTGCCGTATTCGGGACAGGGCTGGTTCGCTTAACGAATGCCTTTCTTTGCCAAAGGCGCAATCAGGCCAATATTATCTTTATGCACTAAACCGCCTCCGGTATCAAGCTCCAGACCGGTAAATCCATATTTCTTGGTAAGAACAATCTGGGCGACAGAAAGATAGCCAAGCAGGTACGGCTGCATCTCTGACACCAGATCGACGTAGCCGTCCTCAATGGCAGTTGCCGTGGCAGGAGACAGAGAGAAGCCGCCAACAAAGATTTCATCCGGTTTCACACCCGCCGCCCTCAGGAAATTTTCAGCCTGAGAGGTAAGAGCACCATGATCAATCAGGATCATTTTGCAATCGGGATGGCTTGAGAGGTAGCCGGTGATAATAGGCGTTCCCATTGCCGAATCTTTATCCACCTCGGGACTAATTTCGATATAATCCACAACAATACCGGCTTCTTCCATGGTGCGAATCATCGCTCGCGCCCTTCTGCCCCGGTCTTCAAGACGCTTCAGGCCCCAGATCATTGCCCGATCACCTTTTTGAAGACCGGATCGCTTCAATGATTCCTCGGCCAGCACAGTACCCATGACATCATAATCTGTTCCGATAAAACCGAAACCTTTAGATTTATATTTTTTTAGTGTCTTTGGTAATCCGGTATCGACGCAGGTTACAATGATTCCCTTGTCGAACGCTTCATCGATGAAAGGAGCCAGTGCATCATCACCCGGCAAGCCCATCAGGACAATACCATCGGGACTTGCCGAAATCGATTTTTTGAAATTTTCGACGACTTTTTCCGGGTTCCAGTCTGAATACAGGTATTTGACATCGGCACCAAAGTCACTGGCGGCCTGCATTGCGCCATTTTGCACAATGGTGTTATAGGGTCCGCCAACAGGCCCGCCGGTATCAAACCAGATGGTAATGCCCTGTCCCAGGGGGGCGAGTTTTTCTGCTGCATTTGCTGTTACAGCCAGCATCAGGCATAAAACCATGGATGCGAGGCAGGTACTGAAATTCTTTTTCATTTTTTCTCCAACTAGTTAAGGGTTATAGTTATAACATTTCAAGATAGGCTTCGATCCTTACCCGAAGCTGCTCTGTATCACTTTCTGCATAATCTGTTTCCAGGTGGAGGGTTGGAAAATCAAAATTTTCCTGCACTATTTCATCAACCAGGAAGGCCTCGACGTTGTAGGTGTGGCAGGCCTGCCAGGTGAGATCAATAACGCCATCCACATGAAAGTCCCGAACCATCTCTTTTATTAAATCAAACCGTCCGGTATTTGGGCTCATGACCGAACATGGGGTGGCAAGATACTGCACTGCCAGTGCTTCCATCGGGTCCATCTCTTCATCAACCACAAAGGCCTGTTTGTAGCCGGAGCAGTTTTCAAAGGCCACGACGTTGCCGCCAAGCTGCTCGACAATTTTAACGACCTTGTCGCTGCCAAGACCAACAGGTACTCCGGTCAGCAGAATGCGTTTGCCTGGTGCACGACCTGGCGTGTCCTCCATAAAGGCACCTTTTTTCGCTTCGGCAGTCACTGACTCCATAAACGAGATGCCCTTTTCCTTGTCGACAAGGAATCCAATCTTGAACATAATCTCCAGAAGCTGTGAGCCTTTGAGGACTGCAGGCTGCGCCTTGTTCACATCCATCAGCGCTTTCCGGGCCTGCCGCTCCCGATTCATCAGCCGGATAGCCGCGCGCAGGCGATCATCATCAATTTTTATGCCGCTTGTTTCTTCAATAATCCCCTTAAAACGCTCCAGCTCGCCGCGCCAAAGGGACATGGACATTTCGGTGTCCTGATTCTGCGGCAGTTGCAGCACATGAGTGGTTTTCCGACGACCAAGCAATTCGAACATCTTCTTTTTGCCGTCGCATGTCGTATCGCCGACGATGATATCTGCGGCACGAAAGAAAGCACAGGTATCGCTTACCGCAAAACCAAAACTGCTTTTTATAAGAGGACAAAGATTGCGGGGAAGAATCTCTTCGGCTGCGGCAATCGGATCATTGCGGGTTCCACAAAGGGGCAGTGGAATGGCGCCGACAGCCACCGCTAGCTCTGTGGGGGAATAGAGACAGTAAAATCCAACAACGGTCCGTCCTTCTTCCTTGGCCTGCTCAAGATCGACAAGGTTTTGCTCTGAAATGTGTTGGAGGCTGTTCATTATTTCTGTATTCATATTTTTGGCCTTTAAAAATTATCTATAAAGAGTTTGAATTGTGAATCCATCTTTGACATCAGCAAGTTACTATATTTCAAAGCCTTAGGTTCGTTTGGTCTTGAAAGCGACAGCGTAGACAGAAACAGAGATGACAATCACCAAACCATGGGCAATCCTTGTCCAATATCCTGAAAGACCACCACTGATAATTCCTGCCTCCAGTATGCCTATAATGATCGCGCCAATCACCGTGCCGAAAATTGTCCCTTGACCGCCAAAGACAGAAGTGCCACCAAGAAATACCGCGGCAAAGACAATGAGCAAATACCCTTCACCCTGAGTTGGCCACCAGTTTGCCATCTCCAGACAAACCATGACTGACGCCAGAGCACTCATCAACCCCATGATGATAAAAAGTCCGATGCGAACGCTATCTGTTCGCACCCCCATCATTATGGCAGTGCTCATATCATCGCCAATAAAGCGAATATCATCACCTAAAATGTGCCTGTTGAGGATCAACCAGAAGATAATGGCGAGGCAAAGGCACCAGAGCGTTTGCATGGGGATCAGGTCAAAGAGTCTGCCAACCAGAATATGACGGAAAGTTGTCTCCCGAAGTTCTGTCAAATTAAGGGCCAGGCCGTCGGCAAGAAGAGTAGAGGTACCACGCCAGAAAAACTGCGTTCCAATTGTGGCAATAATGGCCGGTACACCAATACGGACAACGATCAGGCCGTTACATAATCCGGCAAATGCGCCGATGCCAAGTGCACCGACCAGGCCCAGCAAGGGACTGCCGGTGGCTTGGCTGATTTTCGAGAACATTAGGCCCGAAATAGCCATGACCGCCGGAAACGACAGATCCATTTCACCTGCGACGATGAGTAAAGTGAGTCCCAGAGCCAGCAGGGTTGAAAACGGGACGGTGGACATAAAGGCCATATAAATGCGTCTATGCAAAAAAGTCTGGGGACTGAAATACATAAACAGGCCGAGAAGCACCATCAGCATGAGCAACAGTCCGCACTGGAACCGGTATTGATAGAAAGTCTTCATGCTTTCACCCTAAAATACCATTTTCAGGGTCCATGGACAGTCCTTCGAGTTTTTCAAAAAGCTCTGTAGCGCTCATCTCATCCCGGTGGCATTGATGGACAATTCTGCCACGGTCGACAAAAACAAAACGGTCAGCAACTTCATAGACATGGTGCAGATTGTGGGAAATAAACAGGGCAGAATTGCCTTTTTCTGGAATTGACCTGATAAATTTTAATACTTTCCCAACCTCCTTCACGGCCAGTGCGGTGGTGGGTTCATCGAGAATGGTCAAGGTTGAATTAAAATGCATGGCCCGGCTAATGGCGAGCCCCTGCCGCTCGCCTCCCGACAAGGTGCCAACCAGAGCATCAGCAGAGATTCCGACCCCACTCAGGCCAATACTCTTTTGCAGCATGGCCAGAGTAAGCTCTTTTTCTTTGGCAACCCGGATGAAACCAAGTGAATTTCGTAAATGACGGCCAACAAAGACATTACGCCAGAGGGGTTGTTTCTCGCCAAGGGAGTGTCCCTGGTAAACGGTTTCAATACCGAGGGCACGGGCCTTGCGTACTGAATAGCGCTTTAAGTTGACCTCTTTACCGTTGATTTGCAAAGAACCGGAGTCGGGCCGCAATACACCCGAGAGTATTTTGATAATGGTTGATTTGCCGGCACCATTGTCACCGACAAGGGCGACCACTTCGCCCCTTTTAATCGACAGGCACACGTCCTGTAAAGCACGCACCGCGCCAAATGATTTATTCACAGATACTGCTCTAATAATATCGATCGGCATGTAATCGCTAAAAGAGATGTCGCGACATTATGCCCATCTCCATTCAAAGGAATGCGAGATCAGCGCAACTGTTCAGGACGTTATTTTTTGGTAATGGAAAACGTAGATTCAACCTGAGAAATTTGCCACACAATCTGGGTGCTTACCAATATTTTTATCAGATCGTTCTGGTCCAACGCATAGGCTGTCCCTATCATGATATATATGGTAGGGACAGCGGTTGTTTGTGCGCGGACTATTTTTGTTTTTGAACAGAGATTGCCATGGCTTTGGTGATGGTTACGACGATAGTGTCGCCGAGTGTTACTTTGTCAAAATTAGTAGGGTCCTGCACTTTGACAATTCTCAGATTGCCATCGGGCATTCTGAGGGTTGCCGTTTCGAGGGTCCTGTCCATACCTACAATAACGGCGGTAAAGGTTGTCTCATGAATCTCAACAGCCCCAGGCTTATTACCCGGCGTTGCTCTTGCCACGCCTTCACTGGTTTCATCACGCACCTCACCAGGCTTTGCCATTCGCACCAACAGGTCCTCTGTATATGTCACGACGACCTCATCACCAATCTCAACCTGTGGTAAATTAACGACTTCCTTGCCGGCATAGATCTCAAACTCATTGCCATCAGGACCTTTGAGGGTGACCATTCGTGTCTTCAAGTCCACAGCTTGAACAATTGCTGTCCTTACGATCATCCCCGACCTTTCAATTTTTAACTCCTCTTTCGGTTGACTGTCTGCACAGCCCCACAGGCTTAAGCTAACCGACATTAACACCATTATTCGAAATAATTTCCACATAGCCATCTCCTTTAATTTTTAAAGCATAACTATTCAGTTTTTCGGGATATCCTCAAAGAGGCCTATCAAACAAAGTCCCGTCAATTACGACGACTAAGAACTACCTTTTTGCGTTATATTTCGCAATTCTTTTTGATAACCAAAATATGGTGCAGGATCTTTTGTTTCCTTTTATGAAAATTCCGGCCTCACCGTAACTCTTCCTGTGTTCGTCAACCGCCCGGTGCTATTTTAAGACAAACCTGTTGATGATATAGGCGGTTAGAATCCTCTTTGAGAGAATACGCTCGGTACAGAAGAGATCAAAATGTTTAGTTACTTCCTTGAATAAAAGTTGACAGAAATGAAACATTTACTCTATTATCGGAAGCTATTTTTCGGACAATCGCAGGTCTATCAAGAATCTTTTAATAGAGGAATACAAACCATGCAAAGCAAGTTCCACGGTAAAGCAACTCTTCTGGTCGGCGGTCTGATGGTACTGGCCCTTGTTTCAGGTATCTCAACGAAGTCATTTGCTTCGTCGCCTGACAATATCAAGTTCGGCCATGTTGCACCGCCATTTCACGGCCAATCCAAGGGCACCGAAGCTTTCGCGGCCTACGTAAAAGAAAAAACTGGCGGAAAAATTGACATTGCCACGTTCCCCGCCGGACAGCTTGGTGGTGAACGTTCAATGGCAGAACAGGTGCAGAGCGGCACCCTCCAGATGGCATCGATTACCACTGCGGTTTTGCAAAATTTTGTCCCTGAGGTGGCTATTCTCGATATGCCGTTTATTTTCCCAAACAGGGCAACCGCCTACGCCACCCTTGACGACCCTGATTATAAGAAAAAGATGTTTTCCTACTTCCCCAAAAAAGGATTTATCGCCATTGGCTGGACTGAAAATGAGATCCGGGATTTCAGTAATAATAAGCGCCCGGTGCGCACTCCTGAAGATATGGAAGGCCTCAAGGTGCGGGTTATGAACTCTCCTGCCTACATTGATACCTTTAAACAAATGGGTGCTTCACCGGTGGGTATCCCTTTTCCTGAAATATACAATGCCCTGCAAACCGGAGTGATCGACGCTCAGGAAAACCCTATTCTCACCACCGTGTTGATGAAATTCACCGAAGTGACCAAGTACGTTACCCTGACCCAGCACGCAATCACCGAATGTGTAATAATCATCAATACCGATTACTGGGATGCACTCTCCCCGGAGGACCAGCAGATCTTTCGCGAGGCGGCCAAGGTTGCCCTCGACACCAACCGTAAAGTCAACGCCGAACTACACAACAAACTGCCTAAAATTAATATCTCCATCGACGAGTATGCCAAACAGAATAATGTGGAAATTATTCGACTGACTCCCGAGGAACGTGAAAAATTTCGGGTAGCCATGCTTCCGGTCTGGGATAAATATCGTCAGAAGATCGGCGACGAGCTCTTTGACTTAACCCTCGCCAAGATCAAAGAACATCAACAGTAGTTATAAACCTTGCCGGGGATGGTTCGGGATTTGTCCACAACCATCCTCTTTCCGCCCAGGATTTCTTTAATTTGAGATTATCAACGTGAACATGCCGCCAAGGCACTTATGCCGCCCAGGCGGTGTCAGTCTATCAGCCAAGTCTTTTTCGTGAACTCCAATAACTATTTTTCATTAAAACCCGCGGCCCGGATAACAAGCTGGATCGACCGGATAGAGAACACAGTTCTGGTCTGGACAATCCTCAGCCTTGCCCTGATTGGTTTCGTCCAGGTTTTTTCCCGCTACCTCTTCAACTACAGCTTTACCTGGTATGAAGAACTGGGCAGGTATCTCGGCGTTTTTGTCGCTTTTCTTGGTGCCAGTATCGCAGTCAAGACCGGCGCCCATTTCACCATGGACTTACTGGTTTCCAATCTTCCTCGCCCCTGGCAACAGCTGCTCAAATTTTCCACCTGTACCCTCTCCAGCGGCTTTTTCTTTTTGGTCACGTATTACTCATGGAAGACAGTACTGCGAATGCATGGCTACGAGACGACCTCGCCGACCATGCAAATACCCATGTATCTGGCCTACCTGCCCATTCCATTTTTCTCTATAATAATGGGACTCCGCTTTTTTAGGATTGGCGTCTCTGAATTGCTGAGCCTGAAAGAACCGAAGGAAGAAATTAAGGTGGGTACACCATTATGATTACCGCCATCTGTATCTGCTTTGCCGTGCTTCTCTTTGCCGGAGTGCCCATTGCGGTGATTCTTGGTATTACCACCACCGTGTCCCTGGTTTTCTTTACCAATACACCGCTACATATCATAGGCCAGCAGCTCTTTAACGCCCTTGATAAATTCGTGCTGCTGGCTATCCCATTTTTTATCCTGGCAGGCTCGATCATGACCAGGGGCGGTATCGCCCGTCGCCTGATTGCTTTTGTCAATGCCCTGGTGGGTTGGTTTCCAGGCGGGCTGGCCATGGCCGGCATCCTTGCCTGCATCTTTTTTGCCGCTATCTCAGGCTCATCTCCGGCGACGGTGGTGGCTATCGGCTCAATCATGATCCCGGCCCTGATCAAGGCTGGCTACGGCGAAAAATTCTCTTTAGGTTTAATCACCGTTTCGGGCTCGCTTGGCATCATCATCCCACCGTCTATCCCGATGATTCTCTATTGCCTGGTGATGAACGTCTCGGTGGCCGAGATGTTTATGGCCGGCGTACTGCCGGGGCTGATCATTGGCGCGGCTCTGATGATTTACACCTATATTGTCGCCCGGCGCAACAACTGGCGGGTTGAGCAAAAGGCCTCGATCAAGCAACTGATCGCGGCTACCAAAAGCGGTTTTTGGGCGCTGATGCTACCACTCATCGTTCTCGGGGGGATTTACTCGGGGATTTTCACCCCCACAGAGGCGGCGGCTGTCAGTGTCGTCTATGCCCTGGTGGTGGAGATGTTTATTTATAAAGAGTTCAGCATTGGGGAAATCACTTCCATCTGCAAGGATGCGGCGGTGCTTTCCGCCTCCCTGCTCTTTATTCTCTCCTGCGCCATGACCTTTATCTGGCTGCTCACCGCAGAGCAGATCCCCCAGCATCTGGCAGAAATAGTCATAAGTCATATCGACAGCCCCTGGAAGTTTCTCTTGGCCGTCAATATTCTCTTTTTAATTCTTGGCTGCTTTATGGACGATGTCAGCGCCATGCTGATCCTCGCCCCACTGTTCCTGGAAACTCTGAACCAATATGGTATCGACCTGGTCCATTTCGGTATCGTTATGGTTCTTAATATTCAGATCGGCATGCTCACTCCACCCTTTGGCCTCAACCTCTTTGTCGCCGCCGGGATCACCAAGCGGCCGTTGACCCTGATCGCCAGAGGAGTTATCCCGTTTATCGGCATCATGCTGCTCTGCCTGCTGCTGGTGACGTACATTCCGTGGATTTCTCTCATGCTCCCTAAACTCCTTCTCCACTAAAGGTTGTTAATTATGCTGTCTCCTGCACTCAAAACTGAACTCACTAAAATTGTCGCCAAAGACCGATATCTTGACCGTCCTGAAGAATTGGCCTGCTACTCCTACGATTCTTCCCTTGATATAGCTCTGCCGGATGCGGTGCTCTTTCCAGTAAACACCCAGGAAGTATCAGACATTCTGAAAATTGCTTCCAAACATAAGGTGCCGGTCACCGCCAGGGGTGCCGGAACCAGTGTCTGTGGTGCTCCCATCCCCGTACAGAACGGTATTGTCCTCTGCTTTTCCAAGATGAACAAAATCATCGAGGTCAATACCCGGGACCGTTATGCCATTGTTGAGCCGGGTGTTATCAACGGCGACCTGCAAAAGGCCCTTGCGCCCTTTGGTTTTCGCTATCCCCCCGACCCGGGTTCCATCAATATCTCCACCATCGGTGGCAACATTGCCTTGAACGCCGGAGGACCCCGATGCCTCAAATACGGGGTTACCGTCGATTATGTTTTGGGGATGCAGGTCGTTCTGGCCTCGGGCAAGGTTGTTCGCTTCGGCAGCAGAAATATTAAGGATGTTACCGGCTACAAACTCTCCGCCCTCTTTTGCGGCTCGGAGGGAACTCTCGGCATGGTAACCGAGGTGATCCTTCGGGTTGTGCCCCAGCCGGAAGCGACCAAAACCGTGATGGTGACCTTCAGCAATCTTGACAATACCGCCGAGGCCGTCTCCGACATCATCGGCTCTGGCATCCTGCCGGTGGCCATGGAACTGATGGACAAGATGACCATCAATGCCATCGAAGACGCAGGTAAACTTGGTCTTGACCGAAATGCCGAAGGATCACTGCTCATCGAGGTGGACGGCGTCAAAGAATCCTGCGAGCGGGAGATGGCCCAGATTATTGAAAAAGTTAAACAGCATGAAGCGGTGACCATTCAGGAAGCACAGACTCCTGCCGAACGTGATGGATTATGGGCGGCCAGGCGTCAGGCCTATGGGGTCTTTGCCAAACTTGCCCCGGATATCCTCTCCGAAGATATCACCGTGCCGGTGAGCAAGGTGCCGGAAATGACCCGCAGGATCAGAGAAATCTGCGACAAACACAACATCACTGTTGGCGTTTTGGCCCATGCCGGTGACGGCAATATGCATCCGCTCATTCCCGCAGACAGGACTAACCGCGAAGAGTGGGCCCGGGTGATCAAGGCCTCTGGCGAGATCTTTGAGGCGGCTGCCGCCCTGCACGGAACCTTGTCTGGAGAGCATGGCATCGGCATGGCCAAAGCGGCCTATCTGCCGCTGGTTATGGACGACGATTCCCGCGAGTTCCTGACGGTCATCAAAAGAGCAGTCGACCCGGATAATATCCTCAACCCCGGTAAATTCGTATGAGCGAGAGCACTGTCAGCAAATGCGGCAAATGCGGCCTGTGCCTTGCGGTCTGTCCTGTTCATCGGGTGCTGATGGAAGAACCGGCCTCACCCCGCGCCAAGATCCAGCTTATTGAAAGTTATAAGGCGAAAAAGCTGCCGACCTCGCCCTATCTCAAGGAGCTTGTCAACCGCTGTTTGATGTGCGGCACCTGCACGGCCAACTGCCCTTCCGGTGTCGATCATTACTCCCTGTTTATGGAGATGCGCCAGGAGATGGCCAAAGAGCATGGCGACCGGCTGGAAATTAAGGGGCTGGTTTTTCTTTTGGCTAAAGAGCAACGGTTGCGGCTGGCGGCAGGGATGGCCAAACTGGGCCAAAACATTATCCCGGAGTCTTTCCAGAAAAAATACCAGCTGAGCAACATCCCAATCCATAGCTTCCCAAAACTGAATAAGAAACCCTTTCGTTCGGTTGTGCCAGAGGAGATTCCTGCCAAAGGTGAGGAACGGGGCACTGTTCTCTACTTTACCGGCTGTGCCACCAATTATATCTATGAAGAGACCGGCCATGCCACCCTGGAACTGCTGACCACTATGGGTTATAGGGTTCTCATCCCAGCCAGGCAGACCTGCTGCTCCATCCCCATGCTGTATCACGGTGGCATTGAAGAGGCCCGGAAAAATATCGAGCAAAACCTGCAGTCTTTTGGCCAGGATGACGTGACGGCGATCATCGTCGATTGCCCCACCTGCGGCTCGGCGCTGAAAAAGGAATTTCCGGCGATGATGAAGAAATGGCGGCAAGATAGTGGTCCCGCCGTGGCCATCGCAGCCAAGGTGATCGACCTTATGTCTTTTGTCTATGACAGGCGCGACAGCCTCAAGATCGATGCGAAGAAGGCTGCCGCGGCAGGCGCCGTAACCTACCACGCGCCCTGCCATCTAAAAAACTGCTTTATACCAACGGATCGCCTGCTGCGTGAACTGCCGTCTATCAACTTTATAGAGGCCGCAGATGCACATGATTGCTGTGGTGGCGGAGGAACATTCTTTTACGAATACCCGGAGATCTCCACAAAAATGGCCAGTAAAAAGATAAAAAGCGCTCAAGCAACCGGGGCGACTCTCTGGCTCACCGACTGTCCGGTTTGCCGAATAAATCTTGGCGGCAGATTAAAGACTGAGGATAAACTCGATGTAGTTCACCCGGCCCGTTTCCTGGCCGGAATACTCCAGCATTGAGACAGCGCGGAGAAAACAACATGGATGAAAAATCGATCTCAAGCAATATTAAAAAATTTCGTCTACAAAAAAAAATAACCCTCCAGGAGCTGGCCGACCGCACCGGCCTGACTAAGGGCTATCTGTCCAAGGTGGAACGCTCGGAAAAAGCCCCGCCCTATTCAACGCTCAACCGTATCGCCGGTGCGCTGGGCATTGAAGTCACCGCTGTACTCGAAAAAGACATCGCCCCCCTGCACGATACCAAACTCTCCTTTGGCAAAAGGGAAAATAACCAGCTCATTCGCGAAACCAGCGACTTTGCGGGCTACGACTACATCGTTCTTGGCGCGGATAAACCCGGCAAAAACATGGAACCCTTTATTATTTACGCTCCATTTGAGATCGCCCGGATGTATGAGCATGAGGGCGAGGAGTTTTTCTACATTATGGAGGGCAGGCTGGAATTTATCTATGGCGACAAGACCTACACCATGGAAACCGGCGACCACGTCTATTTCGATTCGAGAACCCCCCATTCCGGCAGAAGCCTTGGTGACAAGAAAGCCAAGCTGATGGTGGTCATTTATTTCTACAAACGTAACAGGCAGTAGACGGTTAATTCAACTCCGTGCCAATCAAAGCTGTGGATCAATATGCCCTGGGCCACCACAATCAGGCGTGTAACAGCTGACATCTTTAAAGGCGCACTGTTCCTTACAACTTGGGCAGGTTTCCGGTGGAATTGGCGTTTGGATGGTATTGCCGCATCCCAGACATTTCCAAAAAGGATCCATGTTTTTTGCTTGAGCTGCTTGCTTTTTCTCAGTCATAATTTCACCATATAGCTTGAATTACTTGCCCGGTTTAAGGGTCTGAAACTTGTCATGCCAGGCACAACAGTCACAAAAAATCTCCGTGTTGTCCAAAACCTGTATGGGATCCCCCTCTGCCGCCTCATCTACATACTCTATTTTCCCTTCTTCCAACTTGAAACTTGAAAGATTGTACTGATCTTCCGGGTCTTTCACGTAAAAACGCTTCGCCCCGCAGTCCGGGCATTTCATCGGTTTCATTGTTTCCCCCTTGTCTCTTTTTGAAGTACAACGCACCTCAGGTTCCACAAACAATAAGATTAAGGAAAAGCGATGACAAGGATTGAAAAAGCCTGACCTTCTTTACTGGTAAAGCTCAACTGCATGATTACTATAATTCCTGAGAAACAAATTTAAAATTTAACAATAGGATTACTTTATGTATCAGGAAATCTTAGACTTCTGGTTTAAAGAGGTCAAACAATCGCAATGGTGGAAAAAAGATGATCAATTTGATCAATTGATCGTCAGTAGATTTTCAGACATCCATTCCAGGGCAGTACGTTGCGAACTTTTTGAATGGCGGGACAATGCCCAGGGAAGACTGGCTGAGATTATTATACTGGATCAGTTCTCCAGAAATATGTTCAGAGGCTCTCCATTGGCCTTTGCCAATGACCAAATGGCCTTAGTTCTCGCCCAGGAAGCCGTTTCACTGGGCGTAGACAAGAAGCTTGAACCTATAGAAAGAGGTTTTATTTTCCTTCCGTTCATGCACAGTGAGTCGGTAAAAATCCATGAGTTTGCAGAAAAACTGTACCGCCAGGACGGAGGCCATTCCGGTTTGGAGTGGGAACTAAAACATAAATCAATTATCGACAAATTTGGCCGCTATCCCCATAGAAACGAAATCCTGGGCCGCAAATCCACCAAAGAGGAACTCGAGTTTTTAAAACAGCCAAACTCCAGCTTCTAACCTTCGAAAACACCGAAGTCTGGGCTGTATTCTGTAAAAATAAAGAAAATCAGGAGGTACCATCTTGAATAATGTAATTGTGTCCTGCTCGTCATGCAGCAAAAAAAATAGAATCCCGGCCAATAAGCAATTCCTTCGGCCTCGATGTGGCCATTGCCAGGCTCCTATCAATATGACCAATCAAGCAGTACCAGTGGAACTCGGCGATCGAGACTTTCACGATTTTGTAAAACAGGCTCCACTGCCAGTTATGGTAGATTTCTTTTCTCCAACCTGTGGCCCTTGCCAGACGATGCTGCCAATTGTCGACGCCATGGCCCGAGAGCATATAAACAGGTTTATCATAGCCAAGGTCGACACCAGCAAGAATCAACAGATAGCATCATTCTTTAATATCAGAGGAGTGCCGACCTTTATGTTTTTCAAAAACGGCAGCCTTATCGAACAAATTGCAGGGGCGGTTGCCAGAAACGTTCTGGAGCAGAAACTGGGGAATTTATAATTTTTTTCCTGTCCGGGAAAGGAAAGACGTGGCTTCGCACACAATCGCCAATAGTACGAAGCCACAAACAGTCATATCATTTAAACAGCCAGCGATGGACGAGTTTAGTGTAATGCGGCATAACCAGATAGACCATGAACGCTACAACCGTTCCGGTAATCATCAGCGTGTCAAGGTAATGATCCTGAGGTATCCCGAGCAAACGCAGGAGTGGGATTACAATCAGCGGTACCCCGAGTGCCAGAGGATAGATGGCGGACCAGGTAACCAGAAACTGTTTCCAGCGTACAGGCACCTTGGCTCTTGCGCCCTCCGGCGTGAACCAAAAGTCCAGGCCACTTTTGATAAAAAAGTCATCATCTTTGGCCAGAATAGGCTTCACTTTTTCAATGAGTCGTTTTCGATGCTCCGAGTCCATCCAATTCTGGAGATGTTCAGCTGTATCAAACCGTAAGACCACCGTATACGTCGATGTCAGCCCGGCAAGAGGACGGATAATTTGCCAATCCAAAAGGCCTTCTGAGCTTCTGCACAGAGGACTGATTTCGTCTAGCCAATCATCATACAGGGACTCTTTTCCCAATTGCACCCGATGGGTAATGACAACCGTGGCCCCTCTCTCCGTCGGATTTATTTCTTCAATGACATGACTCATATTATCTCTCTCTTTGCTCAGGCGCGATGTTTTTTCTGGCGCGCCTGAGCTCTAAATCAACTACGCGGCTTGAGGCGGAAGCGTTTCACCTTTAAAATTTCCTCTTGGTTCGGCCTTATGAACCATTGTATAGGCATAATCAACGCCCATACCATAGGCGCCGCTATGCTCCTGTACCAGGGCGATTGTCTCATTATAGGTCTCTTTTTTCGCCCAGTCACGCTGCCATTCGAGCAGTACCTGCTGCCAGGTCATCGGCACGACTCCGGCCTGCACCATTCGATCCATAGCATAGTTATGGGCCTCCAGCGAGGTGCCGCCTGAGGCATCGGCCACCATATAGATCTCAAAGTTGCCTTCGAGCATGGCGGACAGGGCAAAGGTGCAGTTACACACCTCAGTCCAGAGCCCCGAGACAACGACTTTTTTTCGGTCGTTCTTGGCCAGGGCATCGCGGACTTTCTGATCATCCCAGGAGTTCATCGAGGTTCGTTCAAGGATGGAAGCATTCGGGAAGACATCAAGCAGTTCCGGATAGGTATGGCCCGAGAAACTCTGGGTCTCAACTGTGGTTATGGTCGTTGGAATATTAAATATCTTGGCCGCTTTCGCAAGTCCGACGACATTGTTCTTCAATGCTTGGCGATCGATACTCTGCACACCGAAAGCCATCTGTGGCTGATGATCGATAAAAATCAACTGACAATTCTGAGGAGTGAGTAGCTCCAGTTTATTGGTATTCATTTTGGTTCTCCAAATGATTTGATGATAAAAATCGCAGGCGTGATAAAACAGCACGAACGTTATCCACACCAACGAAGACGTCGGCTCTTTCACTTTGGACCATACGCCGACAAGTACATTAACTAGTGGTCCAAAAACAACGTCGGTTGCTATACGCTACAACCACAGCCTGACTGCCAGGATCTGCCATCTGCACCCAAAATCCAATGTTGATGGCCAGCCGGGTGTTCAGGACCGTGTCCATCCGGATGCGGATTATGGTTGTCTTTCTTATGATTATGATATCCACCGAACTGAACGACCGGGGACCAGTCTGGACTGACGGGGGGTAATTCAGGACTTTCCGCGGCGTACTCTGCTGCTCCATGGACGACTACACCATTAACCATGGTCAGCACGCTTTCCAAGCCACGAATGTCATCTTCTTCAATGGCAAAATAGTCACCTGAAAGCACAGCCAGATCAGCAAGACTTCCAGGCATGAGCGTCCCCTTTATTTTCTCCTCACCACTGAACCAGGCACTGCCGGTGGTCCACAGTTTGAGGGCCTGGAGTCGATCCAGCCTGCGTTCTTTCGCGTTTATCTCCGTCCCACCCACGGTTTTACCGGTTACCAGCCACCAGAGGCATGTCCACGGATGATAACTTGCCACCCGCGTCCCGTCGGTACCACCGCCCACCGGCAGCCCCAGCTCCAACATGGATTGGATAGGCGGTCTCGCCTGCACCGCTTCATAACCATATCGTCTGATAAAATATTCTCCCTGGTAGGCCATGCGATGTTGGATGGCAATTCCACCGCCAAGCGCCCTGATACGCACAAGATTTCTCTGACTGACTGTTTCCGCATGATCGAAGAACCAGCGCAGCTGATCAATAGGAGTGTCCCGGTGGACGCGTTCAAATATATTGAGAAATCTCTCTATGGATTCATCGTAAGTGGCATGAATTCGCCAGGGCCATCGGGCTTCCACCAGACCCCTGATAACGGTTTCCAGTTCTGTTTCCATTATAGGTTTAAGGTCTGGCCTGGGCTGAAGAAAATTCTCAAAATCGGCAGCGCTCCACACCAGATTTTCCCCGGCACCATTGACGCGCAACATCGCATCACCATCGCCGGGATGGGTCATTATCAGCCATTTTGCATAGTCAGTGACTTCCTCTCCTGGGTTCTGGGCAAATAGACTGTAGGCTATCCGCAAAGTGAGCTGGTTTTGCTCGGCCAGATGATTCACCACCCCGTAATCATCCGGATAATTTTGCCCACCGCCACCGGCGTCGGAAACACTGGTGATGCCAAAACTATTCAGCTCCCGCATATAGTGGCGGGTCGAATTTATCTGATCTGAAAAAGAGAGTTTAGGGGCCTGGGCAATAGTTGAATAGAGGATAAAAGCATTCGGTTCTGCAATAAATAACCCAGTTGGACTACCCGATGCATCCCGGACAATCAGCCCGCCTGGCGGATTAGGGCTGTTCCTGTTTATTCCCAGCACCCGTAAAGCCGCACGGTTCAGTAGCGCGCAGTCATAAAGATGAAGCACGAAAACCGGGGTATCCGGGGCAGCAGCATTTATCTCATCGATACTTGGTAACCGTCCTTCGGCAAACTGAAACTCATTCCAGCCACCAATGACCCGCACCCACTGTGGTGGTGGCGTGCGCTCGGCTTGCACCCTGAGCTGTTCCATGGCCTGGGACAGGGTCGGCACTCCATCCCACCTGAGTTCAAGATTGAAAAACAGGCCGGCTCGAATAACGTGCAGATGCGAATCGTTCAGGCCGGGAATAACCCGGCGCCGATGAAGATTGATCTGACGAATTTCCGGCGATACTGTGCTGAGAATTTCCTCATCTGTCCCAGCAGCCACGATTGTATTATTTTGTATATGAAGAGCGCTGACCTCGGGATTCATGCGGTCAAGCGTTGTGATTTTACCATTAAAGAGAACGATTTCCTCATTCATCGGATACTCCTTGGCACTAGGAGCTTGTCCGAGAATAGGCATTTTGTTCAAAATTGAGGCATTTTCATAAGAATAAGCGAAGCTATATAATTAATATTGCGAGCATTATTTTTATGAAAATAACGAAAAGTTTGGGCAAAAGGGCATCCTCGGACAGGCTCCTATGTATTCAACAGAATTTAGCTTGGGCTATGAACAAAGCCAATAATCAGCCCAAGTACCTTTGGTACGAGCACGATGAAAAATCAATACGCGATGACTGCAATGTTTTTTCAACAGGCGTCAACTTGCACCGCATGATAGCCCAACTTCTTCAGCAGGCGAACAAGCTCTTCTCGCTCATTTTCATCAAGACACGCAAATATCTTCTCGAGATTCTCACTATGTCTTCGATACGCGTCCCTAATCAATTTGAGTCCGGGTTTGGTTAAGTGCAGGTAGAAGCTGCGACCATCCAGAGTATCCCGAACACGTTCCACTAATCCTTTTGATTCCAGCCTGTTTACCGCTGCGGTCATTGAACCGCTTGTCAAAAGGACCTTTTCGCCAACCGCCTTAATAGCCATTGGCCCTTTATGATAAAGGGCTTCTAATATGCTGAAATCGCTTACGTTCAGACCAGTTCTGGCAATACTCTTTCTGTCAACCTGCTCAATTGCCTTGTTGGCTTTGCCAAAAATCAACCTGAGATAAGCTCCTGTTTCCATGTTTTCAAAGTTCCTCTTTGGTCCAAAAAATAATAAACATTCATTTACCAAACTGCCTGAGAGAAAAAATCAGGATGCTAAATGCGGTTTCACTGCACTCTCAAGCCATTGTGATGCTCTCTGCAAATCCTGCGAAGTCAGCTCGTGCCCGCCTTCAACCTCTTTGACATCCACCTGCGCACCGCAGTCCAGTAACGTCTGGATCAACTGATCGGTGCTTTGATGGGGAATTACCCTATCCCTTGTCCCTCGCAGGATAAGTACTTCTTTACCACTCAAATCTATTGGCTCCGGATGAAGAAGTGGCAACATCGGCCGCAACAGTATTACCCGAGAAAAAATCTCCGGTCGTATAAGCAACAATGCCGCAGCCATATTTGCGCCATTGGAATATCCCAAAGCGACGAATCGATCAACCGGACGCTTGTAACGGCTGGCCGCACCCTGAATAAATCCTGCCAGATCATTGACTTGCCGGACAATGTCTCTCTCATCAAAAACACCTGAGGCGAGCCTTGCAAAAAATCTATTCATACCACCTTCACTGACCTTGCCACGCGGACTGATGATTGCAGCTCCGCCTCCGACTTTTGGCGCAAGGGGAATCAAGTCATGCTCATCGCCACCGGTTCCGTGCAGAGCAACAATGGTCGTATCATTATTATCTGAACCTTCTGCTTCGATGTATGCGTGGATAAATGTACTTTCTCGCAAAGGAGGGAGGTTCTGTTCGATCTCCGAGCGCATTGCTTCATACTCTTCAGGCAATTGCAGCGTGCCGCCGAGGGACTCCACCGCTTCGTCCACGGCAAAACCCGGAGGATCTGTGGCAATTTCAAAGAGCACGCCCCCAGGTTCATGAAAATATATCGACTTAAAATATTTTCTATCCCGTACTCCGGTTACGGGGTAGCCGCCCTCAAGAAGGGATCGTTGCCAGAGCAACTGCTCCTTGTCGTCAGCGGTCCTGAAGGCTATGTGGTGCACCGAGCCACTGCCCTGTCTGCCGAGTTCTGCTTCTGGTTCAACGAGGAGATCGTAAAAAAGAGCCCGTGAGGTATCGTTCTTCATTTTGAATCGATATCGCTTACCATCCTGAACATGCAATTCCATTCCTAAATAGTCCCCCAACAACTCTTTTGTTTCCTGGATGGATCTAAGTGTTGAAGTTGCTGAATGAAAACCGATGATCGGAAAGAGAGGACCATAGCTATCATTGGTATCCTGCAATAATGCAGAAGCTTGCCCTGTAGCTATCAGTTCGAGGCCCAGCCCATGCGGGTCTGAAAACGCGATGACCTCCTCGCCAAACCGTTGCTCTGACGTTGTCTCAATGCCATGCTGCAACAATCGCTCTCTCCAGTAGATGGCAGAGCCAATCGGAATCTCGAAGGCAATGGCTGTTACCATTCCTCTGCCATTTTTGCCCTGAGGAACGCCCTGCCATGGAAAAAATGTCAAAATGGTGCCCGGATTTCCTTCCTTATCCCCATAATATAAGTGATACGTGAAAGGATCGTCAAAATTGACCGTCTGTTTCACCAGCCTCAAACCAAGAACGTTCTCATAGAAGGCGATATTCTCTGCTGCTGAACCAGAGATAGCTGTAATGTGGTGAATACCTTTAATTTCTTTTTGACTGTTCATTTTAGCCACCAATAGTAACTTTATTTCAAGATATAAGTTTTTTTAATTTTACAACACTGAACTTATCTGCATCACATTTTTATGCAAAAGACCTTTACCTAAAGGGATTTTCTTTAATTCCTTCTTAGCATGAAAAATAGGAATTAATATCTTGACGTCAAGACATTTTTCTTTTACATCAATTATAAATTTTATTTATCGCAGAACCGTTTGGGAGAAAGAGAATGTTAAAAAGGACAGTTGGCGGGATGTGAAGAAAAATAATTGTTACGTTTTTAGAGAAGTATTCAGCAGCAATGACATCGACTTATATACAAAAACAGCTAAGGCGATAAAAATAACAACAAGAGAAAATCCTAAAAAAGGACTGCCGAATTTGAACTGCCAAATAAACAGAAACGGCAGGATATAGGTAATCGCGAAGACCAGACAAAGAAAAAGACGTCTGGTGAGACGGTAATTTGTGACAGGAAAATGACGGGGCCATATTCCGCCGGTACCAGTTTGTTCGGTAAATTTCCTGAGGTGTTCCTCGCCATCAGGCTTTGTGCAATACATGACTGTCAGCCAGGTGGATACAACGAATATCGTCAAGATGATAAGTTTAAGGGGATACGGTGAAAGTGCCGTATGCGTGCAAATTTCTTGCATGAATACGTTGAATGCTAAATTATTCTGATAGAGATAGTCATAGCCCAGAGTATAGACCAGTGAACTCAACATTGCCGATACTTGTGTCCAGGCGTTAATCCTCCACCAAAACCACCGAAGCAAAAATACCGGGGCTACCCCCGCACTAATTGAGAATATAAATTTTTGTAAGGTTAATATCCTATCATTATTAAAAGCAAACAGAAGAGACAGCGCCGAAACAACAAACATCGCGGCAAAGGAGAGATACTTGAGCTGCGACTCCAATCCATCTTTTAAAAGATAGGTCTTCACAATATCCACAGTAAGTAGACCACCGCCCCAGTTGATCAGACTTTCAAACGTGGTAATAAAGCTGAACAAAATTGCGATAAGGACAACGGCCTTAAAACCATCGGGAAGATGTTCCATGGCAACTTGCAGATAAAAGGCTTCTTTATCGATAGCTCCAAAATCATTGAGCTTGTACTCAAGCAAGCCACAGTCCCAGATGGTACTGACAAAGACAAACATCAGGCTCGTGACAAGAATAGGAATGAACAAGGTCCTGAATGCAGCAAATTGATTTTCAGCCTGGAGATGACGCTGGGCATTCGGGTCGGAGTTATCGACTATATTGACAGACCACCATTGGACAAAGATGAAGACGAAGAAATTGGCAAACGAACTACTGTTATCGGCATCGCCTATTTTCGGGATCAATTGTATTTTATCAATGGCACTGACTCTCAGTGTTTCATAGATGTTTGCAAAGCCACCTTGGGCTTGAAGAAGAAAGAAACAAATAAGAACCGGTGCCGCCAGACAGACAATCGCATTCAGAAAATCGGTGCGGATTTTCTGATGAAAGGAATTTTTCAGGATGAGCAGTAACACGCCAATAATCAGAACGATTTCAGGATTCACCACTGAACTTACCTGCAGCAGTTCAAGCAATTTTCGTAAGGCAAGAATGAGAAAAGCGCCAAAGAGAGGGATGACGAAGATCGCCAGGAACAGCGCGCGAAAGACATGCAGAAAGACACCTGATCTTCCAGAGAAACGTAGCCGTATCAACTCGTTGTCTGTCTGAAATTTCAACCTCGACCACATGGTTGCAAAGAGAATTGCCGGAACTCCCGCGAGCCAAAATCGGCTTTTAAACATCCACAGACCAGAATAGCCGTTTTCCAGAATGAGGCCCATGCTCATCATGTCTGTCATCGGACTCCACTCGATCATCAATAGTGATGCAGCGAGTAATAGCCAGTTCGGTTTCCGTTCTTCGCCGAACATATGGCTAAAGCGTTGAGCGCGAAACAGAATTGACACAATGACAATAATTCCGAAGTAGGTGGCAATGACCAGATAGTCAACGACCGACAGTTGGATCATCTGGCTCAATTAAGATGCCTGCTGATGGTATTCTCAGTGACACCCATGAGCATCGCCAACTCTTTTTGTGTTGGTTTGTGGACCATATCCGATGTTACATTCTCTTGCTCAACGATTCTTGAATAGACTTCAAAAATGTACCTGATGTACGCTTTTTTTATGTTTTGCAGTGGTTTCCTGGCAAACAAGTCTTTGAGCTCCCGGCGATTTTTGGGGAGAACGAGCAATTTCTTCAATTCATCGTCAGGAACAGATGACAGCCAATGCCCCTCGAGAGCGGTGTTCTGAGCAGGCGACTCTCTTGCCAGAACCTTAAACTCGCCATCGCCAAAGACGGTCCACTTACGGAGAAAGTTATTTAATTCTCTAATATTCGACTCTTTCCATTCTTGACTGGTCAGCAATTGCAAATTATGCGGCAAGGCGAGCTCGTCTTGAAACTTTTTTATATCACCTGGTGTTAGCTGACGGGGTTTGTTTGCATGATAAATCGTTGTCCAGGTATATCGCTCCAGCAGAATGAAGGCGATCTTATAGAGTGTGCCCGGACAGGCTCTTTCAAGTTGACGCAGTGGAACAATGTCAATATCGAGTTGGCCGATCCTGTTTTTCAAATCAGATCGAAGCCCATCCACAGCATCGAATCGCGCAGGCTGACCTGCGGCAATGATTCGGGTATCGGAGTAGCGATTGACACTCCCGCCCAATGGCCGGTACTCTCCAGTTTCAATAAATCGTAAGAGTTTTGCCTGGATTCTGGGGCTCATGTCTGGCAACTCATCCAAAAACAGAGTCCCTCCATCGGCGGTATCTAGCAGGCCAGGTGCATCATGATATGCCTGATTGTGCGACCCTTTCCTGTATCCAAACATTTCACTCTCAAGCAGTTCATCCGGAAGTCCAGCACAATTGATCACCAGAAAGGGTTTGTCACGCCTTGAACTCAGTTCATGAATTGCCCAGGCAGCTGTCTCTTTGCCACTGCCTGATTCACCTTTAATGAGAACGTTGAAATCGGTTGCTGCTATTTTGTTAATCCTATACCGCAATTCATCAATGCAGTTTGCTACCGTCTCGCCTTCACAGAAGTAACTCCCTCCCGCCATGTCCGGTTCTCCTAGCTCGAAGTACCTTAAAGCACGTTCATATTCATGATCTATGGTCTGCTCATCGAGAGCGTCGCCTGAAATAAGTTGGCGGCAAACATCACCCAACATCTCTGATCTTGAAATAATTGCTAAAATCAATCGGTACTGGACCCAGATCCTTTCAAGATGCTCACTCTCATTTTGAGCTGTTTTATCTCCATAAATATTCTTAGGATGAATTCTCTTCTTGTACGGATTTGGCAAAAATTGACACCCTGTATCGAAACACCATTTCCTCAAGTGGGTGAAGCAGCCGTATGTTGCCAGACTGATTTTGAGGTTTTCATATTTTTTACTTTGCAACAGCAATAGTGCCGGTCCTAATTGCTCCTCCGAGAGATAGTGAACAGAGATAAGAATCTCATCTTGTATCGCACAACGCTCCAGCAGAATTTTGAATCTCTCTGCAAAAGTGATTCCTCTTATATGTTCAACCTCACCTAAGAGGTACCCACCGGACCTGTAGAAATTTCTGGCAAAGGAAACAGAAGGCTCCCTTGAATCCAGCAGGATATGGAGCTTGGCTAATGAGTCATTCATAAAATCCAGTCGTCATAAAAATACGGATAAAAACAAAAATCGAACTACAGCAAAAATCCCGAATTTGAAGATTGAAAAATTCGGGATTTATATATTTCCTAATCTTTGCCTTGCCGATCCCTGCCTGCCAAACTGATTCACCCCCCAATACTCTGACCATTAAGTGCATCACAAACAAAGCCTAACCAATTGGCGCGTATTGTGCAACAAAGAGATGAACAAAACCTCAAACCTACAAACTATATGCTTAAAACGCTGTTGATCGGAGGTCTCATACTGTTTGTCTGCGCATTGAAGAGTACGCCCGGCGCAACAGTATCATCCCCTGAGAAAACTCAACAAAACCAGCAGACAGCAGGAAAAAGAACGTCATCTCTTCAGGTTGGAGATGTATTTCAGGGAAGAGTTGAGCTGGCCCAACCGCGCCACAACCCTGCAGAACTGACGATATATATAAAAAAGGCTTCAAGTAAAAACTCTGAAAACAATGCATTCGATATCGAAGCCATTGCTGTAATGCAGATACGCACCGAACGCTCAATTTACAGTCTGGAGGGTATCTATGTCCCAAGCTGCAAACAAATAAATCTTTATAAAATACACAACACTCAACCGCCTCAGTCATCGGTGTCGAGCAATATCATAATGAACGAAGCAACTTTTGAGCCAGTCGGGCTGGCTGGACAAATTACGGACGACGACCAGACAATTCACTGCCAAATTGCCTTCAACGGCAATGGGTCTCTTCGACGATCAAACACCAGGTTTGGATTTGACCAGACAATATTATCCATGTTTATCGAGACAAAAAAATGAATGACGAATAAAGCCAATGGCTTCAGAGCAATCATCAGTGTAACCGGGGGGGGGAATAGATATGGAAAATTATGCAAAAAATTCGCGGCAATTAAAGCAATTCACTGTTCTGAATTTCAGTATTTTTGCAGTGACGCTTATCGGTATTGGAATTGTGATAGGAAGACAGACAGAGCATCTGGCCTTAATTGGCCTATGCGTTGCGTGTTTAGTGGTATCGGGATTCCTCTGCATGCCTGTTGTCTATCGCCGGGCGCAAAACCGATTCGAGCAGTTCAGAAAATCCTGACCTTTTTTTACTGTTTCCTGGCACTTTCGACAGTACTTTCGACGGCACTTTCGGCCATGGTCAAAGGCAGTTCTACAATAAACACGGCCCCTGGCCCCAAGTGCTCACATGCCAGGAATTCCTCTGGAAGATATTCTTTCGGGATTGGACTAAGGGCCGAAATTTTCCCTCCATGATCCTTAATAATGCCAAACGAGACGGAAAGACCAAGTCCTGTCCCCTTCCCCACCTGTTTGGTTGTAAAGAACGGATCAAAAATAATATTGAGATGTTCTGGTGCAATCCCCTTACCACTGTCGGCAATAGTGACAACGATCTTCTGTTCCTCTGTAAACAGTTTGGACTGCACATGTATCACACCATCCTGCCCAATAACGTCCGCGGCATTATTAAGCAGGTTCAACCAGACCTGTTTGAGCCGCTCCTGATCACCGGCAAGAGGCGGAATGTTGTCGTCCAGGGCGTATGAAATTTTAATACGCTCCATAAAAAATGCGTGCTCAACCAACCTGATTACCTGTTGAATTGATTCATTGATATTCACGGCACCACCGCCGGCTACAGAACTCCGGGAAAACCCAAGCAAATCCGCGACAATTTTCCGGCAGACCTTGGCCTGCTTCTCTATGATGCCCATGCCTTCGCGGAGTTCTTCGTCTTCGATATCATCCATCATAAGCTGGGCATATCCTAAAATGATACCTAAGGGGGTGTTAATTTCATGGGCAACTCCCCCGGACAGACGGCCCAGATCTTCCATTTTCTGCGACTGGATAAGCTGTTCCTGGAATTTCTTGAGCATGGAAATATCTCTCGCAGTGAGCAGGAGGCCCATTATGCTACCGTCCTGATCATAAACGGGGACTTTGACAACATGAAACCACTTCTGTTCATTGGATCGTTTGAAAGTGATTTCCTTGGCCAGGGGCAGCCCCGTGTCAAGTATCTGCTTGCTTTCGTAAATATTTATCTCGGCCTGCTGCGGGGTAAAAATATCGAAATCTGTTTTGCCAATAATGTCCTTTTCGGCCATATTAAAATAGTCGCAAAAGGCCTTACCGGCGAAGGTGTATTTGAGATTTTTATCCTGCAGGGTTATGAAGTCGGGAGTACCATTCATAATGCTATTCAACAAACCCTGCTGCCTGGCTATGGTCTTTTCCCGATCTGTCAGCTCTTCAATTTGGTGTTTAACGGTAATTGCCATGGCATCAAAGGCCTCGGCCAGATCCTGGAGTTCATCGCCAAAATTATGTTTATAAACAGAACACTGCCGGCAGTTCTCCATCTTGAAAGGATATTGCTTATCGCCACAATTGGGACAGAGCGTTCCAGCCAGATACCAGCAGCGTCGCTGGACATCACCGTAGGCCGGGCAGTCCTTGTGATCGCAATCCATTATTTGCCAACAATATTTTTCCAGCGAAAATCCTGCATGAACATCGAGGTTGCCCCGGACAACTTCCTCCACCGATTCTCTCAGGCGATTAAGACGAAAGGTCACCGTGCGGGCAAACCAAAGGGCAAGAACAATCCCCAGGCCAACTACCCCCAGAGTACTCACAAGACTGATCAACCGCTGCCTGCGGATTTGAGCGTCAATATCCTTTCGCGACAATCCCAACCTAACGGAACCCAGATTTTTCTCGCCCAGCCTTACCCTGACATTAAAATCATAAACCAGCCCGTGCTCGGTCGCTAACAGAATCGGCTGCGTCTTTTTCCCGTCTGTATTGACGTAAAGCAGATCTGTTGGAAATCCTCCTGAGAAGGTGTGAGAGAGGATATTGGCGTTCTCGTCGGTGAGAAAAATATAGATAACGTCGTCATATTGCTTGTCGACGTTATCTATAAAATTTTTCATTTGCAGAAAATCCATGGCCAGGATGGGTTCCGCCAACCGAAAGGCCAGACTCGACGTGAGGGCCGTGCCTCGTTTTCTCCCCTCTTCAAGCAAGGCATTTGATGACATGGCCGACAAAATCAGTCCAACACCCAGGCCACAGAAGACCAGCATACAGGTCATCCCCAGGATGATCTTGGTCCGAAATCGCAGAAGATGCAGAAATCTCGATGGATAATTAATCAAGATCCAACCCCACTTTTTTACTCAACTCCCGGATTTGATCAAAATCCCGGTCATCAGATGGCACAAAACCGATAAACTTTGCCGCATCGAGAATCTGCCGGTGCTTCGGATCATTTTCATAATCGAGTTGAAGCATGGCATCCCTTATTTTGTCCGCCACCGCCTGAGAAAGCCTCGGGCTATACGCATACACCCATCCCGGATACCAACTGGAATTGGCGATCACCTTTATCTGGTTGATATCAATTTTGTCTTGCACTACGGCAAGAGATCCTTCACGTATTGTGCCGATGTCGTGCAGTCCGGCGTACACTCCAAGGATAACATTTTCCTGTCGTCCACCGGCAAAGACGACTTCCTTAAAATCGTTTACAGACAAATCGTGATCGATAAAAAGGCCAAGCGGGAACAAATACCCTCCGGCCGAGGAAGGGTCCACGGCCACCCAGGATTTGCCACGACAATCGTCAATTGATTGAAGATTGTCGTGATCTTTACGGGCAATGATTTGGCCACGAAACTCTGCACGGCCATCGGCCTCGACTATTCTGGCCATGGCTTTAGCGCCATAACGGTTGGCCAGTTTGACATAAATAAATGGGTTGGAAAAGGAGATATCAATTTTTCCCTGGCCAAACATACTGATATAATTATCAAAGGTTTCGGGAAATACCTGCCGAATGGGCAAGCCGGTCTGCTCTGCCAGGTATTCCACTAATCGATGGTGCCGTTGAAAAGACTCTGTGTTGGAATACTGCGGCAGATATGCGTAGGTAATTGCGGGTAGTTGTGGTCTAAAAGAAATTTCCTGCCGCTTATCAAGAGAAACTTTGACCGGTTCCTCACCTTGCCGACAGGATGAAAGGGAAAACACAGGTATAAGGAGAAGCAAGAAGACAGCTGATCTGGGGATATGCTTTGGCCAGTGATTCAAGACCTTACGAAATAAAGTGTTGTCCGTTTTCATTGTTTGCCACTGTCTTCTCTTTCCCAGTATGCTAAACCAGGTGCACCTGATCCATGATCCTTTCAATAGTACTACCCAAAATTATAGAATATCAAAAGTGAAATTACCCTTAACAATCAATTCACCGCTCCCTGGCAGCTCCTGCGACCATACCCATCCCATCCTGAGTCAGACCTTTTCGCACACCAGTGAACGGCTGCCCACCATCGCAGAGATCAAGAGCCATATCTACACCGATCGACGGTGGATCGAAGCCGGGGACTACAGCAGACAAAAGCAGTTACTAACCATGATGGTCAGGGAGTATTACGTCGGACAATCCTTTGTGCTTCTCACCGATGAATTTATGATATCCCTGCAACGACTTTGCATCGATTTGACGAGCATAGTTGAAATAGGTGCCGGCATCGGCTGGCTTGGGTATTGGCTCTGCAAATACGGCATCAGGGTCCAAAGCTCCATCGACAATAAAACCTGGCCAGGTTTTCCGCAGAACAGATATCTCGATATAGTCCAGAAAATGGATTCCCTTGAGTATCTATGCCTTCATCCTGAAGTTCAGCTGTTTATCCTGGCCTGGCCTGAAGAAGATGACTTAGCCTCCCGCATCTGGCAGGCCCTGCATCCCGGACAATATCTTTTGTATATAGGTGAAGACAGAGACGGTTGCACAGCGAACAACCTTTTTTTTGAATTAATCCACGGACACGAAGTGGTCAATAATGCGACAAGAGAGATGAGACACTCATTCCTCTCTTTTGATGATTTTCACGATCAGCCCCATCTCTATCAAAAAGAATGATATCCTGGTAACTGTTGACAGTTTCAGCCAATCATCGTCAACCTAAGCACTGGCACTTGCATCACGATCGCAAAAAAAAACAGCCGGATAAATCAACGGACAATTGCAGTCCATTTCTTTATCCGGCTGGGATGCTGTAAAAATGTCGAAGAGCATAAAGCCCATCTAAGTCACTGACAATATGGCATCATTACCGTCATACTTGCTTTTGTGCTTTCAGCTTTTTGTAATAAGAACTATGGAGATATTTGACTTCATCTTCCTCCTTGTAGCCGGTTATCATACTATGTATGGCACCTTTAATGGCAAACAGGGACATGTAAACATGGGTAAAGAAAAAGGCCATTATCGGTAAGGCCAACACGCTGTGAATAATTGCAGAAGCCCTCAGTAAATTAATTTGCGACACGCCTAAACTGCTGGCTATTCTAAAATCAAAATCCTGGAGGAACATTGCCGCACCCGTTGCAATCATCACGACTCCGCCAGCGGTGGCCAGCCAAAACCACATTTTCTGCCCAGCATTGAATTTCCCCGCCGGGATTTCTTTTATTTCTTTACTGAGATACCCGCCCAACATAAATACCCACCTGATATCATCAAATGTCGGCAACATCTCAATCGCCCAAAAGAGAAACATTGGGATAACTGATCCCAAAAAGAGAACTGTGGCAATACCATGAAAATGTCTGGCAAATTCCACAAGAGTCCCTCCCCCCAGATATTTACCGAAGACAATCATCAGTCCAGTTGGAACTAACACCAGAAACGCAATACCGGCAATGAGGTGTACGATTCTTTGAAATGCAGAAAAAATATAGATTTTTTTGCCTGCATGCGAGAACACTTTTGGTCCAAGTATTAAATAATGTACGAAAAATATAGCAGGAACGCAGACAAGAATAGCAAAGAACACTTTCTTCAAAACGCCACTTTGCAAGGTCGTGAACAATGGACCAAAATTCAGCGAATCTGCTTTTCCGTACTCCAGGATGTTTGAAATGATCATCCCTCCCCAAATTTGGCTATCAGCTGCAGATGCCGCTAATGCAGCTGATGCCAAAAACATGGTGGTGATGATAAAAACTATAGAGTTTTTCATCACTTTTTTATGCTCCTTTGCCTCTCGAACTCACTCTTTTCCTGTAGATAGCGGAAACCTCTTCAGCATCACCGACTAAAAGAGCATTAGTTGCACAAACAGCGGCACATATGGGAACCTTTCCTTCGGCGATACGGTTTTGCCCATACAGTTCTCTCTCCCGGGCACTGTTTGTCTCCTCGGGACCACCGGCACACATGGTGCACTTATCCATTGCACCCTTGGTACCAAAAGCACCATCCCTTGGGAATTGCGGTGCACCAAATGGACAGGCGTACAGACAATAGCCGCAGCCTATGCATTTAGTTTTATCATGCAGAACGATGCCGTCTTCCCTGATATAAAAACAATCAACCGGACAGACTTTTTCACAAGGGGCGTCGGTACAGTGCATGCAAGCTATTGAAGTCGAGAACTCTTTGCCTTCAATACCTTCGAATACAGTTACAACTTTTCTTCTGCTGATACCTACAGGAAGTTCATTTCCTTCGGCACAGGCAACAGCACAACCGAAACACTCAATACAACGAGTATTGTCACAAAAAAATTTCATTCGAGCTTGTTCGTTACTCATAGTTCACCCCTCCTTAGGCCTTTTCAATGCGGCACAATCCGGCATTAAATTCTGGAATTTGTGTTATAATGTCAAAGCCATAATTGGTGATGGTGTTGGAGCTCTCACCAATCGAATAAGGTTTTGTTCCTTCAGGGTAATTTTCACTCATATCAACACCTTGCATGACCCCGGCAAAGTTATACGGCAGGGCGATTCTATCGGGTGTGACAGCATTACTATACTGCGCCTTTACCTTAATCTTCGTCCCTTGCGGGGCGTGGAGCCACATCATATCTCCATCCCGAAGACCATATTGCAGAGCGAGATCCGGATTAATGTTGGCAAACATTTCCGGGGTGATATGGGACAGGTATTTACTTGATCTTTCCAGCATGCCTGCACCGCTGAGGTTAACAACCCGCATGGTAACCAGCATTGTTGGAAAATCTTTCGCCCATTCCTGAGCCTGCTGTTCAGAAATAAATTTAACATCAACCCTAAAGTTGTTTTTCTGATCCTCATAGGTCGGGTATTTTTGGACAAGATCCGGCCTTGATGAATGTATAGGTTCTCTATGCAAAGGGACAGGATCGGGGAATGTCCAGACGATGACTCGAGCTCTGGCATTACCATACGGGGCAACACCGGCAGCCCGGCATTTTTCCTGGATAATGCCACTGATATCGACCTTCCAGTTGGCGCCGATCTTCTCTTTTTCAGCGGCAGTAAGGGTAATGCCAAGGACCTGTTCTATGTTTTCCTTGGTGATCTCAGGATATCCACCTTGAATCTTGGAACCCTTTACCGTGACGCCCTGGTCAGCTAATTGAGAAACACCTTCATGGTCCAGACCAAATCTGTTTCTAAAACCCATCCCACCTTCATTGACCGGGGTATCCACGTCATAGAGGATGGGGCTTCCAGGATGTTTGTCATCCCAACTCGGCCATGGCAGGCCGTAGTATTCCCCCTTCATTGGTCCTTTACCTTCGAGGGTAAGCGGATCAAACATATGCCAGTTTTCCTGGTGCTTCCTCAGTCTCTCAGGGGTCCAACCACCTAAACCGATGGTTTTCAGAACCCGGGCGATTTCCGATGAAGCATCGTCCGGCCACGAGAAGTCATCTTTGACCTGGGTAAGCTCCTGGTCTTTGACAGCCAGCTTCATTGAGCGGGTATATTCATCGTAGAAACCAAATTTCTTGGCAAAGGCAAACATCACTTCATGGTCAGGTTTGCTTTCATAAAGCGGCTCGACAACTTTAGTTCGCCATTGGGACGTACGATTTGTCGCAGTGACGCTGCCTTCCGTCTCAAACTGCGTCGCCACAGGCAAAATGTAAATGTTGTCCTTTTGATTGGTGATGACCGCAGCCTCATTGACAAACGGATCGGCAATGACCAAAAGATCGAGTTTATCCAAAGCCTCTTGAACTTTTACCGTCTGGGCCATTGAAGTAATTCCATTCCCCTGAACCCAAAGTGCTCGTATGGGGCTGGATGAATAGGTGGTCTCTTCCTGCAAAACACCTTGCCACCATTTGGCTAAAGAAAAACCTTTGGCCAGCATCCACTCGGGCGCGGCAAATCTTTTCTGCAACCAGTCAAAGTCAACACCCCAGGATTTTGCAAAATACTTCCATGAACCTTCCCCGAGACCGTAATAGCCAGGCAAACTATCCGCCAAACAACACATGTCTGTGGAGCCCTGAACATTATCATGGCCTCTGATAATATTACAGCCGCCGCCTTTTTTACCCATATTGCCAAGAACGAGCTGTAAAATCGGCAGGATTCTGGTATTCGACGTTCCGGTACTATGTTGCGTAATACCTAAGGCCCAAACGACAGTAGCGGGCTTTGTTTTAGCGAGAAGTGTTGCGATTTGGATGATTTTTGCAGCTGGAATCCCGGTGACATCGGCAGTCTCTTCAGGAGTCCATTTTTTCGCCTCGGCTTTGATGTCATCTATTCCATAGACCCTCGAGTCGATGAATTCTTTGTCTTCCCAGCCATTTTTGAAAATTATATGGAGCAGGCCATAGATAAAAGCAACATCCGTACCGGTTCTGATTCTTAAATAGTGATCTGCTTTGGCAGCAGTTTTGGTAAAAACAGGATCAACAACAATCAGTTGCGCATTGTTTCTGTCTTTTGCTTGTAAGAAATGTTTCATCCCAATGGGATTTGCTGCAGCTGAATTTGCACCAATGATCAACATTGCCTTCGAGTGTCCTACGACATCACCAAAATGATTTGTCATAGCACCGTAACCCCACGTGTTCGCCACACCGGCGACCGTTGCAGAGTGTCAGATTCTGGCGACGTGGTCTATGTTATTGGTACCCCACATGGCGGCAAACTTTCTGAAATAATAGGCTTGCTGTAAATTGAATTTAGCTGACCCGAGAAACATCGTTGCATCAGGCCCGTTTTCTCCACGAATCTTGAGCATTTTGGCTGAGATCTCATCGACAGCCTGATCCCAGGAGATTCTTTTCCATTCGCCATTTACTTTTTTAAGAGGAGACTTGACCCGCTGTTTACTTCTGATCAAATCAATTTGATCAATACCTTTACAGCAATGGCTGCCCTCACTTATGGGGTGGTCTTGTGCAACGTCCTGACGAACCCACACGCCGTTTTGAACCTCGGCAATAATTCCACAGCCCGCAGAACAAATACTACAGATTGTTTTTACTCTTTTTGAACCGGGAAACGGGTCTTTAATTTCCGCTTCAGTTGCAGCTCTGACGGCTTTTGCTGTAATAAAGGCGGATGATGCAGTTATACCGGCACCAATAGTGGCCATTTTCAGGAAAGATCTTCTGCCAATTTTTGACGACATATTGCTGAATGCATTTTTAATCACAATCCCTCCTCCTCTCAATACGCTGCTTTATAGTAAATATCCCAGTTTTGGGTCTTCTTGTACAGTATCTCCTTCTTCGGAGAGTGACCAACGACGACACCATTGGAACGGCCTTCACTGGTATCGTTTTCGCTGGCAATGCTGTACTTTGCAGTCAACAATGCGCCAACTCCCGCCACTCCGACGCCGAGAGTTGTTTTTAAAAAAGATCTTCTTTCCTCAATCATGTTTACCTCCATTAACTATTTTAAATTTAAACACTTAACAAATATGCGCTTCTTGCATATTTGAGGAACAAAAAAACTGGTACTATCAAACTTGATGAAATCGTTAAAAGTCATAATCCGAGAAAACTAAGTAAAAAACCTCAACTAAGCTGAACACATTGTCTCTCTTGTTTTTTGTCTTTGGTAATATTTGGCCTTGCGGTATTAGAATGTTCAACCTGCGTTGGCTTAACAACATTAAAATAGAGTCTTTCGAATTCGGTAAAAGACCGCAAAGCGAGCACAACTTGCTTATAAATAAAACTCCTTTCATGATTGAATAAATTATCTGCAAAACTATCTATCATGACATTTAAAATATTGGCAAAAACCTTTTTAGATAAAAGTTTTGCATCTTGATCACCCTGCAATTCTTCATTTATGAGTTTCTGAATAAAGAGTAAAACAAACTCAATGTGATCTTCATGCTCTTTATATTCTGCCGAATTTCTTCGAAATTTAGATTCCCCAACAAAACTAACCATTTCTACACGTTTACAGCCATCATCTCTTTGTTCAATATAATATGAGGCAGTCATGGGAACGAAGGTCGTTGTCGGACTATAAAAGACTTTATCGCTTTCACTTTTCAAGGCACTGTAGCCACCTTTACCTAATCTTCTCTTAATGTTCGTCAGTGCTTTGTCAGTTTGATCATCTATTGGATTCGCACTTAATATCTCGACAGAATTCATAATATTTTCGAAATTTTCTTCTCCCAGAGAAAAAGAGAAAAATGAGGCAAATAATCCGTAATACACAATCCTTGCTTTATTAATAGCGACACTATCCATTTGATACTTCCTATTTATTGAGATTTTCTATGCTAAGAGATTCAAGCATTACTTTAGCCTTACAATCCGGGCAACAATAGAGTGTTCTAATTTTTGCGGTATCATCTCCAAAAAATGGTTTCATAATATCAGCAATCTTACTTATTGATTTTGCAGGAGCAAAACCCGTCCCACACTCAGCACATTTAAATATTTCATCCTCTGCCACTACGTTTTGCTGAAAGTATTCTGGCAACAATGAAAGTTGGTCGTGAATAATATGCAGGCAATTCTTTTCAGGGCAGGTACGCTCACAATATCCGCAACTCGTGCAATACGATGGGTTAAATCGCAAGGTATTATCTTCTGCATGTGCCTTTAGCGCCCCTGCATCACAGGCGTCGGCACAACTTAAACAAAGAGTACAGATATCCTTATCTATGGATAAATTTCCGTAATGTATATATGGTCCGGTATTCAATATCCCGAAATCGTTTTTACCCACAAGATGAGCAAGGCGAGCGGAGAAATTTTGTCTTTTCGTCAATCCGGACTCATCAAGGTCATATACACATTCGGTGAGAGGTGATAATTCAGTAAACGCTTTATTGAGTTGGACTTCATCTTGGCAAACGAAGATAGCCTGCCTATTAAAGATTTTTTTAAAGATTTCGTTCATAATGCGAATACAATTCTCCATTACTTTGGAGACATTATCCGCATATATGATAATTGGATTGCCTGTCGTTTGAAGTAACGACAGCAGATGGGTCTCATACAGAAAGTCTTCATTTCCAACTATAAATGGTAAAACATTTTCTTTTAATCGAACATGCAAAGATTCTAAATAAATTCTTTCAGGTATTACCAGAGCGACCTTCTCTTTATAAAAGGACCGAATTTTTCTAAAAGATCTTTTTGAAATGGGAGCATAATCAAGTGCACCTGATGGACACACGCTGACACATTTTCCACAACCAAGGCAATTGGCATCGGCTATTTGCAGTGTTTTATCTTTCCTATTTTTTTCAATGGCAAATGATGGACAAACATCAGCACATTTTCCACATATCTCTTGTCGTTTTTTATGGTAAAGACAAATTGATTTATCATATTTCACATAGTTTTTAAAAGAGTATGTTCCGAGATTAGCTTTAACTCTTTCAATGACCACGTCCAATCCGAACATTTGAGGATCATACATACCACTTCGACCAACAACAGATCGAGGAGCCGCAAACCAGACTATCTGATCTGTTTCGAGCGCCCGATTTTCTCCTTTATTTTTTGTCAAAACAGTCAGACTACCGATACTTCCATCAACCCTGACAATGCAGAAAGGATCAAGAAAATCAACAACAAACCCATTCTTTGTAAATTTTTGAACCAATATATCTTGTTCCATATTGGAAACTATTAACAATTTATTTCCAACATCTTTTGTAAACTTAATATCTTGTGCCAGGTCAAATATTGCTGACCTGGCGTCATAGAGTTTTTTAATATTTATGGGCTTTTCACTGATATCATCTTCACTATTATTGAAATAAAAATTAACCTCTGGCGCATATATTTCTGAGTTAGCCGATTCGATGTTTGAGACCAGATATTTTATATTATTATCAATCGAGGAGAGTTCAAATAATTCATCAAATTCCGACTCTATTTTTGTATCAGAAATAAAAAGATATTCTTTTGCCATGTATTTTAACCTAGATCGTTTATTGAAAATTTTTATGCTACTTAACAGCAATTATAATTTAATTTCTTATAATTCTAAGGACAAATTTCTTTATTGTATTATACTATTATTACCAATTGGCGCGTTGTGCAAACTAGACACTTCAGTTTTCTTTTCAATTAAGCTAGTTTAAAACATATTATTATGGAGACAACACTTTCCCTAAAAGTGACGAAAATTAACCCAATCACACACATTGTAGATTTTATTATCGCATTTTATATTATTACCTGTGCAAGATGTGCATCACCTGTAGGTCGCAGCCTTATTCCAATTGTAGGTTAATTCCCTATGTGGAATGGCCTCAACTACAGACAATTGAAGCGGGACGACAGAGTCATTTTTGCAAAACGAATAGAGATGCGTTAGAGAGTTAGGATTTAGATTTATAATTGCAGTAGTATTGCTGAGCATCCCATTCAGAATATCAATAATAATAAATAGGACCAAAGAGTAAACAAGCAGGGTCAATCTTAAATTATAGCGATAGACCACAGTGTCTTTTTGTCATGAAGACACTATCAGGGACAGTGCGCAAGCAAAAATAACTGAATGGAACAGAGCTTATGAAGGAGTCTTTTCTTGTAATAAGACTTCTCAAAAACGACACTAATACATCAAATAAACAGTCAGTTAAACTTTTCAGTAATCCAGACATCTACCCGACATGAACTCGACATGAGGCCACTTTGGCCCCCCATCCCTCTAGATGTCTTCTATTATTTTTTTCATTCGATGACTATCTTGGTGGAATAGTAAGTAGCTCAGAAAAACTTTTCAGAAAGGAGTGATAGAAATGAAAACAAAGATTACAGCTTTGGCAATAATACTGTGCTTAGCAATAACATCCACTGCATTTGCCAGAGGTGGGGACTATAGGCGCCATGGAGGAAATGGTGGCCATGGGAGTCATTACCAACCAAGACATTATATATATCACAATGGCGGGCATCATGACGATCTTGGCCTGGGTATTGTTATTGGTGCCGCAGGTGGTCTTCTGCTGGGGAGCGCCTTAATGTATTCGCCCCCTCCGCCGCCGACCGTTGTCTATACACCTCCGTATCCAGCATATCCTGCCGCTACGGTAGTTGTTCAACCGCCGAGAATTTGTATGGAGGACAGAATGGTCAGCGGAGAATGGCAGGTGAGTCAATATGATGGCCGCCAAATCTGGGTAGCGTTTCCATATCCTGTCAGCAGGAGAATCCAAGTCCCCTGTTACTAACCCCGATAATGGCAAAATAAGCCGAATTAATCGCCTTAAGAAAGATTGATTTCTTGCAAAAAACCAAGTTATCAATCTTTTTCACATAATACCGGGCTGACATCAATCAAACGAAAAACCCCAAGCTGTTACCCTCCGGCAAAGCATTTTACCTCAACGTTTCCACTAATTTTTCCTTGCCTCTCTCCTGAACTAAAGAAGAAGTCAACAATGACCGATAATTAAATATTTACGGTAATTATTTGATTTCTATTTGCCCAGCATATAACATTAAAAAAAGATCTTTCTTCGCCACTAGAGCTGAATTCAACTGTTCCAATCAATGGAGAACCAATGAAAAAATTTAATTTTAGTTCCATTACATTCCGACTCGTTTTGGGAGGGTGTATCGCAGTACTGATACCACTGTTGATCGTTGGTGCAGTTTCTATTTATGAATCGACAAAGGCTCTCTCGGAATTATCTGAGAAGAATGCCGAGGAATACGCGCAAAACCTTGCCCAAACAATCGAGACGACCATCAATCTCCAGGTTTTGACGGCCAGTGCGTTTGCCACTGATACCGATGTAATCAAAACTCTGGAAAAAGTTAAGGATGTCGGTGCAGAAGGAGCAGCTGAAGACTTAGCCGCACTTTGGCAGAATATGAAAAAGAAATTTAAAGTTTTGGACCCAAACTATCTCGGCATTTTTGTTTCGGACGAGAAAGGACTATTAGTCACCGGCGAACTTGCCAGCGGCAAAGAATATAAAGGTGCAAATGTTTCAAGTCGTGATTATTTCCAAGAAGCAAAACAGACAGGATCTACCGTAGTTGGTGAAATTGTAAAATCAAAAACCACCGGGGACTTAATATACGTTGTTAGTGCCCCTGTTAAATCGAGCACTGGTCAGTTCCTCGGAATTTTTGGCATGTCCGTCAAAGCTGACTTATTAATCAATATCGTATCAGGTTCAAAGGTTGGAGAAACCGGCTATGCATTCATGGTTGATAAAAACGGAATTGTAAATTCTCACCCCAATAAAAAATTTATTCTCGAACTCGATATGAAGACTCTGCAAGGCATGGAAAGCATCAGCGCTGAGATGCTTTCCGGTAAAAAAGGTGTCCAGAGTTACTTTTTTAAAGGTTTTGATAAAATTGCCGGCTATGCACCTGTTCCTACAAAAAAATGGTCCATTGCTTTAACACAAAACAAAGAAGAGTTTCTCAAAGCGCCACATGCTATTCGCAACAACCTGATCGCCATTGTGATCGCAGCCCAGCTTATAGTCGGTATTTTTATCTTTTTTGCTTCGAAAAAAATTACCAAGCCCATTAATGAAGCTGTCGCTGGACTCAAAGATATTGCAGAAGGCGAAGGCGACCTCACCATGAGACTTAAAGTCCAGTCAAAAGATGAAGTCGGCGAAATGGCCAAATGGTTCAACCTGTTTATCGAAAAGCTTCAGATCATCATCAAACAAATAGCTGACAATTCCAGACAGGTCAACGAGAGCTCCACAAAACTTTCCACCATTTCGGTGGAACTGCTTTCGGGGGCAGACGATTCATCGCAACGATCGACTAACGTTGCCACAGCATCTGAGGAGATGAGCACAAATATCAACAATGTAGCTGCCGCGATGGAACAGTCTGCAACCAATCTGTCGATGGTTGCCGCAGCCTCCGAACAGATGAGTGCCACTATCAAAGAGATAGCTGAGAACGCAGAAAAAGCAAGAGGTGTTGCCAGTGAGGCAGTTGGCCAATCACAAAGTGCCCATGAAAAGATGAACGAACTGGGTATTGCGGCGAACAAAATTGGCAAGGTGGCTGAAACGATAACAGAAATATCAGAGCAGACCAATCTCCTCGCCTTGAATGCAACCATCGAGGCCGCCCGGGCCGGAGAAGCCGGCAAGGGCTTTGCTGTTGTCGCTAATGAAATCAAAGAACTGGCCAAGCAAACAGCAATTGCTACCCTCGATATCAAAGCTGTGATTACAGATGTCCTGAATACCACGAAATCTGCGGAATCAGAGATAGGTCAGATCAGTGGTGTAATGGGAGGGGTCAATGAGATCGTGGCAACGATTGCCACGGCAGTCGAAGAGCAGGCCGTTACAACCCAGGAGATTGCCGATAACATCGCTCAGGCAAGCCAGGGTATCCAGGAAGTCAATGAAAATGTCAGCCAAAGTTCTATCGTCTCAGCAAGCATCTCCCAGGATATTGCCGAGGTCTCGGCAGCCTCTCTTAATATTTCAAAAAGCAGCAATGACGTAAAATCCAACGCCCAAGACCTTCTATCCCGGGCAGAAGAATTAAACGCTATAGTCGGCAAATTTAAGGTCTGAAACTGACCGTAAAATATGTACTTCGGGTAATTCTTTAAATTACCCGAAGTACAATCAGCAACACTCAGTAAATCAATATCAAATCCCTCGCAGCTATTCCCCGTTATCAGCAAAGAAAAACCTCCCCTCTCTCCTCCTATTGCTTGACATGGATGGCTCTATGCCTACTCTTTCATGTAGGTTTTTGTATCTCCAGGCAAGAGGTATTCGTTATTCGTTCAATGACCGAAAGCCCCCTGTTTGTCTGGACATAGGCGGTTATGGTGATAATTCTATTTCGACATCAGGGAGAACAATATGCTACCAAAAATTAAAACCATTCTTTACACCTCCGATCTTGGCTCTGGTGCTCCCTACGTATTCCGTCATGCACTCGCTCTGGCCCGCCAGCATCAAGCCAAAATAGTTGCCGTCCACGCCATGGAACCCCTCTCGACTTTTGCGCAGAATCTGGTGGAACAATATATTTCCCACAGCAATTCGGAAGAGCTGCACAGCAAGGCACGGGAAACCGTCACAGCGCAAATCAAGAAACGGATAGAGCTACTTTGCACCAAGGAATGCAACAAAGCCACCTCCTGCGAAAATGCAGTCAGTGCCATTCACGTAATTGAAGGCTATCCGGATCAGGTTATCCTTGATGTTGCCAAGGACAACTCCGCCGACCTGATCGTCATGGGCGCATACAGCCACAACGTCCTCAGTGAAATGATGATGGGAAGCACAACCCGCAAGGTGCTGAACAGAGCGAGCCAACCAGTCCTTGTGGTTAAAATCCCCAAAAATTATGCCGAGGACCTCTCATAGCCGGTGATCCATCCCCCTGTCCAGGATTCTAGCTTATGGCATTGCAGCCTGGGTAAAAAAAGTTACGACATTACGTACACGACAAATGACTGAGACATTCCAGACAGCGCTCGATGATCAACGGTTACTGCTCTCAGGCGCTGTCAATTTTCGGGACCTTGGTGGCTACAGGACGACCGACAGTCGCATTGTCAAGCAAGGGCTGGTTTTTCGCTCGGATCACCTTTCTTGCTTAACCACAAGTGACCAGCAACTCCTGCAAAACCTCCAGTTCAAAGTAGTCTGCGATCTACGAACCATCCGGGAACAGCAGATTGCCCCCGACCTTTTACCACTGGGAAGCCCGATTCGCCTGTTCTCTCTGCCGGTCCAGGTTGAGGGCTTTGACCCGGCAACCGCCATGGAACGCCTGAAGGCCGGGGATGACACCTGGCTCTCCATGGATTTTTTCATTGAACTCTACCAGCACTTTCTGGACGATTTTGGACCTGTCTGGGGCAAAGTATTTAGTTTTATCGCCTCTCCCCAGAATCTGCCTCTGGTCTTCCATTGCACTGGAGGAAAGGATCGCACTGGAGTCTGTGCTGCTCTACTGCTTATGGCCCTTGGCGTCGACGAGGAAAGCATCATAGCAAATCACGATTACTCAAACACCTGCAATGCCGAGCGACTGCAACCGATCTATGCCAAATTCGCAACCTTAGGTATCGGGCCTGAGAAGGCTGCAACCTATCTACAGGCACCAATCGAACCCCTGATCGCCATGTTTGATCATCTTCGAAAAACCTACGGCACCATTGAAGATTACCTGCTGACCAAGTCCGAACTTGACAGGGCAACACTCATTGCCTTACAGGAAGGTCTGTTGCAATGACAAATAGACTAGCTTCAACCAGGCAAGACAATAAAGAATTCGACTCCGAACAAGGGACCCCAAGAAAAGCGCTCGCTCAATTACGTGATCAATCCTGGCGAGTCGGTGTTCTCCTGTTTTCCCCCTGGCTATTGACCGTTGTCCTCTGTTGGCCGAACTTTTACAATGGCTCGGTAAGCATCATCGCCCTTCTGCCAGGGCTGGCGATAGCGCTCCACATCCATAACCATCTGGCTCGTCATTTGCCAAACAATCATCGCCCTTTTGAAGAAACCCGACTTTTTCCAACTCTTGGGATGGCTAATTGGATCACTCTGCTGCGCGCCAGCGCCGTCATTGGCCTGGCTGGCTTCCTGCCATTAGCCATTATGCAAGATAGCAGTTTACTCAATTTTAAGGCCCTGGCATGGGCTGCGGGATTAATCTACCTCGGTATTTCCATGGCCGATTTACTGGATGGTTTTGTGGCCAGAAGACAGGGGCGAGAGACTAAACTCGGCAAACAACTGGACATCGTAACCGATGCCGCCGGACTGCTGGTGGCATCAGCAGTCGCTGTGGCCATGGGTCGATTGCCAATCATCTATCTCCTTGTTGGTCTGGCCTACTATATTTTTATATTCGGGATCTGGCTCCGGCAAAAGAAAAATCTACCTGTGGTCGTTCTACAGTCACGGCCCTACGCGCGAATCATCGCCGGCGTCCAAATGGGTTTGGTCGGGATGGCCCTTTTACCAATTTTTGACCCGGCATTCACCTATCTTGCCGCCTATATATTCATGACGCCGCTGCTGGTTGGCTTTTGTCGAGACTGGCTGGTAGTTTCCTGCCGCCTAAAAACAGATAAAGACCAACAATCAAGCTGGGATTTTCGGATGAAAGCCTTAATGAGACACCTGCCCCTGGCACTTCGCCTGATTATTACAGCAGGCGGGATCACAACACTTGCCTGTTGTAGTATTGCTCAGACAAATCCGTCCTGGCAACTTGCCCAAAGCCTCTTATGTTTGCTGGCGAGTATTGGCTTCCTTGGCCGCAGCACAGGTCTGTCCCTGGTTCTGCTGCTCGGCAGCAGCCAATCTCCGTTCGGCCTAACTCTGCTTTCAATGACCATTTTCTCCGCTGCCGCCGGCCTGATGTTGACCGGCGCCGGCCCCAAGGCCCTTTGGGATCCGGAAGAGAATATTCTCTATCGACGCTTTAAGACAAGCCTGACGACAAATGGTAAGGCCTCATGACACCATCAGCACCACGGCGGGTGTTTAAAAAATACTGGCGTTGGCTGCTCGGTTTACTGGCTGTGATACTTGCTTGGCATGCCCTTTATGGAGTCAACTGGCCGGCAGTCTCTTCACTTTTAACCGGCATCAGCCCCCTGGCGGTTCTAATCATCGTGATCATAAACCTTGCCTTACTGCCTTTGATGACTGCCAGATGGTGGCTCCTCTTAAAGACTCTCGGTTCGCCGGTGAGCCTGCTCTCCATCTGCGCATACCGCACTGCCACCAACGCCGTCAACTATCTTACCCCCGGCCCTCATTTTGGCGGAGAACCGCTATCTGTTTATCTCCTGCACCATCGCCATGGGATATCTCTGTCGTCTGCGACAACGTCGGTGGCTGTGGACCGGTTGCTGGAGTTGCTGGCAAGCTGTGTCGTCCTGCTCCTCTGCCTGATGAGCCTTAACACTCCCGAAGATAACCCTTTGATGAAAAGCCAGGGACTCTATCTGGTCCTCGCCCTGCTTGCTGTAATGGGCGGAACTCTGGTCTCTCTCTTTTCTGGCGGCAATCCTCTATCTCGAGCTATTTTGCTCTTTAAAATGGTTATTTGCACCAAGTCTACCACTTCTACCAAGTCTACCACTTTTACCACTTCGGCTTCTGACCTAAACGGATCATGGATAGACATCATTGCCAAAATCGAGACCATGGCGGAAAAACTCTTCAGGGCGCATCCTTACCAATTCCTGCTGGCCAATCTTTTTTCTCTCTGTCACTGGTTGGGGATCTTCGCTGAATTTTGGTTAATGTCGTTCTTTCTTGGCGTTCCTCTGTCGCTTGGCAACCTGGCTGCAATAGTTATGGTCGCGCGCCTCGCTTTTCTTACGCCCCTGCCTGCTGGAATTGGTGTTCTGGAATCAGCCCTTCCCTGGACGACCGCTTCCCTTGGACTGGGGAGCGCCTTTGGGGTCAGTCTCTGCCTGATCATTCGTTTCCGTGATCTTATCTTCAGCCTGGCTGGGCTGTGGCTTACCATGAAGTATTTGACTTGTCACAGAAAGCTCGGTATCATCAGCGATAATTCAGAGCAATAACAAACAAACGATCTCTTGCAATAACAACAGGATGGTTATACTAAGTCACCGCTACTCCGAGAAGAAAAGAGCTTTCAAAAACATACCTACGCAATGTATTCCAGATATTTTTAAGTGCGTGACACTGCAATAGATCAAATTATTTACGTGACCGCCAAAGGAGCTTTATGGATGAATGCCTCCAGGAAGAATGGTTCGATCAGTTACCACTTTTGTCAAAGAAGTTTCTGGACCGTCATCACCGCCCATTTGTCACTCTTTCCTATGCCCAGAGTGTCGATGGCAGCATAGCCACCAGCAACCGGGAGCAACTCCGGCTCAGTGGCCACCAATCGATGGTGCTGACCCATCGCATCCGGGCGGTTTCTGACGCCATCGTCATTGGTATCAATACTCTGCTGATTGACAACCCCAATCTGACCGTTCGTCACATAGAGGGCGCAAGCCCCCAGCCCATCATTCTTGACAGTAAACTGCGCATCCCTCTACATGCCAATCTTCTTCGCCGCACAGACCACGGTTGCTGGTTGGCTTGTACTGACGAGATGGATCCGGAAAAGGCATGTGCCCTGGAAATTCGTGGGGCAGAGGTCATCCGCTGCCAAAGCGACCCTCTTGGCAGGGTGGCTCTGCCAAATTTGCTGGATAAGCTAGGTGAGAGAGGTATCAGAAGCATCATGGTGGAAGGCGGGAGCCAGGTTATTTCCAGTTTTATTGAGGCACGCCTGGTGGACCAGATGATCATTACCATCGCACCACGCCTGGTGGGAGGACTCCAGGCATTAAATCGACCCGCAGGAAGTAATGGATCCCTCTTACATCTCAACCCTGTATCCCACCACTCCTGCGGCCCGGATCTCGTTCTTTGGGGTCAGCCACAATGGCAGGAATCTGAACTATGAAGCAGCAGCGCCTTGAATTCGCAGAGCCGAGGCGGGTGGTCATGAGAGTTGAGTCGGCACCACAGCCTGCGCCTGATCAGGTTCTGGTACAGACACATTATTCCGCCATCAGTCCCGGAACGGAAATGTTGGTTTACCGCGGCCAGTGGCCAGATGGAGTCCCGGTAGATTCCACCATTGATGCCCTGGCAGGGCCCTTCAGCTACCCCCTCGCCTATGGTTATTGTGTGGTCGGTCAGGTGATCGGTACCGGAACCGATGCGTCAGGTGATTGGCTTGGCCGCCGGGTATTTGCCTTTCAGCCCCACCAGAACCTCTTCTGCATCAACCCCGCAAACCTGCATCCCATTCCCGATGATATTGATGATGAAACCGCCCTCTTTCTGCCCAGTATGGAGACGGCAATCAATCTTTTACTGGATGGTGCTCCTCTCGTCGGGGAAAAGGTCGTCGTTATCGGCCAGGGCATCATCGGTCTGCTTACCACTGCCCTGCTCTCCCGTTTTCCGCTGGCATCACTGACAACCATTGATTCTCACCCACTACGGCGTGAGACCTCCATTCGTTTTGGCGCAGGTGAGTGCTTTGATTCAGAAGATCCGTCATCCTTCTCCCATTTGGGCGCAGTTCCAGGCCAAGGCGGCAAGACAGATCTCGTTTACGAACTCTCAGGCAACCCGGCGGCGCTTAATAGTGCTCTCGCGCTTACGCGTTTCAGTGGCCGGGTGGTGATTGGCTCCTGGTATGGTGCGAAAAAGGTCGAACTGGATCTGGGCTCGTTCTTTCATCGGGGTCGGGTATCACTTATCAGTTCCCAAGTCAGCAGCCTGGCCCCGGAGCTTACAGGCCGATGGCAGAACAGCCGGCGACTCCAGCTCGCCTGGGATATGTTACGTCAGATCCACCCGTCCGACTGCATCAGCCACCGTTTTAGCCTGGCTGATGCTTCTTCAGCCTATGCGCTCATTGACCGCAGACCGGGAGAGACGATTCAGGTTATCTTCGATCACCGTTTTGCCGGTGAGGTGTAAGATGAAACAAGGAGGAGAAAACATGTACAATCTTGGAGTTCGACGCGAATTCAGCGCCCGCCATTATCTGATCGGCGGCGATTGGGGGGATGAAAATATTGAGCATAGCCATTGCTACCGAATGGAACTGGTCCTGGAAAAAAAGGAGTTGGACCGTCATGGTTTCCTGGTTGACATTGTTGAGGTGGAGCGTCATCTGGATGAGGTAACCGCGGAATTTCAGGGCAAAGTTTTAAACTCACTTGTCGCCTTCAAAGAGAGCAACCCCAGCATCGAACGATTGGCGACCATCATTCATTCTCTATTCAAAGAACGACTCGCCCATTTTCAGCTGGCAGGTCTTGCCGTCACCATCTGGGAGGATGAAATAGCCTGGACCTCCTACCGCACAAGCCTCTGATGCGCATCGGTTTTATTATCTACGGCAGCCTCGATACCCTCACCGGTGGCTATCTCTACGACCGGATTGTGGTCCAGGGGCTGATGGAACGTGGCCATCATGTGGAAGTGATCAGCTTGCCCTCCGGTTCCTACCTCAAACGGATGTGGCTTGCTTTTTCCCCAGGGCTCTGCCGCCGTTTGCTGGCCGGGCAATTTGATGTTGTTATTCAGGACGAGCTCTGCCATCCATCGCTTTTTCTGGTAAACAAAAAACTTCAGCGGCAGGCTGGCCCGCTCATGGTGGCCCTTGTCCACCATGTTCTCTGCGACGAACCTCGCCATCGCTGGCTTAATATGCTTTTGGCTATAGCTGAACGAAGTTTTCTGGCCTCGGTAGATGGCTTCATCTTCAACTCGAAAACCACCCAGCAGAAAGTTTCTTCTCTGGCTCCTAACAACCGGCCTCAGGTTATCGCCTATCCGGCCGGAGACCGTTTTGGTAGTCCTCTTTCCGCGGAATTGATAAAGGAAAGAGCCCGCCGCTCTAGCCCTCTGGAGTTACTCTTTCTCGGTATTGTCATCCCCAGAAAAGGTTTATTACCATTACTTGAGGCATTGGCCGGAGTTGACCATGACCTTTGGCATCTGTCTATAGCGGGTGGCCTTGATTTTGATCCTGCCTATACCGCAAGGGCGCAGCAACTTGTCCGGCAACTCGGTCTGTCAGACTCGGTCAGTTTCCTGGGCCACCTGCAGGATGACAAACTGGTGGAAATTCTGAGTACCAGCCATATCTTTTGTATGCCTTATGCCTATGAGGGCTTTGGTATTGCCATTTTAGAGTCAATGGCCTTTGGTCTGCCGGCAATCGGCAGTTACAGAGGAGCTGCCAGCGAAACCATCAGCCACGGCGAAAACGGCTTTCTGCTGGCCGAAGGCGACCTTGATGGCTTGAGACCACTGCTGATCCAACTGCACCGGGATCGGGAAAAACTGCAACGGCTGGCCCTTGCCGCCAGGGCAACCTATATCAACCGTCCACGCTGGCAGGATAATATAATAGCAATCGATACATTTCTGCGGCAGATCGAGACCTTAAAACATCAGAAAAAGACTGCCGATGCAGAAAAATAATCACATTACCAGCCAAAATTGCCAAAGAATCACGGATGAAACCGCACTGAGCTTTGATCCCCGCTATCTTGCCGCCAAGAAAAGCATTGATGACCGGGCCCTAAATCATCACGTCTGGGAGACACTCCGTCAAACCCTGCCCCGGATCACCGGCAATAAACCTCTTCATATCCTCGAGATCGGTAGCGGGATTGGTACCATGTTTGAGAGAATTATAGACTCGGGACTGCTCACTGGCCCTGCTACCTACCTGGCAACCGACAATGATCCAGGCCAACTCAGGGCAGCGCAAGAATACCTTTCCCAGTGGGCAAAGCAGCGAAACCAGACCTTTTCCTGGGCAGATGAACATCATGGCCGACTGAGCACTGAAAATGCTGAGATATCAATAACCCTTCAGCAGACCCGCGCCGAAGAGCTTGCAGAGAGAGCCGAGTCGCTTGGCCCTTACCATCTCATCATTGCCCATGCTGTCCTTGATCTTATCGACTTTCCTGTCGTACTGCCACAAATCTTGTCAGGCCTTGCCCATAACGGACTGACCTATTTTACCTGTAACTTCGACGGTGAAACCGTCTTTCTGCCGGAATGTGCTGCTGACAAGGAGATTGTCAATCGCTATCATGCCTCCATGGAGTCGCGATTGACCGGGGCAAGCCACACCGGTCGAAGACTGCTGACCTTCCTGCAAGGTCCAGGCTTTGAAATCCTGGCCGCAGGCAGTTCGGACTGGGTTATCCATCCCCGTGGCCAGGGGTATTCAAGCGATGAATCTTTTTTTCTCCATGCCATTATCGAGACAGTGGCAAAAGAACTTTCAAAAACAGCCCAGCCACGGAATGCCCCAGAAGAACTCTCCAATTTCCCAAACATCGACAATTTAGCCAATTGGGCCCATTTGCGACACCGGCAGGTTGAGAACGGCGAGTTGTCTTTTCTTGCTCGTCACCTTGACCTGCTGGTTCAATGTCAGTTAGCTGATTAAATGGCGAAATTTACAGGCAGGTCTCAAAAGACTTCGAGCAGACTGTCACTATAAAAAATGATGTTCATAATTATTTATACGAACAGATAGAAATTTCAATTTTTGTTGTGAAAGTGTGCTACCATTTCATCAATGCAGTTTTAAATATTTCGTTTAAGAAAGGTCATGAAACAATGTTAATTTATATTCAAAGAGCAATCGTATCAGCACTCGTTGTACTCCTACTTTCAGCATGTTCGAGTTCTGAAGATAAAACAGAGCAGGACTCAATTAAAAAAACTACAGACAAAATTGCCCATGAAGCAGTGGACAACATTAAAGCCCCAATCGATCAGGCGAAGTTAGCAAAAGAACTGACAGAACAACACAACAGCGCTATTCAGGACAACGTAAAGACACAGTAACAGGTTGATGCTATTGAAAACCAAGGGCTGAAGGAATAAACATATTTTGAAAGCAACCGAATTTGGCTCTGAAATCCTGCCGGATGATATTAGAAGAGATTTGGACAAAGCATGCGGTCTGCACCAGCGCGCTGTCTCCGACTATGCTCAATGCCAGGAGTTCAGCAAATTAATGTCAGATCTGTTGACAAGATTAGAAGACGCTAAATGCTTTAAAACAGCTGACAGGGTGATGAGTATTCTTCTTGATTGTAGTCCCAAGAGCGGTGCCCACTGCGAGAAGTCCAGTGCAGTCAGCCAAAGAACAAAAAAACTTAGCTGATGCAGTGCCTTATTATTACCCTCTGTCCTGTGCTGCTACATCTACCATCACAGACAACATATGCATCCCTCCACCCATGACCACACCTTTTACCGGGGCTACATCGCCGTAATCACGTCCCCAGGCAACGGTTATATACTTTTCGTTAGTGATCAAGTTGTTTGTAGGATCCAAATCCACCCAGCCAAAATCTGGCACAAATACAGATATCCAGGCATGGGACGCGTCGGCACCAACTAATTTTGGTTTACCTGGAGGAGGGATCGTTTCCATATAACCGCTCACATAGCGAGCAGCCAGCCCAAGACCACGCAGACAACTTATGGCAAGATGGGCAAAATCCTGACAGACCCCTTTTCGATTCGCCAACACTTGCTCCACCGTCGTATCAACAGTACTCGCTGTTTTATCGTAGGCAAACTCCGTAAAAATCCGTCGAACCAAGTCAACAGCACCAGCCAACACAGGAGTACCCGGAGGAAACGAAAGTTGTGCATATGCTATAGCCGAAGTATTGACAGTTATCAGCGGACTGGCAAAGACAAACTGAGACGCCTCAAGTTCGATCGGCTGCTTACAGGAAGCCAGTCGCAGAGCCACTGTCTCCCATGGGGCAGTTGCCTCTAATGCAGGCGTCACAGGCCGTGACGTCCTGACGATACTGGTAGCAGACATAGCCAGTTCATTGTGCGGATGCTGCACCATAAACACATGAACCGTGTTGCCAAAATAATCAGTTCGGCAGTGCAAATATTGGGGCTTGGGCACAATCGACAATCGACACTCGATAACCTCTTGGGTAGGCGTCTGGCGAGGATGCAGCAAAAGTTCGTTCTGCGACAGTGAGGCCGGTGCAGAATACTTATAGTCGGTGCTATGAATTATGCGGTATTTCATTCGACAAGCTTACCTGAGATCATGGCGTAATGCGGGGTTGCGGGAACTCGACTGAGATAGTGCCCGCTGACTTGCTGGGCAAATTCTTTGAGAAGGGATTCCATAGAGCCAAGAAACGCAGCCAATGACTCGTACCGGGCGGGGTCTTCTTCACATTTAATTTCAGTGAGATCAAGTAGTCGAACAGTTGTAAGCATTTCCAGTGCTATACGTTCCTCTGGACAGGAAAATCGTCTTTCACTCTGCTGCGGCAGGTTTTTTACATGATCTGCAAGCTGTCTAAACTGAAAAGCCAGCGATTTAGGATTTATTTCATCAGCGAGCAAGAGATCCAACACCGGAGCCAGTTGGAAAGAAGACTTGTATCTGCCGCGATAAGTCATAATACTATCAGCCACTTCCAACAGCGCTTGCAAAGTAGATCTGGAATCACTGCAAACCTGGGGGAGACTAACACGGATAAGCACCACCAGATTCAAGGCCCTTTCAATCCTCCGGCCCATGTCCACGAACCGCCATCTCAGACCACGGGTCATACTTTCCATGGCCAGTCCACTAAAAGCGCTCAGGGTGAATAAGGTTTCGTCCAAAAGTTCCAGTGGGTCGCCGGACGGGTTGTCGGCAAAATCTTCCAAGCGGTTTATTACCCGGGAAGAGTCAATAGAAAGTCGATCCCGAACTTTACGAGCAGTGTCCTGGACCCGCCTCAAAATTGAGACGACACTTCCCGGCCGATCCTTGCGATACAAGGCATCATGGAGATGTTGCGACAACTCCCGGTAAAGGGGGAGCTCGGTTTCCGGCTCAGGCAAGGGGGGTATAATTTCTTTGGATCTGAGAATATTAAGCAAAAATTGCAGCTCAGGAATGTCTGTTGGTCGATCCTCACCTGATAATCGTCGATAAATGGAGCGCAGCAGCCGTATCAACCCTTCAGCACGCTCAAGGTAACGTCCTAACCAGAGTAAGTTGTCAGCAACTCGACTGGGGAGATCAGTACTACGTTTAAATTCGGAAATATTGTGCAGGCCACCCATAAGAGTGAAAGGTTCAACAGGCGTATCTGACATTACCCAGATATCCTTACTCTGCTGTCGTCCCGGACAATCTCTTTTGAGCGATTCAGCATCACCCGCAGTAATCGCCAGCCCCCCCGGCATAACAGTGAAACCATGCTCTGTTGCGCAGGCAAAAACCCGAAGTATATTATAGCACTGGCCAGCACCCTGCTGATTCCATGCAGGAGCGAGAGAAGGTGTCACGGCAGCGGTAACCATATACTGAGATGGCGACATTCTGATTTCTGTCATCATATCAGTCAAGGTATCAATTACGGCTGATGGATCCATAGCCGAACCGACAGTTAATTGGCTCAACTGAGTCATGGCCTGATTAAAGCCATCGCTGTTACCGCACCACCACGCCGGGTGGTTCTCAAGGATCAACTCTTTTCCCATTAATTGCTGACAAAGCAAAGGAAGGAACGTTTTCAATGCTGGAGTATCAATAAAACCACTGCCTATGGGATTGACGATATCGATATTTTGTTCGCGACAGACCTGGATGAGTCCGGCAACTCCATTGGCCGTTTCACGCCGGAGAGCAAAGGGATCACTGCTGAGGTCCGGGATGTGTCTAAAAATGGCCTCAACCGGTTCCAGCCCAGCCAGCTTTTTGAGATAAACCTTACCATCGCGCACAGTGAGGTCCTGACCTTCCACCAAAGGGTAGCCCATATAACGGGAAAGTAAGGCATGCTCGAAGTAAATATGGCTGTCTGGACCAGGTGAAAATAAGACAATGCCGGGGTCTTCTTTTCGAAGAGACGCCCGTTGAATCAAGGCGCGATGAAACGTCTGAAAGAAAGGGGCTAACCGGCGTATCTGAGTTTTGTGGTACAAATCAGCAAAAACCCGGGACATGACGATTCTGTTTTCTAAGGCATAACCAAGACCTGCCGGCTGAGAGCCATAATCACGCAACACCCTGAAACGACCATCCACGCCTCGATAAAGATCTGCGGCATAGAAGGTCAGGAAACGGTTCCCTGAAGGTTGTATGCCGTGGCATGAATGCAAGAAATTGGGATTTGCAAAGACCAGCTCAGGAGGGATGCTGCCATTTTTTAGCAGGAGTTGCGGCCCGTAGGTGTCCGCCAAGATCTTTTCAAGCAACAGTGCACGTTGTTTTAAACCCACTTCGATCCCTGTCCATTCACCTTCTGAAATGGGCAGAGGAATCATGTCCTGAGACCAGGAACTGGCTTGCTCAGAATTATCATCAAACGGGTTTATGGTGGCGCCATCTTCGTGGCGCATGCGCTTGACCCTTTCGTTGTGCCTCTCCAGGGCGGCAGGGCCTTTGGCATCCAAGGCACCAAGAATTGGTTGCCAATGGTCACGTGGCTCTGACTCTGCAGAAAACGCTTCGTTATACGCGCCTTTTGTCAAAGAAGCCGCATCAAAAAGTGATGCGGCTTTGGTTTTTTGGCTGGGTAAACCGTTTACGTCTGTATTTCTCATAAAACTATTGATGCCTCGTTGCGATCAAATGGCGACAGAATTGACACCTCTGTGGCCTCTTTAACCCGTTCAAGTTCGCAAATCAAGAGTATATGGAAAATAACGATTAGTTTCTACACTCGGAACAGATCTCCGATTCCCCGGCGTGTGTCCAGCGGGACTAAACCTGGCATTTCGTCGTCCCTCGGCCTCATAAGAATTAACGGGAAAGTCCTCACTGCTGCGACCACCCGGATGACCGACATGGTAGGTACATCCAGCCACGGCCCTGCAGGACCAGGTGTCAAACAGATCAAAAACGAGTGGCGCGTGTACACCGATTGTTGGGTGTAAACAGGAAGGCGGTTGCCAGGCCCGATAGCGAACTCCCGCCACAAAAACACCTTCCACCGTGGTCGGCTGCAGAGGAACACGTCGCCCGTTACAAGTAACAATGTAGCGCTCGCCGGTCATGCCGGAAATTTTTATCTGGACTCTTTCAAGAGATGAATCAACATAACGCGCTGTTCCACAGCCTCCTGCTTCCTCACCCAATACATGCCAGGGCTCCAGAGCTTGACGCAGTTCTATTTCCATGCCTTGATAATTCATCCTGCCGTAAATCGGGAAACGAAATTCAAAATGAGGGTGGAAAAAATCCATCGAAACCGGATAACCCGCCAAATTAAGTATATTCAAAACATCGGCAAAATCATCACGGACCATTTGGGGGAGCATAAAGCGGTCGTGGAGTCGAGTCCCCCACCGTACCAACTCCTGACGATACGGTGTTGTCCAGAACCAGCTAACAAAGGTACGCAGAAGAAGCTGCTGGGCAAGACTCATCCGGGCATGAGGTGGCATCTCAAAGGCACGGAACTCCAGCAAGCCCAGTCGTCCACTTGAACTGTCCGGTGAATAGAGTTTGTCGATACAAAATTCTGCACGATGGGTATTGCCGGCAACGTCCACCAGAAAATTTCGATACAATCTATCAACGAGCCACGGCGGACAGGGGTAATCCGAACCTGTCTGTCTGTCTTGCTCGGCAAAAGCAATCTCAAGCTCATAGAGACTATCGTGCCGTGCTTCATCTATCCGCGGCTGCTGGCTGGTTGGCCCGATAAAAAGGCCAGAGAAGAGAAAAGACAAGGATGGGTGATTATTCCAGAAGGTGACGAAACTGCGCAGCAGATCCGGTCGCCGCAAGAACGGGCTGTCCGCAGGTGTCGCGCCACCGATGACTATATGGTTACCGCCGCCAGTGCCAGTGTGTCGACCATCGACCATAAATTTTTCGGTTCCAAGGCGGGTCTCACGAGCCAGCTCATAGAGTCTGGTGGTACAATCCACCATCTGCCGCCAACTGTGCATGGGTTGGATGTTGACCTCAATGACGCCGGGATCGGGAGTAACTTTCAAACACTCCAGGCGATAATCAGAGGGCGGTTCGTAGCCCTCGATCACGACGGGGAGCTTGGTCTTCTTCGCGGTTGCCTCAATACAAGCCACCAACTCCAGATATCCTTCAAGAGAAGTAATGGGTGGCATAAAAACATATATCCGTCCATTACGTGGTTGGACACAAAGCGCTGTCCGAACCAGCCAGGCTGCCGATTCACCCACGACGGGTTCAGGATCCTGAAGGGGACCAGGCTGGGACTGAATCCCTTCACTGGTTATATGTTCTGGCTTGCCAAGAAGTGCATTCTGCCCTTTGTGTAATTCAGGCAAAGGCTCTCTGGAGGCCATAGGATCCATGGAATATTCACCTGGCAAATCCTCTTTTGCTACCCATGGTAAGGAGTCCAGCGGAAGACGCAGACCAGCCGGGGAATCACCGGGCAACAAAAACATATGCCCTCCTCTAAGATGCCATGGGCCGCTCTTCCAGGATCCGTGTTGCAAGGGTAATACGTAGCCGACCACTGCACCGAGTCCGCGCTGAAAGGCGGCTACCAGCCGTTTTCTTTCTTCGGCATCAGCCAGTTTTGGATCGCTGGGATCAACATTTACCGGGAGCTGCTGCTCTTTTTGCAGGTAATGCAGAATATCTTCATAGCTTTCGCGAATATAACCGCGACTCACCTTCAGGGTGTCGGCCAGGGTTGTGATGAACTTCTCCGCCTCACTGATGCCAAAGCCATAATCTTTGGCAATATCCGCCAGCCACTTGTCATTTTTCCAAATCGGCTTACCGTCTTTTCGCCAGTAACAACCTAAGGCCCACCTGGGGAGAGATTCACCGGGATACCATTTCCCCTGCCCGTAATGCAGAAATCCGCCAGGAGCCCACTCTTGTTTCAGTTTTTTAAGCAGACTTTCAGCGAGATCCTGCTTCTCCTGGCCGAGTGCTTCGGTATTCCACTGTGCACTTTCCATGTCATCAATTGAGACAAAGGTAGGTTCCCCACCCATACTTAAGCGAACATCTTTTTCCTGAAGTTCCAGATCTACCTGGTCGCCTAATGTGACAATATCCGACCAGACATCTTCCGGATAAGGTCGCGTTGAACGCGGCTCTTCAAGGATGCGCGTAACAGACATGACATGACTGAACTCCACCTCGCACGCATCGAGAGCGCCGGTAATAGGGGCAGCACTCTGCGGCTCCGGTGAACAGGCAAGCGGGATGTGGCCTTCTCCGGCAAAAAGACCGGAGGTGGGGTCCATGCCTACCCAGCCAGCACCGGGCAGAAAAACCTCTGTCCAGGCATGCAGGTCAGTGAAATCAACCTCTGTTCCGGATGGCCCATCCAAAGATTTAACATCCTGTTTCAACTGCACCAGATACCCGGAAACAAAACGAGCAGCGAGACCAAAACTTTTGAGAATGTTAACGAGAAGCCAGGCAGAGTCCCGGCATGAACCACTGCCCAATGTCAGCGTCTGTTTACAGCTCTGGACATTAGGCTCCATGCGAATCAGATAACTGATATCATTGCTCAGCTTCATGTTCAAATCGACGAGGAAATCTATAGTTCGCCTGGGAGTGCAGTCTATCCCCTTAAGGTATTTTTTGAGCTTTTTGCCTTTGACAGCTGTTTCCTTCGCCAAATAAGGGCTTAAATCTTCTTTGAGAGACGATTCATAGGTAAAGGGGAATTCCTCAGCATCGGGTTCCAGAAAATAATCGAAAGGATTGATGATTATCATATCCGCCACCAAATCGATCTCCACCTCAAACAGAGAGGTCTTTTCCGGAAAAACCAGGCGACCAAGATAATTGCTGAAAGGATCCTGCTGCCAGTTGATAAAATGCTCCTTGGGCTCCACCCGCATAGAATAGCTGAGGATCGGCGTCCGGCAATGGGGGGCAGGACGAAGCCTGACGATCTGCGGTGCAAGATTTATCTCACGGTCGTAATGATATGATGTCTTGTGGTTGATGGCGATATGGATTCCCACAGGTATTCCTTTATATGTTGACGAGTCATGAGGGCGGCAAAAAACTTCACCCGCTTTGCTACTACAAAATTTCTATCAGTGTAGCATACTCCAGTATGCCGAAATGATGAACCTTTTGTGCATCTTGCAGCAGATTTTTTTTACCTGTCCGTCAAGAATTATTGTTTCTACGAGTTTATCATTCAGAACGTGATTTAGATTTACAGGCAAGACCACGTGCATTGAGTCCCTGAATTCTTCACGTTTACCGGGGTTGGGCTACTTGCTATTGCTCATTTGATGCTGCAATAACCTTAGGTTTGATATTAAAAAACGTTGTCCCAATTGTCCCCCCCATCGTATTAAGTCGACTTTGAAGATTGTCGAGAAACTCATGGAGTCCGGAATCGATGACTTCATCGATATCAGTATACTCAAGATCTGCCATCAGGCGGCCAAGCTGTTTTTCGGCGTTGTTGGTGACCGCACCATTTGGTGTCCCGGCGATACGATGCAGACAGGTCTGAGCTTTGGATATGCAATGATAGATGGATCGTGGAAAGCTTTTGTCAAAAATCAAGAAGTTAGCAACATTACGTGGATTTATATGATGAAACTCTTTTCGGTACATTTCAAAAGCGCTGGCCGACCGAAGCACTGCTATCCATTGAATGTTATCTATGGGGGTGTTTACCAGATCCGCCTCAGGAAGTAACATAAAATACTTAACATCCAGAATTCGCGACGTTTTATCCGCTCGTTCAATCATCATGCCAATCCTGGCGAAGTTCCATGCCTCACCATGACTCATGGTGCTATCCAGCAAGCCGGTGAACAGGTGGCTGCGCATTTTTATAATGTTAAAGAATCGGTCAGGATCTTGTAAAGCCAACTTAATACTCTCTTCTTTAATCAATTCGAGATAGAAATGATTCAAATGCTCCCACATTTCCGAGGAAATGATTTCCCGAATGGATCGGGCATTTTCCCTGGCAGCAAGCACACAGCTCAAAATAGAATTGGGATATTTCCTGTCAAAAGTAAGAAACCAGAGAACGGCCTCCTGAGTATAGTCACCTTCATTTTTTTCAAATAGTTCCTGATCACCGGTCGTCATCACCAAGGGAGACCAGTGTTTTCCCTTTTCCGATGGCATATCCAGCAGCAAATTGAGATTAACTCCGATAAAACGAGCAACATTCTCTGCCCGTTCGATATAGCGACACATCCAATAAATTGAATTGGCAACACGACTCAGCATCCCTTTCCTCCTATGATTGATTCGGTAACAGAACCCAAGTATCTTTGCTTCCGCCACCTTGGGATGAGTTGACTACAAGAGACCCTTTCTTGAGTGCCACGCGGGTCAGTCCACCCGGTTGGACGTAAATTTCCTTGCCAAAGAGAATGTAGGGACGCAGATCGACATGACGTCCCTCAATGCGATTGCCAACAATGGTCGGCACCCGGGACAATGAAACGGTCGGTTGAGCTATATAATTGCGGGGTTGATCCTTAATCTTTTGGGCAAAGAGAGCCCGCTCTTCTGCTGTGGAATGGGGACCCACCAGCATGCCGTAGCCACCGGATTCGTTGGCCGCTTTCACCACCAGATCTTCGAGGTGATCAAGGACATAAGACCGATCTTTATCTTCCCGGCAAATATAGGTCGGCACATTGGGCAAGATGGCATCTTCGCCGGTATAATATTTTATGATCTTAGGCACATATGCATAAATCACCTTATCGTCCGCTATTCCGGTACCCGGTGCATTGGCCATGGCAATCCGGCCAGCCTTGTACACATCAATCAGCCCCTTAACCCCGAGAAGAGAATCCGGACGAAAAACCGCAGGGTCAATAAAGTCATCGTCAATACGCCGATAGAGTACATCAATACGTTTCAGACCTTTGGTCGTCAGCATGTGCACAAATCCGTCAGATACCACCAGATCACGCCCTTCGACCAGTTCAACGCCCATCTGTTGTGATAAGAAAGAGTGCTCGAAATAGGCACTGTTGTAAATGCCGGGAGTGAGTACACCAACGGTCGGCGACTGCATCTCATTTGGTGCCAGATATTCAAGCATCTCCAGCAACTTGCCAGGATAATCATCAACCTGCCGAACTCGAGACTCCTCAAAAACCTGAGGAAAGGTCCGTTTTAGTACCTGCCGGTTTTCCAGGACGTACGAGACACCGGAAGGACAGCGTAAATTATCTTCCAGCACATAAAAACGCCCGTCGCCCCCCCGTACCAGATCTGTTCCAGTGACATGACACCATATTCCCCTGGGTGGAGTGAAGCCCACGCATTCCTTTCGGTAGGTTTGACTACTGAGAATCAGGTCTTCAGGAACAACCTTATCTTTCAGGATCTTTTTGTCGTTATAGACATCCTGGATGAATTCATTCAGGGCAAAGATACGCTGTTTAAGACCGGCTTCAATCTGTTCCCAGTCATTACTTGGGATAATGCGCGGGATCAGGTCAAAGGGGAAGATCTTTTCAGTTCCTTCATCCTGTCCATAAACATTAAAGGTAATGCCCATTTTAAGGAGCAAAGCTTCGGCAGCTTTCTGGCGAAAAACCAGATCCCCTTTCGGCATCGAGTCTATCTTGTTGACCAGTAACTCAACACCGGGTCGCGGGGTACCGTTTTCATCAATCAGCTCATCATAAAAGCCTTCAGGGTCATATGTCCTAAATGTTTCCATCAAACCTTCCCTTGTTGAAATGTGATAAATTATTTTCGCGGCAATGGTCACCCTATCATTGACTACATCTGCCCATCGTCGATTCGCTGCACTCTAACGTCCTTCCTGGTCGGATATACCGCCGGCCCATATTGGTTATATACCGCAACATCCGCCGCATCACGACCATAACCGAGAACAACATACCCACCTTTCAATTCGGCCTGAGTAGCGTCAAAGGTATACCAGCGACCCGCCAGATATGCCTCAAACCACGCGTGCAGGTCCATGGGTTGCAAATCATAAAGATAGCCCACAACCATCCGGGCAGGAATGCTCAGGCTGCGACAGAGTGCTATGCTGAGGTGGGAGAGATCACGGCAGACACCAGACTGTCTGGCATTCACCTCCACCGCTGAGACAGGAATGTCACTCTCGGCTGATTCATACCGGATATTCCTGTGTACCCATGAAACGATGGCCGCAACTTGATTGTAACCATGAAGCTGGCCATCTGTTATGGTATTGGCCATCTGGCCAAAATGTTCTGACTCGCAGTATCGGCTGGGAAGGAGGTAACTGAGTACATCGTTGGGCAAGTTTTGGATCTCTACAAACGGAGCATTCTCTGCCCGATCTACCCTATCGGCAAGTATAACCTCGGCTCCGGTGCTAATAGAAAAGGAACCTGGAGGAGCTATTAAACGTTGACAAAGATTGCCGTAGGAATCGGTAAACTCAGATACCGGAACAGCCGGAATGATGGTGTAATTCTCGCTGGCTATCCATTGCTGTGCGCCGCTGCGAGGGCGCAACATCAGCACAAAAGGAGTCGGGACACCAATATCAAACGACAGATCACAACTTGTACGCAACCGCATTTCCAATCCCCTTGATATGCCATCCCCCCAGACTGGAACTGATCGGTTGGCAATACTACATCTTGTTCGTTAAGCGCCTGACTCTTTCAGCACGCTCTCGCCTGTCTTGGTCTTCTTTGTTACATTGCTTCACAAACAATCTTTCTTCTTTGACACGAAGTGCAATCCACCAACTAAATGCTGTAGCGAGCAGAACTAATATTATAATTGTATCTGTATCCATCTGTACTTCTCGTTCTTTTAAAAATTTCCGGGTTAGTAGGGTAAAAACTGATAAATAAATTGTCCATGATTACAAATCAGTCTGCAAGCATAAAAATGCTCCACAAAATAATTAGAGCATGACACCACAGTTTCTCGCCCCACGCGAATCCCCCTGTCACTGGTCAAAGCAATTTACATGCCACAACAAGAAATATTGTTATTTTCTCTGCCCAAAGGCAATACAGGCAATAAAGGTAATGACAGCATTCCGAAACAGTGTAGATAGGTGGCAATATTGTAAGCAAACACACAACTAATTACAATTTTGTCACATTTTAACACCAAGAGTACAACTTTAGGATTTGACAATTGAGGAAATCACGCTATTGTTCGTGCTCACATTGTGGTATCCTACACTATACATCAACATTCTTCACGAGGCAATAAATTGATCAAAATCAAGGCAATTTCCATTAGTGACCGTAAAGGAATGCGCAAGAAAAATATCGAATCCACTCGACTTATCGCTGATTTTGGCCTGGAAAATGATGCCCATGCGGGAAAGTGGCACCGTCAAGTCAGTTTTCTTGCAGAAGAAAGCATCAAGACCATGCGCGCCAAGGGGCTTGATGTGGTTGCCGGAAATTTCGCAGAAAACATCACCACCGAAGGAATCGACCTGACCAGCCTCAAGGTTGGAACCCATATTACCATTGGCGAATCAGAGTTAGTCATTTCCCAACTTGGTAAAATCTGCCACACCCGTTGCGCCATTTTCCATCAGGCCGGGGATTGCGTCATGCCGAGAGAAGGAATCTTCGGGGTAGTTATCAAAGGTGACACTGTCCGGGTAGGCGATGCAATTGAGATTCAGGATAAAATTTCAGAGGCGGCAGCAATCATAGGAACCAAAGAAACCGAGGCAGACTCGGGGGAAGAAATTAAACGTTTGATTAATGAGAAATTCAGCCCAGCCTTTATTCGTTTTGATACCCTGAGCGACAAAGAAGGCGGAAGTATTACCGCCATCCTCAAAGATCTGACGGCAACCCAGCGAATAAAAAATATCATCATCGTCGATCCATCCGGCAGTTTGGGACTGACACTCGCCGGTTTATCCAGCCAACAGGGTCACACCAACCGCTTTGCGATGCTCGGCTCAACAATTAACTACTGTCGCTCGATGGATGAACTGGCGAAGATATAAGTCTCAGTGCAACAGGTCATTGATGAGTTGCCGATATTTCTTTTCAATGACATGTCTTTTCTTTTTCAGGGTATTGGTGAGTTCTTCCCCAAGCTTGAATTCTTTATCGAGGAAGATAATACCATGTAGTTTTTCATAAGGTTTAAAACCCTGTTTTGGTCGCAGGATCCGGTTGATGTCATTGCGAATTTGATCCAAAACCTTCACATCTGTGAGCAATTCAGCCGTTTCTTTTCTAAGCCCACTCATTTTGTTAGCCACATATTCCTTCAGCTCCTCAATATTTGGCACAAGGAGTGCGCCCAGGGCCTTTTTATCCTGACCGACCAGAATGGCCTCCTGGATAAACGGGAACATAGTCAGGGCATTTTCGATCTTGGTCGGATCAATATTTTCTCCACTGGACAGCACAATTATCTCTTTTGCCCGCCCGGTTATCACCAACTCACCCTTGATAGTCATCTTACCGAGATCACCGGTTTTAAAGAAGCCATCGGTGGTGAATGATTTACGATTTTCTTCTTCGTTATTATAGTACCCTTTAGTTACCTGTGCTCCACGCACTTCAACTGTCCCCTCTCTGCCGGGCGGCAGCGGCCTCCCCTCTTCTGAAACCACCCGAAGTTCAGTCCACGGCACGGCAGGACCGACAGTACCATAGGTCCGGCAAGCCACACCTCGTCCTGCTATGGCCGGGGAACATTCAGTCATACCGTAGGCATTGACAATACGTATGCCAACGGCATCTATCCATTCCTCAAGATAGGTGGCAAGAGTTCCTCCACCGCTAATGGCAAGACGCAACCGGCCACCAAATCGCTGCCTGACCATAGCCAGTTTTTTGTTGGCAAGGGTATAAAGCGGAAACAACAGAGCCATTTTTATGGAGGCAACTATTACTGCTAATTTTTTGGCCACCGTCCCAGGTGTATCAAATACCGGCATTCTGCCAAGAGCCTTTCGCTTGTTTCGGCGATAGGCGGAAGAGACCCAAATCATGGCATTAAAGAGAAGTTTGGCAACGATTCCTTTTTTCTTTACGGCCATCTGCACCTTTGAATACAGCGATTCCCATACTCGAGGAACAGTCGCCACCAGGGTCGGTTGGTATTTTTCTAAATCCTGAGAAAATGTTTTAATCGATGAATAGACAAGCGTGGTGCCCTTGGCGAGAGCCACATATTCTGCGGTCCGTTCAAAGATATGCCAACTCGGCAGAATAGACAGCCAATTGTCTTTTTCAGTCAGTTGAATAACCTCCGGTACCGCCCGCACATTATGCATGATGTTGGCGTGGGAGAGCTGAACGCCTTTGGGCATCCCGGTTGTGCCGGAGGTGTAAATGATAGTCAGCAGACCGTCGCTGGTAAGTTTTTCACCCTCGTTGAGAAAATGGTCGATATCTTTTTTGGTATACCGCAGGTCACTGAGCAGATCGTTATAGGAAAAGACATTGCTGAAGAAGGTGTGTTTTGCCGTTCCAGTCATAACAAAAATTGACTTTAACTGTTTACAGCCATGGACAACGTCCTTGTGTCGTTCGAGAAGTTTGTCACTTTCCAGCACCAGAAAACAACTCTCCGAATGTTCGACGATAAATTCAAGTTCCTGGGTCGGGGTGTCCGAGCCCCTTGGCACACTGACGCCACCAAAGGACATCAAGGCCAGATCAGTCACAATCCAGGCATAACGGTTGTCCGAAAGCAACATGACCTTATCACCCCGCCGCACCCCGTGCCGACGAAAGCCTTTGGCCAGCAGGAGGACATCTTCAAACAACTTGCCGTAGGTTACTCGATGCTCTTCTCCCCCGGCATTGTAAACATAGGCATCATTGCCACTATACTGCCTGATGCATTGTATCAAAAAAGTGAAAAGTGTCTCCACAGGGGTATATACGGGCAAATCAGCGGCACAAAAGACAGCTTTAGCTATCATCACTTTTCTCCCCAATGGACACCAATAGTACCCAGCATAAATTTTTTGTAGCCAACATCGGCAAAACCAGCGTCGGCAAACAATTGAGCTAACTGGTCCGCGCTATAAAAATCCATCGTCGAGCCGGTCAGATAGGCATATGCCGCTTCGTCGTCGGCTATCAGTCTGCCGAGAATAGGAATTCCGTAACGAAAATAAAATCGAACAAAGGGGTAGAGCAGATTTTTAGCGGGCGGCGTTGTATCGAGACAGACAACCTTGCAGCCGGGCCTCAGTACCCTGTGCACTTCAGTTAACACCCCGAGAGCATCATCGACATTTCTGAGCAGATAGCCGAAGGTCACTGACCGAAAGGTGTTATCGGCAAAAGGGAGCGTGTTGGCATCGCAGGCCTGCCAGTGTATCTTCTTGTCGGTAAAACGTTTTTTCGCTTCTTTCAGCATATTCAGCGAGAAATCACCACCGACAACCTTTGCCGCCGGGTAGGTATCGGTCATCAGGGCAGCGATATCACCGGTTCCAGTGGCCAGATCAAGAGTTAAACCATCACCTGGATCACCAGCCCTATTGACCACGAACCTCCGCCATTTCTGGTCCTGCCCCATGGTCATCACCCGGTTCATAAGGTCATAATGACCGGCAATGGCATCAAACATCTTCTGTACACCGGGCCCCTTACTCAACAGTCGTCCTCCTCAAAAAGGTCACAATAAAACCCAGGCGCATCAACAGGGCGCAGAGCCCGGTGTCCTTGGAAAGGCAATCACTTCACGAATATTTGCCATACCGGTGACAAACTGCACCAAACGTTCAAAGCCAAGACCAAAACCCGAATGGGGCACCGATCCGTATCGGCGAAGATCGAGATACCAGTTGTAATCGGCAAGCTTTATCCCCGCTTCAATCATCCTCGTTTCAAGCACTTCCAGTCGTTCTTCACGTTGACTGCCACCAATGATTTCACCAATTCCAGGCACCAGGATATCCATCGCTGCCACGGTTTTGTTGTCTTCATTGACCCGCATGTAAAAGGGTTTGATCGAGGCCGGATAATCGGTGACCGTTATCGGGCATTTAAAAACGTCTTCTGACAGATAACGCTCGTGCTCCGACTGAAGATCTCGTCCCCACTCGACAGGATACTCAAATTTTTTGTCTGCCTTTGCGAGCCTCTCCACCGCCTCAGTATAGGTGATGTGAGTGAACTCTTTTTCCACAACTCCCTGAAGCTTTTTCAAGAGTCCTTTTTCAATAAAACTGTCGAAAAGCTGCATATCCTCGACACAGTTGGTCATGGCATCAGTCAACAGATATTTCAGCATCTCCTCGGCAATCTCCATATTGCCTTGCAGATCGCAAAAAGCCATTTCCGGCTCCAGCATCCAGAACTCTGAGAGATGTCTTGAGGTATTGGAATTTTCCGCCCTGAATGTCGGACCAAAGGTATAAACATCACCGAGAGCCATGGCATAGACTTCTGCCTGCAGCTGTCCACTGACGGTGAGCCCTGCCGGGCGGCCAAAAAAATGTTCCGCCTTGGTTTTCTCCTGCCCGGTTGTTACTTGAAACATTTCCCCTGCGCCTTCACAGTCGCTGGTGGTTATAATGGGGGTATGAACCTGGGCAAAGCCCCGGTCCTGAAAAAACTGATGCACCGCATAGGAAAGCCTTGAGCGAACCCTGCCAACGGCGCCAAGGGCATTGGTTCTTGGCCGAAGATGGGAAAGGTCGCGTAAAAATTCAAATGAGTGCCGTTTTTTCTGTAAAGGATAGGTTTCCGGATCGGCTTTGCCAATAACTCTACAGCGGGTGGCATGGAGCTCAACATCCTGTCCCTTGGCCGGCGATTCTTTCAGGTCACCTTCCACCATGACACTGGAACCGGTGGAGAGTTGTTTAATATCCACGCCATAATTAGCCAGCTTTTCATCAGCAATTATCTGGAGATTAGCCAAGCAGGAACCATCATTAACCTCAATGAACGAAAAGCTGCCGGTGTCTCTTTTGGTTCTTACCCAACCGGCGACGGACACAGACTGTCCTACCGGTTTTTCCTGTAGTATATTTTTGATGCGTGTCTTCATAGTAGCCACCAATTCAGTTTTTCTTTTTAGTACCTGAAAATCACTTCTTGTTTTTAATAAATGATTTTTGCCAAGGTACTCATCCCCGTGCTTTACGAGGGCCGGAATAATATACCGCCATCTCCCCTTCGCCCCTCAACCTGTCCGGATTCACACCGCTCTGCACCGCCATATGCCGTGCCGCCGGAGGACATTTTATGGTAAGAAGGAAAAAAATATCCCGATCCACCTCGGATAAACTCTCAAAATTGCCCTGTCCCTTAGAAATCACCAGTTCAGCTGCGTAAAATATACCAACAAACTCCGGCGAGCTATCTTCTAACTCCGTTCCAGGAAATCTGCCGCCGTTGCTGATAATCCGACCATACCTGTCCAGGCCGGCAGCGAGGGCATCTTCCCTGAGTGCATCGTTTATAATTGGTCCATCCTTTACTGCAATAGTAATGTCAAGTCCACGTTGATGAAGGTACTCGAGCAGCAATGAATCATAGACTATTTCGCCACAGTTGTCGGTAAGATAGAGAACTTTGCTGCCTTTTTTTAGTCGGCTAATGGCCTCCGATAATTCAGAATAATTGTCAACCGCCAGGCTCGTCGAGCGGCTGCGTTCCAGCGCCGCCTCAATATCAAAGGTTTCGAAGGCACCATAGTCAATGATATTTCCAGCGATGGCAAAGCGTACAGCAGCGGCAAGCTCGTCGTCCGAACCTTTTATCTCCTGCCGCAAGCTGGGTACAATAAGCAGGGCCTGTTCGTTACTCACTCTTTTTTTCTCCCAATACGGGTCTTCACATCTGGTGATTTCAGCAATCTTGCGGTAAATTGGATTTGCATTGGCCGGTGGACTTTTTGTAACATCAAGACCGGCAATTTCAGTGGCGACCGCCTGCAAAATATGAATTTGCTGCTCTTCTGAGCAGTGCATGATGCGAGCCACCTGAAGTGCCTGTCGGAGCAAACAGGGAAGACATTCTGCCTGGGTTTTCATAATAAATAATCTTTTCGTACATTAGACAGTGCTGCAAAGAGGGATTTCTTGGCTCCCGGTTCATCCTGGTAAAGGCCCTGCAAAAGACTGCGGACTTTTTCGCGTCTTGTGTCACCCGAGAGAGGACAAAGATTTTTTACTGTCTCAAGCTTCAACCCAGTTGCAATCTCACACACCTCATTCTTTTCAAGATATGCCATAGGTCGAACAATAGAAAGGGTACCACTAAATAAATCCTGTTTAGGCACCATGGTTGAAATATTGCCACTGTAGATAGCATTCATCATAAAGGTCTCAATGAGATCATCTTTATGGTGGCCCAAAGCAATTTTATTATACCCCTTCTCTCTGGCAAAATCGAAGAGTTGACTTCTTCTATTTCTTGCACAAAGAAAACAGGTTCTCTCTGCGTCTTCCATCACCCACTCGTCTGCAACCACAAAATCGAGTGAGATACCTTGGAGCTGTCTGCCGATAGCATGGCTTGGGTCAACAGCACCTTCCTGTCTTTGCCAAAAACCATGGTCTATATATAGGGCGGTGAGATCAAAACGAATTGGCGCCTTCCTTTGCCATATTTTAAGTACACAGGCAAGGGTTAAACTGTCAACGCCTCCAGAAACAGCCACCAGAACACGGTCACCTCCAGAAAACATCGAAAAATCATGCATTGCCTGGCCTATTTTGCGATTTAGGCTGGCAGGCAGTTTATAGCCAATTGTCATGATCTTATTTATGTGTAGAGGGTCATCGGTTTAAAGGGCAACAAGATGAAAAAACAAAGCCCCCGGCCTGTGAATTTCACAATGCCGCGGGCTTTAAAAGAACAAAAAACGTTCTACTACTCCAGATAGGGACATCCTGACAATCGTTCCTTGATTCCCTGCTCCATGAGCTGCTCAGCAGTTACCCACTTAAAGCCTCTGTTCTGCGCTTTTGAGAAGGAAAATATATTGCTCAGAAATGATTGTTGTTCTTCACGGAAATCGGCAGACCACAGAATATTACCACTACTGGAGTGCCTGAGGACCATATAAAAATCAACTGAGGCTGGCGCCTCTGCGGAGTATTCGGTACCTTGACGCTCATCGTACTTACGTACCGTCGTCAACAGTACACCATCACAATTGAGTTTTTGCCCGAGGGCAGCAATAGTTCCAGATATTCCACCGGATATCTCCGGGACAAGAGATGCCAGTTGATAGGAACTTACGATATGAACCTTCGGGTTTCCCTGGAGCTCACGTTTAATAATACTGGTGGCCGTTTCAGCTCCCTTTTCAAGAGACAATGCATCGGGATAGGCAATATTTTCACCCTCCCGGCTAACTGAAGTCATGGCCGGCAGCACCGCAATGCACGAAAGCGGGACGATGGGTGGCTGAACTTCCTCATCCCCGGTACTCCCGGTCTGGGTCGAACATGAGGAGAAAAGGGTCACCGCACAGCAAGAAAGAAGAATCAATTTGAATATTTTTTCCATAGAGACACCTAGAAGTTAAAGAACATTGGATTGAAAAAATACATAGCATAATATAGCAGAGCATCTCGATGAGATCGAGCGAGTCTCACAGACATCCCTTGGAAGAAAGAGTGCCGGAAATGGCAATTTCGGTAGTAGCCTGGTTCATCGCCCGGCCAAAGCCCTTGAAAATGGCTTCTATAATATGGTGACCATTTTCACCATGCAAGAGATCAATATGCAGGGTCAGCCCCGCATGCTGGCAAACTGCGCGAAAGAACTCTTTGGCAAGGGCGGTATCAAAGGTACCAAGTTTTTGCTCTGTGACGATGGCGTCATAATGTAAAAAGCATCGGTTCGAAATGTCGACCACCACCCGAACAAGCGTTTCATCCATGGGCAAATAGCAACTGCCATAACGCGCTATACCACTTTTATCAGCCAAGCCTTTAGCAAAGACCTGGCCAAGAGAGATGCCGATATCTTCAACGGTGTGGTGATCATCAACCTCGGTATCGCCAATTGCTTTAACGGTGAGATCAAAAAAACCATGGACACTGAAAAGTGTCAACATATGGTCTAAAAATGGCACGCCGCTTTGTATGTCATTTTTGCCGGTACCATCAAGATCCAGCCTTATCTCAATGTCGGTTTCCGCGGTTTTCCTGATGACAGAACTTTTTCTTTCCATTTTTTCAATCCCTGCCAGACATTCAATGTTACGTTCGATGTTGAAATAAGTATTTTCCAAAAACAAATTACTTTAGTACCTTAGAAATTCATTTCTTGTTTTTTATGAATGAATTTCGTCAAGGTACTTATCCCGGCTTATTTTCCGTTTACCGGGGTTAGTTTCTCTCACAAAGATAACCCTAAGAAATCTATAAACATAGACTCATTTCAAACATAACATATACCCTAAAGTGACAAAACCATCTCTATTTTTCGTGACTTTACAGAAGAAAAAAATTATAATAACAAACTTAACTCAATTGCTTTTTTAATTGACAGTCAGTTGCAAACCTTGTATATACACGGCAGTTTTGACACATAAAAACTTAACGAGCGGGAATAACTCAGTGGTAGAGTGCAACCTTGCCAAGGTTGACGTCGCGAGTTCGAATCTCGTTTCCCGCTCCACTATAATGTACAAAAGGTTCGACACTGTTCGGACCTTTTTTTATTAAATGATCGACCATTCGAGGGATATAATGAAAACCTATCTTGCCCCAGTCAACGAGATCGAGAAGAAATGGTACGTTGTCGACGCAGAGAACAAGGTTCTGGGCCGCTTAGCATCAGAAATCGCCACCCGCTTGCGAGGCAAACATAAACCGACTTTTTCCCCTTTTATTGATAATGGTGATTTTATAGTCGTTACCAACGCCGAGAAAATTTTTCTGACCGGCAACAAAATGAACGACAAGAAATATTATCGCCACACCGGTTGGATTGGTGGAATCAAAGAGGCATCTGCTAAAGAACTTTTGGAAAAGCATCCAACTGACCTTATTATTAAGGCTGTTAAAGGTATGCTTCCTCGAAACAAGCTTGGCCGCGCTCAACTGAAAAAGTTGAAGGTATACGCAGGGCAAAATCATCCTCATGCAGCTCAATTACCTGCTGAATTAGATATTTAATCTGGAGAATAAAAATATGGCTCAAGATCGCTTTTACGCCACAGGAAAAAGAAAGACTGCTGTTGCCCGAGTATGGCTCACCCCCGGCACTGGCAAGATAATTGTCAACAAAATTGATGCCGATGATTATTTTGGACAAACTTTCAAAGGCCCAAGAATCATCAAGCCTTTCAAAGTTACCGAAACTATAGATCAATTTGATGTCATTGCCACCTTGAGAGGAGGCGGTAAATCTGCACAGGTAGACGCATTGTCCCATGGCATCTCAAAAGCACTCCTTGAGTCTAATCCGGAAAACAGATTACAGTTGAAACAGTCTGGACTACTTACCCGTGATCCTCGCGAAAAAGAGCGAAAGAAATACGGCCAGAAAGGCGCCCGCGCCAAGTTCCAATTCTCTAAACGTTAACCTGCACAGAGTACGTTTTTATTGGAACAATCGGTTGACAGGAAACTGTCCAACCAGGATTGTAAAACAAAAGGGGAATGGCAGCCAGGCTGCTATTCCCCTTTTGTTATTTCATCGACAACGACACATCTTTAATCTGGGAGCTTTCTAGTTATGATTAACGTTGGAATTATTGGGGCTTCGGGATATACCGGTGCCGAACTCGGCAGGATCCTTCACAACCACCCCGAAGTTCGAATTACTGCTGCCACGTCTCGACAAAATGCCGGTCGACCGCTCTCTGAAATATTCCCAAGCCTCAGAGGACAGGTTGAGATCATCTGCGAAAACCTCACCGTCGCTGAACTCTGCGAGCAAGCGGACTTCTTTTTCACTGCCGTTCCTCATAAAACAGCAATGAATCTGGTACCAGATTTACTTGCCGCAGGAAAAAAGGTTGTGGATTTATCCGCCGACTTTCGTCTCCATGACCTTGCGGTCTATGAACAATGGTACCAACCACATTCGTCCAGCCATTTGCTGGCTGAGGCAGTGTACGGTCTTCCTGAACTCTACCGGAGTGATATCCCTGGTTCCAGACTGGTTGCCAATCCAGGCTGCTACCCTACCTCGATTATTTTAGGATTGGCCCCCCTCTTGAAAGCTGGCGCACTGGAGGTGCAAACAATCATTGCCGACTCCAAATCCGGGACATCTGGTGCTGGCCGAGCAGCGCAGACAGGATCCCTGTTCTGTGAGGTTCAGGATGGCTTCAGGCCTTACAAGGTTGGCAGAGCCCATCGACACACACCCGAGATAGAGCAGGAACTGTCAATTCTGGCCGACACCGGGGTAAAGATCTCTTTTACGCCACATCTGCTCCCCATCTCCCGGGGTATTCTAAGCACAGTTTACGCGACTCTTTCGCCTGGCTTTGATCGAAAGAAAATCGATGCTCTCTATCTTGATCATTACCAGAAGGAGCCGTTTATCAGGTTACTTGAAGAAGATTCATTTCCTGCGACGCAGTACGTCCGGGGTTCCAATTTCTGTGACATTTCATACAAGATAGACACCGCGACCAACAGGATAATCATTATGTCGGCAATCGATAACATTGTCAAAGGTGCTTCTGGTCAAGCCGTCCAAAATATGAATTTGATGCACGGATTCGCGGAAACCACAGGGCTTACCACTGTGCCGCTCTTTCCTTGATTAAAATTTTTACCTCGGACTTTCTTACCGATGTCTCTCGACCTTAGAAACATCAAATTGATTATCGGCTATGATGGCACTGAGTTTAGTGGCTGGCAACGCCAACTACACGTCAAAACTATACAGGGAGAGCTTGAGCGTCATCTTGCCCGAATCACCAGAGAAGAAATTAATCTCCATGGCGCCGGCCGAACAGATGCCGGTGTCCATGCCGAAGCAATGGTTGCTAATTTTTTTACCAGAACCACTATATCCTGCCCTATTTTTTTACGAGGCCTCAATTCAATGCTCCCTGGAGCAATTAAAGTCTTCAATGCTGAAGAAGTTGAACTGAATTTTCATGCCCGCTTTTCCGCCAAGGGCAAGCGATATCAATACACCCTCTACAACGGCAATATCCAACCGCCCCAACTAAGATTATACTCGGTACATGTCACCGGTGAGCTCAACTTGCCTGCAATGAAAAATTGCCTGCAACTGCTCGAAGGAACCCACGATTTCAGCTCATTTGAAAACAGCGGATCAAGAGACAAGAGTATCTGTTCCGGTCGCGGAGCCGTGAGGACAATTTATCAAGCCAGGTTGCACGAACATCCACCTTCGCAGCTCGTTTTTCAATTTACCGGCGATGGTTTCTTACGCAATATGATCCGAAACTTCATGGGGACACTACTGGAAGTGGGACGGGGAAAGATATCGACAGAGGCTTTTGTCACAATACTGCAGGCAAAAAATAGAGCCATGGCCGCAACAACTGCACCTGCCCATGGCTTATCTCTAAAAGAAGTATTCTACGAGGATCTCAGCTTAATATAATCGCATATCTATTTTTTCAGGGCCGAATGCCTGGCAAGAAGAGACTGGAGCTTCCAGGGTGAAGACAGACAAATCCTTGAGTCATCACAGATCGTCATGACATCACAAAAAGCAAGAAACTCCGCCAGGGCATCGCTTATTTCCAGATCTTTTCGCTGAATGATCTTAAGCTGCCTCTTCATGTCCAGCCCCTCGATCTTCAAACCTTTCAACCATCCATTTTCCGCCTCACGGCATATACTAAGAGACGACAGGACGGTTATGCCTGACCCGGATTCGACAGCACGCTTGACGGCTTCAGGATGCCCCATCTCCATCACAACATTGACATCTTCCATATACTTGCCGAACCGTTCCCGGATCGAAGCAACGGTACCCGAGCTACTTTCACGCATAATCCACTTCTTGCCTTTCAAATCCTTATCAATATCAAATATTTCATTATGCGCCAGGGGATCCGTCGGTCCACATAAAACAATCAATTCATCTTCAAACCATGGGCGCCACAGGATAGCCTCGCTCCCTGTGAGAGGGCCCTCAACAAAGCCGACATCCACTTCCTTATCAAAAACAAGTCGTTCAGCATGTCCGGTATTAAATACCAACAGATTAACGTGTACATTAGGATGTATTTTTTTGAAAGCACCAATCAAATACGGCAGGATATAATTGCCAAGTGTCGTACTTGCTACTATATTTATGCTGCCGTCGAGCTTATCATTGCGCTCGGACATGATAGTCTCAATATTGCTTACCTGACTGGTAATATCTTTTGCAAGCGGAAGCAAAAACCTGCCACGGGCATTTAGCAAAAGGCTTCTGCCGTGTCTATCAAAAAGCGAGCCACCCAGCTGATTTTCGAGTTCTGCCAAAGCCATACTGACGGCGGACTGGGTAACAAACAGCTTTTTACTGGCCTTTGTGACCTGCGCTGTTTCTGCTACAGCTATAAATATTTCTAATTGTCTCAAGGTGATAGACATGGTTCCTCGCTAACTTTCTGATCATTTTTACTGATATAATTCATCTTAATTACTTAGGTTTCTTTCAGGCCAATATAGCATTTCTGAAAAGTTTAACAAGTCTTTTTACGTCAGGAATTTCCAGTGAATAGCCGTTCAGTTGAGATACACTAAATACTGGGCATAAATCAATTTATGGTTGACACAAATATAACAAACATTTATGATACACCGCAAATTTGACCAGTGGTAAATGTTAACCAACTTTGATGTAACTTGGTGGCATTGTATTATTTTCAGAACAATACAATCGGACAAGGTATCAGTATGGAACAACAGCTCACTGCATTTTTATACCCAGAGCAGGTCCTTTGGATAGCAGCCTTCACTATTGGTGGCTTATCTTTCGCTCTTGGTCCCATCGCTATAGTTTACCTTTTAATGCCTCTCAAAACGAGGCAGATTGACAATAAAGCACTGCAATTCATCGAATGTGGCATGGACCCCATCGGCGACAGCTGGATTCGTTACGGTGTAGTCTTTTATCTTTATGCGCTCATCTTTTTAGCTTTTGACGTAGATGTTCTCTTCCTGTTCCCTGTAGCTATTGCATACAACGATGCGATTTTTGCATCTTCTATTCGTGATTTTATCGAAATAGTCATTTTTGTCGGAATATTATCACTCGCAGTAGTTTATGCATGGATCAAGGGAGTCTTTAAGTGGGAACGCAAAACGTACCTTCGTCGATAGTTCAATTCGCAGCTGTAGACAAACTGATAAATATCGGCAGGGCTAACTCATTATGGCCCTTGACCTTTGGGATTGCCTGTTGTGCCATCGAAATGATGGCTACAGGGTGTGCCAGATTTGACATGTCCCGTTTTGGAGCTGAGGTTTTTCGCCCTTCTGCCAGACAAAGTGATGTCATGATTGTCGCTGGTACCATCACCAAGAAAATGATGCCGGGCATCAAGACCCTCTATGATCAGATGCCCGAGCCCAAGTGGGTAATGGCTCTTGGCAACTGCGCCATCTCCGGAGGCCCCTTTGCTTTCGAAGGCCAGTACAGCATCGTTCTTGGAGCTGACAAATTTCTTCCGGTCGATGTGTATGTTCCGGGGTGCCCTCCCCGTCCTGAAGCACTTCTTCAGGGAATTATTGAACTCGAACACCTCGTCTCCGACTGGAAGAGGTGGAAAAATCCGGAGGCTGCATAAGGTTCCAGCCTCGCCTTAACTGTTCAATACCGCCAACTCAGTTTTTTGAAGTTCTTGGAGCATTGCGAAATGATTTGTGAAAAAACAAAACTGGCTCTCCAAAATCTCTTTCCAGCGCCAGAACCAAAAGAAGTAGTCACCGAAGATGCTGGTGAAGAAAAGGGCAAGAAAGCCTCCTCAGAACCACGTCCAAATGGATTGCTTGAACGTGATTACGCCGTGCATGGTTATCACCTTGATGCCCAGGTTTCTCCAGACCAGCTGCTTGAAGCCGTCACAATCCTTGATAAAGCAGAATTTTTCATTGAAAGCATCACCGGTGTCGACTGGATTAAAGAAGACCAGTTGGAAGTTATATATGACTTTTCCAGATATGATTTCGAACTCTGCCGCGTGGTTATAAGAACGAGAGTTGCCCGAAAATCACCAGAAGTCGCTTCGATTACCGGTATTTACGCAGGAGCTAATTGGCATGAGCGGGAAACCCATGAGTTTTTTGGCATTAATTTTACCGGACACCCTCACCTCGTCCCTCTCCTTCTCCCTGAAGATGCAGATTTTCATCCACTCTTAAAGGATTTCAAGGCATGAATTCTCCAATAGAACTCCAACCGGACGAGACTTTCATCCTCAATGTAGGTCCACAGCATCCTGCAACCCATGGTGTGCTGCGGGTCAAAATGGAGATGAACGGTGAGTATATTGTCAATGCCGAAACTGTCATCGGCTATATTCACCGGATGCACGAAAAGATGGGTGAAGTAAAAACCTACCCTCAGTTCCTGATGAACCTGAGCCGGATGGATTACCTCGGTGCCCTTGGTTACTCCCACGGTCATGTGCTGCTGGTCGAGAAGGCCTCGGGAATTGAAGTGCCGGAACGCGCCGAATATATCCGTGCGATTATGGTTGAGCTCAACCGGATTGCCTCGCACCTTTTTTGGTTTGGTGCCTTTGTCATGGACCTTGGGGGCTTCAGTCCGCTCATGTATGCACTTCAGGATCGGGAGCATATCCTTGATATGCTGGAGGCAGTCACAGGCTCCCGCCTGACTTATTGTTACTTCCGGTTTGGTGGTTTATACAACGATGTTGATGATGATTTCATTGCAGCCGCCAGACGCTTTATCCCCCGGATGCGAAAATCTCTCAAAAAATATCATAGATTGGTCACAGGAAACATCATTTTCCGCAAAAGGCTGGAAGGCATTGCCCCTCTTACTCCAGAAATGTGCCGGAAATATGGCGCAAGCAGTGCTGTCGCCAGGGGTTCCGGTATCAACTTTGATGTACGAAAAAATGAACCTTACTCGGTGTACCCCGAGTTTGATTTTGATGTGCCTGTTTTCCATGAGTGTGATTCTCTGGCCAGATACAATGTGAGAATGGCAGAGATAGAGCAGTCTTTACGAATAGTCGAGCAGGGATTGGATAAATTGCCGGACGGCCCGATCATGCCGGAGAAAAAGCCCAAACTCATCAAACCGCCTGCTGGAGATTATTATCAGGCCGTGGAAACCGCCCGGGGAAGTTTCGGAATCAGGCTGGTGAGCGATGGTGACAAGACCCCGTACAGGTTAAAACTTCGTTCCCCAACCTACTCAAACATGCACTTATTTGATGAAGCATGCAGAGGCATGATGATAATGGATGCGCTGGCATTTATGGGAAGTCTTGATCTGGTCATTCCCGAGATAGACAGGTAAGAGGAAATATTCTATGAGCTTAACACTACTAAATGTCATTATTGCGGTTGTGATAGCCATCGGTTTTGCAGCTCTCAACGCCGCCTATCTGGTTTGGGCTGAACGAAGAGGCGCAGCACGGATTCAGCGTCGCCCCGGCCCCAACATCAATGGTCCCTGGGGTTTGTTGCAACCTCCGCTTGATGGCATCAAACTGATGGCCAAACAGTTGACCATTCCAGGCGGCGCTGACAAGGTACTCTTTATCGCCGCACCTGTCCTGGCGATGTTCCCGGCCATTATGAGTTTTGTGACTATTCCTTTTAGCGACTCCATTATTGCCAAGAACATGAACGTAGGCATCCTGATGGTCTTCGCCTTTGCTTCTATGGGTGGCATGTCGCTGGTTTTTGCCGGCTGGAGTTCCCGAAACAAATACGCCATGATGTCATCGGTACGTGCCGTATCTCAGGCTGTTGCCTATGAAGTCCCTATGCTCATTACGACGATTACGGTGGTAATGATAGCTGGATCGATGGATCTCATGGAAATTGTTCATCAACAGGGTGGATCATTTTTACACTGGAACATTTTCCCCCTTCTTGGCAATTCTCATAACATCCTGATGCCAATGTCTTTCCTGATCTTTTTCACCTGTACTCTGGCGGAAACCAACAGAGCTCCTTTTGATCTTGGTGAGGCTGAGAGCGAACTGGTGGCAGGCTTTCACACTGAATACGGCTCCATGGGATTCGGTCTTTTTTTCATGGGTGAGTATGCCAATATCGTTATTGGTTCCTGTATGACCACCATTTTGTTCCTCGGCGGATGGAATGCACCTCTTCCTTTCCTTGGTTTTATTCCTGGAGTCTTTTGGTTTCTCCTCAAGCTCTACTTGTTGATTGCAACTTTTATCTGGATACGCTGGACTTTTCCACGTACGACCATTTACGGACTGTTGAATCTCAGCTGGAAAATTCTAATCCCGCTGTCTCTGTTCAACCTGCTGTTTACCGCAGGATTAATAAAGGTGTTTTAAGATGGTCACCTATTTTTCAGAAATATACCATGGGTTGATAAGCCTTTTTATCGGCATGGGTATAACCTTTAAAGAATTTTTCAAACCCACAGTTACGGTCTCTTACCCTTACGAGACACTGACGATGTGCGACAAATATCGTGGCCATGTCGAACTCATCGAAAGTGAAGAGGGCAAACCTAATTGTGTGGTTTGCGGTCTCTGCCAACGTGCCTGCCCTTCAAATTGTATCTCTCTTGATGGTGAGAAACCCGAAGGAGAAAAGAAAAAAGTTCTCACCAAATATATTCTTGATTTCACCAGATGCTCGCTTTGCGGCTCCTGCGTAGAATCCTGCAACTTTAATGCTCTCACCTTTTCCAAAGAATACAACCTGGCGAGCACCAGAAAGGAAGATTTTATCTTCGATCTTCTCAAACGTCTGGAGGATAGGAATAAATGAACCCGTCAATAGTCACATCCCCAAGTCTTTTCAGTGTCGACGGACTGGTCGGGGTAGTTTTTCTAATTATGGTGGCAATCACCCTGATCGGCGGGCTTATTGCCTGTAACTCAGAACGACTGGTGCGGTCGGTTGCCGGCCTTATTGTTTGTTTCGTAGGCGTTGCCGGGCTCTACTACTTCCTCAACTCTCCTTTTGTCGCTATGATGCAGATCCTGATCTATGTCGGAGCTGTAGCGGTAACCATCTCTTTTGCCATCATGCTCGCGGCCCCGGAAGAACAGAAAAAGATAGGCCCTTCCGGCCCGCTTATTGGGCCCTTTGGTTTTGCCACAGCCGCTCTTCTCACCGGCGGCTTTTCCATCCTCGCTATCAAAACGGATTGGCAAGCTGTGGAAAAAATCAACGATGGCTCGATCAAGACAATTGGTATCCATCTGTTAACTGAATACTCAATGGTTTTTGAACTGGTCTCTATAGTCCTGCTTATTGCAATTCTTGGCGCCCTGGTTATTGCCCGGGAAGGGAGGAAAAGCTGATGTCGCTGCTTACACTCTACAATGATCTCAATACGTTTCTCGTTATCGGTGCAATGCTTTTCGGCATTGGCATTTACGGTATTGTCACCCGAAGAACACTTATCGGTATGCTCATTGCGGCTGAATTGATTCTTGCCGGAGCGTCAATCAATTTTATGGCATTTAACCGCTTCACTTCACCGAACCCGGTTACAGGGCAGGTATTCACGCTTTTTATCATGGCGATTGCCGCCGCTGAAGCAGCCATCGGACTGAGTATCATCATCGCTGTTTATCGCCAGTTCAAATCGATAGACGCAGAAGACACCGTTCAACTTAAAGGTTAGTCAAGGAGCCACCTGGAATGGATTATAAATTACTCATAGCCCTGCTCATTCCGCTTTTTGGTACGGTGGGTGTGATGCTCAAGGGAGACAATGAAAATATCCGGGAAGGGATCTCATCTGTTTCCTCCATCCTCCTCCTGCTGGTTGTTGGCTCAATGATTCCGGCTGTCCTCCATGGAAAGACCCTTATGTTCCATATGTTCACTATCCTTCCGGGAGTGACGGTGACTCTACGAGCCGATCCAATGTCAATGATTTTTGCTATTGTGGCATCGTCACTCTGGACCATCGCTGTTTTCTACTCCATGGGATACATGAGAGGGCTTAAGGAACATGCCCAGACTCGCTTTAACGCCTGCTTTGCTCTTTCTATTTTTGGTGCCATTGGTGTCGCGTTTTCCGACAACCTTTTCACCATGTACCTTTTTTATGAGATCGTTTCTGTTTGCACCTATCCTCTGGTTGCCCACCATCAAGACGAAGAAGGATATAACGGGGCACGAAAGTATATTATCTATCTGACAACGACTGCCAAAGCATTTCTCCTACCAGCCATGATTCTCATCTATGTGCTGACCGGAACCCTGGATTTTGCCTCCAATATCCACGACGGTATTTTCCCTGCTGGTGCTAACGGTACTCTGGTTATCATGCTTTACATCTTTTGCATTTTCGGGTTCGCGAAGAATGGCGTTATGCCGTTCCATCACTGGTTACCTGGTGCAATGGTTGCCCCAACACCTGTTTCGGCTCTGCTCCATGCTGTTGCCGTTGTTAAAGTCGGAGTCTTCTGTACCACCCGGGTCATGCTCTATACCTTTGGAACGGATATCATGCATGCCTTTAATCTTGGTATCCCCACTGCTTATTTTGTTGGATTCACCGTTCTCGCAGCCTCAATCATTGCCCTTTCAAAAGACAACTTAAAAGCCCGACTGGCCTATTCCACAGTCAGCCAACTCTCTTATATTATCTTAGGTGTGGCCCTGCTGACTGAGCCTGGTATTCAAGGTGGTTTGATTCATATCGTCAACCATGGCTTTTCCAAAATCACCCTGTTCTTTTGTGCCGGTGCTATCTATGTAGTAAGCCACAAAAAGAACATATCTGAGATGAGCGGGCTTGGCAAATCAATGCCCTGGACCTTTGCAGCCTTTGGTATCGCCTCACTCAGCATGATTGGTGCGCCGCCTGTTGCCGGATTTATAACGAAATGGAATCTCCTTATCGGCTCGGTTGAAGCACATCAGCTCGGCATTCTTCTTATCCTGATTGCCAGTACCCTGCTTAACGTTGCCTATTTTGCCCCCATTACCTACAAGGCATTTTTCGGACCGCGCCCTGTTGGTGAACCTTTTACCGGTATCAAAGAAGCACCGTTGGCCATGCTCATTCCGATATTGATAGCATGTACTGTTTCTGTACTCATAGGTATTTTTCCTGACTTCATGTTGCAATTTGTAAAGGCGGTGACGGGATGATTGTAAATCTCATCGATTTTCTAAAAGAGCGACTGCAAGCCGTGAAGATTGGCTGCTACATTGGTATTGCAGTTATGCTGGTTTGGTCAGTTGTTGGGGTTGATACCCATCACGCCCATACCTGGATGGAAAAACACATCCCAGGCTTTTGGTCAATTTTCGGTATCTTATCCTGCGTGGTTCTCGTTTATTTTGCGAGATGGTTTGGGAAAAGTGGAATCATGACCCGAGAGGATTACTATGACAACTAGTTTTATCCATCCGTCTCTGATTTTGATATGTGGTGCTCTTATTTTGCCATTTATCAAAGAGCCGTTTCGTAAACTTTATCTTTGTACTGTTCCGCTTCTCACCTTTCTGGATGTGATCTATCTCAACTGGCATCCCGGCGTTCATGGGGTAGTCACCTTTATGGGAAACTGGACACTTACCTTTGGCAGAGTTGACAGTCTTTCAATGATCTTCGGTTTTATAATGGCCCTGATGGCCATTATCGGCACCGTTTACGGACTACACGTAAAAGACAACCTGCAACATATCGCGGCCTGGTTCTATGTATCCGGAAGCCTCGGGGCAATATATTGCGGCGACTATCTGGTCCTGTTTCTCTTCTGGGAGATGATGGCCTTCGCCTCGACCTTTCTTATCTGGTGTAATACCGACAAAGACGCACTTGCTGCTGGCTATCGATATTTACTTATCCATACCCTTGGCGGCGTAGTTTTACTTCTGGGCTTTGTCCTGCGCTATCAAGCAACAGGTGATCTGTCTTTTGTGCAACTCGACGAACATAACACCCAGCTCTACACCTGGCTGATTATGGCCGGCCTTATGCTGAATGCGGCCGTCCCTCCCCTGCATTCATGGCTTCCGGATGCATACAGTAAGGCCACGGTAACAGGCGCGGTGTTCATGTGTGCCTTTACCACAAAGACGGCAATTTACACTCTCGCCCGGGCTTTTGCAGGTTTTGATATTCTCATCGTCCTTGGCGTAATCATGGCTATCTACGGCATTATTTATGCCATGATGGAAAATGATATTCGAAAACTACTCGCCTGGGAAATTGTCAGCCAGGTTGGTTACATGGTAACCGGTGTCGGAATCGGCACCGCACTTGCCATCAACGGAACCTGTGCTCATGCCTTTGCCCATATTCTATACAAAGGCTTGCTCTTCATGGCAGCAGGATCCATCATTTATTCCACGGGCAAATCAAAGTTCAGCGAATTGGGCGGACTTTATAAAAAGATGCCAAGCACCCTCTTTTTCATGGTCATTGGCGGTATTTCTGTTTCGGCCTTTCCTTTTTTTTCAGGCTTCGTGTCAAAGTCGATGATCATTTCGGCAGGATTTGAGTCCCATCTACTTGTGGCTGGTTTCCTCCTCACTGTTGTGTCAGTAGGAACCTTTCTCGTCGCCGGGCTGCGTTTACCCTATCTTATCTTTTTTGGTGAGAATAGATGTAGCGACGAAACCTGGGCAAAAGCTGAAGATCCTCCCTGGAATATGCATCTGGCAATGGCTGCAGCGGCATTTTTATGTCTGCTGATTGGTACGTATACGCCATTTCTCTATAACATGTTGCCCAACGCGGATGTCTCCTATCATCCTTACAGTGGCTACCACCTGAGTGAAACCCTGCAATTGCTGGCCTTCACAGCTATTGCCTTTGTTTTTCTCAAGAATAAGCTTGGACCCAGCAATACAATCAGCCTTGACCTTGACTGGTTCTACCGTATGGGCGGCAGAGGTTTTCTCTGGCTCGCCAAACATCCTATCCAATGGCTTGATGATACATGGGGTGTAGCATATAGAGTTGTTGGCCTTTACTCGCTGATGACAACGGCGAGATTCTGGTCTTGGTTTGATTGGCATGGCATTGATGGCGTGGTAGATGGCAGTGCCAGATGCGTAAAGGCAATCGGCCGAAGAGTGACCATTGTCTTGCAGAGAGGCCAGATACAACAGACGATATATATATCGGTCACCTTTGCTGCTATCCTTCTCATCTCGTATGTTTGGCTATAATATTTAGACCTCAAGGATCATTGGTAATGGACCAACTACTGATTAACTCCGGCTTTCCCATTTTAAGTGTACTTATCTTCCTGCCTTTGGCTGGAGCACTTCTGCTCTTGTTTGTGAAGAATGAGTCACTGTGTCGTTACCTTGCCCTGGCCACGACCAGTGTTGTAGGCGTGCTCTCTCTTCGGCTGGTCTCTGACTTTGATCGGACAACCGGTAAATTCCAATTTGCAGAACACCATAGTTGGATTGCAGGATTTAACATCAACTACACTGTCGGTGTTGACGGTATTTCCATTCTGCTCATTCTCCTGACGACCATTATTATGCCGTTTTGTGTCCTGGCCTCCTGGTCATATATAAAAACACGGATTCAGGCTTTCATGGTATGCCTGCTTATCATGGAAACAGCCATGATTGGCGTTTTTGTGGCCCTCGATTTCGTACTTTTTTATGTCCTTTGGGAAGCAATGCTCATCCCCATGTATCTCCTTATCGGTATCTGGGGTGGGCCTAGAAAGATTTATGCCTCTATTAAATTTTTCCTCTACACCCTGGCCGGCTCGATCCTACTTCTTGTTGGCATTATCTGGCTATATACGACGAACAATTTCAGCTTTTTCATTCCAGATATGATGTGGCAGGATTATTCCCTCACTGCCCAGATCTATCTTTTCCTTGCTTTTTTTCTCGCCTTTGCCATCAAGGTACCCATGTTTCCATTCCACACATGGTTGCCAGCCGCTCACGTTGAAGCGCCCACAGCCGGATCGGTTATCCTGGCAAGTATCCTCTTAAAAATGGGTACATACGGGTTCCTCCGGTTTGCTTTGCCAATTACCCCTGAAGCCACAATCCTCCTCATGCCCTATGTCCTCTGGCTGTCTATTGCCGGTATCATTTATGGCGGTTTTACAGCTCTGGCTCAAAGTGATATGAAAAAGCTTATCGCCTACTCATCTGTTGGCCACATGGGTTTTGTCACTCTTGGTATTTTTGTTCTCAACATCGATGGGATGGAAGGGGCCATTCTTCAAATGGTCAATCATGGTATTACCACCGGCGCCCTGTTTCTCTGTGTTGGCATGATTTACGAGAGAACACATAGCCGGGAGCTTCGATCGGCCACCGGGGTCGGTAAATACATGCCCGTTTATATCACGTTCCTCGCCTTCTTCAGCTTATCCTCTTTTGGTTTTCCTGGGACAAACAGTTTTGTCGGCGAGTTCATGATTTTGGCCGGTGCCTTTAAATTCGGAACTATGAATGGCGGTTTCCCTTATCTTGCCCTGGCTGCTATTCCCGGTGCAGTCTTGGCCGCTGCCTATATGTTGCGCATGCTCCAGAAAATTATCTGGGGCGGCACTGATAACCCTGATCAATCCTGGATCACTGATATAAACAGCCGTGAAATTGTTACTCTGGCACCTTTTCTATTTTTTGTTTTCTGGATTGGCCTGGGACCGCAACCGTTTTTAGACATGATGCATACAAGCGTAACCCAGCTTATTCAACAGTTTGACGCCCACCAGGCCCAAGCCGTTGCAGCAGCCGGATCGATTTTGCATTAATGGGTTTTGAATTAAATTAGCCTGGTAAACCGGGCTATTAACAGTGCCCCCTCGTGGGGTATAAGTTCCTTCAAGAAATGATTTTCTTTTAATAGAACCAATAAATTCATTTCTAAGTCATTAAGACCTCGTAAAGGTAAAACGATGCTATTTCTACCTGAATTATCACTGTTAGGGGCTGGACTGATACTTTTCATTTTCAGTTTGGGCAAACCAAGTAGTGGAAAAATCAAAAACGTGGCGACCGCTCTGGCCGCTGTGACACTGGTTGCATCACTCATTTGCCTTAAAAGTGAGGGAAAGCTGTTCTATTCCGCCTATCAGGTCGATTTTTTCTCGCAAATTTTTAAGGTTTTAATTGCCCTGGCTACCCTCATCGTCCTTATCATCAGCTCTAAACAAGGCGATCTTAGAGAAGACACCCGTTCAGAATATTACATTTTCCTCCTCATGTCGGTATTAGGGCTGATGATGCTCGTTTCGAGTGTCGAACTTCTGTCAATCTTTGTTTCTTTAGAGTTATCGTCTTTCGCCGTCTATATAATGGTACCGATGAGAAACAACGCAACAGCCTCAGGGGACCAGGTTGAGGCTGGCGTAAAATATCTGCTCTTTGGTGTTATGGCAACAGGTTTGATGCTCTTTGGCATGAGCTATATGTACGGTCTTACCGGATCTACTCAACTGCCTGTTCTTGCTGAAAAGCTGGCCTTGATGTATAGCCAACCTGCGGCGATCGTCGCCATTGTTCTGGTACTGGCCGGATTTTTCTACAAACTTGCTCTCTTTCCTCTTCATTTTTGGGTGCCTGATGTCTATGAAGGCTCTTCCAATGAAACCACCGCCTTTATCGCGGCAGTCCCAAAACTGGCGGCAGTGGCACTTCTTATTCGAATAATGACTCTGGTAAGCGCAGAGGGGGAAATTATAGTTAATGTGCTGATGGTCTGTGCTCTCCTCTCCATGTTCTACGGCAATCTCTCTGCTCTCGTTCAAAAGGATGTTAAAAGACTTTTGGGTTTTTCCGGAATTTCTCATGCAGGCTTTGTCCTGGTCGGTTTGCTGACCTTTAAGATTACCGGTTACGCAACGGCCATGTATTATATTATGGGTTATGTCTTCATGAACCTCTCTTGTTTCCTGGTCATCTGTTCGGTGTCCGAAAAAGGGAAAAATGTTGTGGTGGAAGATTTCACCGGATTGCATAAACGGGCTCCTCTTTTAGCGCTGACATTAATTGTCGGACTTTTTGCTCTTGCCGGAATTCCTCCCTTTGTCGGATTTACCGGAAAGTTCCTGCTGCTTCTTGGTGCACTTAAAGAAGGCCATCTCATTCTTGTTATTCTTGCTGCATTTAACACTGCCATTGCTCTCTACTACTATCTGTCTATTGTTCGCGTTACCTTCTGTACCGATTCGGAAGATCGTGGAGCCATCGCGAGGTCCGGCCTCAACAACATACTCGCAGTGTTTCTCATCATAGCAATGGTGGTGATGGGGGTAATGCCCTCGAAATTCATTGCCTTAACCACCAGCGCAATACAAATAATCATGTAACTTCTTGTTACTTTATGACGCAGCAAAGGTCCTGAGGGTTAAATCCCTTAGGACCTTTTTTTATTTTCGTTCATGTTTAAATTTTGTTTTCACTTTTTGTTTTTTGATCGTTTGTTGAAATTTTCCTTTAATAGCTCCTTTATATTTTTGTGTTGGCAATCATGAATCACTGGCTACTTGTAATACTCCTTATTCTTATCCTTTCGTTTCTTCTCGAGTTTGGCGTTTCCTTGCTCAATGTCAGCTCCTTGAACCCACAACTGCCAAATGAATTTGAAACAACATTTGATGATCATGATTACAGCAAATCGCAAAACTACACCCGAGCGACCACCTCGTTCGCACTTATCGAAAGCTTCTTTTCTCTGGTGCTCACCCTGCTCTTTCTGCTCTATGGTGGATTTAATTATGTTGACATTTGGGTGAGAGATTTTGGTTTCGGCCAGATTGTTACAGGATTGATCTACATAGGTAGTTTGGCTATGCTCTCCTTTATGGTCAACTTACCATTCTCGGTTTATCGAACATTTGTTATCGAAGAACGATTCGGTTTCAATCGCACTACTCTGAAAACGTTCATCATGGACATAATCAAAGGTTGTCTACTCGCCATCTTACTAGGCGCACCCCTCTTGACTCTTATACTATGGTTTTTCATAAACAGTGTTGATTACGGATGGTTTTATTGTTGGATTGGTGTGGTGGCATTTTCAATTATTATACAATTTCTTGCCCCCATCCTCATCATGCCCCTTTTCAATAAATTCTCTCCCTTGGAAAGTGGTTCCTTACAAGACAGAATCCTCAGATATACAACACAGCAACAATTCAAAAGTAAGGGCATATTCACAATGGACGGTTCAAAAAGATCATCCAAACTCAATGCTTTTTTCACAGGTTTTGGGAAATTCAGGAAAATTGTCTTTTACGACACCCTGTTGAAGAAACTCACGGAACCTGAAATTGTTGCAGTGCTGGCCCATGAAATGGGTCACTTCAAGCTCAAGCATATTATTCAGATGCTCCTTTCGTCGATTATTCAGACAGGGATAATGTTTTATCTTCTTTCATTTTTCCTTGGCAATAAGGAGCTATCAGCGGCATTTTTCATGAGCCACACCTCTATATATTCGAGCTTGGTGTTTTTCGGTTTTCTTTATTCTCCACTAAACCTCATTGTTTCCATTCTCTTTAATTATATGTCACGCAAGAATGAATACGCAGCAGATGAGTTTGCTGCCCGAACAACCGGGTCGGCAGAATTATTGATAACAGGCCTGAAAAAACTCAGCCAGGCAAACCTCAGCAATCTAACCCCGCACCCTTTAATGGTCTTTCTCCATTATAGTCACCCACCTGTATTGTCACGGATCGAAAATCTCCGTCAATTCAGTGCAGATCTGGGTTTGAATGAAAAATTAACATAAACCTTGACACTATCAATAGTTAGATGGTTATTTATTGTCATACTTCAGATTTTGTTGGTAATTGAATGAGTTGTTTATTATTAAGAGATCATACAATTTAACCATACCTCGTTAACATGTTGGTATATTAAGACATACAGGAGAACACAAATGAAAAACACAGAATTCAAAACCCCTCTTATGCAATCGGCAGCGGTACTGGGTGGCGTCCTTGTTCTGTTCGCCATAATTGCATCTTCAGAAGCGAGTAGTTCTGGGGGGGGGATACTGGCGATTATTTTTGGTATAGGCAATCTCATCCTCTTTCTTATTGGCATGGGAATAGCCCTTCTCGTATCCATTGCCCTACTTATTGCGATTTTTCTGGCTGCGGTGGCTATGGTCAACCCAGAACTGTCATCTCAAATGTACGCTGATTTAAAAAAAAACTTCTCGCTAGTTATTCGACGCTGAGTGGTCCGTGCTGTACAAATAGTACAGCAGGTTTAGATATAACCAAGGAGGAGTATGACCGGATGAAACAGGACTTGGCGCAACTACATGAAAAAAACACCGCGTTGCTGGATAACATCCAGGGCCTTACAGCCAATAATATCCAGCTGCAGGGAAGCATTGAAAACCTCAGTGGCGAGAACGTAGCTCTCAGAGAGAAGTTTGAAGATCTCAGTGTTGCGGTTCAAGAGTTACAAAGTTCTGAAAAAGAGATTAAAGATCTCGTTCAAAAACTCACCCTGAAGATCCAAGATGGTGGTGACCAGGAACTGAAGGACCAGATAGCAAAACTTGAACAACTGTACACCGAAACTCAAATTGAGATAAAAACTCTCTTGGACCGTATAAAGACTCTTGAGTCAGGCAATCAACAAGCACCAACATCCGGCATTTTTACTTACATAGAGAAGGAACAAGATCAAACACTTTTCATTCAAGCAATAGAGGAAGCGCTTAATAAGGAGATGACCTACGCTCAAATTGACGAGTTCCTC